>DATDOE010000033.1:0-122349 GCA_035293405.1 Vicinamibacterales bacterium | reverse complement strand
AGGAGAAGTCCATCAGATGGTAGGCGGTAGGCGGTAGGCGGTAGGCGGTAGGCGGTAGGCGGTAGGCGGTAGGCGGTAGGCGGTAGGCGGTAGGCAGGCCGGAAAAGCAAAAGGGGCGGGCTCCCGAAGGACCCCGCCCCTGAACTGTCTACCGCCTACCGCCTACCGCGTACTAGAAGTCGAACTGCGCGCCGATCTTGAAGAAACGCGCCTGGAGGACGCCGAGTGGCGCTCGTCCCACGCCCGGGCGCCACGCCCCGTAGGCCGCGTTCTCGGCGATCACGGGGTTCGCGTTGAGCAGATTGTAGAAGTCGAAGTTCACGAGCGTGCGTGTCCTGCCCGCGCGGAAGATCTTCGACGCCCGGAAATCGACCTGGTTCAGCCGATCTCCGGTGACATCCCCATTCGGGATGATCTGGATGGTCCGGAAGGGCCCGATGGACCACGGCCGGCCGAGGTCGCCCGACGAGAAGGCGTTGTAGTTGGCTTCGATGATCGGACCGGGCAGGCTCTGGAACGTCGCGCTGATCTGCACGTCGGCCTTCGGGATGATGTAGGAGACGAGCCCCTTGAGCTGTGTCTGCCAGGGGTCTGCCCGGTGACACAGCTCGAGCGGCCGCGCCGCGAAGAAGAACCCACGCGTCGGGCCAGTCCAGATGAACTCGTGCAGGATTTCCGGATTGGTCGCCGCGAGCGCGCAGTCATCCCGGACGCGGTACCCGCCGCTCAGCCCTCCCTGGACGACGAGCCCGTTCGACATCCGGATGTTGGTGGAGACGTCCAACCCCTGCCACGTTTCGGTCTTCAGACCATCGGGTGCGAGGTAGTTGATGTTCGAGAGGGGGCGATTGCTCTTGAGGTCGTAGACCGACACCGTGTAGCCCCCGCCGTTGGGCAGGCGCGGATCTGTCGGCACCGTCACGTGGGCCAGATCGTAGTCCGCCACGCCCGCCGAGCGGTCGTCCCACACTGGGAAGTTGCCGTACCACCGCCGGAAGTAGGAGACGTCGATCCCGACCCGCGGAGCGAGCTCCTGCTGGACGCCTACCGAGAACTCCCAGTTGTAGTTCCGCTTGTTCCATCCCGTCAGCAGATCCGGGTCGTAATCGTTGGCACCCTGGAGCGTGTTGAAGAAGGGATCCGCCAACGGGCCGCATTCGCCATTGGCGGCGACCGCGAAGATGGCACAGTCGGGCACATAGTCGCCGTCCGCGTCGTTCCACGTGCGGGTCGTGTTCGTGCGCAGCCGGTTGATTGGACTTGGCCCCGAGGTGATGGCGTTGTCGAACAGGCCGAGGGTGCCCAGGCCGATCAGGTACTTGTTGAGCGTCACCTTCAGGGCCGTGCGACCGTTGCCCATGACGTCGTAGGTCGCCCCCAGCTTCGGCGTGAGGTCGTTCCAGGACAGATTCGAGATCCTGGGGAACGTCGTGCCACCGAACGACTGCTCCGGGAAGCTGTTCTGATAGAGGTCGTACCGGAGCCCTCCCGCCAGCGTCCAGCGCCCGGTGGTCCACTTATCTTGCACGAAGAGGCCCAGGTCGTTGTCCACTTCAACTTTCGAGGTCCGAGGATGGCTTCTCAGGGCCAGCGCGCTGGGTGTGACGCCATTGAAGGTGTACTGGACGCCCTGCGCGGGCCCGTAGCCCGGGATAATGCTCTCAGCGGAGTAGACCTTGTTGTCGTGATAACCCCACGCGTTGTTGAAGCCGACCTTGAAGACGTGGGAGCCGGTGATATAGGACACCGCGGCCCGGTAGTGAAGGTTCTTGTTCCAGGAGTCGTTGAATTCATTGTTCAGGCGGTACATGAAGTTCGTCGACGTGTCGAGCACCGAGATCATCCGAGGGTCGATGCTGGTGAGCCCGCCGTCGTTCCCGGTCTGGATGGCCATGTCACCCCACCGCTCCACGCGGTGAATGACGCTCGCCTCGACCAGGAGCCGATTGCTCACCGGTGTGTTCCAATCCACCTGCACGAAGCGCTGCAGGGGGAACCGCCGGTCGTTCCCCGCTTCCGGGGACGTCGTGGGGTCAGGGGCGGCCTCGGGTCCAACATCGTCCGGGCAGAAGCACAGGCGCTCCTGCTCGAACGTGAACCCGATCTTGTTCTTCAGGCTTGCCTGCCAGGTGAAGCGCCCCATGTAGACCTGGAAACGCCGCGGCGCAATGATTCGTCGGCTCGGGTCTGCCTCATACGTCCACTTGGTGGGGTCGTTCTCGTTCTTGTTGTAGAACCCCGGCTCGTACAGGTCGGCGACCTGGTAGCGCCCCGAGAGATAGAACCACAGCTTGTCACGCGAGATCGGCCCACCGAACCCGGGATTGAAGTCGCCGTTGACTTTCACATTTCCGACTGAGTTCAACCCGCGCGCCACGAGATCCGCATTGAGGTTGGTGCTGGCAAAGCTCTCTCTCGCCAACGAGGCGAAGACTGAACCGCTGTGGGTATTGCCGCCGTCTTTGGGGATGAAGTTGATCCGCACGCCGCCGGTCGCAAACGTGGCGTCCACGGCCGCCGTGTCAATCGCGAATTCCTGTGTGCCGGTCGCGTTCGGGACCGAGCCGCCGCCCCAGCCGCCGCCAATCATCGTGCTGAGGGCCACGCCGTTGACCGACATTCGCTGGTCCTCGAGACGCCCGCCGTGCGTCACCAGTGAAAACGTCGAGGGACCCAGCGAGCCGCCGACGTCCTGGTTCGCATTACCCCCGGTGCCCAGCGTGACGCCCGGGATCAACACACCGACCGCGAATCCGTTTCGGGACGTCGGAATGGCCGTCACGATCTCCGCGTTCATCGACGTCTGCCGGGTTGTGCTTTGCAGGTCCACTGCCGGCGTCTGACCCGAGACGGTGATCGTTTCCTGCACCCCCCCGACCGTCATATCTGCGTTGATGGCGACCACAGCCGTTCCACTCAGCTCGACACCCTCGCGGATGATGGTCCTGAATCCTGGCAGCGTAAACGTCACCCGATAGGTGCCCGGCCGGAGGTCGAGAACAGAGTACCGGCCCGCGCCGTCGGTGATGGCCGAGCGGACTTTTTCGATCAAGACCGGGCTGGCGGCCTCAACCGTGACACCTGGCAGTACGGCCCCGGACGTGTCTTTGACGAGTCCGGCAATGGACGCCTGCGCGAACGCACTGGCCGGCGGTGCCAGCCCCGCCACGGTAAGCACCACGAGCACTCTCACTAGTCGACTCATACATACCTCCTGCACGCACAAGAGTGGCAGCGCCGATAGACGAGCCCCCGCCCGCCGCAAGCTGACGTCGTCCGAGTGAGGTGATTCTGCGCGCCGTCTACCACCCTGTCAACAACTCACGAAGGGGCCGCAAAACAGTCTTCTATTTCGATGAGCGCGTCACGGCGGGAAGGGTGAGCAGGCCGAGTCTTGAAGGCAAGACCCGGCCTGCGCGTGAAAACGCCGGATCTTGAAGAACACGACCCGGCCTGCGTTGTTACGTCGTCTTCGTGGTCTTCGCGATCTTCGTGCCCTTCGTGTTTCAGAAGTCGAACTGCGCGCCGATCTTGAACAGTCGCGGTATCAGGATCGATGTCGGTTGCCGCCACGTCGGGCCGTAGGCGAAGTTCTCGCCGATGACCGAGTTGGCGTTCAACACGTTGTAGAAGTCGAAGTTGATGTTCGTGCGTGTTCCGCCAAACCTGAGGATCTTCGACACACGGAAATCCAGCTGGTTCAACCGTTCGACGAAGAGCTCACCAGGCGCGACGATGTTGAACGCCTTGAACGGAATGAACGGGCCGAAACCAGCGACGCCAGGAATCACGCCGTAGTTCGCGTTGGACTCTACGAGTGCCCCTGGCAGATTCTGGAGCGTCCCACTGATCTGCAGGTCGATCTTCGGAATCGTATAGGCAGCCAGGCCCTGGACTGACGTGCGGAACCCACGGTTCTGTTCGCAGAACTCGCGGGGTCTTGCCGCGAAGAAGAACGCGCGCGTCGGGTCTCCAAAGAACGTGTGGAGCATTTCCGGCAGGTCGTCCACGACTTCGCAGTCGTTGAGGACCTGTCGTCCAGTGCCGAGACCGCCCTGCAGGAGCAACCCGTTCTGCAGCCGGGCGTTGACGGTGACGTTCAGGCCGTCGAAGTGCTCGGTCTGTTTGCCGTAGTTGTTCGACAACGTGACGAAGTAGCTATTCGCCGCGACGGTTGGACTCAGGCTCATCCCGGTCAGCGCGTACCCGCCGCCGTTGGGCAGTCGTGAATCAGCGGGCGCGGTAAATGGAAACGCGGTGTAGTCCGAAGGGCTGGCGGAGAGATCATCGGTGACGCGAATGTTGCCGTACCACCGCCGGGCGTACTGCACTTCGACCGACATGCGAGGAATGATCTCCTGCTGGACGCTGGTCGTGAACTCCCAGTTGAAGGACCGCTTTCCCCATCCCGTCAGAAGGTCGGGGTCGTAGCTGGTACCCGGCGTGACGGTGCCGAAAATCGCGCCATTGTCGAGGGCCAGGCACTCGCCGTTGGCGGCGAAGTTGTTCAGGTCGCAATCTGGCACGAAGTTCGAATTGGCGTCGCTCCAAACGCGCTGTGTACTGTTCAGCAGCCGATTGATCGGATTCGGAGCATCCGACACCTGCGCCACGAAAAAGGCCCCCGTCGTTCCCAGACCCTCAAGATACTTGTTCAGTGTCACCTTGAGCGCTGTTTTTCCGTTGCCGAACACGTCGTAGGTCAAACCAAGTCTGGGCGTGACGTCGTTCCAACTGAGGTTGTCGATCTTGTCGTAATGCACGTTCAAGGTTCGCCCGAAGTAGGTGCCGGCGATTGTCTGCTCGGGGAAGCTGTTCTTGAAGGAGTCGAAGCGCACGGCGCCCGACAGCGTCCAGCGTCCCGTCGTCCATTTGTCCTGCACGAAGAGGCCCAAGTCGCGATTGACGTCCACTTTGACCGTTCGCGGCACGATTCGGTACTGGATGGCGGCCGGCACCATGCCGTTGAAGTTGTAGCTGATGGGCGCCGCCGGCGCGCTGTAGGTGGTGTTGTCGTGATGCAGGAACGCGTTGTTGAAGCCCACCTTGAAGGTGTTCGATCCGGTGATGTAGGACACCGCTGCCCGGTAGTGGATGTTCCAGTTCCAGGAGTTGTTGTAGGTCGTCGCCGCACGATACGTCAGCGGCGTGCCCGTGACCGGATTGAGACTATCGGTCACCGAGATCATTCCCGGCTCCAGGTGGTCGATGTTGCCCAGCTTGCCCACCTGTGGTTCCATGCCGCCCCATCGCTCGACGCGGTGGATACCGCTGGCTTCGACGAGCAACCGGTTGCTGACCGGCGTGTTCCAGTCCACGGTGACGAAACGCTGCAGGGGGAAACGCCGGTCGTTGCCGGCCTCGGGCGAGGTGACGGTTCCGCCAGGACCCGGGCCGATGCCAGTCGTGCAGGCGCAGAACTTCTCCTGGTCGAACGTCATGCCCACTTTGTGCTTGGGACTGACCTGCCAGGTGAGCCGGGCTTGGTAAATCGTCTGCTCCTGATGGAGGATCGCCTGGTTCGGCGAACGCACGTAGTCGAAGCGATTCAAGTTGTTCGCGTTCGCGTTGAAGAATGTGCTCGCCACGTAGTTGTCCGCGAAGAGCGAGCGGCCCGAGAGGAAGAACCACACCTTGTCTTGCTTGATCGGTCCGCCAAAGCCAGGATTGAAGTCCCCGTTCGCTTTGATGGTGCCGGGAACCGCCAACCCGCGCTGTTGCACGTCGCTGCCAGTGAAGTTATCGCTGGCGAAGTCCTGGTTCGCGAAGTTGGCGGCGACTGTGCCGCTGAAGCGATTGCCGCCGTCTCGCGGGATGAAGTTGATCCGCACGCCGCCCGTCGCGGCTTGCGCATCCACACCCGAGACGTCGATGGCGAACTCCGCCGTGCCGGTGGCGTTCGGCACCGCGCCGCCGCCCCATCCGCCGGCGATCCCCGAGCTCAGCGCGACGCCGTTGACCATCATGCGCTGATCCGACGTGCGACCGCCGTTGGCTTCGAGCGACGCCACTTCCTGGACGACTGAGCCGCCGACATCCTGACCGGTGAAGGCCCCTTTGCGAACGCCGGGGATCAGCACGCCGACGGTAAAGGGTGTTCGAGAGCTTGGAATCGCCGAGACGACCTCCTGGTCCATCACCGCCTGTCGAGTAGTGGACTGCAGGTTCACGACCGGCGTCTCTCCGGAGACAGTGATGGTCTCCTGCACGCCGCCGATCGTCATGTCTGCGTTGATGTTGACCACGAGCGTTCCGCTCAGCTCCACACCCTCACGGACGATGGTCTTGAAGCCGGGCAGCGTGAAGCTCACTCGATAGGTGCCGGGCCGAAGGTCGAGAATGGAGTAGCGGCCAGAGCCGTCGGTGATCGCCGTGCGGGTCTTTTCGATCAGGACCGGGCTCGAGGCTTCAACTGTGACGCCTGGCAATACGGCCCCGGATGTGTCCTTGACCTGACCGGCCAGTGAGGCTTGAGCGAAGGCCGCGAGCGGCACCCCCACTACCATTGCAAGTGCCAGCAGAACCGACTTCAATCCACGCATGTACAGCCCTCCTTAGACCCGCCGCGACCTAATCTGATCGCATTACCGTCGCTCTGACCGCGTTACCGTCGCTCGACCACAGGGCCACTGTCCAATACATCTTTCAATGCCGAGGTATACGGATCTGGTATAGAATCCCCGGCTCATGGACTTTCGGCACATAAAGGCGTTCATTGCCGTCGCCGACGCCCTGAGCGTGACCAGGGCCGCCGAGCGACTCCATATCTCTCAACCTCCTCTGAGCCGGCACATCCACCAACTCGAGCACGAGCTCGGGATCACCCTGTTCCTGCGTCACCGTCAGGGTGTGACGCTGACCGATGAAGGGCGCCGGCTCCTCGAGAAGGCGCGGGCCCTCGATGCGGCGGCGGCCGAATTCACCGACTCCGCCCGCCGGGCGGCGACCGGTGAGTCCGCCCGCATCCGGATCGGCCTCGGCTGGGGCCTCTGGGACGTCGTCAACAAGCTCCGCATCGACTTCGGGAAGGTGCGCCCCGATGTGAGCTTCGAAGTACGGGACGTGTACTGCTCGGACGACTGCCAGGAGCATCTGAAGCACTCGACGCTCGATGTGGTGTTCACACGCCCGCCCTTTGACGCGAGCATCCTGGATGTTGCGCCGATCTTTCACGAGCGGATTCAGGCGGTCATGAGCGACGCCAGCCCCCTGGCCGGTGCCAAGGAGGTGCGGATTCGCGATCTGGCGGACGTGCCGCTGCTGCTCTGGGATCGAAACATGGGACCGGCGCTCTACGACAAGGTCCTCGATCTCTATGCCCGCCTGGGCGTTGCGCCGACGATGACGCCGACACCAGGAGCCGGCCCGTACAACCATGCCGGGCTGATGCTCGTGGCCTCTGGTAAGGGTGTGTACCTGTGCCTTGGCGTGCCGCTGACGAGCCCGCAGCCGGCGAGCGGGGTGGCGGTGCTACCGGTCGGCGATCCGGGCGCGACCATTGAGGTCTGCGTCGCCAATCGCAAGGGCGAAGCCTCACCCCTCGTTCATCAATTCCTCGAGTGTGTGTGGCACTCGTACCCGCAGCCGCGACGCGTGCAGGTCAGTCGAGAAGTCGCGGCGCTCGGCGCGTAGAGTGCTCGCCGTGTCGGGCCGGTCCTTCTGGGCCGGCTTGTGCTCCAGAAAATACGAAGGCCCGCCCCTGGTTTCCCAGGAGCGGGCCTTTGTTCTTTCTGTTGTAGAGGCGGGTCTCAAGGCCCGCCTCTACGATCAAAAATCGAACTGCGCGCTCAGCTTGAAGAGGCGCGGCAGCAGGATCGACTGCGGGGTCCTCCATGCGGCGCCGAAGGTGGCGTTCTCCGTGAGCACCGTGTTGGAGTTCATGACGTTGTAGAAGTCGAAATTGATGCTCGTGCGCGAGGTGCCGACCCGGAACAGCTTCGCCACGCGGAAGTCGATCTGGTTCAAGCGTTCGATGTACACCTCGCCGGCCGTGACGAGATTGAAGCCCCGGCCTGCCGGCGCGCCCGTGAACGCGCGCCCCAGCGTCGTGTTCGCGGAAGAGAAGTTGACGGCGTTCGCGGCCAATTGAGCTCCGGGCTGATTCTGGAACGTGCCGCTGACCAGCACATCAACCTTCGGGATCGTGTACGTGGCCAGGCCCGAGACGCCCGTCCGCCACCCGTTGTTCTCATGGCAGCGCTCGAGCGATCTCGACGTGGTGACTCCGCTTCGGCTTGGGACAAGAAAGGCGGCCTGCAACAATTCGGGCACGTCATCCACGATGTCACAGTCGTCGGTGACCTGGCGACCCGGGCCGAAGCCGCCCTGGACGAGGAGGCCATTCTGAAGCCTGGCCTGCACCGAGACGTTGATCGCGTCGAACTTCTCCGTCATGTCGCCGAAGTTCTGCGCGCGAGTGACGAACAGCTGCTGCGTGGGCGACACTGTGGGCTTCAGGTCGTACCCCGTCAGAATGCCTCCGCTGTTTGGAAGACGACTATCGGTGGGTACCGTCATCGTGAAGCGGTCGAAGTCCGCCGCCGTGATGGCGCGGTCGTCGATGACCCGGAAGTTCCCGTACCAGCGCCGCGCGTACTGAACGTTGAGCGCCACGCGAGGGATCACCTCGTGCTGCACGCTCGTGGTGAACTCCCAGTTGTTGAACCGTCGGCCCCAGCCCTCCATCAAGTCGGGATCGTAAGTCGTGCCCGGAACGATTGTGCCGAAGATGGCGGCGTTGACCAGTGCACCGCACTCGCCGTTGGCAGCGTAGTTCTGCAGGTTGCACTGCGGGGCGAAGTCGCTCGCGATTCCCCCATTCGCTCCATTGTCGGTCCAGGGGCGCGTCGTCTGGACATTCAAGCGGCTGATCGGGTTCGGGGAGTTCGACACGTTGGGGACGCCACCGGCCCCGGTTGTTCCCATGCCTTCGAGATACTTGTTGAGCGTCACCTTCAGCGCAGTCCTGCCGGTGCCGAAGAGATCGTAAGTGGCGCCCATCTTCGGCGTGATGTCCTTCCACTTCAGGTTTTCGATCCTGTCGAACCGGACGTTGAGCTGGGGAGCGAGAGGCGTTGGCGCGAGCGCCTGGGGCGGGTAGCTGTTGGCGAACGCGTCATAGCGGATTCCGCCTTGCAGCGTCCATCGACCGATCGTCCAGCGATCCTGCGCAAATATCCCGAAGTCGTAATCGACGTTGACCTGGATGGTGCGCGGCGTGACGCGATAGGTGATCTGGTTCGGGATCCCGTTGGCAAAGTTGTAGCTGTACGGGGCGCTCGGGTCGGTGTAGTCCGTGTTCTCGTGGTGGAGGTAGGCGTTGTTGAAGCCGACCTTGAAGTTGTGCGAGCCGGTGATATACGACACCGCCGCGCGATAGTGAATGTTCCAGTTCCACGAGTTGTTGTAGGCCGCGGCCGACCGATAGGTCAGGCTGCCGCCGGTGACCGGGTTCGGGTTGTCGGTCACCGAGATCATGCCCGGTGTGATGGCGTCGATGTTGTCGCCCTTGCCGGTCTGCAGGTGCATTCCTCCCCACCGTTCGACGCGGTGGATGCCGCTCGCCTCGATCAGCAGGCGGTTGGTGATCGGGGAGGTCCAGTCGGCGGTGACGAACCGCTGCGTCGGGAACCGGCGGTCGGTCGAGCCGTCAGGTGAAACGGTCGCGGTTGTGCCGAACGGGCAGCCGCAGTACGCCTCCTGGTCGAAGGTCATGCCGAACTTGTTTTTCTGGTTCGCCTGATACGTCAACCGCGCCTGGAAGATCTGCTGGTCCTGATGCAGGATCGCCTGCCGGGTCGATCGCGCGTACCGCCACTCAGCCGGCTTGTTCGCGTTCTCGTTGAAGAACATGCCGGCGACCAGGTTTTCCGCGTAGACATATTTGCCCGAGAGGAAGAACCACACCTTGTCGCGCTTGAGCGGGCCGCCGACGCCGGGGTTGAACTCGCCGTTGCCCTTGATCTTGCTCGGCGCCGCCAACCCGCGCTGCTGCACGTCGGTGCCGGTGTAATTGTCGGCGGCGAAGCTGTCCTTCGCGAAGCTGCCGGCGATCGTGCCGGCGAACTTGTTGCCGCCGTCTCGTGGAATGAAATTGACGCGCACGCCGCCCGTCGCGGCTTGCGCATCCACGCCCGAGACGTCGATGGCAAACTCCGCGGTGCCGGACGCGTTCGGAACCGCGCCGCCGCCCCAGCCGCCGGCGATGCCGGAGCTGAGCGCCACGCCGTTCACCATCATGCGCTGGTCGCCCGTTCGACCGCCGTTGGCGACGAGCGACGCCACTTCCGCGACCACCGCGCCGCCGACATCGCGCGCGCCGACATCCTGCCTGACCCCCGCAATCAGCACGCCGAGCGCGAATGGATTGCGCGAGCTCGGAAGCGACGAGACGATTTCCTGCGTGATCGACACCTGACGCGTCGTGCTCTGCAGGTCCACGGTCGGAGTCGCGCCGGACACCGTGATCGTTTCTTCCACGGTGCCAATCGCCATGTCCGCGTTCGCGGTAACGACGATCGACCCAATCAGCTCCAGCCCTTCACGGGAGACCGTCTTGAACCCGGGAAGCGTAAACGCCACTCGGTACGTGCCCGGCCTGAGGTTTGAGATGGTGTACCGGCCTTCCCCGTCGGTCACGGCCGAGCGGGTCTTTTCGATCAACACCGGGCTCGAGGCTTCGACGTTGACGCCCGGAAGCACGGCTCCCGAGGTATCTTTCACAATCCCTGTAAACGAGGCCTGGGCGTGCGCGGCGGCTGGCAGCAAGGCCAGACACAGACACACTACGCTCCTGGCAAGTGCGCGCTTCATTCGTGCCTCCTGAGGGTGTTTGCCGGACCGGCTCTGACGCCGCGGATGTTACGCCTGTAAGGGACTTTCCGCAATAGCACACTGGGGGCTTATGGCCCCAGAAGGGCCAAGAATTGCGGTTTTTTTGCGCGTCGTCGGGCCGAGTAAGATCGCGACCGAGAAATGAGGGCATCCGAGTGAAGAAAGTGTTCCTGGATCGTGTTGTGTTGGCCCTGGCAGTGGTCGTCGCCTCGGTCACACCGCCGTCGGCGTCCGCGCAGGACGCCTTCCGTCAGACGGTTGTGGTGACCGCCGCCGCACGGCCGGTCGATTTGGGCAGCGTGACGCGCCTGATGACGGTCATCACCCGCGAGCAGATCGCCAGGCTGCCGGTGCAGACAGTGGCCGACGTGCTGCGCCTCGCCTCGTCCGTCGATGTGCGCGCGCGAGGCAATCTCGGAGTGCAGAGCGACTTCGCCATCCGTGGAGCGACGTTCGGGCAGATGCTGGTACTGGTAGACGGCGTGCGTCTGAACGATGCCCAGTCGGGCCATCACAACGGTGACATCCCGGTGCCCCTCGACGCCGTGGAGCGGATCGAAGTGCTGTATGGGCCGGGCTCCTCGTTGTTCGGTGCCGACGCCTTTGGCGGCACCGTGAACGTGATCACGCGTCGCATGGTGGAGGAGCCGTCGCTCGTGGTGCAGGGCGGCAGCTTCGGGCTGGCTGCCGGCCGCGGCGAGGCCGGCTTCGAGCGAGGGCAGGTGCGCGAGGCGCTGGCCGTGTCCGCCGATCGATCGTCCGGCTTCATGTACGACCGCGACTTCAAGACCACCATCGTCAGATCGCGTACCTCGATCGGCGCCGATACCAGCCTCTCGGTCTCGCACCTGTGGAAAGGGTTTGGCGCGAACAACTTCTACGGCGGCAACGCGCCCTCGCGGGAGTGGACCAATCAGACGATGCTGGCCGCCGATCATCGTTTTGGAGAGGCCGCCGGATGGAGCGTCAGCGCGGGCGCGTCGTACCGCACGCACGGCGACAGGTTTCTCTTCAACCAACTGAACCCTGCGCTGTCGGACAACAGGCATCGAACGCACGCCGTGCTCGCCTCGGCAAGCGGTGCGCGCCGCATCGGGAGCATCGGCACGCTGACCGTGGGTGCCGAGAGCGGCGGCGATTGGATTCGCTCGAGCAATCTGGGTGACCACTCCACCGCGCGGGTCAGCGGCTTCGGCGAGTGGCGCCAGGAGATCAGCCCGCGCGCACAACTTGACGGCACGCTTCGCGTCGATCGCTACAACGAGTTCGGTACCTCATGGAACCCGTCGCTCGGCATCGGGTGGTGGCCGGCGCCGAGCGTCCGTCTGCGCGCGTCCGCCGGCCGCGCGTTTCGTGTGCCGACGTTTACCGAGCGGTACTATTCGGACCCTGCCAACCTCGCCCGCGAAGACGTGGGTCCCGAAACCGCATGGGCCGGCGAAGGCGGCGTTGACGTCTTTGTGGCGGGTGGATGGGTGCTCCAGGCCACACTCTTCGGCCGCGCCGACCAGGACGTGATCGACTGGCTGCGCGCGACGACGGCCGAGCGCTGGCAGACCTACAACATTCGCGATGTCGATACGCGGGGAGTGGAGCTGGGCGTGCGGAAGACGTTCACTGGCGGCGCGTTCGTGCTCGCCGACTACACCGCATTGGACCTCGACGCCGCGGCCGTGAATCAGCTCTCGAAGTACGTGCTCGATTACGCGCCGCGGTCGCTGACCGCCGCCGCGTTCGTTCCGCTGCCCGGCCGGTTCAGCGCCGCGCCGCGCATCGAATACCGGCGCCGGTCCCGATCGACCGGCACGAGCGACTACGTCCTCTTCGACCTGCGCGTCGGCCGGCGTTTGTCGAGGCAGTTCGACCTGTTCGTCGCAGGCACGAACCTGCTCGATGCGAACTATCAGGAAATCGCCGGCGTCGACATGCCCGGCGCCGCGATGTCTATTTCGCTCGCCGTTGGCTCGCGGTGACGGACTGGTTTGGTTCGTGGTTCTTGGTTCGTGGTTCTTGGAATCGTTGCCGCTGAGCAGCTCGATGCCTTGGATCCGCAGTCACCAAGAACCGAGAACCACCAACCACGAACCAGTCCGTAGCCACGAACCACTAACCACCAAGCGGTTCTTGTTGCGTCAGGCAGTGCAGCGTCCCCAGTCCCCAGACGAGATCGACGGCGTGGATGCCGACGATGCGGTGTGAGGGCATGAGGTCGGCGAGGGTGTTGAGGGCGATCCGATCGTTGGGATCGTTGAACGTCGGCACCAGCACCACGCCGTCGGCGATATAGAAGTTCGCGTAGCTGGCCGGCAGCCGTTCGCCGTTCATCACGATGGGGCGTGGAAAGGGGAGCGTGACGACCCGGAGCGCACCGACGCCGGGCGCTCGTGACGCCTGCTCCAGCCGCCGCAGGTTGTCCATGGATCGGGCGTGGTTGTCGTCGGTCGGATCGCGTTCCACCGCCAGGACGATCGTGTCGCGGCTCACGAAGCGCGCGACGTCATCGATGTGGCCGTGTGTGTCGTCGCCCACGCATCCCTCACCGAGCCAGATCGTGTGCGGACACCCCAGCCAGGTCGCGAAGATCCGCTCGTAGTCGTCGCGGGTCAGCCCCGGATTCCGCACCTGCACCTCGGTCAGCAGCCACTCCTCGGTGACGAGGATCAGCCCGCGGCCATTGACCTCGATGCCGCCGCCCTCGAGCACGATCCGGTCGCCGGTGTCGGCGCGCGCGGGCTCCTCGCGATGGAGGTTCGTGATCGCCGCCATCGCGGCGCCCACGCCGGCGTCTTGCGACCAGTTGTCGTACTTGGCCCAGGCGTTGAACCCCCAGTCGAGCCAGACCACGGCGCCTGATGGCTCGAGCACGCCGGTCGGAGCGGAATCGCGCAGCCACACGCGATCGGTCGGCACAACATGAAAGCGGATGCGGTCGCGCGGGACGCCGTGCGCCTCGATCGCGGCACGTGCGGAGTCGAGCACGTCCTCGGAACGACAGAGAATCTCGAGCGCGTCGTGCCCGGCGATGGCGCGCGCGATCTCCGCATAGACCCACGGGATCGGCGCCAGCTTTCCGGGCCAGTCGGGCTCATGATGTGGCCAGCTGATCCAGGTCGCGCGGTGTGGCTCCCACTCCGCCGGCATTCGATACTGTGGGTTACTCACACGAGCCACGGAGACGCGGAGACACGGAGATCGTTTTTTCTCACTGACCGAGATAGCGGCTCAGGATGGGACCGTAAGCATCCACCCTCCGGTCGCGGAGGAAGGGCCAGTTGCGGCGCACGGTTTCGATGCGCGCAGGATCGCACTGCGCGATCAGGATCTCTTCGGCTTCTCCAGCCTCTGCGAGGTAGCGTCCAAACGGATCGGTGATGAACGAGTGTCCGAAGAACGTGATGCCGTCAGTGCCGGGCTCAGACTCGTGCCCGATTCGGTTGGGTGACGCCACGTACACCCCGTTGGCGATCGCGTGCGAACGCTGGATGGTCTTCCAGGCATCGACCTGCGTCTGGCCCCACTCGGCCTTCTCGGACGGATGCCAGCCGATCGCCGTGGGATAGAACAGCACCTGCGCACCAAGCAGGGACGTGATGCGCGCCGCTTCCGGGTACCACTGGTCCCAGCAGATCAGGACGCCGATCGTCGCGTAACGCGTCTTCCAGACCTTGAAGCCACTCGCGCCGCCGCGGTCGTCGGTCCCTTCCCCGGGGGTGAAGTAGTACTTCTCGTAGAAGAGCGGGTCATCAGGGATGTGCATCTTGCGATACACGCCGAGGAGCGAGCCGTCGGCATCGATGATCGCCGCCGAGTTCCGATAGATGCCCGCCGCCTGCCGCTCGAACACGGGGACGACGATCACGACCGCCAGTTCGCGCGCGAGCGCCTGCATGGCGTCGGTGGTGGGGCCGGGAATCTGCTCGGCCAGGTCGAACCGGTCGCTCCGCTGCGCCTTGCAGAAATACGGCGCGTTGAACAATTCCTTGAGGCAGATGACCTGAGCGCCTTTGCCGGCGGCCTCCCGTACGAGCCGCTCCGCTCGCAGGAGGTTGTCCCGCACGTCGGCGGTGGCGTGGTCCTGGATGATGCCTATGGTGAAAGGGGTATCTGCCACGGGTTTATCTTCTCTCGATCAACTCCCAACTCCCAATAAAGACCAACTCCCAACCTGTAAACTGTAGAGCGATGTCCCAACGAGCGTTCAAAGTTGCGTTGCTTGGCTTCGGCACCGTGGGTGCCTCGGTGGCTCGAATCCTGGTCGAACGCCCCGAGCTGGCGGGCCGCCTGCAGTTGACCCACGTTTTCAATCGAGACGTCGGACGTAAGCGTGCACCCTGGGTCCCGGCCGGCGTCACTTGGACCGACGACTACGCGCAGGTCCTCGCCTCAACGCCCGACGTCGTCGTCGAAGTCGTCGGCGGCGTCAACCCGGCGCGCGAGTGGGTGTGCGGCGCGATTGAACGCGGAATCTCAGTCGTGACGGCCAACAAAATGCTGCTGGCCTCGCATGGTCCCGAACTGCTGAGGGCAGCCGCGCAAAAGGGTGTGCATCTGCGGTTCGAAGCGGCGGTTGGTGGAGGCGTACCGCTCATTCACGGCGTGCGCGAAGGCCTGGCCGGCGATCGGCTGATCGGCGTGGCCGGCATTCTCAATGGCACGTGCAACTACATCCTGAGCCGCATGTCGGCGACCAACGAAGCGATGGACATTGTCCTTGCCGATGCGCAGCGGCTCGGATACGCCGAGGCAGACCCAAGCGCCGATGTCGACGGTCTTGATGCGGCGGCCAAACTGGTCGTGCTGGCCGGCGTCGCGTTCTATCGCCATCTTCAACTGTCGGACGTGCCGAGGCGATCGATCCGACCATTGACGAGCGCGGACTTTCAGTACGCCAATCGCCTCGGGTGCACGATTCGCCAGGTGTCGCAGGCGCGGAACAGCGGCGAGGGTTTCCACGCGTTTGTCGGACCGGCGCTGGTTCCGCAGGGTTCGAGCTTCGGGCGCAACGAAGGCGCGAACAACATCGTGAGCATCTACGGCCAGTACGGCGGCGAGAGCAGCTTCAGTGGCGCTGGCGCCGGTGGACCTGCAACGGCCGTGGCCGTAGTGTCCGACCTCCTCGCTCTTACGGCCGATCGTCGTCAACACCATGAGGAAGAGTGGCTCCCTGGCGTCCTGGCTGCGCCCGAGCCCTTGCCGTACTACCTCCGCTTCGTCGTCCACGACAAGGCCGGGATCCTCGCGCTGATCGCGGCGGCCCTTGCCCGCCAGGGGGTCAACGTCGACGCGCTCCTGCAGGAACCCGGCTATCCGAAGGACCGGCTGCCCTTTGTCATCACGGTGGAGCCCTGCACGGAAGCCTCGCTGCTGGCTGCCCTCGGGGAGATTGGCCGTGCGGACTGGCACGCTGAACCCCCCTTGGCCCTGCCGATGCTGCTGGGTGGGAATTCGTGATATCGTTTTTATTTCGTGTCACTTAAGTCCCCTAGTACGGCTCCGCCGACCGTCGCGCTTTCGGGCGATGTGGTGGTGCCGGGTTCGGTCGCGAACCTGGGCGGCGGCTTCGATACGCTTGGCGTCGCCGTACAGCTGTACTTGCGTGCGCGGATTCTGAGCGTTCACGATGATGGCGGGGCGCGGCTCACGGTCGCATCGAGTACGCCGGCCGTGCGCGGCCAGAATGCGGTCGAGCGGGCGTTTGACCTGATCGCGCGGCGGATGGGTATTCCCGCACCCACGGTCACGGTCGAGGTGTCGAGCGACATTCCGATGGCGGCCGGTCTTGGCAGCAGCGCGGCAGCCACGGTCGCCGGTCTGCGCATCTTCGAACGGGTGACTCGCCCGCTGGATGATGGCGTCCTGCTTGGTGCGGCCACCGAGCTGGAAGGGCACGCGGACAACGCGGCACCGGCGCTGTTTGGCGGTCTGAACTCGGTGGTGCAACTGGAGGATCAGGATCCGGTGGCGCTGCGCTGGTCCTGGCCCGAGGACGTGCAATTGATCGTGGCGACGCCGGCAATCGGTCTCGCGACGGCGACGGCCCGGGCTGCGCTGCCGGACCAGGTGTCCCGCGCGGACGCGATTTTCAACCTGCAGCGTGTGCTCGCACTCGTCCACGCGTTGCAGCACGGGCACTACGACCGCGTGCGCGAGGCGGTTCGGGATCGATGGCATCAGCCGGCTCGCGCGTCGCTCGTGCCGTTGCTTTGTGAGGTCTTGGCCATCGACGACCTGGACGTCCTGGGTGCGTTCCTCTCAGGCGCGGGGCCGTCGGTGGCGTTGCTGGTGAAGCGTGACGTCGCGCGCGTCGGGCAGCTGCTGACGTCGATGTACGCACAGGCTGGAGTCGAAGCCACCGTGCGGACATTGAAGGTGCACGAAGGCGTCGCAATGAGGAGTGTTGTGGGGAGTACCGTATGAGATTTGTCGCCGGGCTGACCTGTCACCTCTGTGGCTCGAGGTACAAGCCCGAGGCTCTGTGGGTGTGCAGCGATTGCCTCGGACCACTCGAGGTCTCGTACGACTACGACGCGGTGCGCAAAGTGATGACGCGCGAGCTGATCGAGTCGCGCCCGCGATCGCTCTGGCGCTATCGGGAACTGCTGCCGGTTGAAGAGCCCAAGACGGGCTTCAACTCAGGGTTCACGCCGCTCGTGCGCGCGTCGCGTCTGGCCAAGGAGCTTGGCCTGGCCGAGCTGTACATCAAAGACGACTCGGTCAACCATCCGACGTTCTCATACAAGGACCGCGTGGTCTCGGTGGCGGCCACACGGTGCGTCGAGCTCGGCTTCCCGGTCTTCGGGTGCGCCTCCACGGGCAACCTCGCCGGCAGCGTCGCCGCGCACGCGGCGCGTCTGGGCCTCGCGTGCTACGTCTTCATCCCCAAGGATCTGGAGCCGGCGAAGATCCTTGGCGCGGCCATCTATCGTCCCCACGTCGTCGCGGTTGACGGCAACTACGACGACGTCAACCGGCTCTGCACGCAGATTGCCGACCGGTATGGCTGGGGGTTCGCCAACATCAACCTTCGCAGCTACTACGCCGAGGGCGCGAAGACGATGGGCTTCGAGATCGCGGAGCAGCTTGGCTGGCGCTATCCGGATCACATCGTGTCGCCGGTGGCCGGAGGCACGCTCCTGCCGCGGATCTACAAGGGTCTGAAAGAGCTTCGCGAGATCGGGCTGGTCAGCGGCGTGCTGCCACGCATTCATGCCGCGCAGCCGACGGGCTCGGCGCCTGTGGTGCGCGCGCTCGAAGCGGGAGAAGACTTTCCGGAACCGGTCAAGCCGAACACGATCGCGAAGTCGCTCGCGATCGGTAACCCGGCCGACGGCTTCCAGGTCGTCAAGGTCGTGAAAGAGACCGGCGGTGTTGGCGCCATGGTCAGCGACGAGGAGATTCTCGACGCGATACAGCTGCTGGCCAGCACGGAAGGCATCTTCACCGAGCCCGCCGGCGGCACGACACTCGCGGCGACGCGCGCGCTCGTGAAGCGAGGCGTGATCAGGCCGAACGAGTCTGTGGTCGTGTGCATCACCGGCAACGGCTACAAGACAGCCGAGGTGATGCAGGACCGCGTCGAACGGCCAACGCAGATCGGTCGCAGCCTCGCGGACTTCGAGCGCGTCGTGGCGCCGCAGACGGTGCCGGCGTAGATCGTTCGGAACGTTCGGATCGTTCGTGTCGTTCGGATCGTTCGGAACGTTCGGAGCGTTCGGATCGTTCGAACGACCCGAACGATTCGAACGACACGAACGACCCGAACGAATATGTTCCCCGCGTTCCTGAAGCTGAATGGCCGCCGCGTCATGCTCGTCGGCGGCGGGCGGGTCGCGGCGGGAAAGCTGCAGAGCCTGTTGGCCGAGGGTGCGAAGGTGACTGTTGTCGCGCCCGAGATTCGCCCCGAGCTCGAGCAGCCGGGGGTTGTCCTCGAGCGGCGTGCGTTTGACGAGACGGATCTGGACGAGGCGTGGTATGTGGTCGCGGCCGCGCCCAGCGACGTCAATCGTCAGGTGCTCGCGGCAGCCGAGCGGCGGCGGGTGTTCGTCAACGCCGTTGACGATCCCGCTCACGCGACGGCGTATGCGGGCGGCGTCGTGCGGCGTGACGGCGTGACGATCGCGATCTCCACGGATGGGCGCGCGCCCGCGCTCGCCGGCCTGCTGAGAGAGGCGCTCGACGCATGGCTGCCCGGAGATCTCGACGCCTGGATGTCCGCCGCGGACGAGGCGAGGCGGACCTGGAAGCGCGACGCGGTACCGATGGAGCGCCGTCGTCCGCTGCTCCTGGAGACGTTGAATCGCCTTTATGACGCCAAGCGTCGCGAGGGATCTTAGTTGGGAGTTGGAGTCGGGTGCGGATTGGGAGTTGGGAGTTGATCGCGTTCGGTTGGAAGTTGGGAGTTGGCTCAGGTTCGGTTTGGGAGTTCGGAGTTTGACTAAGGGTCACGTTTCTCTCGTCGGGGCAGGACCGGGCGATCCAGAGCTATGGACCGTTCGCGCGCTTCGGCGCGTCGAAGCTGCTGATCTGGTGCTCTACGACGCGCTCATCGACGCCGAGGGGCTCAGGCGGTTGACGAGCGCCCAGTGTTTCTGCGTCGGCAAGCGGGCCGGCCGGGCGAGTGTCAAACAGGAAACGATCAACGCCCTGATGATCCGCGCGGCGCGCCAGGGCAAGCAGGTGGTCCGTCTGAAGGGCGGAGATCCGTTCGTCTTCGGGCGTGGGGGTGAAGAAGCTCTGGCCCTGACGCTGGCCGGCATTTCGTTCGAGGTGGTACCGGGCGTCACGACCGCCGTCGCCGCGGCGGAGCTGGCAGGTATTCCGGTGACGCATCGCGGCCTGGCGTCGGGCTTCCTCGTGCTGGCCGGCCAGACCGGCGATGCGCTCGACGCGACGCTTGGCGCGGTGCAGCCGCACAGCGTCACCTTGATCGTGATGATGGGATTGGCAGGACGCGACGAGATAGTGACGCGATTGACGGCCCACGGATGGTCGCGCGACACGCGGGCCGCCATCGTCTGCGGTGCGTCGACGCCCGACGAGTGGATATGGACGGGACGCCTCGCGGAGCTCGGATCCGCGGCGCCACCCGACGGCGTCCCCGGGGTGTTGATTGTGGGTGACGTGATTCAAGTCCGGGAAGGGCTGGCCGTCGCCGGGGTGCATCCTTCCGTTGCGGACGAGGTGAAGTATGGCCGTAGTTGACGACTCCAAGACTGTCGGGCGTGCGCGCCTGGACTTTGCCGACGAAGCGGACATCGACGAGTTCGTCGACGTGCTGGGCAAGTACGAGCGCGGCGAGATTACCCCCGAGGACTGGCGACGATTCAGGCTCGTGCGCGGGACCTACGGCCAGCGTCAGGACAACGTCCAGATGATGCGCATCAAGGTTCCGCAGGGCATCGTGACCAGCTCACAGATGCGGGCGCTCGCCGGCGTCGCCGCGCGGTATTCGCGTGGGTTCTGTCACATCACCACGCGTCAGAACATCCAGTATCACTTCGTACAGCTCAGCGTCGTCGAAGAGGTGATGCGGGAGCTTGGCGATGAAGGGCTGACCACACGCGAAGCCTGCGGCAACTCGGTGCGGAACATCACCGGCTGTCCGTACGCCGGCACGTCGGAGAGCGAGATCTTCGACGTGACGCCGTACGCGGAGGCGCTGACCCGCTACTTCCTGCGTCACCCGCTGGCGGCGAAGCTGCCGCGGAAGTTCAAGATTGCGTTCGAAGGCTGCGCGGAAGACCACGCGTTTGCGTCGATCAACGACCTCGGCTGGCGCGCCAGGATCGTGGACGGCAAACGTGGATTCCGGCTCACGGTGGCCGGTGGGACGTCGATCCTGCCCGTGTCGGGATACGTGCTCTACGAGTTCATGCCCGTCGAGGAGATGTTCAACGTCGCCGAAGCAGTGGTCCGCGTGTTCCACCGCTTTGGCGACTACGAGCACCGCTCGCGGAATCGACTGAAGTTCACGATCAAAGCGCTCGGGTGGGACGCTTTCCGACAGCGCTATGACGAGGTCCTGGCCGAGTTCAAGGCCGAAGGCGGCGCGGCACTCGGGTTCGATCCTGATGCGATGAAGCCCGAGCAGGCGCCCGAGTGGGCGCACACCGACCCGCCGACGCTGCAGGCGGTCGCGGCCGCAGCCAGTACGCCGGTGAACGGCCCTGGCATCGTCCCCGGTACCGTTCGTCTTCAGCCGTTGCCGGACACCTATCTGCGCTGGATGCGCAGCAACGTCAGCAAACAGCGGCAGGCGGGCTACTGTCATGTAACCGCACGCCTGCCGCTCGGTGATTTCACCGCCGGCCAGATGCGCGTCCTTGCCGATCTCGCCGAGGCATACGGCGACGGATCGATGCGTCTCACGGTCGAGCAGAACATCCTCTACCGCTGGGTGAAGACGGAAGCCATCGAGCCGTTCTATCAGCGCCTTGCGGCCGCGGCCCTGGCGGCACCGGACGCGAACAAACTCAGTGATGTGGTGAGCTGCCCCGGCGCGGAGAGCTGCCGTCTAGCGGTGACGCAGTCGCGTGGTCTCGGTCGCACGCTGACCGAATACCTCAGCGCGCGGACCGACCTGGTGGATCTGGTGCCATCGGGGCACATCAAGATCAGCGGCTGCCCGAACGGCTGCGGCCAGCATCACATCGGATCGATTGGATTCCAGGGCAGCGTGCGCAAGCTCGCCGGCCGGGCCGTGCCGCAGTACTTCGTGCTCGTCGGCGGCGGCGCCTCCGATGACGGCGTCGCGCACTTCGGCAAGGTGGTGTCGAAGGTGCCAGTCCATCGGCTCACGGATGCGGTCGATCGGCTGCTGACGCTCTATCGCGACCGGCGTGACGGCGAGGAGGAGCTCGGCTCGTTCTTCCGCCGCATCCCGCCGGCGATGGCGACCGACGCGCTCAAAGATCTCGCGACGATGCTGCCGAACGAGATGACCGATCAGGACTTCGTCGATCTCGGTGAGACGCAGGCGTTTGCGCCAGAAGTGATGGATGGGGAGTGCTCCGCATAAGCACCATGTGGTTCACTCTTCTCGGTTCTAAGTTCTCTGTTCGTGTTTCCACCTCCGCCAAGGCTACGGTGGACCCGCCGAAGCGCTTAACGCGCGAAGGCGGGCATGTTCGGGCCGGCTTACGCCGGCCCGTTCTGTTTGCGATCGCCGCAAGCGTGCTGGCGTTTCCCGCTGCGGCGCAGCAGCGGGAAACGGTTGATGCGCCGTTCACGACCGGCATCTCGGATGCGGCATCGCTGACCCGGATCGTCGAGGGCCGTCTGGCCCGGACGCGGCAACTGCTGGATGGCATCCTCGGCGTGACCGGGGCGCGAACCGTGGTCAACACCCTCGAGCCGTATGACGACATCCAGGCCGAGCTCCAGACGGCTGGCGCGGAGTCGCGGTTGATGGCCTCAGTGCATCCAGACGAGGCGATGCGCAAGGCCGGCGACGATCTCGAACGCCGCGTCGATGCGCTGTCGGCGGAGATTCAATTGAGTCCCGGCGTGTTCAAGGCGCTCGAAGGTCTGCGACTTGACGGACAGGATCCGGAGACGCGTTACTACCTCGAGCGCGAGCTGCGCGATCTCCGGCGGCTCGGCGTCGATCGCCCGGAGGCCACGCGCGCCCGTCTGCAGACGCTGCGCGACGAGCTGACCGGGCTCATGGCCGAATACCTGCGCAACATCCGCGATCGGGGACGGCAGTTCACCGTCGGCAGCGCGGCGGACCTCGACGGACTGCCGGCCGACTTCATCACGCGTCACAAGCCCGATGCCTCCGGTGCGATCACGCTGACCACCGACAACGCGGACGCGCGTCCTGTCCTGACCTACGCGACCAACGAAGCGCTCCGCAAACGCATGTACGTGGAGTCGTACTCGGTGGCGTATCCCGAGAACTCCGTGGTGCTCGACAAGATCCTGAGAGTGCGCGGAGAGATCGCGCGTCTGCTCGGCTATCCCAATTGGGCGAGCTACGACATGACCTCGCGCATGGCCGGCGATGTGAAGACCGTGTCGGCTTTCATCGATCGCGTGGTCTCCGCCGCCGGTCCAAAGGCCAGTCGAGAGTTCGACGAGCTGCTCAAGCTGAAACGGAAGGACGCGCCGGGCGCGTCGCTGCAGGTATGGGATCGAGCGTTCTACGGCGAGCTGGTCCGGCGTCGCAGCTACGACTTCGATTCGCAAGTCGTCCGCCCCTACTTCGCCTTCGACCGCGTCTACCAGGGCGTGCTCGAAGTTACCGGCCGGATGTTCGGCCTCACCTACCGGCCGGCCGCTGGCGTCACGGTCTGGCATCCGACGGTGCGGGTCTACGACATGCTGGATGCGGGCCGGATGATCGGGCGCGTGTATCTCGATCTGAACCCGCGCGCCAACAAGGTCGCCACCAATGCGTCGCTGACCACGGTTCGGCAGGGCGCCGAAGGTAAAAGCATTCCGGAGGCGGTGCTCGTCGCCAGTCTGTCGAGCGGGCAGGATGGGGATCCCGGCCTCATGACCCACGAGGAAGTGCGGACGCTGTTCCACGAGTTCGGCCACGTGGTCCATCGCATGGTCGGCGGCCACCGGCGGTGGTACGGCTTGAGCAGCGTGAACATGGAGCGCGACTTCACCGAAGCCCCGTCGCAGATGCTCGAGGAATGGCTCTGGGATCCGGCGACGCTCGCGGCCTTCGCGAAGCACTATCAGACCGGCGAGCCGATTCCGGCCCGACTCGTGATGCAGATGCGGCGGGCCAGCGAGTTCGGCCAGGGGCTGGAAGTCCGCGGCCAGATGGTGTTCGCCAAGGCATCGCTGTCGTACCACGACCGCGACCCGAAGCGCGTGGATACGACGGCGATCTGGAAGGAGATCCACAACCGCTACCTGCCGTATCCACACATCGAGGGCACGCACCGGCAGGTGGTGTTTCCGCATCTCGGCAATCCCGGGTACGCAAGCGCGTACTACACCTACATGTGGTCGCTGGTCATCGCCAAGGATCTGTTCAGCGCCTTCGACGCGAAGAGCCTCGCGGCGCCCGGCGCCGCCCGCCGTTACCGTGATGCGGTATTCGCGCCCGGAAGCTCCAAGCCCGCCTCGGCAGTCGTTCGCGAGTTTCTCGGCAGGCCGTTCTCGTTCGCGGCCTGGGAGACCTGGCTGAATCGGGACACGCCGGCGGTCGGAACGCAATAAATCGGTTCCGGGTTCCGGGTTCCGGGTTCCTGGGTTCCTGGTTCGCGATCATCGACATCATGAAGTCCACTCCGTGTGTCATCAGCGTGGCCGAGCACACCGGCTGGGCCTACCTGGTTTGCGTGGCGGCACAGGACGGCGTGCCCGAGGTCATCACCCGCCGGAAGGTGGTGCTCATCGAACGCGGCCTGCCGACATTGCCCTACGAACACGAATCAGCGGCGATGAGGGAGGACGAGGCGCAAGCACTCGTCGAGCGAGTCCGGCGGTCAATTGCGATCTGCACCGCTAACGCGCTCCAGCGGCTCGTGACCGATTTGGCGCCAACATACGCCCTCGTCTCACTCGCGATCCGGGAGCCTCCGTTCCCCCGGCTTCCAAAGAGCGTCGCCGCGGTCCGGTCATCGTATCGTCTGTTGTGCGCCGCGGATGGGCTGATGTATCAGCTGGCCATCTGCCGTGCGGCCAGGGACCTTGGCCTGGACGTGCAGCTGTGCCGTCGTGGCGATGAAACGGCCGGGGCAGCATAGACCCTTGGCGCAACACCGGGCGAGATCGAGGAGCTCATCACTCGTACCGGCCGTCCAGCCGGTCCGCCGTGGACACTGGAGCATCGCCGGGCGTACGCGGCCGGCATCGCGGCACTGGCGTCGCACGTGCGCGAGCGTCTCACGCTGAGGGCTTCCCCGCCAGCGCCACGATCTTCACGTCGACGCCCCCTCGTTTCGGTTTGATCTCGATCGTCTCGACGGGCGCGCCCGACACCGCGCTCTCGAGTGCCTCGATCTCGCTCTGGAGCTCGGCCTCGAGCGCGGCGAGTTCGGCCTGGGTCTCTTGCAGACGCTCCTGCGATCGCGCCACGTCCTGCGCTTCCTTTGTCGATCGGCCGATGCCTCGAGCCGCCGTCGTCGCGCGTCCCAGCGTTGACAGCGAGACCGCCTTGCGGCCCATCAAGGCGCCGAGCATCGTCGCGCCGAACGAGACGGCGGTCTGGATCTTCTGCTGCGCGGCCTGCTGCTGCTCCTTGCCAACCGTCTCTTGCGCCTTGCGCGCCTTCTCCGTCACCCGCACCACCTTTGGCGCGTAGCGTTGCCGCAGCTGTTCGACTGACGCGTCACGCGCCTCCCGAGCGGCAAGCTGCACGCGCATCTGAAAGTCGCGCTCGGTTTCGTCTGGCTTCGAGATCATCTTCATCGATGGTGCGGAGAAGGTCTTGAGCTGCTGCGTTCGCGCGATCCACTGCTCGAAGTCCTTCGTCCATGCGGCGTAGCGCTTCTTGTCGAGCGCGGCTGGTGGCAAGCCGAGGTAGCGGGCGCTTGACGTCGTTGACGGAGCGGCGAGGGTTTCCGGCAGTTCGGCGGTCTCCTCCGCCTTATCCCAATCCACGGGAATCGCTCCGCTAGCGACGGGGACCAGCGCCTGGACGGCGCGCACGACGTCGAGACCCCGTCGCGCGTCCGTGTACTGCACACGTGCGGCGCCATACAGGACCGGTGTGTATTCCACCGGAGTCCCGCCGTCGCCGCGCAGGACGTACTCATCGATGCCGACAGGCACAACAGGCTTCGTTGCGGACGGCACCGCGGACGATGGGGGCGCCGGAGCAGTGGCTGGAAGGGCTGTGCGCTCGGTCTGCTCGCTTGCGAAACGGCGCAGTTCGTCGCGGCCCATCGGCCCGCGCAGGTACGACAGTGCCCATCGCGTTTCGAAGGCCACTGGCGCCGGCTCGTGCACGTTGTGCATGAGGAACACGCGGCCCTTCAGCGACGAAAGCGCCCGTTCGATCGCGCTCCGATCCATGCCCGAGGAGACGCCCTCGAGGCCATCGAGCATCCGCGCTTTGTCGCGCTCGGTCTGCAGCTTGCCGAGAAACCAGGTGCCGGCGTTGGAGAGGGCCTTGTAGTCGAGATCGACAGGGTTCTGCGTCGCCAGGACGAGGCCCACACCGAACGCCCTGGCTTGCTTCAACAGTGTCAGCAACGGCAGCTTCGACGGCGGGTTCGCCACTGGTGGCAGATAGCCGAAGACTTCGTCCATGTACACCAGCGCGCGCAGCGAGCTCGTGCCGCTCTGGCGGCGGGTCCACTGCAGCACGGCGTTGAGGACCATCGACACCGCCAGCATGCGCTGGGCATCATTGAGGTGCGCGACTGAGATGATCGCAATGCGGGGGCGTCCCGCGGGTGTGAAGAGCAACGATCCCGCATCCAGGGGCTCGCCGGTACTCCACGCGTCGAAACCGGGAGCGGCAAGGACGCTGTTGAAGCGGAGCGCGAGCTCTTGCCGATCGCGAGCAGGGTAGAAGGTCTCGAGGTCCAGGACGCCAATCGTGTCAAACGATGGCCGCTGAATCTGCTGCACGAGCCATCGGAGATCCGCGGCCGCGTTGGCCGGACGGCGGGACAGGATGGCGGAGAGCAACGCCTGCTCACGGCTGTGTGGCTGGACATCGGTGACGCCGACGAGGCCGAGGAGACTCGAGGCCGTCGTGGCGATCTGCGTCTGGCCATCCTCGTCGGAATCGGACGTTGCCGGACCAAGCGAACCCAGCATCGCGAGTGGCGTGCCGCTCCTGCTCCCTGGCGTGTAAACCTTGACCTCGGCCGCGGCGCGCAATCGTGCGATGCGCGCGCCGTCCTGGTCCCACTCGGCGAGGCCAGCCTTCCATCGCGCCGCGGTCTCGGCGGCGAAGGCGTCAGGTGTCATGTTCTGCCGCTGCGCTTCGCCAGCATCGACCCACGGGGCGAAGTCCGCGGGGGCAAGATTGGGGAAGGTGAGGAGCAGATTCGCGAGATCACCCTTCGGATCGATCGCCAGGACCGGAATGCCATCGATCGCGGCTTCTTCGATCAGCGTGATCCCGAGGCCAGTCTTACCACTGCCCGTCATCCCGACGCACACCGCGTGCGTGAGGAGGTCCTTCGAGTCGTACAGGATCAGGTCGCTCGTCCGCGTTCCTGTCTTGAGGTCGTGCTGCTTACCGAGGTAGAAGAGGCCGAGCTTCTCGTAGTCCAGCGCCATAGGAGCCCATTATGTAAGCTCCTCCAGGAGGTCGCACGTGCGTTCGAGCGGCGAGCTGGCTTTGATCTCGCTCGACCAGCGTTGGCATTACGTGTGCCGGCAGCGGAGGCAAGCGCGCGGTGTACCGGGTCAGCAGCACGGCAGGCCGCTACCGTGACGCGATGTTTTACGCCCGGCAGTTCCAAGCCGGCCTCGGTGGTCTACGTGAGTTCCTCCGTCGGCCGTCTCCCTTCACGGCCTGGGAGAGCTGGCTTAATCGGACACGTCCGCGGTCGGAATGCAGTAAGCGGTTCCAGGTTCCATGTTCGTGTTCGTGGCTCGGTTCGAGGGTTCAGGTTCAGAGTTCTAGTTCGCGGCCCTTGCCCGCCCAGGATAAACTGTCAATGGTATCGACAGGATAGGTGCATGAATGCCCTCAGCGGAGTTGACGTCGGAACCGCAGTCGAAGCGCTGATTCAGCCGCGATTGATCGCGTGCGTGGCGGGGCACTATCCTGACGGTAGCTCCCATTCCCTGGCGCTGGATGATGCCCGGGCCGTCATTCGCAGCACCAGAACCCGCGCGTGCGTCTTCAGAGCACCGTCGCCGGACGTGGTACTCGGCGAACTGGACATCGACCCGCAACATCTTCTTGACGCGTTCGACGAGCCGACGCTGGTGGTCCCTCTGTTGAACACGACCGGCGCGACGAGCGCGGTGAGCGCTGAGACGCTCATCAGGCAAGGCCTCAAATCGCTGGACGCGATCGCAGCGGGGTCTTTCGTGTTCGCGCCCATCGTCAAGCTCGAGATTCTGATGGAGAATCTGACGGTCGACGACGAAGCGACCATCGCGTGTCTGTCGCTTCTGTCGAGCCAGTTGAGAGCTCGCACGATACCGCTTATCAGTCCCAGCGTCCGAGTGGCGTCAACTGTAGCGTCCCTAGGCTGCCCCGCGCTGCGAATCGTCTCCGGCCGACTGCGCCAGCAGACGGGCATCATGCAGGCGAACGCGATACGTGCCGCGATTCACGCAGCCGCAGGCCGCCCTGTCATCTTGGAGGGAGGGTTGTCGGCGTCGGCGGACGTCCGGCTGGCCGCAGACCTGGGTGCATCGGCAGTACTCGTCAACTCTGCCTTCAAGTTCACGCGAGATCCAATTGAGAAAGCGCTAGAGCTGAGGCGCGCAGCCGATGTCGCCACCTGGAGCGATGGCTGGGGCTCACGCAGTGTTTGATCTCTCTGGAGCCAAAACGCCGGTCTCCCGCATGGCCGAGGCAGTGGCGCGCGGCGTAGGTCTGATTCAGGGCCAACCGGGGGATTCACTGGCTCTCGTGCTGTACAGGACCGACCCCTTTGACCAGCTCAAGGGGTTTCCGTTTCTCACAACAATGCTGGGGGTGACTCAGCCAGAGCCCATGTTTGGTCCGATGGTGCATGACGACCGGCGGCGCGCTGGAGTGGGCGCTGCGCCGCCGCTGAAGGAAGTTGCCAACCCGCTCGGGTTCAAAGGCCGCGAGCGCACAACCTGGAACGAGAAATACGCCGGAGACCGCTGGGAGTTGCATCTCAACGGCCGCCATGAGAAAGGGCACGACAGGCCTGACAAGAGTCGAGTGGACCTGTTGGTGACGTCGCTTCGAGATCTCCTCGAGGTACCAACACAGCACTCTCCTCTGTTTCCGGAACTCTGGCACAACGAGCGACTCTTGTCCGACAAGCTTCGAGGGCGCTTCAGAAAACTGCCACCAGGAGCAACGCTCGACCTCGTTGTCCAGCACCTGATGGATGAGATTAGTCAGTCCTTCAACTTGCTCCTCAAAGAGAATCATACGTACGTTGGGCTCTACGTTCGTGCAGACGGCCGCTTCCAGTTGCTCGGCGACTCACTGACCCCTTGGTTGCCACCTGAGGTGCATTCCTCGTCTGGGGAGAGCAACGAAGACTTGAACGCGTTCGACTGGGTTCACCAGTCAACCCGCCCGGTTTTGATTCGACATCAAATCAGTGACGTGTGGCGGAGGCGACTGGAGGGATGTGGCGATGATTTTCGGAACGTCATACGGGACCAGAGCTTCGCTGGATGCTGCCTGGTCCCAGTTCTCGATCTGAGTGACGCAGCTCGTACTCTTGCTGTCCTTCTGTTCCAGCCTGTTGGCCCTGTCGCCGTGAATCCGGCCCACGTGTTCCTCCTGTCACGCGCGGCGCAAGCCTGTTCGGCGTATCTGACGCCACTCCAGGCCGCCCCAGGATTTGGCCTGTGGAATGTGGGGCGTGGGCGTGCCAAGGTGAAGTGGAAGGGTGAGCGCCCTTTGTTTGGACAGACGTTCGTAGAGCAACTTGCGTCGGAGTTGATGCCGTCCGAGTCGAAAGTAACGGTGGAGCTAATCGATCCTGGGAAAAGCGGCGCACGCGTGTTCCGGTTGCAGGTCCACAGGGGAGCGATCGAAGAAATTCCGCGAATTCTGAAACTGGGCGATGAGGAAGCCCTTGAAATAGAGCTCAAGGCGTACTACAGCTTCGTCAACAACACGAGAGTTGGTGGCAGCTCTCGGCTGGATATTGCACGCCGCCGTCAAGATCTAAACGGAACGAAATGGGGTGCGGCAGTGTACACCCTCGTTGGTTCCGGCAAGGCAGTTGAGCCCTGGTCCAGTTGGGGTAAGAAAGCCCCCATCGGCCAGATCGAGCAAAGCCTGGGCCAGCTGCACGAGCAGTTCTCATGCTGGTATGACGGAACGCACTCAATCCCAGGCAGCCCGGTCGAGATCCTGATCCGTGACCCCCTGGTGATTTCCAAGAGAGTTAATTCGGACGGAGCCAAGCAGTTGGACTCTCCGACCTGGGACGAAGTGCACTCCTACCTGCGGGATCTCTGCCTCGCACTTCACGACCCGAGGGCGCTGGGTACGACAAGGACCTGCGTTGTGCACGGCGACCTGCACTGCGGAAACGTGTTCGCGCTGCTCGAGTCCGGCTCAAGCGTCACGAATGGCGTTGCGGTAATCGACTGGGGATCGGTGAACGAAGGCGAGCATCCCCTTACGGACGTGGCTCGATTGATGGCGGACCTGCTGTTTCGAGTTCGCTGGTCTCAGCCCGACTGGGATACAGACTGGCAATGGGCGGTTAAGATGGTCGGGGCCTGGGGACGACGGAACGGCTTAACAAATGAAATGGAATGGCGGCTGGCCCTCATTCACCAACTCGTTCGGTTCATGTTCTATGTCTCCGAGAACAAGAGCTACTTAGAAGCAGCGGCCAGGGCGCGAGCCTGGGAAGAGATTCAGCAGCTAGGAAACGCCTGTAGACAAGCTCACGGAGTCGATGGGCGATAGCCCCGTCACGCAGTACTTCACTTTTCCACATCTTCCACTTCTTCCACTTTTCCACTTTGCCATGACGCAGCTTTCGACGATCGGGCAGATTGCGATGGCCGTGAAGGACCTGCCGCGCGCCGTCGCCTTCTATCGTGACCGGCTCGGCATGCGGTTTCTTTTCCAGGCGCCTCCGGGTCTCGCCTTCTTCGACTGCGGCGGCGTACGCCTCATGATCGAAGTGCCGCCGGAGAAGGAATTCGACCATCCAGGGTCTATCCTGTACTTCAAAGTTGACAACATCGACTCCGCGTACGCCGATTTGAAAGGGCGAGGCGTGGACTTTCGCGACGCGCCGCAGCTCATCGCAAAGTTGCCGGACCACGAGTTGTGGATGGCGTTCTTCAGAGACGGTGAAGGAAACACGCTCGCGCTGATGCACGAAAAGCGGTGATAATCCTTCGTGGCCAGATTCGAAACCCTGGACCCTGAGATTCGCGGGGTCCTTGGGCAGAAGGTCAGCGAGCTGGGCCTGCGCGTCGAGGGTTCCCCAGTTGAGGGTTATGTCCGGCAGCTTTATAAGGAGCTGGACCGGCGCGGGTTGAAGACGTTCCGTCCGGTCTGCTACCTGACCGATGAATGGGGATGTCCGGATCAGCAGCCGGTGCTCGGCATTCCGTTCTACCTGGCCGACCCGAAGCTGCAGAAGATCGAGAAGGCCGCCAATGCGCTCGAGAACGAGCGCCAGATCATGATGTACATGCGTCATGAAGCCGGGCATGTCTTCAACTACGCCTATCGTCTCTACACCACGCCCGAGTGGCGTGACTTGTTCGGCCCGTTCTTTCGCGCCTACCGCGAGGAATACCGGCCCGTCCCGTTCAGCAAGCACTTCGTCCGGCACATCGAGGGGTGGTACGCGCAGAAGCATCCCGATGAGGACTTTGCCGAGACGTTCGCCGTGTGGCTCACCCCACGCAGCCCGTGGCGCCGGCAGTACAAGGGCTGGCCGGCGATGCGCAAGCTTCGCTATGTCGAGCGCTCGGCGCGATCGCTCGCGGAAGTGGAGCCGATCGTCAAGACGGGCGAGGTGGACATCACGCCCGACGACATCAGCGTGACCGTCGAGCAGTTTTACGAGCAGGCGGGGCAGGAGCAGCAGGCACGCATCGACATCGCCCTCGATGCCCACCTCGGTCAGATCTTCCTGACGCGCCGTCGCAAGGAATCGAAGCCGGCGGCCGATATCGTGAGCAGGTACCGAAGCGAGCTGGTGGAGAAGATCACTTACTGGACCGGCGTCCAGCGTCCGATCGTGCGCGGCCTCATCGACTCGATCTGCCGCACGTGCGAGCGGATGAAGCTGTGGGGCATGGTGGGTGAAGAAGCCCGATACCTCGTCGAGGTCACTGCCCTGGCGACGACGCTGGCGATGAACTTCCTGACCCGGGGCCAATTCGAACAGCGATGAGCAAACTCAAGATTGTCGTCCTCTACGACCGCGTGCTCGAAGACGAGAGCGAGGAGCCGGCGCCGTCCGGCGAGAAGTCTCCTGTCGTCCGCACCCTCGACAAGAAAGAGGTCGAGGAGGAAGTGACCGAGGCGCTCACCAAGCTTGGCCACGACGCGACCATGCACGAGCTCGATGGCACGCCCAGGAGCCTGCTGGCGCTCGCACGCATGGAGTGCGATCTCATCTTCAATCTCACCGAATCGTTTGCCGGCGATGACACGGCCGACTTCAAGATCGCCGGATTCCTCGAGCTGATTGGCAAGAAATATACGGGGTCCGGCACGCACGGCATGATGCTGGCCCAGGACAAGGCGATCGCGAAGAAGATCTTCGCCTTCCATGGCATTCACACGCCGGTCTTCGCCAAGTCCTTCCGCGGCCGTCTCGACTTCTCTCACGACCTGGTGTTCCCGGTCATCGTGAAGCCGGCGCGTGAAGACGGATCGATCGGCATCGAGTTCAGCGCCGTCGTCAACTCGATCCGAGAGCTGATGGAGCGCATGGACTGGCTGCATGCCAATTTCGATTCACCCGTGCTGATCGAGGAGTACATCGAAGGCCGGGAGATGTATGTAGGGGTCATCGGCAACGACAAGCCCGAAGCACTCCCGGTCGTCGAGCTCGACCTGTCGAAGCTCCCTGATGGAACGCCCCGGATCGCCTCCGCGGAGGTGAAGTGGGGCAAGGGCACGAAGGCGTATCGGGACACGAAGTCAGCGATCGCGACCGACCTTTCCGAGGAAGCGGTCGCGGCGCTGCAGCAGACGGCGGTCGCCGCCTATCAGGCGCTCGAGCTGCGCGACTACGGCCGCGTGGACATGCGGCTCCAAGCCGACGGCCGCGTGCACGTGATCGAAGTGAACCCCAACCCCTGGCTCAGCTCGAAGGCGGAGTTCGCCATGGCTGCCCGGAGGTCTGGCCGCAACTACCCACAGCTGGTCGCGGAGATCGTCGAGCTCGCGATCGCTAGGGCCTGACCTTCCCGTCGGCCCTCCACAAATAGAGAGTCCGCGTGGTGCCCGCGGCATCTTTGAAGGTATCGACCACGTCGGGCTCCCAGTCGCCGATTGAAAAGTTGTGGGCGACGATTCGCGCGCCGGGACGAAGCTGGCGTGTCAGAATCGGTCGCAGCTTCACGTTCGACGCTGACAGTAGATAGAGCGTGACGACAGTGGCGTCAGAGACGTCGATCGTCATCGCATCCTGAACGCGGAATGTGACTCGCGTCTCGACCCCCGCTTGTCGGGCATTTGCCTGCGCCCGGTCAATCAGCGCCGCATCGATGTCCACGCCGACACCACGGGCACCGAACTTCTGCGCCGCCGCGATCACAATGCGTCCGTCTCCACATCCGAGGTCGTAGACCACGTCCTGAGGACCCACACCCGCGAGGCCAAGCATTCGTTCAACGACGTCCAGCGGGGTTGCCGCGTACGGCGCCAGCGTCCTTGATTGACCAGCGGGGGCGGCGACGGCCATCACGGCCGTAAGGAGGGCAGCGAGCAGTCGCTCCATCGCGTGGATTCTATGGTCTGTTCCTACCCAAGTCCAAGGCGGCGTGTGAGTTAGCTCTGGAGTCGCCGGTGAGCCGGCAGCGTTCAGGCGGCTTCGGCGAACGGGCATTCAGTGGGTCTGAAGTGCCAAAAACAGGCTGTTTTCTGGCATTTTCCGTTGATACGTCCGGCCGGGTGCGCTATACTCATGGGTGCTGTTCCCAGCATCATTACCGGTCCTACCACCACTCTGCGACGGGGGAAACGTGACATTTCAGCTCGGTGACAAGGTCATCTACCCGAATCATGGACTCGGCATCGTTGAGCGGATCGAAGAGAAAACGATTCTTGGTACTACTTGCGGTTTCTTTCACCTGCGGATCGTATCGAACGACACCACCGTGCTGGTGCCGGTCGCGAACGTCGATAACGTAGGTTTGCGGAAGGCCATCACGGACGAGGAGGTCGAGCGGCTGTTCGGTCTGCTCGGCGACGGCCGGATCGACAATCATCAGAACTGGAAGGGTCGCTTCAAAGACAATTCCGACAAGATGCGGACCGGCTCGATCTACGACATGGCCGACGTCCTCAAGAGCCTCACGTTCCTGAGCAAGTCGAAGAGCCTGTCGTTCCGCGAGAAGCGGATGCTCGACCGCGCCAAGGCGCTGATCATCTCGGAAGTCTCCGAGGTGATGCGCGAGAAGGCGCCCGAGATCGAGTCGAAAGTCGATCGCGCGCTCGAAAAGTGCTTCATGGTCAAAGCTCGCAACCTGGCTCGCTCCACCGCGCGTGCCAAGGTCGTCAAGCCGATGAAGGCGCCCGTGATCGTGGCGGCGCCGCAGCGGCGAGCGGCTCGAGCCTCGTAACAGCTGTTTCAAGAGCCAACGTGGCAAGCCCGGACCGTGGGTCCGGGCTTTTTTCTGTACAGAGCACATACCCTTTCATGATCGCGGCCGTTCGTTCGGTTCTCACCTACGTTCTGATCCTCGCCTATATCGCCGTCGCAGGACCCATTGCGCTGATTGTCGCTGTGGTCCTGCGATCGAAGAACGGCATGTACGTCCTGGGCCACGGAGGGGTGTGGCTCGCGCTGACGATGGCCGGGATCCGCTGGCGGGTCAGCGGGCGCGAACATCTGCCGCGGACCGCGGCGGTGTTCTGCGCCAACCACGAAAGCAACGTGGACCCGCCGGTGTTGTTCAAGGTGCTGCACCCGAGGCTGCACGTGTTGTACAAGGCCGAGCTCCACAAGTTTCCCATCATGGGGACGGTCTTCGACGTCGCGGGCTTCGTGGGTGTCGAGCGGAGAGACCGTGAGAAGGCCATGGCATCGATCGCGCGGGGCGCGGACTCCCTTCGTGCCGGGAACTCGTTCCTGATCTTTCCCGAAGGCACCCGAAGTCCCACCGGCTCCCTGTTGCCGTTCAAGAAGGGCGGCTTCATCATGGCCATCGAGGCGCAGGCTCCCATCGTCCCGGTTGCGATCCAGGGCGGACGCCATGCCATGCGGAAGGGAAGCGCGTTGGTCCATCCCGTCCGGATCAGCGTGCGTATCGGCACGCCCATCCCGACCGCCGGGTTGACCCTCGCCGACCGGGACGCGCTCATTGCCCGGGTGCGGATCGAAGTCCAGAAGCTCCTCGACGAAGGCCCGCTGTGGACGTAAACTCCGTGAGCCAGCCTGCTGCCGGAGTCTTGTGGCTCGACTTTCTGTTGTCGTCCTTCTTGCGCTCGCGACCATGTCGCTGCGCGCGCAGAACCAGCCGACGTTCCGCACCGGCGCGAACTACGTCCGCGTGGACATGTACGCCACCAGGGACGGCCAGCCGATCGAGGATCTCAAGGCGGCAGAGGTCGATGTCCTCGAGGACGGCGTGCTCCAGACGATCGAGGCCTTCGAGCATGTGAAGGTCCGGACCACGAGTCCAGAGGCGTCGCGCATCGAGCCGAACACGATCCAGGAGAGCCGCCAGCTGGCCGGCGATCCCCGCGGGCGGGTCTTCGTGATCTTTCTCGATACCTATCACACCCAGATCGAGGGCTCGGCCAACATGCGCCAGCCGCTCATCAACTTTCTCGACCGCGTGCTTGGCCCCGACGACCTGGTGGCCATGATGACCCCCGAGATGGCGGCCACCGAAATCACGTTCGGTCGCAAGACCACCGTGATCGCGAACATCCTCCAACGCGAGTGGCTGTGGGGGCGGCGCGGACGATTGACCAACATCGACAACGACGACAAGGAGGACGAGTACGCGGCCTGCTACGCGCTGGACATGGACATCGCCAGGGAAATGAAGGCCCGGCGCCGGGAAAAGCTGACGCTCGATGCGCTGCAAGACCTGATGGTGCATCTGGCCGGCATCCGCGAGGAACGAAAGGCGGTCCTGGCGGTCACCGAGGGCTGGCAACTATTCAAGCCGAACACACAGCTTGCCCGGCGGGACCAGCAGGGGAACGTCCGGCCGGGTGATGTGCTGATGCGTCCTCCGCGGCCGCAGCCGTCCGATGCGGGCCAAATCCAGGGATCCATGCGCGTCACGTGCGAAGCGGACCGCATGGCCCTTGCCCAGATCGACCACGAGACCCGGCTGCGCGAGCTCACGGAGGACGCGAATCGGGAAAACGTGACGTTCTATCCGGTGTACGCCCGGGGACTCGTTCCATTCGATTCGCCGATCGGACCCGAGAAGCCTCCATCGCTCGCGCAAGACGCCGCGAACCTCCGCGCGCGGCAGGACAGCCTGCGGTTCATCGCCGACGGGACTGACGGCACCGCCGTCATCAACACCAATAACATCGACGGTGCGCTCCGCCGCATCGTCGACGACCTGTCTTCGTACTACCTGATGGGGTACTACGCGACGAACACGAAGCTGGACGGAAAGTTCCGGTCGATCACCGTCCGGGTCAAGCGCGACGGCGCGCGGGTCAGAGCGCGTCGCGGCTACCGCGCGCGCGGCCCCGGAGATCTGTCGAGCAGCGCGCCGGGAGCGAACACGCCGGCGCTGTCACCGGCGATCTCGGCGGCGCTGACGCCGGCCGTGAGCTTCAACGCGCGCGCGCAGTTCAGGATTCGCGCCTCTTCCTGGACGCGCCCCTCCGACGGTGGTGGGACTGCCGGTACTTTCTGGATCGTCGGGGAGCTCGATGCCCAGACACGGCGGCAGCCGGCGTGGACGGCCGGGGCGCAAGCCGACGTGGCGGTGATCGGACCGGACGGCAAGCCGGTGGCGTCGCGGATGATGGACGTGCGGCCCGGCACCGGCGCCTTTGCCTTGCAGATACCCGAGTCCGGCGGGGTCGCCAGCGGCGAGTACACCGTTCGCGTCCGCCTTCGCTCGCCAGCCGATGGAGAGCTCGCCCTCAGCGATACCCAGCGGGTTACCGTGAAGGAGGCGACGACACTCGGCGAGGCGCTCGTCTCGCGCCGGGGACTCTCAACCGGCACCCAGTATCTGCGGACCGCGGATCCACGATTCGTGCGAAGCGACCGGATTCGCCTCGAGCATGCGACCACGGCCACCGAGCCGGCGACGGCGCGGCTGCTCGATCGCAACGGCACCGCATTGTCGGTTCCGGCACAAGTCAGCGAACGCCTCGATCCGTCGGCGGGCATCAGATGGATCGTCATCGACGCCACGCTGGCGCCGTTAGCCCCCGGAGACTACGCGGTCGAGGTCGCCCAGGGAGAGGCGAGGCAACTCACTGGATTCAGGCTGATTCCCTGAGTTGAAGTACACTGCCAAAGCCAGCCTGCCGTCGGGGTCCCGTGTGGCTCGACTCTCACTCGTTTTGCTGTTGACGCTTGCAGCCGTCTCGCTGCGGGCGCAGAACCAGCCGACCTTTCGCACTGGGGCGAACTACGTCCGCGTGGACATGTACGCCTCCCAGGGCGGGCAACCCATCGAGGATCTCAAGGCCGAGGACGTCGAGCTGCTCGAAGACGGCGTGCCTCAGACGATCGACGCCTTCGAGCACGTGAGCATTCGGCCGGCCGGCTCGCAGGACTCCCGCATCGAGCCGAGTACCGTTGCGCAGAGCCGTCAGATGGCCGCCGCCGCACGCGCCCGCGTGTTCGTGATCTTCCTCGACACCTATCACACGCAGATCGAAGGCTCGAGCAACATGCGGCTGCCGCTGATCAAGTTCCTGGATCGCGTGCTCGGCCCCGACGACATGGTGGCCGTGATGACGCCCGAGATGTCGGCCAGCGAGATCACCTTCGGACGCAAGACGACCGTCATCTCCAACATCATGCAGAACGAGTGGGCGTGGGGGAGACGCGGTCGAACTGGCAACCAGGACCCGAAAGACGATCTCTACGACGCCTGCTACCCGCCGTACAGCGCCAACTCGCCCGGCCCGGCCCCGGAGATGAAAGCGCGCCGCCACGAGAAGCTCACGCTCGATGCGCTCGCGGACCTGGTCGCGCACCTCAATGGTGTGCGTGAGGAACGTAAAGCCATTCTCACGGTGTCGGAGGGCTGGGCGCTCTTCAAGGAGAACCCGGGTCTCACCACGTCTCCGAAGGGAAGGGATCAGACAAAGGCCCAAGACCTGCTCCGTCCTCCACGTCCACGGCCCGACGACACGGGTGACGGTCCGCGAGGTGCCAACCGCGTGGAGTGTGAGGCGGACCGCGCCGCGCTTGCGGCGATGGATCACAGCCTTCGCCTGCGCGCGCTGACCGAAGACGCCAATCGCAGCAACGTGACGTTCTATTCCGTCTACGCCCGAGGCATCGTCCCCTTCGATGCGGCGATCGGTTCCGACAAGGCGCCGAACCGGCGTCGAGACGCGGGCAATCTCGCGTCACGGCAGGACAGCCTTCGCTTCCTCGCCGACAACACCGACGGACTGTCCGTTGTGAACACCAACAACATCGACGGCTTGATTGGGCGGATCGTCGACGATCTCTCCTCGTACTACCTGATGGGCTACTACTCGTCGAACACGAAGCTCGATGGGCGATTTCGAGAGATCGTCGTGCGGGTCAAACGAGAAGGCGCGAAAGTGCGCGCGCGCCGCGGCTACCGGGGACGGACGGCCGAGGAGCTGGTGAGTACCGCCCGGACGACTTCACCCGCGTCGGGCGAGGGGGCGTCATCGGCGCTCACGACGGTCGCGGGCTTCAATCCGCGCGCGCCGTTCAGGATTCGGACGTCCTCCTGGGTGCATGACGCAGGATCGGGAGAGCCGCAGGGTGCGTTCTGGATCGTCGGAGAGTTGGACTACCAGACCCGCCGGCAGCTCGCATGGACGGCAGGGGCCGAGGCCGAGGTCGTCGTGCTCGCAGCCGATGGTACGCAGGTGGTGTCCCGTACCGTGGATCTCAACGCCGGTGACGGCCCGTTTGGCATTCAGGTCCCGGAGAGCGGAGGTCTCCCCTCCGGTGAGTACGCGGTGCGCGTGCGCCTGCGTTCGCAGGCCGACGAGAAGGTCGAGCTGAGTGACACCGCGCGAGTCGTGATGAAGCAGAGCTCCGGGCTCGGCGAAGCCGTGATCTGGCGTCGCGGGCCGTCCACCGGTCCTCAGTACATGCGCACGGCGGATCTGCGATTCCAGCGCAGCGATCGATTGCGGCTGGAGATGGCCACGACCGTCACCAGTCCGGCGAAGGCCCGCCTGCTCGATCGCAATGGCAATCCGCTGTCCGTGCCGGTGCAGATCAGTGAGCGGCCGGACCCCTCGACGACGTTCAAATGGATCGTGACCGACGCGACGCTGTCGCCGCTCGCGCCTGGCGACTACGCCGTCGAGGTCACGCAGGGCGACGCCAGGCAGGTGACGAGCTTCAGGCTGGTGCCTTGAACTGGTTGGTGGTTCTTGGTTCTTGGTCGTCCTTGGGAGTTGGCTCTGGTTCGGATTGGGAGTTGGGAGTCAACCCCCAACAGAGAATGTGAGACTCCACGGAGCGACCGGTCCGCCATCGAACCCCTTGATGCCGTCCAGCAGCTCGACGCGCACGGTCGCGAATGGGTCGAGTGGCTGCGACATCTTGATCTGAATAGCGCGGCTCCCCGCGTCGTACGACACAGTGAAGGCCAGGCTCGAGGGTGGTGCTCCGGCGTCGGGCCGCGGGGCTCCGAGGTAGGAGACGCGGATCTGTCCCTCGAGCGATGGCTGACTCAGTCCGCGGGAGAACTGAATCCGGATGCTTCCGTTCGGCGTCACATCTGTCTCACCGTCGGTCGGTGAGCTGAACACGATGTGCACAGGCTCGAGGGGGGCGGCCGGGGCGGCGGACTCGGCGGGGGCCTCTGTCACCTGCGGTGCCTTGGCCAACGCGAGCTTCGTCGCGTCGATGGTGACCAGGCCATTGTCCCGCACGATCGTGCCGGTGACTTCCAGCCAGCGATCGCTGTCCACACGACGGTTCACGTCGAGATCGAAGCCATTGCCCTTGGGCCGCAGGTTCGTGACCCACACGGCGCCCTCCGCACCGCGCAGCACGAAGTCGTACTTGCTCTTGCCCGGGGCTCCCGGCAGATCGCCGAACAGGTTCCGGCCGCGAAAGTTGCCAACGACCGTCACTCTCTGGCCGTCGAACTTCCACGGCTCGAGGGCGATCGCGCGCACGGACGGCGTGCTCGGAGCCGCCGCCACTTGCACCACTCCGCTCGCGCGGACGATCAGCTCTTCACCGGGTCGTGGCCAGCGGTCCGCGTCGCGCCCCTCCGCATAGCTGCCCACGCGCGGGTCACCGGGCTCCAGCCGTCCGACGTCGATCAGGAGGCCTCGTACTTCGACCGGTCCACTCCTGGTCGCGACGCCGTCCTCGAGCATCACCCGCACGTCGTGCTCGTCGGCTCGCAGGAGGAGACGCGGCGCGGCATCGGCGAGCTCGCCGCGAATGAGGACGTTCTGCAGGTGATAGAAGCCGGGGAATTGCTTGACGGCGTCGATTGTCGCCAGGCGGCGGGCCGGTGTTTGCGGCTGAGCGCTGCCTGCGGCGAGCAGGACAATCAGCAGGACTCGAAGTGCGAGTCGGATCACCCCATCATTCTACTTTCCGCATGCCCATGCGGGCGACGACTACCGCCAGCGCCAGGAAGAGCAGCCCACCAACGACCATGCCCACCGTTCCCTCGTGCAGGAACGGGAACAGCCCCAGCGTTTCGGCGTCGTCGGCGGCCTTGAGAATATTGCGCCCGTAGAGTCCCGCATACAGAATGCCGGCGAGCGAACCGCCGGCGATGAGGCCGGAGCTGAAGAGCGTGCCGCTGCTGATCTCGGATTCGCCGCGCTGCCCGGTCTTGCGCTCGACCCACCAGCGCACGATGCCGCCGGCAAAGATCGGCGCGGTGGTCGCAATCGGCAGATACGATCCGACCGCGAACGAGAGCGACCTGATGCCGCACAGCTCGAGCGTCACCGATATGAACACGCCGACGAGCACCAGTCCCCACGGCAGGTTCTGGCTGAGCAGCCCGCGGATGATCGTGGACATCAGCGTGGCTTGAGGCGCGGGTAGCGAGCCGGACCCGATCGTCATCACCTCGTGCAGGTAGAGCGTGGTGATACCGATCACGAACGCGGACGTCACGACGCCGACGACCAGCCCGATCTGCTGATAGATGGGAGTGGCACCGACAAGGAAGCCGGTCTTGAGATCTTGCGAGGTGGCTCCGGCGATGGCCGCGGCGATGCAGACCACGGCGCCGACGCCCAGTGCGATCGGGGCGTAGAAATCGCCAACCCAGCCGACCGCCACGAAGATCGTGCAGGTGAGGATGAGCGTGGCGATCGTCATGCCCGAGATCGGGTTGGACGAGTTGCCGATGAGTCCCGTGATGCGCGACGACACCGTCACGAAGAAGAAGCCGAACAGCACGATGAGGATGGCCGACAGCACGTTGCCCTGCGTGGGTGTTCCGGGGGCGACGACGAGGAAGATCGCCAGCAGGACCGAGCCGACGAGCACGATGCTGAGCGGCATGTCGCGCTCGGTACGCGCGCGGATGTTCGCCCCGGCCACGGCGCTGAAGTCCTTCACGCTCTCGCGGAACGACGTCACGATCGTCGGGATGGTGCGGGCCAGCGTGATCAGCCCGGCGGCCAGTACAGCCCCGGCGCCGGTGTAGCGAATGTACGCGCTCCAGAGCTGCTGCGCGCTCATCTGATCGATCCTCAGGCCGCTCGCGGGCACGGGCGGGAGTGGCACGGTCATGAAGTTCCCGAGATACGAGAGCAGCGGGAGCAGCACGAGCCAGGAGAGGACGCCGCCGGCGAACATCACGCCGGCGATGCGCGGGCCAATCACGTACCCGACGCCCATGTATTCCGGCGACAGGTCGAGGTTGATCGTCGCGTTCGGGAAGAAGCTGTTGCGCGCGAAGGAGTAGCCGACAGTGGTCCGGACGATCTGCGCGATCCAGGAGATGCCCTTCCACAGCGCTCCGATGCCGAGCCCCATGAAGACCGTCTTCGCCAGCGCGCCGCCCCGCTCACCGGCAATGAGGACGTCGGCACAGGCCGTCCCTTCCGGATAGGGCAGCACGCCGTGCTCCTTGACGATGAGCGCGCGACGCAGCGGAACCATCATCAGGACGCCGAGGATCCCGCCGGAAATCGCCAGGACCGTGATCTGGAAGTAGTTGAAGTACGCCGGCCCTCGGGGGAGGAGAAAGATCAGCGCCGGGATGGTGAACACCACGCCGGCGGCGAGCGACTCGCCGGCCGATCCGATCGTCTGGACGATGTTGTTTTCGAGGATCGTCGACCCGCCCAGTCGTTTCAGTACCGAGATCGCCAGCACGGCGATCGGGATCGAGGCGCTGACCGTGAGGCCGGCGCGCAACCCGAGGTACACCGTCGATGCGCCGAAGAGGAGCCCGAACAGCGCGCCCAGAATGATGGCTTTGATGGTGAATTCCGGCAGCAACTGGGAGGCCGGAACATAGGGTTGAAACGTGCCCTTTTCACGCGATTCTGGTGGGCTCGACATGGGCTGTGCCATGGCGCGAGATGGTAGCATTGAACCTTGTGAATCGGCCGAACAAGCGGAGGCAGACACCCGAACAAGTCTCGGAGCTGACCACGAACCGTCTGTCCGTGTACCTCCGGTGCCTCAACGAGCTCGACACTGGCGGGACCCAGACGATTTCGTCGCAGGCGCTCGCCGAGCAGTTTCATCTCAACGCCGCGCAGATTCGCAAGGACCTTGCCTACTTCGGGGAGTTTGGCGTACGTGGCGTCGGCTACTACGTCAAAGAGCTGCGCCGGCACCTCCGCCAGATCCTCGGTCTCGACAGACATCTGCGCGTGGCCATCATGGGCGCCGGCAACCTTGGCCTCGCGCTCGCCGACTATCCCGGATTCCGCCAGGAGGGGTTCGAGATCGCCGCGCTCTTCGATGCCGCGAACGAAAAGATCGGCCACGAGTCGCGGGGGGGCGTGCCGATCTTCGACATCAAGGAACTGAAGCGCGTGGTGAAACGCGATCGGCTCGACATCGCCGTGATCGCCGTTCCCGCGCCGCACGCGCAGCCGGTCGTCGATCAGGTGGTGGCGGCCGGCGTCAAAGCGATTCTCAACTTCTCGCCGGGTGCGCTGAAAGTGCCAGCCCACGTGAAACTGAAAAGCGTGGACCTGACGGTGTCGCTCGAGAGCCTGTCGTTCTACCTGGCCCAGGCGGACCAGCAGGGTGGCTAAGCAGCGCCGCGCCGCCGCGCTTTCGCACGTTGACGACAAGGGCAACGCGCGGATGGTGGACGTCGGTGGCAAGCCGGTGACCCGCCGGGAAGCGCTGGCCGGCGGCGAGATCACGATGAGCGCGCCGGCGCTGGCGCTCATTCGACGTGGCGCGGTCGCCAAGGGTGATCCGCTGCAGACGGCGCGACTCGCGGGCATCATGGCCGCCAAGCAGACCGCGGCGCTGATTCCGTTGTGCCATCCTCTGGCGCTGACGCATGTCAGCGTTGAGTTGACGCCGACTCGCCGCGGCTACCGCATCGAGGCACGGGTGCGCACCGCCGGCCAGACCGGCGTCGAGATGGAAGCGCTCACGGCCGTGTCCGTGGCGGCGCTCACCATCTACGACATGGTCAAGGCCGTGGACAAGGAGATGGTGATCGGCGGCATCTGCCTGATCGAGAAGAAGGGCGGTCGCTCTGGACACTATCGGAGAAACTCAAGACTCAAAACGCAAAACTCAAACAGTGCCCGCACGCGAAACTCAAACAGGTGAAGCGCTCACGTTATCCGCGGTTGGACAAGTGCATGCCATGTTTGAGTTTTGAGTCTTGAGTTACGCGATGTCAGTTAGTCCGCAGGGCGCCTCCTACCATCGCCTGGCGCTGATCCTTGGCGCCTTGACCGCGATGGGTCCGCTGGCGATCGACATGTATCTGCCGGCGCTGCCGACGATCGCTCGCGAATTTCACACCAACTCCGCCGCGGTACAAGTGAGCCTGGCGGTCTACTTCACGGGCATCGCGCTCGGCCAGGCCTTCTACGGTCCGCTGTCAGACCGCGTCGGCCGGAAGCCGGCGCTGTACTTCGGCCTGGTCGTCTTCATCGTGTCGTCAATCGGCTGTGCCTTGGCCGGCAGCGTCCAATCGCTGATTGCGTTTCGTTTCCTGCAGGCGCTCGGCGGATGTGCCCCGCTGGTGATACCGCGCGCCGTGGTGCGCGACCACTTCGACCAGCTGGGATCGGTGCGGATGCTCTCCGTGCTGATGCTGGTCATGGGCCTCGCGCCGATCCTCGCGCCGCTCGTCGGCGGACAGCTCCTCGTCAACTTCGGCTGGCGATCGGTGTTCTGGCTCCTGACGGTGTACGGGGCCGTGTGGCTGGTGCTGGTGGCGATCTTCCTGCCGGAGAGCCTGCCTGTCGCGCGGCGGCGCCGCCAGCCACTCAGCGCGGTCCTGGCGATCTACGCGCGGCTGGCACGCGACCGGGCGTACATGGGCCACGTGCTCTCCGGCGCGCTGATTTTCGCCGGACTGCTCGCCTACATCGCCGGGTCGCCGTTCGTCTTCATCGAGCTGTTTCACGTGTCACCCGAGCGCTACGGCCTGTTCTTCGGCACCAATGCCTTCGGCATCATCGCCGCCTCGCAGATCAATCGCTGGCTTGCTGGCCGGGTCCCCGCCCGGCGGGTCGTCGGGGTGATGTTGTCAGTGGCGATGGCCGCGAGTCTCGTGCTGCTGGTCAATGCGTACACAGGCTTCGGAGGGTTTGCCGGCATCCTCGTACCGTTGTTCTGTTTCATCACCTGTCACGGCTTCGTGCTGCCGAATACGACCGCGCTGGCGATGGCACCGCATGGACGGGAGGCGGGCAGCGCATCGGCGCTCCTCGGCACGATCCAGTTCGTGTTGGGCTCGACCAGCGGCGCGCTCGTGGGTGCGTTCGCCAACGGCACCGCCGTCCCGCTGGCCGCCGTGATTGCCGGATGTGGTGTGGCCGCGTTTCTCACCAATCGACTCGTCAGTACGTAACGTTCACACTTCTCGGAAGAACCGAACCTGAACCCGAACCGAGAAGCGAGAACCGAGAAGCGTGAGCGACGGGCTCTCCTCAGAGGTTCTGTAGATAGGCAATCAGCAGCGTGACGGTTAACGGGCTCAGCAGCGTCGCGACGCAGACGACGCTGGTGACGAAGTTCGGCAGCACGTCGAACTCGAGCGCGAGGATGGTCGTGATCACGGCAGTCGGCATCGACGCCTGCAGCACGCCGGCCTGAAACGCCGCCCCCTCCAGTCCAGCCACGTGCGCCAGACCGATGGCCGCGAGCGGTGTCACGATGAGTGAGAGCACCACGGCCACGGCCACCACCATCGGCCGCTCGGGCATCGTGGCCCGCTCGAGTTGCATCCCCAATACCAGCACCATCATCGGCAGCGCGGCGTCACTGAGCATGCCGATGGGGCGGATGATGACTGCCGGCGTCTGGATCCCCAGGCTCATCATCACGGCGGCGGCAATCGCCGCATACACAGCGGGCACGCGCGCAATGCCCAGAAGCGCGTCGCGTACCCTCCGCCGTCCGCTGGCCGCGAGAAGAACGCCGCCGGTGTAACTGAAGATCGAGCTCGAGATGAAATACACGCTGGCGTACGCCAGCGCTTCGCGACCGAATGCGAGCAGCGCGACGGGCAGCCCGTAGTTGCCGCTGTTCGAGCACACCACGACCAGCATGAACGCGATGAGTGCCCGCCGGTCGAGTCGAAGCGGGATCGCCGCCAATCTGGCCAGGGCGGCTGTGGACACGGTGACCAGCACGTAGAAGAGCGCCATGCGGCCGGACTGGACGCTATCGAGCGTCGAGGTGACCAGCACGTTGAAGACGAGCGCCGGTGCGAGGGCATGAAACGTGAGCCGGGACACGGTTCGCACGTCGACCGAGACCAGGCGGGCCAGCAGAAACCCCACGCCGGCTATGACGAAAACCGGCAAGAGATCCGCGGTGAAGATGTCGAAGAGGAGTTGTGCGGCGCCGATCACGTCAGCTCAGCATCATATGCGGTCGCTGGTATACTGCCGGGGCTTTCGGCCCCCGAAAGCCCCCAAAGGAGCGCAATGAAAACGGTCGATGTTGGTGCAGTGCTCGATGAAGGTCGATGGACCGGGTATCAGAAGCTGCTGATCTTCGGCACGGCGCTGACGATCATCCTGGACGGCATCGACAACCAGTTGCTGCCCAACGCCGTGCCGACGCTGATCAAGGAGTGGGGACGGCCGCGCGCCGACTTCACCGGCGCGCTGGCCCTTGGCCCCTTCGGCATGATGATCGGCGGCCTGATCGGCGGGATGCTCGGCGATCGGCTGGGGCGGCGCACCGCGCTACTGGGAAGCGTGCTGACGTTTGCGGTGCTCACGCTGGCCATTTCCTTTGCCGACTCCGTCGCGATGCTGGGTGCGCTGAGATTTCTCGCCGGCGTCGGCCTCGGCGGCGCCATGCCTAACGCCGCGACGCTCGCGTCCGAGTACGTCCCGCGTCGCCAGCGTCCGTTTGCCGTGACGCTCACGATCGTGTGCATTCCGCTTGGCGGCGCCATGGCCGGCGAGCTCGCGGCTCGCGTCATTCCGACTTACGGGTGGCGGACGCTGTTCGTCCTCGGTGGCATCATCCCCATCGTTCTCGCCCTGGTGCTATGGAAGGTCCTCCCGGAGTCGCCCCGATACCTGGCGAAACGCCGCGAGCGATGGCCCGAGCTCACCAGGACGATGCGTCGCATCGGGCACGCTCTCCCGGACGACGTCGAGTACACCGAGGCCGTCGCCGCCGGCGCGCCGGTGAAGTCCGCCTCGATCGTCGGCCTCTTCAGCCCGGCCCTCGTGCGCGACACGCTCGCCCTCTGTGCCTCCTTCTTCTTCTGCCTGATGGTCAACTACGTCATCATCCTGCTGCTGCCCGTCATGCTCACCGCGGATGACGTGGGCTTCACCCAGCCGGCCGCCAGCCGTGCGCTGGCGATGTCGAACTACGGTGGTGTCGCTGGCGCGATCCTCGGCGCCCTCGCCATCCAGCGCCTGGGCTCGCGAGTGACGATGTTGGGGATGTCCGCGGCGGCGATCGTCTGCGCCATGGTCCTGACGGGAGTTCGTCTCGATCCGCAGGACACGCTCTTCCTGATGGTGATGTTCCTGCTGACTGGCGGCTTGTTGAACGCCGTGCAGACGACCATGTACGCCTTGGCCGCGCACGTGTATCCGACCGATATCCGCAGCACGGGCGTTGGAACTGCGGTGGCCTTCGGCCGCATCGGGAACGTCCTGGCCGCGTACATCGGGACGTTTGCGCTCGATCGCGGCGGGCCCCCGGGCTATTTCACGTCCATCGCCGTCCTGATGGCGATTGTCTTCCTGTCGCTCGCGGCGGTTCGCCGGCACGTTCCACGGACGTCCCAATCGGCAGGAGCCTGACATGAAGGCGTTCGACATCGGTCCGCTGCTCGACGAAGGACGCTGGACCGGGTATCAGAAGCTTCTGGTGCTCGCGGCAGCGTTGACCATCATCCTCGACGGCGTCGACAACCAGCTCCTGAGCGTCGCCATCCCGGCGTTGATCACCGAGTGGAGCCGGCCCGCGACGGCCTTCACTCCTGTTGTGGCCAGCGGCCTCGTAGGGATGATGCTGGGCGGCGCGATCGCGGGTGTGGTGGGCGACCGGCTGGGCCGTCGCGTCGCGTTGCTCGGCAGCGTCTTTGTGTTTGGCATCCTGACGACGAGCATTCGCTTCGTCGACGATCTGCAGACCCTGGGCGTGTTGCGGTTCTTCGCCGGACTCGGTCTGGGCGGCGCCATGCCCAACGCCGCCGCGCTTGCCGCCGAATACGTACCGCGGCGCCAGCGGCCGTTCGCCGTGACGTTGACGATCGTCTGCGTACCGCTCGGGGGCGCCCTCGCCGGCTTTGTCGGTGCCCGGATTCTCCCGGAGCTCGGCTGGCGCGCGTTGTTCCTGGTCGGCGGCTTGATGCCGCTTGCGCTTGGGCTCGTGTTGATCTGGGCATTGCCTGAGTCCCCGCGATTCCTCGCGAGGCATCGCCATCGGTGGCCCGAGCTGGCAAAACTCCTGCGCCGCATGGGACACGAAGTGCCGCAGGGCAGCGAATTCACCGATTCGACGGAAGCCGCCCGCAGCGCGTCTCTTCGGGAGCTGTTCGTACCGGAGCTCCGCCGCGACACGTTGGCGTTGTGCGCGTCATTCTTCTTCTGCCTGATCGCGGCGTACGGCGCCGTGTTCTGGCTGCCGACTCTGCTGCGGGGTGCCGGGTTCGACCTGGCGACGGCGAGCAACGGCCTGCTGGCGTTCAATCTGGGCGGCGTCGGAGGTGCCCTCCTTGGCGCGACCGCGATCAGCCGCGTGGGTTCACGGCTGACGATGCTCGCGATGTGCGTGGGCGCGATCGCGGGCGCGGGCACGATCGCCTCGATGGCGGTTGGACCACCGCCGACTGTCGTCCTGTTTGCGCTGCTGGCGTGGACTGGAGGGTTGATCAACGGAACCCAGACCACGATGTACGCGCTGGCGGCGCACGTCTATCCGGCATCCATCCGTGCGACTGGAGTTGGGACGGCGGTGGCGTTCGGGCGCATCGGGGGTGTGCTCAGCAGCTCCGCGCCGGCGCTCGCGGCGGGGAGCCCCCGCTTCTTCATGCTGCTGGCCGGCATGATGGCACTGGTCTTCGTCTCGCTCGCCGCCATCGGCCGCCACATTCCGCGTCTGGTGAAGCGGCAGAACCCGCTTGGAGCTCAACAAGTTCCAGAAGTTCAGTAGGTTCCAAAGGTTCTGGAACCTTCTGAACCGCCGTCAGGCGCCTGTTCGCCACCCAGCCGCGTAGGTCTTGCGCGCGACTTCTGAGTAGGGCACCGGGCTGACAATGGCCCGGATTTCGATCTGCTTGTGGCGCTCGACGGTCGTCTTCTTCGAGCCGCCGCCTTCTTCACCCCAGAGCAGTGTGACCTCGTTGCCGATCTCGATGTCGGGGTCCACGATGCCGAGCGAGAGCATCGACTTCTCGTTGTAGCTGTAGCCGCTGAACATCGAGATGCCCACCGTCTTGCCGGCGTTGCTGACCTTGTCGTACGACGCCGAGGCGTAGTTCGAGAGCGGCAGGTCGATGCACTTGTAGTGGTTCCCGCCCGGCTCCAGCATCGAGCGCATCGCCTTGCCGACGTCGTCGGCGTTCCATGCGAAGGTCACCTTGCGGCGATGCGGTTTGTCCGCGATCTTCTGGAGGGCTTCCTTGCCGATGAAGTCGTGATCGAACTTGACGAACGGTCCGTAGCCAAGCTCGTAGGGCGTCAGGTAGTAGTCCTCGATGTTGGTTGACGCGAGGCTGCCACCAAGTGAGCCCGTGCCCTCATACGCCGACGCGGGCAGCCATTCCCTGTACTTCTTCAGCTTCTCGCCGGTGTAGACCGCCGGAAGCGGCGATGGAATCCATCCCGACTCGAGCGTGTTGGTCGCGTAGGCACGGCTGCCAACCTGCGTCAGGCCGAAGTCCTTGCCGGCCTCGACGATCGCCGCCCGGATTTCCTCGCCCTCCTCGTACGGACCCCACACTTCCAATCCGGGAGCGCCGGCCATGCCATGACGCAGGGCGCGCACTTTCCGCCCCCCGATCGTGATGACGTCCATGCTGAAGAACTTGATGTCGGGAATCGGCCCGCCGTTCAGCTTCTCGATGACCTTGTGCGCATTGGGTCCCTGGATCTGGTAGCGGTAGTGCCGGCGCACGACCGCCTTGCCGCCGGTACGAGAGGGCGAGCGGTCGTCCTTCTCCGTGGTGACGTTGTATCCGCCGGTCTCGGCATGGAACTGAATCCAGTTCGCGGACGGCGCGCGCCCGACGAAGGCCAGCTTGTTCGGCTCGAGGTGAAAGAGGATGCCGTCGCCGATCACGTAGCCATCGTAGGTACACGGGCTGAGCTGCTTGGCTTTGTTGACGGGAAACTTGGCGAAGCTGTTGGTGCCGATGTCAGAGAACAACTTGAGGGCATCGGGACCCTCGACGTACTGTTCGACCATGTGGTGCGACTGGTCGAAGAGCACGCAGCTGTCCCGCCAGGCGCGCTGCTCGTCGCGCCAATTCGAGTACTCGGCAGGGACCACCGGATAGACATAGGCCCCAATCTGCGAATTGCGCAGCAGGTCCACCGGATTGCCAACTTCTTGCAACAGATCTTCCAGGCTTTGGCGGCTCATCGGTCTCAGTACCCCCTTTTCCACGGCCGTTCATGACGGCGCAAACGAGCTAGCTTACCATGGCAGTAGGCAGTAGGCAGTAGGCAGTAGGCAGTAGGCAGTAGGCAGTAGGCAGTAGGCAGTAGGCAGCGGGCAGTAAGCTGTGGGTTGTCTACTGCCTACTGTCTACTGTCTACTGCCTACTGTTGCGGCGGCGGCTCGATGTGGATGACCACATCGACCAGTTGCGGGAACTTCGCCATCAGCCGGTCTTTCACCACGTGCGAGGTGGCGTGGGCCGCCTGCAGAGACATGTCGCCGTTGAGCCACAGGTGCAGATCGAGGAAGGCATAGTCCGCCGATCCGCGTGTCCGGATCTTCTCGCAGCCGATGACCCCCTGAACCGATTGCACCACCATGCGGACGTCCTCTTCGGCGATGACGATCTCGTCCGCCAGGATGCGCGACGCCTCCTGCGCGATGCTCCAGCACGCGTGCCCGATGAATCCGGCAATGAGGAGCGCGGCCATCGGGTCGAGCAGGGGATAGCCCCGCCACACGCCGATCAACGCGCCGAGCACCGCCCCGGTCGTGAGGACATCGCTGCGCGTGTGCTTGGCGTCGGCGCGCAGGACCTCGCTGTTCAGCCGGTGTCCTTCGCGGATCTCGTACGAGACCACGAAGAGATTGATGATCAATGTGACGACCATCAGGCCAATGCCGGCGGGGAACACACGCGGTGTGCCGCCGTTCACGAAACGGTCGGCGGCCGCCGACAGCACCCCCACGAGTACCACGACGAGGAACACGAGGATCCCGACCGAGGCCATCGTTTCGTACTTGCGATGGCCGTAGGGGTGATTGGCGTCAGGCGGACGGCGGGCCACGGAAACGCCCACCAGCGCCACGACGTTCGACGCCGTGTCGGTGAGCGAGTGGAAGCCGTCGGAAAGAATGGAGACCGCGCCGGTGAAGTACCCGAGGGCGATCTTCGCGATCGCAACCGCGAGGTTCAGGACGAGGACGCGATAGAGGACTCGGTTGACTTCGGAGTAGCGGTCGCTCACGCTGTAATTCAGAATGCAGAATTCAGAATGCAGAAGGTAACTGAGATTCTGTCTGCATTCTGCATTCTCAATTCTGAATTACGCGCGAAGCTCAGAACACGCGAGCGTGCGGTATCGGCCACCACCGCAGCTGCACCCTGCCGATGATGTACTTCTTCGGCACCATGCCCCAGTGGCGGCTGTCCGAGCTGTTGTTCCGGTGGTCGCCCATCACGAAGTAGTAGCCGTCGGGAATGCGTGTCGGACCGAAGTCGTCGTGGCTGCGATACTCGGGTGGCACGAAGTCGTCCGGCAGCGGCACGTCGTTGACGTAGACCCGGCCGTCCACGATCCGGACTTCGTCGGTCTCTTCCGCGATCACCCGCTTCACGAATGACTTGTCCGGATTGAGCGGGTAGTACAGCATCACGATGTCGCCACGTCGCGGCGCACCCATGCGATAGGCGAACTTGTTGACGATGAGCCGATCCTGATCGGCCAGTGTCGGCGCCATGCTCTGGCCTTCGACCCTGGCCACCTGGAACCCGAATGTCACGATCAAGGTCGCGTACACGGCGGCGGAGAAGAGCGTCTTGAACCAGGCGACCAGTTCGTCCTTCCAGACGCTCAGGCGATGGATCATCACGACCGCGGGCTTCTCTTCGACCTCGAGGCGGATCTCTTCGGCCGGTGGTTCGCTGACGGGATGGATTACAGCTTCAGGTATTCCCGGAGACGTTTGGTCTGGGACCTGCTCACCGGGATCTCCGTGCCCTTCGGGTCTTTCATCCGAAGGATGTAGTTCCTGCTGAACCAAGGGACAATCTCCTTGATCTTGTTGATGTTGACCAGATGCGAGCGGTGCACACGCCAGAAGACGTCCGGATCGAGCCGCGCCTGTAAGTCGTCCAGTGTGCGGTAGTTGGACGTGCCCGCCACCTGCCCTGTCACTATGTTAATCGACTCGTCGGCCAGAGAGGCAAAGATGATCTCCTCGGCCTGTACCAGCATGAACCGCTCGCCGACCCGGATCGCGACCTGTTCGCGGCGGGCCTGGCGGCTGGCCATCATTTTGACGATCTGCTCGAGCTGATCGTTCGTGGGGGCGGTGGCAGACGGACCCAGACGCTCCGCCTCCACCCTCCGGCGGGCTCTCTGCAGGGCCTGCTCCAGCCGCACTGATTCGACCGGCTTGAGCAGGTAATCGACGGCGTTGACCTCGAATGCCTCGATGGCGTGCTGGTCGAAGGCGGTCACGAAGACCATGGCGGGCGCATCATCTTCGCGTTCCAGCAGCCGCCGGGCCACTTCGAACCCCCCGAGCCCGGGCATCTGAATATCGAGGAAAACGAGGTCGGGCTCATGACGCTCAACGGCGCTGAGTGCTTCGATCCCGTTGGTTGCCTGCGCCACGATCTCGATCGCAGCCATCTGCTCGAGCTGGTAGCACAACTCCTCACGCGCCAGCTGCTCGTCATCGACGACCACGACTCTCAGGGCTTGACTCAACTCCCAACCTCTCTGGAGTGAACCAACTCCCAACTCCCAAAGGGACCTCCAAACATTGGGAGTTGATTCATGCCGTGATCTGCTCGGGGGCAGCGACGAGCTCAGGTACCTCGATGCGTGCGCTGGTGCCGCGCCCGGGCTCGCTGTTCAGCGTGAGCTGGTAGGCAGCCCCATAGACGACGGCGAGTCGTTCGCGGACGTTGGCGAGCCCGATGCCGCTCGCCATCGGCTCGCCGAGCCGGTCCAGCACAAACCCCATCCCATCGTCCTCGACCTCGATGATCGCCCGTCCTGCCTCACGGCGGCTCCGGATCGTGATCGAGCCGGGCCCGACCTTGCGGGACAACCCGTGCTTGATCGAGTTTTCAACCAGCGGCTGCAGAATCATGCTCGGCACGAGCACGCCGAGCGTGTCCGGGCCGATCTCCTTCTTGACCCGCAGCTTCGGGCCGAACCGGATGGCCTCGATGTCCAGGTACTCGTCGATCGACTCGAGCTCGTCGCGCAGTGTGACGAAGTGCTGGTGGCTGCGGAGCAGCCGCCGCAGGAGCGCCGACAGCTTGATGATGAGCGTGCGCGCCGTGTCGGGCTGCGATCGAATCAGCGACGAGATCGAGGTGAGCGTGTTGAAGAGGAAGTGCGGGTTGATCTGACTCTTGAGCGCTTCAATCTTCGCCGCCAGCAGCAGCTTCTCCTGTTCCTGAAGACGATGCTCGATGCGGGCGCTGTTCCAGATCTTGATCGGCGTGGCCACGCCGATCGCGGTGGCGGTGACGACGACCGCCATCATCCAGGGTGACGGCGCGCTGAAGAAGAACAGGTGGTTGGCGCCGAATCGCGTCCCGAGCGCGAGACGCAGCAGCTCGAGCGCCACCGGTGCGAGCAGCAGAACGATCTGCCAGCCCGGCTCCAGCTTCCGGATCATGTGCCACACGTGTTTGGGAAGGTCCATCAGGACGAACGGGGAGAACTTCCAGATGGTCTCCTTCGGACAGGCCTCGCGGAGGCCGCCGCCGGCGAAGCCGCATCCGACGGCAAACGGCAGCGCGATGAATTCACCGGCAATCACCGCGGGAATCGCCGCCAGCAACCCGACCAGCGCGCCGGTATATGGACCGGCGATGAGTCCCGCCAGGAGCGCGCCTTCGAGCGTCAGGTCCGCGGCGTCGTACTTCAGGATGACGCGGCTGGTTACGCCGGCCATCAGGGGAACGCCAATCGAGAGGGTGAACACCAGCCGATCGACCCAGCCGCGCCGCTCGAAGATGAGGATGTGCCGGAACCGGTGGAATCGGGCCAGCATCGTCGCCAGCACCGCAATCGCCGCCAGCCTGACGAGCAGCGTGAGCAGGAACTGCTCGGGCGTCAAAAGGCGTGGTTCCACAGGGGGCATTGTACAAACTCCCAACTCCCAACGGCGCGCTTCGCGAAGATCCCAACTCCCAACCCGATACTAAGCCAACTCCCAATCGCCCACGCGTTTGAGGGACTCTTCTTGGTAGTTGGGTGCTGGGAATCTGGGAGTCGAGTTGGGAGTTGGGAGTTGGGAATTGGGAGTTGCCGCAGTTATGATGAGCCCCATGATCGGTCCCCTGATTAAGGGCTTTGCCCTGACCTTCCGGCACATGTTCAAGAAGCCGGTGACGGTGAACTATCCGTATCAGAAGGTGCCGGTGTTCCCGAAGTACCGCGGCAAGCAGGTGCTGATGCGGGACGAGAACGGCCTCGAGAAGTGCGTGGCATGCGGCCTGTGCTCGGTGGCGTGCCCGGCGGATGCGATCTATCTGGAGGCGGCGGAGAACGACGGAACGGTCATGGCCGGCCCGCGCTACGCGAGCATCTACCAGATTCACAAGACGCGCTGCATCTTCTGCGGCATGTGCGAAGAAGCCTGCCCGGTGTCGGCGATCTTCATGGGCAAGGACTACGAGCTCGCCGTCTACAGCAAAGACGACTTCATCTGGGACAAGGCCGATCTGCTCGTTTCACCCCCGGCGAACGCCCCTCGCGCCGCATCGTAGGGGCGACGCATGCGTCGCCCCTACTCCGTGTGACGCCATTCCTCCAGGCCCTGGACCAGCGCGTGCTGGTGTGTGACGGGGCGATGGGCACGGTGCTCTACTCCCAGGGCATCTTCATCAATCGCTGCTTCGATTCGCTCAACCTCACCGACCCGCGCCGAGTCGCGGGCGTGCACGAGGACTACGTGCGCGCCGGAGCCGACGTGCTCGAGACGAACACGTTCGGCGCCAACCGCATCAAGCTGCGCGCGTTCGGCCTGGCCGACTCGCTTCGCGAGATCAATGCGCAGGGCGTCCAGCTGGCTCGAGGAGCTGCGGGTGAGGGTGTGTACGTCGCGGGTGCGATGGGGCCCCTGGGGCTGCGGATCGAGCCGTGGGGCAGGACCGCGCAAGACGAGGCCGAGGGGTACTTCCGCGAGCAGGCCCAGGTGCTGGTCGATACCGGCGTTGATCTGATCGTCCTCGAGACGTTTCGCGACCTGAACGAGATCAGCGCGGCGATTTCCGCGGTCCGCGGCATCTGCGCGCTGCCGATCGTCGCGCAGATGACGATCGAGGAGGAGGGCAACAGCCTCGACGGTACGCCTCCCGAGCAGTTCGTCCCAACCCTTCAGGCCGCGGGCGCCGACGTCATCGGCATCAACTGCAGCATCGGCCCCGCGCACATGCTCGAGACGCTGGAACGCATGGCCGGCCTGACCAGCGCGCGCCTGTCGGCCCAGCCGAACGCCGGGCGGCCGCGTGATATCGAAGGGCGCACGCTCTACCTGACGTCGCCGGAGTACATGGCGTCCTACGCGCGCCGATTCCTCGACTGCCGGGTTCGGCTCGTTGGTGGCTGCTGCGGCACGACGCCCGAGCACATCCGGCACATCAAGGCCGCCGTCGAGGGGCTCTCTGCCCAGAAGCCGGCGACCCGCCGTTCGGTGGCGGCGGTCTCGACGCCGGTGGTCACGCCGGTGGCGCGATCGGAGAAATCATTTCTCGCCAACACGCTCGCGCGCGGACGATGGGTGACGATCGTCGAGCTGCTGCCACCCCGCGGCCACGCCGGCGAGGAGTGTATCGAGCAGGCGCGTGCGTTGCGGGTTCGCGGCGTCGATGCGGTCCTCATCCCGGACGGCCAGAGCGGGCCGCGTCTGAGCGCGCTCTCGGCGGCGGTGCTCATCCAGCAACGGACCGGCATCGAAACGATCCTGCAGTACTCGTCGCGCGACCGGAGCCTCCTGGGCATGCAGTCGGATCTGCTCGGCGCGCATGCCATGGGTGTGCGTAACATCGTGGCCGTGACGGGAGACGTGCCGCTCGTCGGCGACTATCCCGATGCCACGGCGATCGTCGATGTCGATTCCATCGGCCTGCTGACCGCGGTGTCGCGGTTCAATCGCGGGCTCGACGTCGGCGGCCAGGCCATCGGCCCGCCCACTGCGTTTCATGTCGGTGTGACGGTGAACCCCGGCGCCGACGATCTCGATCGCGAGATGCAGCGGTTCGAGCAGAAGGTGGAGGCGGGCGCCGAGTTCGTTGTCACACGGCCAGTGTTCGATGTGCAGTCCTTCGATCGAATCTCCGCACGTGTCGAGGCGGCGCGCTTGCCGGTCGTGCTCGGTATACGACCGCTGGCCAGCGTGCTGGATGCCGAGTTCATGGCGAACGAAGTATCGGGCGTTGATGTGCCGGGCGAGGTGCTCGACCGGATGCGCCGCGCCAGCACGGCCAAGGCGGCGGCCGCAGAAGGTGTGGCGATCGCGCGCGAGGTGTATCAGGCGCTCAAGAGCCGCGTCCAAGGCGTGCATGTGACCGCCGCACTCGGGCGCATGGATCTCGCGCTCGAGGTCCTTCTGTGAAAGTCCGCGATAAACAATGCTTGTGGTGACATGCTGGGGACGGTATAGTGCCGAACGGCTCTGCGCGCGGGCCATCTCGACGCGTGTGTTGCCGGAAGTCGAGTCTGCGAAACAGCTTACGAGGCCTGGAGTAAGTGGTCCATGGCCCACAGGAGCCCGCGAATGGCGCTGTTCGAACGTGAAGAGACTGTCAGTTCTGATGCGGCAACCCGCGCGCTGTCGGTCACGCCGGTCGAGAACGACTTCGTCGAAGGCGTCTACGAGAAGCTGGCCAAAGTCTACGATCTGACATTCGGCCCCACGCTGCACCCAGGCCGGCTCGTGGCCCTCGAGCAGATGGGCATCAAGCCAGGCGACCGGGTTCTGGAGGTTGGCGTCGGCACGGGCATCAACGTGCCCCTCTACCCACGCAACTGCGACGTCACCGGGATTGATTTCTCGGCGTCGATGCTCGACAAGGCACGCGAGCGAGTCACTCGAAAGGGCCTGTCGAACGTCTGGCTGCATGAGATGGATGCCGCGAATCTCGCCTTCGCCGACGAGTCCTTCGACATCGTCTACGCACCCTATGTGATCAGCGTGGTCTCCGATCCCATTCGCGTGGTCCGGGAGATGAACAGGGTCTGCCGGCCGGGCGGTAAGATCATCATCCTCAACCATTTCCGAAGCCAGAGCCGGATCATGTCGAGGGTCGAGCGGGCCATTTCGCCCTTCACCGTCCACATCGGGTTCAAGGCGGACCTGGACCTTCCCGGGTTTCTCGTGCAGGCGAATTTACGGCCGATCTCCATCCAGAAAGTCAGTTTCCCGCGTATTTGGTCGCTCGTGACCTGCATCAAGGACTGATCGCCCCCCCGCCCCGTCGTTCTCGAAGGCGTTTTCGCCTGGCTCCTGGCCTCTAGCCTTGGCCATCGCCCGTTTCCCCCATTTCCGATAGACCTAATTGTCCCAGTGCCCAGGGTCGATAAAGGGTGCTGTACCGGACCTGGACCATACGCTCGCCCCGTAACTCAAGGGGCGAAGCCACGCCTCAGTCGAGGTGTGCCGATGTGCAGGTGTGCCAGTGTCCCCGGGAGGTGTGAGTCGATGAGCGTTTTTCGCGGCTCTTCTACCGCGATCTGGGTGGCTGTTTTGTGCCTGATGTCGGCCCGCCAGGCCGCCGCACAGGTGAGCCCGATCCTGCCATCGACACGTGTGGTCCTCTTGGGCCCTCTCTCCCTCTATCCACAGATTGCCTTGCGCGATGCCGGTACCGACTCCAACGTGTACAACGACTCGAACGCCCCCAAGTCGGACCTCACATACTCAGTGACACCGAGGCTCTATGCCGTTCTGCCAATCGGCAACACCCGGTTCGTGGGCACCGGTGTCGGCGACCTCGTGTACTACCGGACCTACAAAGACCAGCGATCGCTGACGACGATGCTCGAGGGCCGCTATGAGGTCACGGGTCCCGGGTTCAGGCCCTTCGCCTCGGTGGGATTCACGGGTCGCGGCGACCGCCAGGGATTCGAAATCGACCAGCGGGTGCGGAACAGCCAAACCACGCTGTCCGTGGGCGCTGACATCGACCTGACCGCCCGTACTGCGCTGACGGCCTGGGCCCGTCGCTCGAAGACAGCGTACGACAGGAACGAGCAGTACCTTTCCGTGTCGCTTGCCGACCAGCTCGATCACAAATCCGATGCCGTCGCTGGCGGAGCGCGTTTTCGCGTCACGCCCTTGACGAGCGTCGTGATCACGGCGGAAGTCGAGCGGGATCGTTTCGAGCGCGCGCCGGTGAGGAACACCGACAGCCTGCGTGTGGGACCGGCGGTGGAGTTCGATTCGGGCGCTGCGATCAGCGGCGACGCCAAAGCCGGCATCCGGTCATTTGTTCCGCGCGACCGTGCTCTCGCGCGGTACCGCGGTTTCACCGGCTCGGCGCGCCTGCACTACACGCTGTTGAGCGTCACGCGATTCGACGTCGAGGCCAACCGTGACGTGGCGTACTCGTACGACCCGATCCAGCCGTACTACCTGGAGAGTGGCGGGCGCCTGACCGTTGCGCAGCGCCTGCTCGGCCCGATGGAGATCATTGGCATCGGCGAGCGCCGCGAGATTCGCAATCAGCGGATCGGCGGGACCTCGTTCGACGGCCGGCGCGAGGTCACGACGAGCCTGGGAGGCGGCATCGGCTTCCAGATTCAGAAACAGATGCGGTTCGCGTTGACCTACGAGCGAACGGCGCGGACATCGAGCGAACCGGTCGGCCGCAACTACGAGCGGCGTCGGGTGCTCGCGTCGGTCAACTACGGTTTGTAAATGACAAAAGCGGTCTTTCTCCTCGCACTCGCGCTCCTCGGCGCTCAGTCGTCGTCGACGAAAGAGGACGCCGCCAACTACGTCGTCGGGCCTGGCGATCTGCTGGCAGTGCATGTGTTCTACGAGCCGCAGCTGTCAGGCAGTTTTCGCGTCGAGAACGACGGGCAGTTCGGCTACCCCTTCCTCGGCCGAGTGAAGGCGGGAGGCCGAACCGTTGGAGCAGTCGCCGCGCTGATCAAGGAACGCTTGGCCGACGGATACCTTCGCAGTCCTCAGGTCACCGTCGACGTCGAGCAATTCCGGAGCCAGAGCGTCTTCGTCATGGGTGAGGTCCGCACGCCAGGGAAGTACGTGCTGTCCGGCTCCATCACGCTGCTCGATGCGCTGGCGCAAGCCGGATCGCCGACGCCAACCGCCGGCGCCGACGTGCTCATCCTGCATCCGAAGACGGCGGTGATCGGCGCGCCGACGTTGCCAGACCAGGGGGATGCCGACATCACGCACGTGAACCTGCGCGAGATTGAAGACGGCCGATTGTCACGCAATGTCATCGTCCGCGATGGCGACACGGTCTTCGTCCCGAAAGCCAACCGCTTCTTCGTCACCGGGATGGTCCGCAATGCGGGGTCCTACGTGCTCGAGCGCGACATGACCGTGCTGCAGGCGATCTCGACCGCGGGCGGCATCAACGAGCGCGGCTCCAACCGGCGCCTCAAGATCGTGCGCATCGTCAACAACAAACGGAAGGAGCTCGACGCCAAGCCGACCGATCTCGTGCAGCCCGGCGACACGATCATCGTGCGGCAGCGGCTGCTGTGAGCATTGTCTTTCTCTCTCCGACCGGCCAGACGGGCGGCGCCGAAGCGGCGCTTCACGAGCTGCTGGCAGGTCTTCGAGAATCCCACCCTTCCTGGTCGCTCAGTCTCATCGTCGCCTCTGATGGTCCGCTCGTTGCGCGTGTGGAAGCCCTTGGTGTGCCGGTGCAGATCGTTCCGTTTCCCGCATCGCTCGCCCGGCTCGGTGACTGGAGTCTCCGGGCAGGTCTCTGGCCGCGGGTGGTGTTCATGACGCGATGCGCACGAGTCGCGTGGCCGACGCTGACCTACCTCCGCCGCCTCCGCCGTCTCTTACGCGCAATGGCGCCAGACATCGTCCACACCAATGGCTTGAAGATGCATCTGCTCGGCGCCTGGGCCCGGCCACGTAACACGGCTGTTCTCTGGCATCTGCACGACTATGCCGGGCGCCGTCCGTTCATGGCCAGGCTCTTGCGCCTCTGTGCTCACCGCTGTTCGACCGTCGTTGCGAACTCGCAGAGCGTCGCGGCCGATGTGCGGCAGGTCTGCGGCGAGGGAGTGGAGATTCACCCGGTCTGGAACGCGGTGGATATCGATCGGTTTTCGCCGCGAGGCCCTCGACTGGATCTCGATGCGCTGTCGGGTCTGGCCACGGCCGACGGCCTGCTGCGCGTAGGGCTGGTGGCCACCTTCGCCCGATGGAAGGGCCACGGAACGTTTCTGAAGGCGCTCGCCATGTTGCCCTCGTCGCTGCCGGTGCGCGGCTATGTCATTGGCGGGCCGGTCTATGAGACCGCGGGCAGCCAGACGTCGCTCGCCGAGCTCCGTGAACAGGCTGACTCGCTCGGCCTCGGCTCGCGCGTGGGCTTCACTGGCTTCGTGCAGGACTCGGCGGCCGCGATGCGCTCGCTCGACATCATCGTTCATGCGAGCACCGACCCTGAGCCGTTCGGACTCGTGATCGCGGAAGGCATGGCCTGTGGGAAGCCGGTCGTGGCCAGCCGCGCCGGTGGAGCGCTCGAGCTGACGCAATCGGGAACCAACGCCCTCGAGCACACGCCGGGCGATGCGCAGGCGCTGGCGCAGCGTATCGAGGAACTGGCCCGCGACGCCGGCCTGCGGCAACGCCTTGGTGACACCGGACGCGCCACCGCGGAGCGGTGCTTCACGCGGCATCGTCTTGCCGGCGACCTCACACCCATCTATCAAGCGCTGGTCCACGTCCACTGATGCGCGCCCTTCATCTCACGAGCGGAAACATGTACGGCGGCGTGGAAACGTTCCTCGCCACACTGGCTCGCGAATCGGAGTCCGCTCCGGAGATGCACTCGGAGTTTGCCGTGTGCTTCGAAGGGCGGTTGAGCGGCGAGCTCACCGTGCTCGGTCGCACTCCGCATGTGCTGGGCCATGTCAGGCTCAGCCGGCCGCACACACTGGTCCGAGCGCGTCGCGCGTTGACCGACTTGCTCCGCCGCGAATCGTTCGACGTGATCGTGTGCCATCAGCCGTGGCCGTGCGTGGTGTTCGGACCGGTCGTTCGACGGGCTGGCTTTCCCCTGGTTCTCTGGGTGCACATGGCGAGTGAGGGGCGACACTGGCTCGAGCGCCTGGCCCGCCGCACACGCCCCGACCTGGCGATCTGCAACAGCCATTTCACTGCCGCTCGCCTGTCGCGATGGCTTTCTTGTCCTCGTGTTGAGCAGGTGTACTGCCCTGTATCGCTTCCCGTCATCTCGGGCGAACGTGCCCACGTCCGGCGTTCGTTGGGCACACCGGCGAACGATGTCGTCATCGTTCAGGTCAGCCGTCTCGAAGAGCTGAAGGGACAGCGGGTGCTGTTGATGGCGCTGGCGGAGCTGGTTGATCTACATGGTTGGACCTGCTGGATTGTCGGCGGTGCACAGCGGCCGGCGGAGATTGCCTATCTACGACAACTGGAAGCCGTTGCCCGCGACAAGGGAATCACCGACCGCATACGGTTCATCGGAGAGCGGAGCGATGTGCCAGCCATTCTCTCTGGCGCAGACATTTTCTGCCAACCGAACACCTTGCCTGAGGCCTTTGGGCTGTCACTCGTCGAGGCCATGCACGCGGGACTTCCCGTCGTGACGAGCGGCATTGGCGGCGCGTGCGAGATCGTCGATGGGTCGTGCGGCGTGCTCACGCCCCCTGGCGACGCCTCCGCCCTGTCGATGGCGTTGCAGCAGCTCATCGTCGATCGGGATCTGAACGCGCGGCTCGGCGCCGCGGCTCGCCGGCGTCCCGATGCACTGTGCGACGCGTCGCGTCAGATGCGGCGCATCCACCAGGTGCTGTCGTCGGTGGCGGTGGCCTGAGTCATGGCTCGTCTTCCACGCCTGCGTCTCGCGATGCTCAGCTACGGACTCCCGGTGCGTGGAGAGAAGCGTGGCGGCATCGAACGTGCCGCGCACACACTCGCGGACGGTCTGGCTCGTCGTGATCACGAAGTGGTCGTGTTCAGCCACGACCCGAAGCCCCATGGAGCGGTCTACGAGGTCCGTGAGCTGCCGTGGAAATCGTTCGTGAACACGTGGGCCGGCCGCCGCATCACGATGGGCTACCTCGGGAACGTGCTGGCATTGATGCCCGAGTACCGTGAGTTCGACGCCGTCGTCGCGCACGGCGACACCCTGCTCGCACCGTTCATTGGCAAGCCTGTGCTTCGCGTGATGCACGGCAGCGCGCTCGGCGAGGCACGGTCCGCCACGTCGTTCGGGCGATGCGTCCTTCAACTGGGTGTCTATGCGCAGGAGCTGGCCACGGCGTTCCTCCAGCGCGGTGTCGTGGCGGTCAGCGACAACACCACACGAGACAATCCCTTCGTCGGACGCGTGATCCCGCATGGCGTCGATGACAGCATCTTCACGCCGTGGCCTTCGTCCAGAAGTCCCGAGCCATCGGTGCTCTTCGTCGGTGCGCTCGATGGTCGCAAGCGAGGACACCTGCTCCTCGAGGGCTTCCTGAAGACGATTCTCCCCGCACATCCGACGGCTTCGCTGACGATCGTCGGCGCCGAGGGCCCCAGTCATCCCGGCATCACCTACCTGACCGGCATCAACGACGCGGACCTCGCCGCCCTCTATCGGCGGGCGTGGGTCTATGCGTCACCCAGCACGTACGAGGGCTTTGGTCTTCCGTATCTCGAGGCAATGGCGTGCGGTACTCCGGTCGTCGCTTCGGAGAACCCCGGCAGCGTTGACGTTCTCGGCGGCGGCGGCGCGTGCGGTCTAATGCCCGCTGACGCCGAGTTCGCCGAGGTGGTATCGGCGCTCCTGACCGACCAGGCGCAACGCACGACGCTCTCGACCGCTGGACTGCACAGGGCGCGCGAGTTCTCGCTGGCCCGGATGCTCGACGGATACGAAAAGGTGCTGTTCGAGCTGACGGAGGTGTATGCGAAATCCATGGCCTCCGTCTAACGCGCTCCTCTTCGACGCCGACGCCGCCGATGCGTTCAGCGACGCCGGCGAGGAGTCGTGGGGCTGGGCAGAGCTGTTCATCGCGTTGCAGCTGCTGTGGGGCCTGATGATGTTCGTGCCTGGTGTGCAGGCGTACAGGACCGTCGTCCGCGCGATGCCGTATGTCGTCAGCGGCGCCGCCCTGGTCTACTACTTTCGTCAGGGAAGAGGGGAACGGCTGCCGGACAGCACCAAGTGGCTGGTGATCTCCTTTCTGTTGCTCCTGCTCAACCTGCTCCACGAGTCGGCGCATTGGTTTGCCGGCATCGGACAGATCGTCTTTCAGCTGTGCATCGCCGCACCCGCATTCTGGATGGCGCGCGCGGTTCGCAGCGAGGCGCAGATTCGCCGCGTGCTGTGGATCGTCTTCGCGGCGAGCGCGCTGGGCTCAGTGCTCGGTGTGCTGCAGGTCTATTTCCCGGAGCGGTTTCTACCGCCCGAGTTCAGTGCGCTTGCACAGTCGCTGAACCCGGACATCATTCACGCCCTGACTTACGTTGGCGCCGATGGTCGTGAGATCGTCCGGCCGCCCGGGCTCAGCGACCTCCCCGGTGGAGCGGCGATCGCCGGCATGATGACGATGATCCTCGGCCTTGCGCTCGCCGTCCGGCGCGACGAGCGATGGGTTGTGCGGTGCGTTTGTCTCGCCGCTGCCGTGATCGGGATGACCGCCCTCTACCTCACTCACGTGCGTTCGCTGACGATCGTGGCCGCCGCCAGCGTAGGTGTGTTTGCGTTGCTGCGGCTGCGGCAGGGACGGACATTTGAAGGCACGTTGAGCCTCGGTGTGGGAGTGGCGCTGGTCGTCGGGTCTTACATCTGGGCGGTGGCGCTCGGAGGCGATGCTGTGACCGACAGATTCTCAGGCTTGGCTGACGGAGGTGTGTTCCACACCTTCAAGGACCAACGCGGAGCCTTCATTCGGTACACGGTGTCCGAGCTCCTTTACGAGTTTCCCCTCGGGGCCGGCCTCGGCCGATGGGGAATGATGCAGCTATATTTGGGTGACCGGACCTTGTGGCAAGCGCCGCCGATCCACGTGGAGGTCCAGCTCACCGGCTGGCTTCTCGATGGCGGTCTGCCGCTCTGGCTTCTGTACGGTGGAGCGCTGTTCGCCGCGGTTCGCTACAGCTATCGCATCGCCCTGCGTGCGGTCACCGACGTGCTGCAGGACGCCGCGACAATCATCCTGTGCCTGCAGCTCACCATCATCTGCCTCTGCATGACCGGGCCGGTGTTCAACACACAGCTCGGCATCCTGTTCTGGGCCGCCACCGGTGCGTTGTTCGGCGCGGTGATCGGACCCGAGACCGCCCGCAACGAGTGGATGGAGATCGAGGCGCCCAATGCGTGACGGACGCCTGCGACGTTTCATCGGCGGGCTGGGTCTCGGCTACCTCCAGATGTTCGTCACGGTTGCCGTGGGTCTGTGGCTGACGCCCTATCTTCTGCGCCATCTCGGCTCGCATGACTACGGCCTGTGGCTCCTCGGCGCGCAGGTGCTGGTCTATCTGGCGCTGATGGATCTCGGTGTCGTTCAGCTCGTGCCGCGGGAAATCGCGATCGCCGCCGGACGCGCGAACGGGGATCACGCAGAGCTGCAGGCGCTCGTCGGTCAGACGGCGCGGCTCGTGCTGTGGCAGCTGCTCCCTGTGGCCGTCGCCGGCTGCCTGATCGTCTGGCTCATTCCCGTGGAATGGGCACCTCTTCGATGGCCCATGGCCATCGTCGTGCTGACATTCGTCGTAACGTTTCCCCTTCGCGTCTTCGGCGCCGTGCTGCAAGGCGTGCAGGACCTCGCATTCCTCGGCGGCGTGCAGCTGGCCAGTTGGGCCGCTGGCGCGGCCATGACCGTTGCCGGCATTGCCGCCGGCCTTGGGTTGTATTCGCTCGCGCTCGGCTGGGTCACGACGCAACTGATGTCCGCGATCCTGGCATGGCGACGGCTGGCGACCGTCTACGCGTATGTGCTGCCCGCACATCTGCCGTCGCTCTCGTTCTCCGTGGCGCGGCATCAGATCGGGCGCGGCGCGTGGATCAGCGTCAATCAGGTGGCGCAAGTGCTCCTTGGCGGCACGGACCTCGTGGTGGTCGGCAAGCTCCTCGGGCCCGAGGCCGTGGTGCCGTACGCCTGCACGGGCAAGCTGCTGACGATGCTGGCCAACCAGCCGCAGATGTTCATGCAGATGGCGCTCCCGGCGCTGAGCGAGATGCGTACTGCCGCGTCTCGCGAGCGGCTCTTCGATGTATCCAGAAGCATGGCGCAGGTCATGCTCCTGCTGAGCGGCGCCATCGTCGTCGTCGTGCTCGCCGTCAACGGACCGTTCGTGTCGTGGTGGGTCGGCGAATCACGATTCGGCGGCATGGGTCTCACGGCCTTGCTTCTGGTGAGCATGCTCGTACGCCACGTGAATCTCACCCTCGTCTACACGCTCTTCTGCTTCGGACATGAGCGGCGGCTGGCAGTGACATCGGTGGCCGACGGCCTGGTCGGATTGGCCGTCATGGTGATCCTCGTTCCGCTATTGGGTCTTTACGGCGCCGTCCTCGGCTCGCTCCTGTCGTCGTGTCTCGTCAGCGTGCCGGCGAACCTTCGCGCCCTCGCTCGAGAGGAGGGTGGCTCGCGCGCGGCCTTCCTGCGACCACTCGGCCCGTGGCTGGCGCGTTTTGTCGCGATGGTCGCCGGTATCTCCGTGCTGATGTCGTTCTGGACCGTGCGCGGAGTGTGGGCGTTCGTGCCACTTGCCGCAGCGGTCGGAGCCGCGTATATGGCGGTCATGTTGCCGGTGCTCAAGACACCGCCGCTCGGACCGATGCTGGCAGAGCGGTTCGCGCCGTGGATATCACGTATTCCTCGTCTGGCCCGGCATCTGCCGAAGCCTGCCGGAGCGCTCGCACGGTGAACGTCGTCCACATCATCCCGGCCCCCTTTGGCACGACCGGCGTGGTCGGCGGGGCAGAGAGGTACGCGTTCGAGCTGGCGCGTCACATGGCGGACAGCGTGACGACAACGCTGGTCACCTTCGGCGAGGACAGGCGCGAGGAACAGATCGGCGCCATGCGCGTACGGACGGTCGGCAACCCCTGGTTCGTTCGCGGGCAGCGAACGAATCCGTTCAGCCTCGAGGTGTTTCGAGAGCTTCAGGACGCTGATGTCGTCCACTGCCACCAGCATCACGTGCTCGTGAGCAGCGCCGTGGCCGCCTGGTGCCGCCTGACCGGGCGACGAGTGTTCGTCAGCGACCTCGGCGGCGGAGGCTGGGACATCTCAGCCTACGTGTCCACCGACACGTGGTTCCACGGTCATCTGCACCTGAGTGAGTACAGCCGTCAGATACATGGCCACAGCGATCTGGCGCGCGCCCGTGTCGTCGGGGGCGGGGTGGATATTCGAAAGTTCTCGCCGGACGACAGCGTTCGCCGTGACGGTGGCGTCCTGTTCGTGGGTCGCCTTCTCCCGCACAAGGGCATCTCGGATCTGATTCGCGGGCTTCCCGAGGGCATGTCACTCATCGTTGCCGGACCGGCGCCCGATGCGAGCGTGAAGGCCGCACTCGTGGCCCTCGCCCGCGGCAAGGCCGTGACCTTGCTGCATGGGCTCGACGATGAGGCTCTCGTACGCGAGTACCGTCGAGCGATGTGCATCGTGCTCCCAAGCGTGTACCGGACCGACGAGGGGCACGAGACCGCCGTCCCCGAGTTGCTCGGGCAGACGCTGCTCGAGGGCATGGCCTGCGGTGCGCCCGCCATCTGCACCGGCGTGGCGAGCATGCCCGAGGTCGTGAAGCACGGCGTGACGGGGTTGGTGGTTCCACCGAACGACCCCGTCGCGATTGGCGCCGCCATCGCGTGGCTGCGCGATCATCCCGCGGCCGCGAGGGCGATGGGCGTTGCCGGGCGGCAACGGGTGCTCGATCGCTTCACGTGGAGCAGCGTGGTCGCACGATGCCTCGACGCGTATAGCGGAACCTTCTCCCCTCGTCGGGCAGGGTCGTGGCTGAAGGCCGAGGGGCGCAGCCGGGGATGACGATGCTCGAGCGCGTGATCGCGGCCGGCCGGCCCTATCAGGTCAAGGGCAAGGGCTTCCTGTTGCAGCCGTTCACACCGCGTACGGGCATTCGCGAGACCACCGTGATCGGGGACTACACCATGACGCTGGATCTCGGGAACGCCATCCATCGGCAGATCTTCATGGGGTGCTTCGCGCGGGACATGACCCGTTGGGCGCGGGCGCTCTTGAGCCCCGGCGGCACGTTTCTCGACATCGGCGCGCATGCCGGTTACTTCTCGTTGCTGGCTGCCGATCGCGTGGGCCCCAACGGGCAGGTGTATGCGATCGAGCCCAACCCGCGGACGTTTGCCGCGTTGGACAGCCATCTGGCTATCAACGGCGTCGCCAATGTCACGGCGATGATGTGCGGGCTGGCCGATCGGCCGGGCTCGATTCCACTACACGCACCGCCCTCGAGCCTCGACTACAACGCGACGGTGCTTCCGCGCAGCGGCTGGACGCGCGTGGACGTTCCGGCGCGAACGCTGGACGACTGCGTCCGCGAGTGGGGCGTCGAGCGAATCGATCTGATGAAGATCGACGTCGAGGGCGCCGAGCCCCTCGTGCTGGCAGGCGGTGCTGAGTCGCTGCGCCGTGGCGTCGTGCGTCACGCGATGATCGAGATCAACGGCCCACGACTCAGCGAAGCTGGCGGCGGTCCCGGAGCGCTCGCACAAACGCTGGAACGCCTGGGGTTCGTGCCGGCATCGCTCGCCGGCGATCGTGCTGTTCCGCGATCGTGGAACGGGTTCGACACCGATCCCACGCACGAGACGGACTGCCTGTTCGTCCACCGGAAGGCGATGTCGTGAACACCTGGCACATCCTCACCAGCGAGTACCCGCCAGACATTGGGGGGGTCAGCGACTACACGCGTCAGGTGGCCGAAGCGCTCGCGCGTACCGGCGACGAAGTGCATGTCTGGTGCCCGTATGCCGATGGCCGTGAGGAGACGCCCGGCGTGCGCATCCATCCCGATCTCGGTGGCATTCGTCCGGCCGATCTGCGGCGGCTCGATGGCCTGTTGCGGCCGTTCCCGTTACCGCGCCGGCTGCTCGTGCAATGGGTGCCGCACGGCTTCGGCTATCACTCGATGAACGTGTGGTTCTGTCTGTGGCTGGCCAAGCGCGCCTGGTCCGGCGACAGCATCGAGCTCATGGTGCACGAACCCTACCTGGAGTTCCGGCGCGGACCTCTCCGGCATGCCGTGATGGCACTCGTCCATCGCGTGATGACGATAGTGCTGCTTGGCGCCGCGCGCCGGGTGTGGATGTCGATTCCCGCTTGGGAGTCGCGGCTGCGGCCCTATGCGCTGGGCCGCCGGATCCCGATGACGTGGCTACCCGTGCCTGGATGCGTCGCGTCGGCGGCCACGCCGACTGACGCTCTGCGACGAACGTACGTCTCCGACGAGCAGTTGCTCGTCGGTCACTTCGGCTCGTATGGCCCCGACGTCGCCGCGCTGCTCGAGGAGCGGCTGCCGGCCATCGTGGACGGACGCTTCGCGCCATCGCTGCTGTTGCTTGGCACCGGCGGCGAGAGCTTTCGCCGCATGCTCATCGCACGACACCCGTCGTGGTCCGCACGGGTGCACGCGGCGGGATACCTCTCATCTCCGGAGCTCAGCGCGCACATCGCCGCCTGCGACCTGTTCGTGCAGCCGTATCCCGACGGCATTACGTCGCGGCGCACGAGCGCGATGGCATGTCTCTCACAGGGACGTCCGGTCGTGACGACACAGGGCCATCTGACCGAGCCGCTGTGGTCGCAGAGCAAGGCCGTCGTCCTCGCCGACGTGGCCGATACCGACGGCTTCGCATCCGGCGTCGCCGACCTGCTCGGCGATCGAAGCCTTCGCCAGCACGTGGGTGCGCGCGGCCAGAGCCTGTATCGCGAACGGTTTGCCTTGGACCACGTGGTCACCGCATTGAGGGCTGCCTGATGATGCAGTGGCAGCAGATCGCGAAGCCCTGGTACGTGTGGAGACCATGGCAGCTGGTTCGTCGAGCCAGCGCGGCGTGGCATCCTCCCAGCCCTGGCTACACCAGCCTACCCGTCGCATGGGGAGCGTTCGTGATTGCCGACCCGGCCAAGATGATCGGCAAGAGCATCTTCACGACCGGCGTCTATGACCTCTCGGTCTCCGAGATCCTCGCACGCCTGATCGAGCCCGGCGACACGGTTGTCGACGCCGGTGCCAACGTCGGCTACATGACCATGCTCGCAGGCATCGCGGCAGGTCCGACCGGTCAAGTGGTGTCCTGGGAGCCGCATCCCGAGCTGTTCTCTGTGCTCCAACAGAACGTGACAACCCTGCGCCGCATCCAGGGAACCGCAGAGATCGACATCAGGAACGCGGCCCTCGGCCAGACGTCCGGGTCTGCGGAGCTCGTACTCCCGGCACACATGGAGTCCAACGACGGCCTCGCGTACATCGGAGAGCGAAGCGGCTCGGCCACGTCGGTGACGGTAGCCCTGGAGACCATCGATGGCGTCATCGGGACGACACCGATCGCGGTCATGAAGCTTGATGTCGAGGGCACGGAGCTCGCCGTCCTCACCGGTGCACGACAGGCGCTCGATGCGGGTCGTATCAGGCACATCGTGTTCGAAGACCATGTCGGCGCTGGGAGCGACGTCACGCAACTGCTTGCCGCCTGCGGCTATCGAATCTTCTCGATCGGATGGTCAGTCAGGGGCCTGCAGCTCAGTGAGCGTCCTGGAGAACGGCTGGCCGCCGAGTATGAGGCGCCCAACTATGTGGCGTCACTCGCGCCTGACGACCTGCTTCAGCGCTGTTCGGCGCCGGGATGGTCCACGCTGAGTGCCAGCTTCCGCACCAACCGCCAGCCGGCGTTGAATGACGATGAGTACCTCTGAGCACGTGAGCGGCATGACCGATTCGGCCCCGAGCCTTGGGACGCCCTGGACTTTGCTTGAACGGCGGATCGCAGTCACCCAGCGTATCTGAGACCAGGCCGATTCTTGTGCGTATCGCCATTCTGAACTGGAGCAATCGTCGCATCGGTGGCACCGGCACGTACCTGAGCGCCGTCATGCCGCACCTGGAGCGCGCGGGTCACGAGGTGGCTTTGTGGCACGAGGTGAACACACCGGTTGACTATGCCCCGATTCCGCTGCCGCCGGCGGCGCCGGTCTGGTCGATGACCGATCTCGGGCTCGAGCCCGCTCTTGCGGCGCTGGCCTCGTGGCGCCCGCATCTGCTCTACGCGCACGGCCTGCTCGATCCGTCTGTCGAGAGTCGCACGCTGGACATCGCACCCGCAGTGTTCTTCGCGCACAACTACTACGGCACTTGTATCAGTGGCGCGAAGACATTCAAGAACCCGGTGGTCACGCCGTGCGATCGCCGCTTCGGCTGGCAGTGCCTTGCGCAGTACTACCCGCGACGGTGCGGTGGGTTGAACCCGGTGACGATGCTGCGTCTGTTCAAACAGCAGAAGGATCGTCTCGAGCTGCTGCCGAGATATGGCGCGATCGTGACGCACTCGACGCATATGCAAAACGAGTACGTGAACCACGGGCTCAATGCGTCGCGCGTGTTCAACGTCAAGTACGCGTCCGACCTGCCCGAGTCACAGGATCCTGCGGAGAGTTCCGGCTCGACACACGCCGACAGCGACCGGCCCTGGAATCTGCTGTTTGTCGGTCGCATGGACGAGCTCAAGGGCGGCCGTGAGCTATTGCACGCCTTGCCCGCGGTCGTCAGGAATCTCGGGCGGAAGGTGCGCCTCACGTTTGCCGGCGACGGTCCTTTGCGCGAGACGTGGAAGGCCCTGGCCGCCCAGGTATGCCGACGCGAGCCGCGCCTGCACGTGGAGTTCACCGGATGGGTGGACCGCGCCGCGATCGACGAGCTCTTTGCCAGCTCCGATCTGCTCGTGCTCCCCAGCCTCTGGCCGGAGCCGCTGGCGCTGGTCGGTCTCGAAGCCGCTCGTCATCACCTGCCCGTCGCGGCTTTCGCGGTTGGCGGCATCGGCGAATGGCTGATGTCCGGACGCAATGGATTCCTCGCCCCCGGAGATCCCCCGACCGTCGGCGGCCTGACGGATGCGATCGTCGCCTGCCTTCGAGATCCCCAGACGCACGCGCGTCTGAAACATGGTGCGAGCGGCCTGTCGGACGATTTCGCGTTCGACACGCACGTCGAGCTCCTGCTGCGCGCGTTTATCGACGTCGCGCGCGCCTCATAGCACGACAACAATGCGAATTCTGGTTGCCCATCAGGTCCCGCGAGCAAGAACAGGTGGCATGAGCCGCTTGATGGGATTCATCCACGACAGGGTCAAGGCCGCCGGTCATGAGGTCGACTACCTGTGCGCCGACGATGGACCACCTGACTGGGCCAGCTGGTTCGGACGCCGCATCGCGTTTCCGCTGGCCGTCCGTCTGAAGGCGATTCAGGCCTTCGAATCCGGCCGCCCCTACGACATCGTCAACGTGCACGAATCCAGTGCCGCGCCGACGGTACTCGGCCGCCGTGGCGCCCACGCGGCTGCGGTCGTCGTCACGAGCCATGGGCTCGAACGGCGCGCATGGGAGCTGGCGAAGGAGGAAGGTCGTCTCGGCCGGGAGGCGCCAGGCTGGCGCACGCGAATCACCTATCCGCCTAGTGGCTTGTGGCCCGGCGAGTGGGCGCTGCGTCGCGCGGACCACGTGTTCTGCCTGAACGAGGACGACCGGGGAGAGCTGGTCACCGGTCTCGGCCGTTCGCCGAACAGTGTGACGCGGATCTTGCCCGCCGCCGACGAGGTATACGCGCGGGCGGCCGAGACACGCGACTACTCACGTGCGACACGCGTGCTGTTCGCGGGCACCTGGCGAAAGAACAAGGGCATCGAGGATCTCGTGCCTGCTTTCAATACGCTCGCCGCCCGCCATCCCGATATGACGCTGCATGTCGTCGGCGCCGGTGTGCCGCCCGACGTTGTGCGTACGCAGTTCCCCGAGGCAGTGCGAGCGTGCGTCGAGTGCGACACACCGCTGGACGATACACGGATGGCCGCGGCGTTTGCCGATGCGGATCTCTTCCTGCTGCCCAGCCTGTTCGAAGGCACGCCGTTGACGCTCATGCAGGCGATGATGAGCGGTCTGCCGATTGTCACGACCGCGACCTGTGGCATGAAGGATGTGATCGTCGATCAGCGCACGGGACTGCTCGTCCCGATTCGGTCTTCAGAATCACTCGTGTCCGCCGTCGATCGATTCGTCGCTGACCGGGCCTTGCGCGCGGAGCTGGGTCGCGCCGCGCGGGCCGAAGCCATTCACCGCTACACGTGGGATCGCGTGGCGGAGCCTGTTCTTCGCGCATATGAGACGTTGGCGAGCAGGTCGACATCCGCGGCCTGCGATCGCTTGCACGCCACCCAGACACCGTGAAGGTCCTCACACACTACGTCGCGTGGACGGTGGGCCTCGCATCTGCCGGTACCCAGACCACGACCGCCGAGCGTGACTGCCTCGCGCGTCACGCGCAGGGGCGTCGTCGCCTGGTCGAGATCGGCGTGTGGCACGGCGTGACGACGAAACGGCTGCGTGGGGCGATGCATCCGGACGGGATTCTGACCGCCGTCGATCCCTTCCCGGAAGGCCGGCTCGGATTCAGCGTGCAGGAGCGGATCGCGCGGCGCGAGGTGGACGCCGTCCCGAACGGACGCGTCGCGTGGGCTCGGACCACCGGCGCCGACGCGGCGCGGGCGCACGCGCCCATCGACTTCATCTTTATTGACGGCGATCACAGCGAAGTCGGGTTGCTGGCCGATTGGCGAGCCTGGAGCCCACTCATCGAACCAGGCGGGATCGTGGCCTTGCACGACAGCCGCTCCACTCCCGATCGGCAGATTGACGATGCCGGCAGCGTGAAGGTGACCAATGACGTCATTCTGCGAGACGCGCGGTTCGAAGTCATCGAGACGGTAGACAGCCTCACGGTTCTGCGGAGGCGCGCATGACCTCAGTGCGCGCTCGCGTGAGTACCGGTCTTCGTCAGTGGCAGTGGTGGCGTACGTTGCGCCGCATTCAGGCGGAGGGACCCAGCGAGGCCTTTCTGCGCTGGCGACAGTGGAGCGGAGTACTCAACACCGCGCCCGTTCGTACGGACGTGCCTGGCAGCGGGCCGATCGAGGTTCACTTGCTGTGCCACCGGGGTGACTACCTGTGCGCGATCTGGGCGCTGAAGTCGCTCTGCCTGACGTCGGGCGTGCGCTGGCCGGTCGTGATTCATCTCCAGGGCCGGGTCACCTCCACGATGCGTCGCCGCCTGCGGCGGCACCTCCCTGATGCCCGGCTCATCGAGCAGGACGCGGCTGACGCCGCCGTCCGCCAGGCGCTGGCGAGTGATTACCCGAGGCTGCTCGAGGCACGGCGTCAGTCGCCGTTCATGATGAAGCTGGTCGATCCGGTGCTGCTGACGAAGGCCGAACGGATCGTCGTGCTGGACAGCGATGTGCTGTTCTTTCGAGATCCCCAGGAGCTGCGAGCCCACGCCGAGGGCGCGTCCAATGGGAGCTGGGTCTTTCAACGCGATCCGATCAGTACCTACAACGTGACGGAGGCCGAGGCTCGATCGGCGTTTGGGATTGCCCTGCCCGACTGTGTCAACAGCGGCATCGCCGTGATCCCTCGCTCGCTCGTTGACCTCAGGCTTTGTGAGCGGCTGCTCGAGCATCCCGACGTGCGACGACCCAGCGGGTGGATCGAGCAGACGCTGTTTGCGCTCTGCGCGGGCGCGCGTGGCGACGTGACGTATCTCTCGTCCTCGTACGTGATCTCGCTCGAGCGCGGCCTCGACTACGACGCACTGACGGCCCGTCATTACGCCGGGCCGAGTCGTCCACTGCTGACCGAAGAGGGCATGCCGTACGCCGCGCTTCAGGGGTGTCTGGGCTGAGCATGACGGGACTCTCGATCCGCGTGCAGGCCCCTGTTGTGGCCAAGGTCTGGGCGCTTCGCGCGTTCTGGCGTATCTGGCGGCACCTCGCCAACTGGCGTGAGGTGTGGGCGGCGTATCGCTCGTCCCGGACGCTGCCCGCGCTGCAGTTCCGGCGCGGCTTCGCGCTGCATCATGGGCCCGCGGACGACCCGATCCTGCTGCTCCACACCGTGTTCGCCAAGTCCGAGTACCGTGCGCTCGCGACCCCCAGCTCGCGCGTGCTCCTCGATATCGGAGCGAACATCGGATCGGTGACGTTGGATAGGGCCTGGCGCGACGAGAGCGTGAGGGTCGACGCATATGAGCCCAACCCGGCAACCTTCGAGGCCTTGCAACGCAACATCCGCGTGAACGGCCTCGAGGCCCGCGTGCGCACGTTCCAGGAAGCGGTGACCGGTCAGAACGGCGTGGTCCTGCTGTGGACGGGTGAATCCAGCGTGCTGTCCAGTACCAATGGCGGCGCGGCGATCGGCGGCGCGGCCTTGTCCGTGCCGACGGTCTCTCTCGACCGCGCCATCAGCCGGACCGGTGCCGAACGGGTCTCCGTCAAGATCGATGCGGAAGGGGCCGAGGTCGAGATGCTGGAATCCGCCTCGCCGGCGGCTCTGGCCGCGATCGACGAACTGGTGCTCGAATACCACGACTCCCTGGTGCCGGAGGCGCGGGTCCGCTGCCTGGCGGTCCTGGTTCGTGCCGGTTTTGCGTGCCGCTGCACACCCTTCAGCCCCGATCAGGGGATCCTCGTCGCCCGGCGCCGCCCGTGGGGCCTCTCACGGTTCATCCCGGCACGACGGGCTCAGGCGATATCAGCCGATAACCTCCCCTAGACATGGCCGAGCTGCGTGGACTCCGCGTGCTGTTCTTCGTCGAGGGGTTCACTGACATCCGTTTCGTCGTCGGCCTGAGTGAGATCTGTGACCTCACGATGGCCGTGCCCGCGCGTGCCTACCAGGAGAGCGCCCTGAAGGCGCGCGTGGCGGCCAGCGGCGCGCGCCTGCAGGTCCACGAGATCCCCGGAGGGCGTCTGGCGTTTCAGTCGCGGTCGTTGGCCTACCTCTGGAAGGTCGCGCCCGACTTCGACGTGATCCTCTCGCAGGAGATGCTGCGAGGGTCCCTCAACGCGACCGTCGTGGGCGCGCTGCGCGGCGTGCCCGTGGTCACGTTCACGGCCCTGCCGGCGGTCGAGTATTTCCGGTGCCGGCGTGAGCGCGGGCGCATCGGCCCGCTGACCGCGTGGGCGGGCGAAGCGGTGATTCGCGCGCTCCTGGCGATCAATGGCCGCCTCGCCACGCGGTGCGTGGCACTCGGTCCATACCTTCGCGATGTGGCATCGCGATTCTGCGAGCGGACCGAGGTCGGGTACTACTACGGGGTCGACGTCGGCACGTTTTGTCCCGCCGATGATGACGCGCGGGCCGCGCTGCGGCGCCGTCTCAATCTGCCGCTCGACAGCTTTCTCATCGTGTTGGCCAGTCGCATCAGCCACGAGAAGGATCCCGAAACCGTCCTTCATGCCGTGGCCCGGGCTCGCGCGCGCGGTCTCGATGCCGTGTTGCTGAACCTTGGCGGCGGCTATGAAGAGTTCATGGCTCTCGCACGCGCGATCGGTGTCCACGACCCTGTGAAGTGGGTGCTCGGGCGGCCGGCCGCACATCCGATGACCGAGCTTGCCGACTACTTTCGCGCCGCCGATGCGCTGGTGCAGGGCTCGCTCGCCGAAGGCCTCGGGCTGTCGCCACTCGAGGCGTTGGCGTGTGAGGTCCCCGTGGTGGCGACTGCGGTTGGCGGGATGGCCGCCCACCTTGGCGACTACGCAATGCTGACCCCGAGACGCGACGCCGACGCGATGGCCGAGGCACTCCTCACGATTGCCGCCCATCCGCGTGAGGCGCGTGCACAGGCCCGCCGCGGGCGGGCCTACGTCTGCCGTGAGTGGAACCGAGACCGGGCGTTCAGCGAGCTGCAGCGAACCCTGACCGCTGCTGCGCATGGCATCAGTGTTGGCGCCCCGCGCCAGGAGGCCGCATGAGCATTTTCCTTGATGCGGTGCGATCCGGCTACTACGCACAAAGCCAGATCTACAGCCGCTCGACGCTGATTTCGTGGAGTCATCGCGGACGGTTCGCGACCGGGCTTCGGCTCGCCCGCGAAGTGGCCGGGATGAGGACGCTGGACTACGGCTGTGGCGACGGGACGTTTCTCGGCCTGCTGGCCGATGGTGAGTCAGCGCCGCGCCTCGCGGTTGGTGCTGAGATCCATCAGTCCATTGTCGACGACTGTCGCGGCCGCTTCGGCCAGCAGAAGGGCCTGCACTTCATTCTGATCGAGGACCTCGACCGGCCCGCGCATCAGGCTACCTACGACGCCATCTACTGCATGGAAGTGTTCGAGCACGTCATCGATCCGGTGCCGCTCCTCGAGCGTTTCGATCGGCTGCTCGCGCCCGGCGGCAGGCTCGTGATCAGCGTACCCATCGAAACCGGAATCCCCGTCGTCGTCAAACAGATGGTTCGCCGTGTCGCCGGATGGCGCGGAGTGGGCCACTACCCGGGCACGACTGGCTACACGTTCCTCGAGCTCCTTCGCAGCGTGTGTGCCCGGTCCACGCAGCACATCACCCGCCCGGTCATCACCCGCGACGATGGCACGACGTTCCACGATCACAAGGGCTTCAACTGGCGGGTGCTGCGGACGCTGGTCAAGGAGCGTTTCGATCTCTCAGGCGAATCGACGTCCCCGGTCGAGTGGCTCGGACCGCAGCTTGGCACGCAGCGCTGGCTGATCGCGAAGAAGCGTAGCGCGGAGGCGTCAGCCTCCGCAGCGGTCCCCGCCGCATGAAGCTGCCGCGCGTCGCGATCGTGTCCGACCTGCGGGAGGAGCGCTGGCACAGCATGGACCTCGTTGCGGAGATGCTCCTCCTCAACCTCAATGCACCAGACCTGCGCCTCGTGGAGCCCGCGGAGCTTCGGCCGGCGATGGTGCGGCGCTTGACCAGGCTGCCGCTTGCCGGGCGAGGGCACTTTGCCGAAACGGCCGATCGCATCATCAACCGGGTGTGGGACTATCCCCGGTGGCTCGCGGCCAGACGCGAGGACTTCGACATCTTTCACGTGGTCGATCACAGCTATGCGCATCTGGTAACCGGCCTGCCGTCTGGCCGGGCCGTCGTGACCTGCCACGATCTCGACGCGTTTCAGGGCGTGCTGCCGGGCTCACGCGGGGGTTCTTTCGTCTCACGCGCACTCGGCCGGCGCCTGCTCGAGGGCCTGCAGGCCGCGGCCAGGATTGTGTGCGTGAGTCAGGCGCGGCGGGATGAGCTCATATCGTACGACGTCGTGCCAGCCTCGCGCATCAGCGTCATCCCGAACGGCGTCCACCCGACCTGCAGCCACAGACAGGATGCGCGCGCCGATCGTGAAGCCGCGGATCTGCTTGGTCCGGAAGATCCACGTTCGGTGGAGCTTCTGCACGTGGGCAGCACGATCGCGCGAAAGCGCATCGATGTACTGCTCGAAACGGTTGCTGCGCTGAGGCGCACGCGGCCGGGTGTGCGCTTGATCCGCATCGGAGACACGTTCACTCCCGCGCAGCAGCGCCAGGTGAGGCGGCTCGGGCTCGGCGACGCGGTCACCGTGCTGCCGTTTGTCGATCGACGGGTGCTGGCGGCGGTCTATCGTCGCGCGACGCTGTTGCTGCAGCCATCGGAGCGGGAGGGCTTCGGCCTGCCGGTGGCCGAAGCGATGGCCTGTGGCACACCGGTCGTGGCTAGCGCGATTTCGGCGCTCGAAGAGGTCGGCGGCCGCGCCGCGAGCTACTGTCCCGTGGGCGATGTTCCGGCGTGGGTGGCGGCGGTTTCCGAGCTCATCGACGAACGCGTAGAGGCGCCAGGCGACTGGACGACACGGTGCGCGGCCGGCCTCGTACAATCTCGACGCTTCAGTTGGCGGGAGCACGCGCGGCGGATGACCCAGCTCTATTGCGCTCTGCTTCCGCATATCGTGCGCCGCGACGATCACGACCGTCTGGTGGCTTCGCAATGAGCGCGCTGCGCATACTTCATCTGGGAAAGTACTACCCTCCGGCTCGAGGAGGCATCGAGACCGTCGTCGAGAGCCTCTGTCGCGGCGAGCGGCCCGCCGTCGAGACACGCGCGCTCGTACTGAACAAGGCGCGGCCGACCTCCGAGGAGGTCGTTGACGATGTGCCTGTCGTTCGCGTCGGAAGCGTGGCGACCATCGGCGCCGTGTCGGTGGCGCCGACGCTCCCGTTGTGGCTCGCCCGGGCGCAGGCTGACGTCATCGTCCTGCACGAGCCGAATCCCATGGCACTTCTGGCGTACGCGCTTGCACGTCCGAAGGCCCCTCTCATCGTGTGGTTTCACAGCGAAGTGATTCGCCCGCGGTGGCAGTACCGTCTGTTCTACGAGCCGCTGTTGGCATTCGCCCTGCGACGTGCGGCGCGGATCGTCGTGGCATCGCCTCCGATGATGGACGTGCCGGCGCTGGAGCGATATCGCACCAAATGCACCGTGGTGCCGTACGGACTCAACCTCGCCCGCTACGAGCCGACCCCGCAAGTGGCGGCGAAAGCTCAGGCCATTCGCAGGTCCGTGGTGGATACGCCGATTCTCCTGTTTGTCGGACGACTCGTTGGATACAAGGGCGTCGAGGTGCTGCTGCGGGCACTGCCCGGACTGGCGGCCGAGACGGTTATTGTTGGCGACGGCCCGCTTCGGCACTCGCTCATGGCCCTGGCCTACGACCTGGGACTCAGTAATCGCGTTCGGTTCGTGGGTGAGACGAGCGACGAGGAGCTGCGCGCCTGGTATCACGCCTGTGACGTGCTGGTTCTGCCGTCGGTGAGCCGCCAGGAGGCCTTTGGCATGGTGCAGCTCGAGGCCATGCTCGCCGGCCACCCGGTTGTGAGCACCGATCTGAAGACCGGCGTCGCCTGGGTGAATCAGCACGAGAGCACCGGTCTGATTGTAAGACCCGGTGATGCCGGCGAGCTTCGCCAGGCATTGACGCGGCTGGTGGCCGACCCCGACCTCCGGGACCAGTTCGGTGCTGCAGGCCGCGCGCGCGTCCTCGAGCTGTTCACCGCGGAACAGATGTGCCGCTCGACGCTGTCGATCTATCGAGAGGTCACCGGCGCCGCGAGCGTCGCCTGTGAGCCGGTCACGGTCGCGGCCAGCGGGATTGCGGAGGCGCGGAGATGACGCTCGAGAGCCTCACGGCCTCCGCGCCTGCGCACGCCGGCGAGCGGTCACACGCCGGCGCATCGCTGTCGGCGAAGCGCGCGCTTGACGTCACGCTCTCTGGGATCGGGTTGGTGGCCTCGTCTCCGCTCTGGGCGGTGATTGCGGCCCTCATCAAGCTCGAGGACGGCGGTCCCGTGTTCTACGGGCAGGAGCGCTCGGGCTTGAACGGTGTGCCGTTCGACGTCAGGAAGTTTCGCTCGATGATCCCGGACGCCGAAGCGAGAGTGGGAGCCGTGCAAGCCACTGAGCACGATCCGCGTGTCACGCGGGTCGGGCGCCTGCTCCGTGCCACCGCGATGGACGAGCTCCCGCAACTCTGGAACATCTTTCGCGGCGACATGAGCTTTACCGGCCCTCGCGCGCTCAGACCAGGTGAAATCGAAGTTGGCGGGGGAGGCGTGGTCGAGAAGCTCGAGGATGTGCCCGGATTTCAGGAGCGTTCGAAAGTGCGGCCCGGCCTGACCGGCATCGCGCAGATCTACGCGCCGCGCGACATCACCCGGCGATGGAAGTTTCGATACGACCTGCTCTACGTCCGGCGGCAGTCGTTCTGGCTGGATGTGCGTCTCATCCTGATCTCGTTCTGGATCACGTTCCGGGGCACGTGGGAGACACGTGGCTCGAAGATCTGAGCGCCGGCTCACCTGATCCCATGACCGTCACGGCCCTCGTCGACCGCCTGCGTCTGCACTCATGGAGACTGAGGGACATGCTGCAGGACCAGGTGCGCGGCACGGCGCATCGGCAGGACGTCTTCCAGCGCATCTATGCCGGCAATCTGTGGGGCGATGCCGAGTCGCTCTCCGGCGGCGGCTCAGGCACGTCCGCGACCGACGCGATTCGCCGCGAGCTGCCGCACCTGTTTGAGCGGTGGGGCATCCGCTCGCTTCTCGACGCCCCGTGCGGCGACTTCCACTGGATGCAGCACGTGGTCGGCGCGCTCGATCGATATGTGGGCGTGGACATCGTTCCCGACCTCGTCGAGCGCAACTCGCGCGTCTACGGCACCGATACCGTGTCGTTCGCGTGCGCGGATATCGCCGCCGATCGCCTGCCGGCGGCCGACGCCGTCCTGTGCCGGGATTGCTTCATCCATCTGCCGACGCGCCTGATTCGACGGGCGCTGGCAAACTTCCACACGAGCGGCATCCGCTATCTGCTGCTGACCAACGACCGCGATGTCGATTCGTACCACGACATCCCGGTGGGAAGCTTTCGGCGGGTGAACTTCATGCAGCCGCCGTTCTCGTTTCCGGAGCCTCTCGCGGCGATCAACGACGGGACCAGTGGCAACCGGCAGCTGTGCCTCTGGGAGGTTTCGGCGCTCTTCGTCGATGATGCCCGAAGCGATCGATCGACGAATGATTGAGGTGTCAACGTTGACAGCCGAGCGTGCGATGTGGAAACTCGTGCGTGAATGTATGACGCGATCATTGTTGGTGCAGGCCCGGCGGGATTGCATGCAGGTCGTTGTCTGGCCCGTCGCGGACTCACCGTCGCCGTCCTCGAAGAGCATCAGGTCGTCGGCGATCCGGTCCACTGCACGGGCGTCCTCGCCAGAGAGGCCTTCGATGAATTCGGCCTCTCGTCAGATACCATCCTCAACGAGCTGACCACCGCTCGGTTCATCTCCCCCGCAGGCCACGAGATCGTCTATCGGACTCGCTCGGTCGAGGCCGTGGTCGTAGACCGCGCGGCCTTCGATCAGCGCCTCGCCGATGCTGCCGTGCGAGCCGGCGCGCACGTGGTGCGGGGCGCACGGGTGACTGGCGCGTCGTGCAGCGCCGACGGCGTGTCGATTGAGGTCGCCGGTCAGCCGTCGCGTCGGGCGCGCGCCTGCGTGCTGGCGTGCGGCGGACGGTACGCGCTTCACCGGCAGCTTGGCCTGGGTTATCCGTCGCTGCTGCTGCATACCGCGCAGCGGGAGCTCCCGGCCAGCAGCCCCGGCGACGTCGAGGTTCACTTTGGGAGCGTCGTCGCGCCGCAGGGCTTTGGCTGGGTCGTCCCGGTCTGGCGCGGCGGCGAGTCCTATGCGCGCATCGGGGTGATGTCGGAAGACCAGTCCCCGATGTATTTCAATCGGATGGTGGCGCGCGTGGCACGCCGGTGGGGTGTGCAGTCGCCGCCGATCGGCCCGCCTCGTCAGAAGATCCTTCCGCTCAGCCGCATCGCGCGGACCTATGGTGACCGGCTCATTGTGATTGGCGATGCCGCGGGTCTGGTCAAGCCGACAACCGGCGGCGGGATCTATTACAGCCTGGTCAGCGCGTCCATCGGCGCCGAGGTGCTCGCTGGAGCCCTGGAGGGAGATGACCTGTCGTCCGGGCGCCTCTCCGAGTACGAGCGTCGCTGGCGCGGTCGGCTCGAGCGGGAGCTCGATACGCAGCTGTCGTTCCGGATGCTGGCGCAACGCATGCCCGACGAGGACATCGAGGGCCTGTTCGAACTGGCCCGCACCGACGGCGTCATGCCCATCGTGCGACGCACCGCCTCATTCAATCGCCACCGTCAGCTGATCGTGGCGCTGATGAAACACCCGCCCGCCCGCCAGATGTTCTTCCGTTCGTTCATGTAATCATGGGGTCAGAGTGGGGTCAGACCCACTCTGACCCCATGACCTCCGACCTCATTCCCAGGCTGTGCGCCATCCTGCGAGGGGACTCGACGGACCTTCCCGCGGGCGAGGATGGCGAGCGCCTGCTCGAGCTCGCCCGTCGCCATCGGGTGGACCGCCTGGTCGCGCACCGTCTGCGGCACGGGCCGACGGTGGAGCTGCGCAGGGAAGTGCTGGTCGACGAGCTGTCTCTTCGCGAGCTGACGAGGGTGCTTGCCGCGCTGGAGACGGTTGGCGCCACGCCCCTCGTGTTCAAGGGGGCGGCTCTCGCGCACACACACTACCCGGCGTCATGGCTCAGGCCACGGCTCGATGCCGACATCCTCGTTGCCGCGGACCGTCGCCGGCAGGCATTCGAGGCGCTACGGGACCTGGGATACGGGCAACCGCCGTTCGTGTCCGGCGATCTCGTCATGTATCAGGCGCCGTTCATGCGGACCGATGACATTGGTCTGGTGCACGCGCAGGACGTGCACTGGAGAATCGCCAATCCACAGGTGATCGCGCAGGTGCTCACCCACGAGGAGCTCGTTGCGCGGGCCACCACGGTGTCCGCACTCGGTTGCCCGATGCGTGTCCCCTCGGCCGTGGACGCGCTCGTGCTGGCCTGCCTGCACCGCGCGGCACACCACAATGACGCCGAGGACTTGCTCTGGCTCTATGACATCCACCTGATCGCCAGCCGCTTGAACCCAGACGAGGGGAGGAGACTCGTCGAACTGGCGTCCGAGCGATCGGTGAAGGCACTGTGTGCGCGCGGCCTGCGGTTGTCCATTGAGCACTTCCACACGGTGGTCCCTGCCGATCTCATCGCGCAACTCACTCCGGGGACTGGCGCACGGCGCGAGCCATCAGCCGTCTTTCTGAAGAAGGATCTGCGTGCGATCGACCGGCTGGCCGCGGACCTGCGTGCCGTGGGTCCGGTCGCCGGGGCTCGACTCGTTCGCGAGCATCTGTTCCCGCCGGCCGACTACATGGGACAGGCCTACGGCGTGCGGAGCCGGGCTCTTCTGCCGGCCTACTACGCGATGCGGGTCGTGACTGGCGTGTCGAAGTGGTTTGCGAGGACGCGGTGATGCGGGCGGGCCGCCTGAAGGCGGCCCCCACTTAGGGCGTCGTGGCCCCCACTTAGGGGGTCTCTGCGGCGAGGTACTTGTTCCCGTACCCGTAATGGCGCGCGTAGTAGTACTTGTTCCGCGTCACGTCCACGCGGTTCAGCACGGCGCCCAGGATGCGCGGCCGTCCGGCGGCGAGCGTCTCGATCGCGCGTTCCGCGAGGCGGCGCCGCGTCATCTCCGATCCCACCACGAACGCGACACCCGACACCCACTGCGTCAGGATCGACGCGTCCGTAACCGCGAGGACCGGTGGCGTGTCGATGATCACCCAGTCAAACGGACCGTGCTGCGCCTGCGCGAGCAGCGCCTCCATCCGGTCTGACGCCAGCAGCTCCGACGGATTGTGCGGTGTCGATCCCGCGGACATGACCCACAGGTCGGGGCCCGCCAATCGTTGTACGGTCTGCGGCAGCTGCGCCTGACCGCTCAGGAGCTCTGAGAGGCCACAGCGATTCTCCAGCCCGAAGCCTCTGTGCACGCCAGGCCGGCGCATGTCGGCGTCGATGAGCAGCACCTTGGCGCCGCCATAGGCGAGCGCCGTGGCCAGATTGCACGCCGTCGTGGTCTTGCCTTCAAGCGGCTGTGCGCTGGTGACCAGCACGATACTCCCGCCCTGGCGGGTGCTGAGCGCGATCGACGTTCTCAACGAACGAATCGCCTCGCTGAAATCGCTATGGCCCGACAGCACGGGCCGATCCCGGCCACCTCGAACCGCGGGAATCAGGGCGAGGAACGGCAGCCCAAGTCTCGTGATGTCCTCGGGTGTCTTGATCGTGTCGTCCAGGTAATCCAGTCCCAACACCAGGCCGAACGCCGCCAGGAACGCCACCAGGGCGCCGAGCGCGATCGCCCGCCGCAGATTCGGACTGAACGGCGCGCCGGGGACGCCGGCACGCTCCACCAGGCGGACGTTGTTGCCGCGGCTGTTGGCGAGCACCTGGAGCTCCTTCTCGCGTTTCAGCAGCGTCTGATACAGATCGCGGTTGCTCTCGGCGTCGCGCTGGAGCACGGTGTAGGTCACGCTCTTGCGATCGAGATCGGTGGCGATGGCCTTCTGCTCTTCGAGCGCCGTCGCGAGCGTGCGCTCTTCGACCAGTGCCGACTCGTAGTCGTGGCGGATCGCATCCACCGCCTTGGCCATCTCCAGGTTGAGTTGCCGCAGGGCGTCCTGGATCGACGCGTTCACCGTCAGGATTTCCGGATGCTTCTCCCCGTATCGCTCCGAGACGAGCGCCTTCTTTCGCTCCATCTCGGCGACCTGCGCTTTCAGCGACTGGATATACGGGTTCTGCAGAATGCCTGGAATCGAGTCCGCGGACACCGCGGGTGACAGGGTCTCGATGCGCTTGAACAGCGATTCCTTTTGTGCCCTCGCCGTCCGGGCCCGCGTGGCCGCTTCATTGAGCTGATTCAGCCGCGAGATGACGATGTTCTGCCGGTCCTCGAGCGAGAGCGCGTTCTGATCCTCGCGGTACTGTGCCATGGCCCGCTCACTGGCCTCGACGATGACCTTCTGGCGCGCCAGTTCCTGCGAGAGCCATTCGAGGCTTCGCTCCATGTTCTGGCGCCGCAGCTCGAGGTTCTGGTGAACGTACTCCTCGGCCAGCAGGTTGGCAGACGAGGCCGCGAGCACAGGATCGGGCGATACGAACAGCACATCAACCAGGCGGCTGGCGCGTACCGGCTCGACCGAAATGCGTGAAATGAAATCGTTGACCCGCCCATCGTCGGCGGCAGGCGCGCTCGTGCCAGCCGTCGCGCGACCCAGCTTGTCCACGGTCCGCCGCGCGAGATCGCGCCCGGTCAGGATCCGGTACTGGGTTTGAAAGTATGGCTCCGGGTCTTGCGCATAGCCGGCATTGCTCGTGGTGCTCACACTCTCCATGGCGAGGGAGCGCTCGTCTTCGATGTCGATCAGCAGCCGCACGCTGGCGCGGTACATCGGGGTCTGCGAGTAGGCGCGAAAGGCGGCCACGCCGAGTACGACCAGGAAGGCCAGGCCGGCGAGATAGCGATAGCGATAGAAGACGCTGAGCCGATCGCGCAGATGGATCTCGGCCGGCCGGACCCGCATCGGCGGGCTCCCCGGGTCTCTCGAGAGTCGATGTGGCTCGCCCGTCTGCATCAGCGACCTTTATCGGTTCGCAATCTGGCACGGAGTAGGACGCAGAATTGCGCGCGAGTGCAGAAAGCAGGCCAGAAATGCCTCGCCGAAGCCTTGGCGGAGGCGGGCCCTGTCTTGGCCGAAGGGACCCGCCGATAGATGCCTACGACATGAGCCAGTGGAAGGGCTATGGGCCCGACAATGTCCTGTCCTCAGAGGCCGGCGTCTATGAAACCGGGCCGCAATCGGCGGCGAATGCCGGGTCGCTGACCTACGAGCCCTACTACGGCCTCAAGACCAAGCCGTTCAGCCTCTCGACTGATCCCCGGGCGTTCTACAACAGCCCGATCCATGCCACGGTCCTCGAGGATCTGCTCGGGGCGATTCGCCGCCGGGAAGGCCTCATCGTGCTGACCGGCGAGATGGGGACCGGCAAGACCACGCTCTGTCGCGCGGCGCTCTATCAGCTCGATCGCAAGACGTTCACGACCTTCGTTCCCGATCCGTTCCTGTCCCGGGAAGACCTGCTGCGGATGCTCCTCGTCGACTTCGGTGAGGTCTCGGTCGACGATCTGCGGCGCGGTCGCCTGTCAGGGGCATCACGACCCGATCTGAGCTATCAGCTCTACGAGTTCCTGACCTCACTCGAATCCGTGGATGCATTTGCCGTGCTGGTCATCGACGAGGCTCAACATCTCGCGGCCCCGCTGCTCGAAGAGATTCGTGCGCTGTCCGAGCTCGAAGCCGGCCGCAGGCTGCTGCAGATCGTGCTCGTCGGACAGCCGGAGCTGCAGACGCGCCTCAAACATTTTCAGATGCGGCAGATCGATCAACGTGTCACCGTGCGGTGCGAGCTGCAGGCCCTGACGAAGGAAGACGTCGCCGGCTACGTGGCCCATCGTCTGGCGACGGCGGGAGGCGTTCGCGAGCGCATTGCCTTTGCGCCGGCGGCCATCGAGATGATTCATGGTGCGTCGAACGGGATCCCTCGACTCGTGAACGTGATTTGCGATCGCGCGCTGGCGCATGGCTACGTCGAGCGGCTGTCGGTCATCGGCCCGGCGCTGGTCGCGGGCGCGATCGACGAGCTTCAGCTGATGCCTCCACGCGAACCAGCGTGGGCTCAGCCTGTGACCATCGAGTCGTCGACCGTTCAGCCCGTGGCCGTTCAGCCAGCGGCCATTCAGCCAGCGGCCGTTCAGCCTCCGACCGCTCAGGCGGTGACCACTCAGCCCGTGACGCCGGAGCCGACGGCCTCTCCGGCCCAGACTCCGCGAGAGCGCCGTGGTCTGTTCGAGAAGAAGCCGGTCGAGCCGGCGACGGCTCATGTTTTCGATCTGGCGGCTCTCCTGGATCTGACGCCGATCGCTCCACGGCAGGAATGGGAACGCGCAGCCGATCACGACAGGGAAGGCGCGTCCGCCGTGCCGGCCTGGAAGAGCCGAATGGAGAGGGACACGAGGCACGGGAGCCGGTTTGCCTCGCTCAAGACCGTGGGCCTCGCCGTCATTGGCATGGCGCTGATGCTGATCGCCGGAGGAATCGCGGTCACCGCCCAGCGCATGCGTCCACAGGTCGCGGCGCCGGCGGCATCTCAAGCAGCGTCGCAAGCCGTTCAGGCACCGGCGTCGATCGCGCCGTCCACGCCGACCCCGGCCCAGCCCGCCGCACGGCCGGCTCAGGCTCAGGTTCCGGCTGCGCCGTCCGCTCACTCTCAGAGCGTGCCGACAGCGGCGGCAGCGATGGCCGCACCCGGGTCGCAGGACACGTGGGTGGTTCAGGCGGCGGCCTTTTCGAGTCCGGAACGATCGCTGGCGATGGTGCAGCGGCTGACGCAGTCGGGTTTCCCGGCCTTCGAAGTGACGGCCGACCTGGGATCTCGCGGCGTCCTCTACTTTGTCCGCGTGGGACCGTTCAAGACCGCAATGGAAGCCGATGATGCCCGTGGTCTCGTTGTCCGTCAGATCCCGGATCTCGAAGGCGCCTTCGTCCGAAACGTGACGACAAAGTAGAGGCGGGTCTTCAGACCCGCCTGGATCGTGGTAACGTCTCAACCCGCATGGGCGTCACCCTCTCGGATCGCGTCACGGTCCACCCCTCGGTCATCAGTCGCGAGCTCGCCGGAGAGACCGTCCTTCTCAACCTCGAGTCAGGCGTGTACTACGGTCTCGACAGTGTCGGCACTCGCGTCTGGCAGTTGTTGCAGCAGGACAAGACGCTCGCCGATGTGTGCCTCGTCATGGTCGACGAGTACGACGCGCCCGCCGACGTCCTGCAGCACGACATCTCGACTCTGGTCCATGAGCTCTGCGAGAAGCAGCTGCTGATGCCTCGCCAGCTGCCCAAGGCCTGACGCATGCTGGCACTGGCGCGACGGGCAGGCACGCTCACCGTGGCAGAGTGGGCCATCCTCGCCGAGAGCGTGGCACTCGCCGTGGGCATCGAGCTGGCGCTTCGCCTGATGCCGTTCTCGCGCGTGCTGTTGTACCTCGAAGGTCTTCGTTCTCGTAGCGAAGGGTCTCGTGGGGCTGGTAGCCGCGGGTCTCGTAGGGCTGGTAGCGGCGGGTCTTTAGACCCGCCGGTCAGTGACGGATCTTCCACCACACCTGAACTCTATCGGCAGCTCACCCGATTCACCGCCGTCGCCTACCGTCTCCTGCCAGTACCGTCGACCTGTCTGCGCGAGAGCCTCGTCCTGTGCGCACTCCTCAACAGACGCGGAGCGAGGGCGCGACTCTGCCTGGGGGTCGACAAGAACGGTGCGGCGCTCGCCGCGCATGCGTGGGTCGAGTGCGACGGGGTCGCGAGCGAGGGCGCCCGGTCATCGTTCCGCGAGCTGCGGATGCTACCAGACTAGAGCCTATCTCGTAGACTCCTACGCGGCGACAGGGAGGATGCGTCCTTCGCGCGGCGGGTCGCGGCGCCCGGCCAACGATCTCTCCGACGCTCGCCTGACGGTCCATCGCTGCTCCCCCGTCGCGACAGCCTCACGTCATCGCTTCTCCTCCGCAGCTCGCAGCGTCTGCGAGGTCGTTGGCCATCTGCCGCTCGCGCGGGCTTGCGACACGCCGCGCTCCAGTACGCATCCTCCCTGTCGCCGCAGGACCGGAGTGCCGCGCGATGGGTCTCTGCAGGCGTGGCTGTCCGGTGCGGCTGGCGCCTGCGCAGGTCGGGTCGCGCAAGCGACCCGACAAAACCAGTGCTGGCCGGTCGGTCCGCCTTCGCGGACCGACCACGTACCGCGAAGCAGGAAATCAGCTGACGCGAGTCTTCCGCGGCAGAGTACGAGCGGAAGTTGATTTCCGGCGTGCAGCGCCGGCGCCGGCCGGACCGGGCAGGCACGACTGCGTCACACCACACGTACCGCGGCCTGCTCAATGCCAAACGAGTTGAACGTTGCCTTGAATGCGGGGTGTGGCTCTGATTGGCCTGCGCCTCCTCTTTACAACCAACAGGACTCCCGTCTACACTCCTGTCGGCAACACACAGGAGCGAGGATGGACAGCAAATCGACGATCCTCCAGGGCACGCTCGACCTGATGGTCCTCAAGACGCTGGAGGCGATGGGGCCGATGCACGGCTGGGGCCTGGCGCGACGCATCGAGCAGTTGAGCGAAGAGGCGCTGCTCGTGAACCAGGGGACGATCTATCTCTGCCTGATTCGCCTGGTGCAGCGGCGGTGGATTTCGGCCAAGTGGGGCACGTCGGAGAACAACCGCAAGGCCAAGTTCTACGCCATCACCAAGGCCGGCCGCACACAGCTCAAAGCCGAAGCGGACAACTGGGAGCGTGTCTCCGGCGTGATCGGCCGGCTCCTGCGTCTCGCCACCAACGGGTGACATCGCGATGGACTCACTCACACGTCTCGCCTCGCGGGTGCGCGCATGTCTGAGCTCGGCCCGCCTCGATCGCGACTTCGATCAGGAGCTCGAGTCCCACCTCCAGATGGTCGAAGAAGATCACGTCCGCCGCGGGATGACCCCGGATGATGCCCGCCGCGCGGCGCGGCTGGAGTTGGGAGGACTGCCGCAGCTCCGCGAGGCCCATCGCGACGTGCGAGGTCTCCCGCTCGTGGAGCAATTCCTGGCCGACCTGCGCTACGGCCTGCGTGGTATCAGGGGCAGTCCGGGCTTCGGCGCGGTCGCCATCCTGACGCTCGCCATCGGAATTGGCGCCAACTCCGCCATGTTCTCCGTGGTGTACGGCGTCCTGCTGCAGCCGCTCGGCTATCCGGATCCCGACCGCCTGGTGTTCGTCGCGAGAGGCGAGAGTCAGAACGCGCAGCAGTGGCTCTCGTTGCCCCGCGTCGAAGCCACCAGGAAATCGATTCGGTCGTTGACCGATCTAGGGGCCTACCTGGCTCGTCGGAACGAGGACGTCACGTTCTCCGGCAGGGGAGAGCCCGAGGTGCTGCGAGGCGCCCGCGTGTCCGCAAACTTCCTGGAGATCCTCGGCGTGCGGCCCAAACGGGGACGCAGTTTTCTGTCGACCGAAGATGCACCTGGCGGTCCTCCGGTGGCGATGATCAGTGCCGCGCTGTGGAAACGCCGCTTCGGGGCGGCGGTGTCGATCGACGGTCAGATGGCGACACTCGACTCCGTGCCGCACGCGATCATCGGCGTGCTCCCCGAGGGGTTTCGCTTCCCGTTTCCCGATGTGGATGTCTGGCTCACACAGCCATCGCAAACGCCTTCGCTGGCGCCGCAGTATCGCGCCTGTTGTGTGGCGTTGTTCGGTTTTGGCCGGCTGAAGCCGGGCGTCAGCCTCGAACAGGCGCGCGCCGAGCTCGACGTCCTGAGCGCTCAGTACGAGGCGGCGCGGCCGAAGGCGCTCGATCGCGGACCGCTGCGCGTTGCCCCGTACAAGGACGAGCTCACCACCGACGTCAGCCAGATGCTGTGGATGCTTCTGGCGGCTGTGGGTTTCGTGCTGCTCATCGCCTGCGCCAATGTGGCCACGCTGCTCATGGCGCGCGCCACGTCACGCGAGCGTGAGCTGGCCGTGCGGACCGCGCTCGGCGCTCCCCGCGGACGCCTCGTCCGCCAGCTCCTGACTGAGAGCCTCGTCCTGTCGGCGGCAGGCGGTGCGCTGGGTCTCCTGGTCGCAAGCATCACTGTCGGCCTGTTCACGGGGTCCTGGATTTTCGATCTGCCTCGCGCAGACGAAGTTCATCTCAGCGGAATCGTGCTGGCGTTTACGACCGCGGTGTCGGTGGCGGCGGGCCTCGTGTTTGGCATGTTGCCCGCGCTGCAGATCATGCGGCCGGGTGTTGTGGAGAGCCTTCGCCAGAGCGGAGCAACGAGTGCGGACGGGCGCGGGAAGTCCGGCCGGCTTCGCATGAACACTCGGGCCGCTCTGGTCGCGGTGCAAGTCGCGCTCTCGGTCGTGCTCCTGGTCGGCGCCGCGCTCATGCTGAAGAGCCTCGCGCAACTGGCGGCCGTCGATACCGGGTTTCGGTCCGAGGGGCTGCTGACGATGCGGATCCCCTTGCCGGCCGCACGATATGCCTCGCCCGAGAAAAAAGCTGCCGTCTTCGAGTCCATTGCGCGGGAGGTGGGTGCGGTTCCCGGCATTCGCGCCATGGCCATGGCGCGCGCCCTGCCGACGACCAACACATTCGGGACCAACATCCAGATCGTGGGCCAGGAAATCCCGGCTCCTGGCCATCTCGGCACGGTGCTCCAAAGCGTGACGCCGGGCTTCTTCCAGGGCGATCCCGTCACCGCGCTGCGACCGTCATGAGGTCCAGGCGATGGGCTCTCGCAGGCACGCTGACGCTGACGCTGGCGCTCGGCGCGATCGGATGCGCGGGACGGAAGCCCCCGTCGGTACCGGCCGCTCCGTTGCCGGTGATGTTGGGCGAGGTATCCAGCCTGATCCTTCAGGGTTGCTATCAGTGCCTAGAGAAGGCCTATGAGGTTGGACAGGCGCGCGGCGCGAGGTCGCAGGCGTTCGAGGCGGCCGCCCTCCTGGTGCTTCGCTCGAAGGAGCTGGGCCTGCCGGCAGAGGAGTGGCTCGAACGGGCTCGGGCGCTCGCGACCGCCGACCCCTCATCGCCTCTGTATCTCGAGATCGTCGAGACCATTCCGCCGGATCGACTGAGCGAGAACCGCGAGGCGCTCTTCGACATCAGTCGCGGCAGGAGGGCGCGCGAGAGGCTCATCACGTGGCGTGATGCGCTGCGAAGCGGGTCTGGTTCCGACGCGTTCCGCGCGTATCTCGATGTGTCTCTCGTCTGTGCCTTCGGAACGCTGATCGAGACCGAGCAGAGCTTCTCAGGTTCGGTCGACCCCGTCGCCATGACGCCGCTCATTCAATACGCGATTGGCATCTGCGGCCCGACCCACGCTGAGCGCCTTGCCGCGCTTCGAGCGGCCCGTGCAGAGTTGGCTGACGCCGACTTCGCGCTCGGCCTGTATGCGCTCGAGGATCCACTCAACCCGAATCCCGAGGAAGCGCTTATGCGGCTGGAGTCCGCCGCGCGCGCGTTCCCGCGCTCTCCCGCGATCGCGACGCGGGTCGGGAATCTCTATCGCCTCTGGGAGGACTGGATTCCAGCCCTCGCCGCCTACGACGCCGCCCTCGCGGTTGCACCCGGCCATCCCGAATCCATGATTGGCAGGGCCATCAGCCTGTCGCATCTCGAACGCTCCGAAGACGCCATCTCGGCCGCCACCCGCCTGATCGATGGAGGCCAGTGGCTGCTGGGAGAAGCGTATTACTGGCGCGCGTGGAATCAGCTGCGGGTTGGCCGCTACGAGCTCGCGCGCGCCGATGCGGATCGCGCGCGCACGCTGATGGCCAACGCCGCGGTGCTGGTACTGTCCGGGGTGATCGAGTGGAGGCTCGGCCGATTGGAGACCGCCGAGCGGGACTTCCAGGGTGCGCTGGCGATCGACCTCGGGGAGTGTGAAGCGACGTTCGACCTCGGCATCGTCCGCGACCAGCGCGGCAAGCTGCCCGAAGCGCTGGCCGCGTTCAAGCAGGCGGGGCAGTGTTACGACTTGTCGATCGCGTTGCGTCGGGAGGCCATCGCAAAGATCCTGGCGGGGCCAGGCACCGACACGTTGAAAGCCCGGGACACCGCACGTCACAGGCGTGTACTCGAGGACCTCGAAGAGCGACGCGATGAGGTCGCGCGCCTGATCGAGGCGGCTCTTACTCCAGACGCACAAGCCCCCGGCGGGTCGCGACCTTGACGGCTTCCGTGCGACTGGTGACGCCCAGCTTCTCGAACAGGTGACCCAGATGGGTCTTCACAGTCCGGTCGCTGATGCCGAGCTCGTTGGCAATCTCTTTGTTCGCCTTGCCGTCGGCCATCAGTCGAAGCGTGGCGATCTCGCGGGGTGTGAGCTGGACTCGAGTCACCCCTTCGGCGAGCTTGGCGGCAGCGGCCGGGGCGAGATAGGTCTTTCCGGCGAGCACATCGCGGATGCAGGTGATCAGGTCATCCGCGGAGATGTCCTTCAACACGTACGCCTTCGCACCCGCCTTCAGCGCGCGTGAGATCTCTTCGTCGGTGTCGTAGGTGGTGAGCACGATGACGCGCGCGCGTGGATCCCGCTCCCGGAGCCGGCGAACGACCTCCACACCTTCCATGACCGGCATACGCAGATCGAGCAGCGTCACGTCGGGGTGGTATCGGTCGTAGGCTTCGAGCGCCTCGACGCCGTTGCCAGCTTCGGCCACCACACGAAGGTCGGACTCCTGATTGATGATGTTGGCCACGCCCGTCCTGAGCAGCGCGTGGTCATCGACCAGGAGGACGCTGGCGGGCAGGGTTGCGATCATGGCCGCACCAAGAGACGGTGCACTAGGAGACGGCATGGACCTGCGTTGGCAAGGACGAGGGTTCCCACGCCAGCACGACTTCCGTGCCGCTTCGCGGGGCCGTGACGATGGTCAGCGAGGCGCCGATGCGGTCGGCCCGCTCCTGCATGCTCGTCATGCCGAACCCCGACGAGGACTGCTCGCGCGGAATCCCGCGGCCGTCGTCGGCCACTGACAATCGCAGGCCGATCGAGTTCACGGTCGAGGCGCGGATCGTGATGCGACGGGCGCGCGCGTGGCGCAGGGCGTTGGTCAGGGCCTCTTGCGCGATGGAGAGGATTTCGCGTTCGACGCCGTCGCCGAACCTGGGGATCTCGTCGATGTGGACGTCGATCGGCACGGTGGTCGTGCGCTGACCGAGCGCGGCGAGGCGTTTGATGGCTCGGGCGATATCCTCGCCGTCGCTCACGTTCGGCCGGAGGGCGCCCACCGATCGTCGAGCCTCGGTCATGTGCGTGCGGGCGAGATCGACGGCGGTCTCGATGCTTCGAGCCACGGCTGGTGGCAGCGCGCAGACCTCACGCTGTGCGGCCTGCAACTGCATCAGGATCGCGGCGAAGCCTTGCGCGAGGTTGTCGTGGATGTCGCGCGCGAGCCGATTGCGTTCCTCGAGGATCGCCTTGCGCCGCTCCTCGATCCGATTCAACTCGGTCAGGCGGCTCTGATGCAGGGCCAGAGCCGCCTGGCGTGCGATGGCTTCCACCAGCGCGACGCGCCACCATTGCCATCCACATTCTGGCGTGGCCAGGCTGCAGAGCGTGACCCAACCCAGATTGTGACCGCCGAGGACGAGCGGTGTGACGACAGTGGTGCCGAGACCCTTGCCGCGGTTGAAGTCTCGAACCACGTCGGGCAAACGCGGGTCTTCGCTCTCATACTCGACGGTCTGATTCCATCCAGGTGCGTGCGTAAACAGATGGTTCGCCATGCTCTCTCGCGGATACGTGACGGTGTCCCACTCGGGCGACTCAGCGGTGAGCAAGCGACCCGGCAGGTGAACCATCCACAATTCGCAGCGCTGACGATCCTCGTCGATGAGCCAGACAGCGGCCGCCTGGCTCTCGCCCTCCTCGGCCATGGTCTTCATCAACGCTTTGAAGAAGCCCTCGATGTCCGGCTCACGCACCAGGAGATCGAGCGCGAACTTCACGACGTCGGTCTGGGTTTTGGCGAGGCATTCGGCGCGGCGGCGCTCGGCCGTCTCGCGGCTCAGCGCCGCGCGCAGTGTTTCCGGATCACTGGCATCCAACTCCGGAACGCGGGTGTCGTGCGCAAGCCCGCATTGGTCGGCTTCGGGAGAGAGCAACTGAGCTGAAGACTCTGCAACGCCGACGCCGACGGCTTCTTGAACGGCCATGTCATGACCTCGCATAGAGTCGGACACCACTCCATTATTGAGCAGTTTCCCTCCAGACACGAGATGGCCGCATGGCCCATGGCCGCCTCGTCCAAAGGTCGCAGATCGATGTCCCCAGGACGTCACGGCTGCAGGTAATGCTCACGAGTGAGCGTTCTCTGCGGCCACTGCCCGATTGTTTGGGCGGGCTGGCGAGCGCCACACTGCCATGCATGAACGCTTCTTTTCGATTTCGCTTTTCCACTTTTCCACTTCTCCACTTTTCCACCTTTCCACTTCTGTTCGTGCTGTCTGCATGTGCACGAACGGCTGCCCAGCCGGCTCCGCCGCCGGCGCCACAGGTTACGGTCGCCAACGCCATCGAGCGTGACGTAACCGAATGGGATGAGTTCACCGGCCGCCTGCAGGCGGTGGATGCGGTCGATGTTCGACCACGCGTCTCCGGCTACGTCGCGGCCGTACGTTTCCAGGAAGGGGCCATCGTCCACAAGGGCGACCCGCTGTTCCAGATCGATCCGCGACCGTTCCAGGCCGAGGTCGATCGCCTTCGCGCGGAGCTCGCCCGCGCTCGCGCCACGGGTCAGCGAGCGCTCTCCGAGCTGCAGCGTGCCGAGCGCCTCCGCAGCGAGAATGCCATCTCGAACGAGGAGCACGATCGCCGTGCCGCGTTCGCGCAGGAGTCCGACGCGCAGGCGTCAGCGGTGGAAGCCGGATTGCGCGCGGCGGCGTTGAACCTGGAATTCACGCAGGTCACCTCTCCGATCAACGGCCGTGTCGGGCGCGCCATCGTGACCGAAGGCAATCTGGTGTCGACCGGTCCGAGTGAGGCCACGTTGCTGACCACGGTGGTGTCGCTCGATCCCGTCTACGCGTACTTCGACGCCGACGAGCAGATCTATCTGCGATACACCACCGACGCGGGCAAGAGAGGACGGAGCCGCGGCCAGTCGATTCAGCGTCCGATTCACATGGCGTTGGCCAACGAGGAAGGGTTTCCTCGCGAAGGTCGGCTGGATTTTCTCGACAATCAGCTCGATGCCGCGACGGGCACGATTCGCGGACGCGCCGTGTTCCGCAACACCGACGGACTGCTCACGCCCGGTCTCTTTGTGCGGCTGCGGCTCGCCGGCTCCGGCAGCCACCGCGGGCTGCTGATTCAGGATCGGGCGGTCGGCACCGACCTCAATAAGAAGTTCGTGTACGTCGTCGGACCCAAGCACGACATTCAGTACCGGGCCGTGACCCTCGGTCCGCTTGTGGACGGCCTGCGAGTGGTGCGCAGTGGCCTGCAGGATGGTGAGCCGGTGGTGGTCAATGGCCTCCAGCGGGTTCGCCCGGGCGTGCAGGTTGAGCCCGTCACCGTGCCCATGGATCAGGAGGCGGCGCTCCGTAGCGAGCCGTCGTCACGGTAATGAACATGTCAAGATTCTTCATCGATCGACCGATCTTCGCGGCGGTGCTGTCGCTGGTGATTGTCGTGGGCGGGGCGCTCGCGCTGTTCCAGCTGCCGATCAGCGAGTACCCGCAAGTCGTGCCTCCGACCGTCGTCGTGCACGCGACCTATCCGGGCGCCAATCCGCGCGTCATCGCCGAGACAGTGGCGTCGCCGCTCGAGCAGCAGATGAACGGCGTGGAGGACATGCTCTACATGTTCTCGCAGGCGACGTCCGACGGCCGGATGACGCTGACCATCACCTTCGCCTTGGGTACCGATCTGGACAACGCGCAGGTGCAGGTGCAGAACCGCGTGGCGCAGGCTCTGCCGCGGCTGCCATCCGAGGTCCAGCGCATCGGCGTCGTCACCGAGAAATCCACGCCCGACTTCATCATGGTCGTGCACCTCGTCTCTCCGGACGAGCGCTACGACATGCTCTATCTCTCGAACTTTGCCCATCTCCGGGTGAAGGACGAGCTCACCCGGATTCCCGGCGTCGGCAGCGCGCAGGTGTTCGGCGCGGGTGAGTTCAGCATGCGGGTCTGGCTTGATCCCAATCGACTGGCGTCGCGGCGGCTCACCACGACCGACGTGGTTCGCGCGATCCGTGAGCAGAACGTGCAAGTCGCGGCCGGTGTCCTCGGCGCACAGCCCGCCCCAACCGACACGACGTTCCAGCTCTCGGTCAACGCGCGCGGCCGGCTGACCACGGACGAGGAGTTCTCGGACATCGTCGTCCGTGCGACGCCGGACGGGCAGATCACGCGCGTCCGCGACGTCGGACGCGTCGAGCTTGGTGCGAACACCTACGCCCTCCGCAGCCTGCTCGACAACCAGCCGGCGGTGGCGATCGGCATCTTCCAGCGGCCCGGGACCAATGCGATCGAGGCGTCGAATCAGGTGCGGGCGACGATGGCGTCGCTGCAGAAGACGTTCCCCGAGGGCGTCGAGTATCGCATCGTCTACGACCCGACGACGTTCGTGCGGAACTCGATCCGCGCCGTTGTCGAGACGCTGTTCGAGGCCATCCTGCTCGTCGTGATCGTGGTGATGGTGTTCCTGCAGACGTGGCGCGCCTCCGTCATCCCGCTCGTCGCCGTGCCGGTGTCCCTCATCGGCACCTTCGCCGTGATGCTGATGATGGGCTTCTCGCTGAACACGTTGTCGCTTTTCGGCCTCGTGTTGTCGATCGGCATCGTCGTCGATGACGCGATCGTCGTGGTGGAGAACGTCGAGCGTCACATCGAGCTTGGGCTCTCACCCCTTGACGCGACCAGGCGAGCGATGGAGGAGGTCTCGGGCCCGATCATCGCGATCGCGCTCGTGCTGTGCGCGGTCTTCGTGCCGACAGCCTTCGTCAGCGGGCTCTCCGGACAGTTCTACCGTCAGTTTGCCTTGACGATTGCGATCTCGACGGTGATCTCCGCCTTCAACTCGCTGACGCTGAGCCCGGCGCTGGCCTCGCGTCTGCTCAAGCCCCGCGGGGCGCCGCGCGACATCGTGCAGCGTGCGGCCGATCGGGTGTTCGGGTGGTTCTTCCGGCTGTTCAACAGCTTCTTCACACGCAGCTCGAACGCGTACACACACGGCGTCGGGCGAGTGCTGCGCGTCGCCGCCGTCGCGATCGCCCTCTACGTCGGTCTCATCGGCCTCACTGCCGCCGGATTCGCTCGCGTGCCTCCGGGGTTCGTGCCGACACAGGACAAGGAATACCTGGTCGCCTTCGCGCAGCTTCCCGACGGGTCGACGCTCGACCGCACCGACGCCGTGATTCGGCGGATGTCCTCGATCGCGTTGAAACATCCCGGTGTGCTCAGCTCGGTCGCCTTTCCCGGGCTGTCGATCAACGGCTTCGTCAACGCACCCAATGCCGGCATCGCGTTCGTTGTCTTGAAGCCTTCGGAGGAGCGGAGGACCCCCGATCTCCGCGCCGATGCCATCGTGCAGTCACTGAACGGCCAGTTCTTCGGCGGCATTCAGGAAGCCGTCGTGGCGATCTTTCCGCCGCCGCCGGTGCAGGGTCTTGGGACCGTCGGAGGGTTCAAGCTCTATGTCGAGGATCGCGGCAGCGCCGGCTTCGAAGAGCTGTATGGCCAGTTGCAGGCCAGCCTCGCGGAAGGGCGGACCGCGCCGTCGCTGGCCGGGCTCTTCTCGAGCTTCCAGGTGAGCGTGCCCCAGATTGACGCTGACGTCGATCGCGAGCGCGTCAGAAGCTACGGCGTGTCGCTGACCGATGTCTTCGAAACCCTCCAGGTGTACCTCGGTTCGCTCTACGTGAACGACTTCAACCGCTTCGGGCGGACCTACCAGGTCAACGCGCAGGCCGAGTCGGCGTTTCGTCTGCAGCCGGAGCAGATCCGGCTGCTCGAGACGCGAAACGACCACGGCGACATGGTGCCGCTCGGGTCTCTCGTCACCGTCACCCGCAGCTACGGCCCCGATCAGGTCATGCACTACAACGGCTACCCGGCGGCCGAGATCAACGGCGGTGCTGCGCCCGGTTACAGCTCCGGCCAGGCTCAGGAGGCGATCGCCGACGTGCTGGCCAGACAGTTGCCGCCGGGGATGACCTTCGAGTGGACCGAGCTGGCGTATCAGGAGCTGGTCGGCGGCAACACCATGCTGTTCGTCTTCCCGCTCTGCGTGTTGCTGGTCTACGGCGTGTTGGCTGCGCTCTACGAGAGCTGGTCGCTCCCGATCACCGTCCTGCTCATCGTGCCGATGACGCTGTTCTCGGCCATTGCCGGCGTCTGGGTCACCGGTGGCGACAACAACGTATTCACGCAGATCAGCTTTCTCGTGCTCGCCGGGCTGGCCTGCAAGAACGCGATCCTCATCGTGGAGTTCGCCAAGCAGCGAGAGGCGGAGGGGGACTCGAGCCTGCAGGCGATTCTCACCGCGTGCCGCGTCCGGCTGCGCCCGATTCTCATGACGTCGATGGCGTTCATCATGGGCGTCGTCCCGCTGGTGTTCTCGTCAGGCGCCGGGTTCGAAATTCGACAGGCGATGGGCATCGCGGTGTTCGCCGGCATGCTCGGTGTGACGTTCTTCGGCCTGTTCCTCACCCCCGTGTTCTACATCGTGATTGCCCGCCTGACGCATCGCGTCAGCGCCGCCTTGCGTTCGGGTCAGACGCCAGTGAACGTGACCGCGCCGGCGGAGGGGAATTGACCATGACATACCGGCTGATGCTCGCGATTCCCGTTCTGCTCTCAGTGGCGGCCTGCGCCGTGCGGCCGCCGTACAAAACGCCGTCGGTCGCGCCATCGACGATGCGGAACATCGATGCGGCGCAGGTCGTCGAGCAACCGTTCGATTTGCGCTGGTGGGAGCAGTTCGAGGACCCGGTCCTTGACGAACTGGTGACCCGAACGCTCGCCGCCAATCACGACGTGCGGATGGCGGTGGCCCGCGTGGAGCAGGCGCGTGCGGTGTTCGATGACATCGCGCTCGATCGCTATCCAACCGCCATTGCCGGCGCGAGCGTCGATCGACGCGATCAGGCCATTCCCGGCTTCTCGGACAAGCCGAGGAAGCTGACGACCTACCAGGCCGGCTTCGACGCGTTCTGGGAGGTCGATCTGTTTGGTCGCATTCGCTCCCAGGTCCGCGCCGCCTCGGCCAATGCTGAAAGCTTTGAGGCCGAGGCAGACGATGTGCGGGTGAGCGTGGCGGCGGAAGTGGCGCGCAACTACTTCGAAGTGCGCGGGCTGCAACAGCAGCTCGCCGTCGCCGCGAGAAGCGTGACCAACCAGCAGGAGACGCTCCGGCTCACCCAGGTCCGGCGAGATGCAGGTATCGGCGAAGAGCAGGACGTCGCGAGCGCCGCCGCCCGTGTCGCCGCGATCGAGGCCAGCATCCCGCCGATCAGAAGCGCGATCGCGCAGCGCGAGCATCGGATTGCCGTGCTGACGGCCGTACGACCTGGCCAGCGCGGTGTCGATCTCTCGCCGCGGCCGTACCCGCCGTTGACCCGGGCACTGGCGATCGGCGGACCCGACTCACTGCTCAGGCGCCGGCCGGATATTCGCGCGGCCGAGAGGCGCTTGGCGACCGCAACCGCGCAAGAGGGAGTGGCTGCCGCCGACCTCTACCCGCGAATCACGTTGACGGGGTTTCTCGGCCTGCTGGCCGGACGAGGGAACCTGTTCAACGTGTCGGATACGCGCGCCTGGGCAGTGACGCCGGCATTGAGCTGGGCGGCCTTCGATCTTGGCAGCGCGCGCGCGCGGCTCCGCGGCGTCGAGGGCGTGACGCGAGAGGCCCTGGCGGAGTTCGAGCAGGCCGTGCTCCGGGCACTCGAGGAGACGGACAACGCGCTGGTCAACTACCGCGAGGATCAACAGCGCCTGGTCAAGCTCACCGAGCAGGCCCGCGAGAGCACTCGCGCCGCCACGATCGCGCGCGTGCGCTCTCGCGAGGGTGCCGTCGATTTCCTCGCGCTCCTCGACGCGGAGCGCACCGAGCTCCAGGCCGAGGACGCCGTCGCCCAGGCCGAGGCAGGAGTCTTCACGAGCGTCATCGCTCTCTACAAAGCACTGGGCGGCATACCGGTTTCATAGCGTTCGTTCATCACAGGAGGCAGTCATGACACGTTGGATCGCCACAGCATTCATCGCCGCAATCGGACTGGCGAGTGCCAGCCAGGCACAGGCGCAGGCGCGGACACCGGAACAGACGCCTGGCCCGGGAGTCGTCGAAGTTACCCTGATTCCAGGCGGCGGCACGTTCTTCACCGAAGGCAAGGACACGCAGGGGCCCAGCTTCGGCAACTATGACCTTGGCGGCGGCGTGACGGTGAACGTCAACCGCTACGTTGGCATCGAGGGCGAGGTCAACGGCGCGCTGGGGATCTCGCAGAGCCTCGATGTCTCGGGCGTCACCTCGGACGTCAAGACACCGCACATCCTCCACTACAGCGGCAACCTGGTGCTGTCGGCGGCAAACCGAGGCTCCGTGGTGCCGTACGTCACCGGCGGGATCGGCGGGATGAGCCTCTTCGAGAGGGCCAGCCTGGGCATCAACGATACCGAGACGTTTCTCACCGGCAACATCGGTGGCGGCATCAAGTGGTACGCCGGCCGCTGGGGTCTGCGCGGCGACTACCGTTTCATCGCCGTGCAATCCAAGGATGATGCGCCCGTGTTCTTTGGGCAGGAGACGCGATACGGGCATCGCGTGTACGGCGGCGTCATCTTGAATGTGGTGCGTTGAGCCCAAAGCCTGAAGACTTCATATGGCGTCGGCCTGCGGATTCATGTCGTCGATTCATTGTGCGCAGGCCGGCGCCCCGAGCGGGACCGACATGCACGCCATGTTCTTTCGGAAGCTGGTTCAGCGGATTCGAGAAGAGTTCGAAGAGGCTCCAGGCCTTCGTCTCACGTTGAGCGAAGGGGCGAGGTTCTGGGGTCTCGATCTCGTGACCTGCGAGCGCGTGCTCGCAGAATTGCTCGCGGCCGGATTCCTCTCGAGAGGCGACGACGCGCGCTATCGACAAGCGACGTAGCCCCACAAAGCCAAACGCAGAGAACGCAGAGGCGCAGAGATTCGCAGAGAAGAGAGCCACGGGTGACCGCGCTACGCGCGGTAAGGATCGAGGAGGAGGCAGGATCACAAGCGCGATAGTTCCCCCTGTGCGCTTGTGATCCAGCCTCCTCCTCGATCCTTGCGCCGGCCAATTGGCCGGCGTCACCCGTGTCTCCCTCCGCGTGCCTCTGCCCCTTCGCGATCTCTGCGTTGATCTTGTCTCTGCGCCCTCTGCTCGCTCCGGCAATCGTACGCACGTTGCGGATCCGCGGTGGCGTTGATATCGTCTGCCGCCAATGGGCAGTCTGAAACACCCGATCGAGCTGCGCACCGCTCACGCCGGAGACGCCGAATCGATCGCCGCGCTCCACACCGATAGTTGGCGTCGAACCTATCGAGGCATGATGACCGATGCGTTCCTGGACGGCGATGCGCTGGCCGATCGGCGGCGCGTCTGGCGCGAGCGCCTGAATGCCAGCAACCCGAACCAGTTCGTCTGCGTCGCGCCGCAGGCCTCGGGGATCGTCGGATTCATCTGCGCCTTCGCCAACCACGACCCGATCTGGGGCTCCTATATCGACAATCTGCATGTCAGTCACGCCGTGCATCGCTCCGGCCTCGGAACCGCGCTGATGCGGAGCGTCGCGGAATGGCTCTGCCGCGTTGAGCCGGAACGAGGCGTCTACTTGTGGGTGATGGAAGCGAATGCGTCCGCGCGTGAGTTCTACGATCGCCTCGGGGCGATGAACGCCGGGACTGCCGACAAAGAGGATCCCGGCGGCGGGCACGCGCCGAACTGCCGGTATGTGTGGGCTCAGCCTCGCGTGCTGTTACTGCCTCGGTGATGCTTCGTGCCTCCGCGTCTCTGTAGCTCGTGAGGGTGATGCGTGTGCGGATGGCCTTAGCCGCAGCGTTCGATGATGGCCTTGAGCATCGCGGCGGCTTCGCGACGCGAGGGCAGCGTGTCTCCGAAGCGTTCAGTCAGCCAGGCTTCGAGCTCAGAGGCGGGGCGGGTCCCGTCGAATTGTTCGAGCAGCGCCCGCTCCATCGCACCCCACGGAGTCAGCCGCGGTCGATAATCGCTCGACTGCCTCCGGAGGCCGTCAGCAGGGAAGGCCAGGCTCTGAAAGGTGGAGTGATCGAATCGAACCGGAGGTTCGCCGCCGCGGCGGGTCACCTCCACCTGCCACCGCGCCACGCTGCCATCATGCGTATCCACATCAATCGATACCGGAGCGCCCGCGGCGATCGACAGCGGCGCGTCCACGGGGAAGAAGGCCTGCGCAAAGTTCGTGGTGGCGGAGTCACCCGGCACGTTGCCCAAGACGAGGCCGTCGGCGAGCGTGGTACGGAAGCAGCCACATACGCCGTGCAGCGTGCCATCACGGGTGCAGTGGCTGAGCGCCGTGCCGCCGGCGTGGGGCGCCTGCACATCCGTCAGGTCGATCGTCGCGAGCGACGCCGGCGCCGCGAGCAGCTGCGCGGGCTCGAATCGTGCGGCGTTCACGCTGTTCACCGCGAGGGCTCTGAGGGGTGACAGGTTCACGCCGTGAATCGTCTGCTTCCAGACCTCGATCGTCGTGCGATAGAGATCGGGCGCCTCGACTGGCGCGACGAGCAGCTCAATCGCGGACGGAATCAGCGCGCCTCCCGGTTTCAAGAACCGCTCGCGCGCGTCGATGAACGCGGCGAGACCGTTCTGCTGGAGGCCAAACGTGTCGTGAATGTCCGCCACGATCGCGTCAACCCGCTCGGGCAGCACGACGTGTGTCGATGGCTTGCGAATGAATTCGATGCGATCCTGGAAGCCGCCTGCCGTCGCGAGCAGCTCCGCAAACGACAGGGACTCGCCGGCCTCGATTGCGTAGACACGCCGGGCGCCGGCCATGCACGCGAGGAACGAGAGGATGCCAGATCCTGCGCCCAGGTCGACGACCGTGTCGCCTGGCCTGACGCGCCTCTTGATCGCGCGCGCGAACTGATCCAGCCGTGTGCCCGTCTGCGTCAGGCAGAAGGCATGGAACTCCAGGTCGCCGCTCATCGTCATCGGCGCCCATCGTCCCATGGATCCAGGATTCGGGACCCGGGACTCGGGACTCGGGATCCGGGATCCGGGACCCGGGGCCCGCTATCTAGACTCGCGGTTCAGCGTTCGGGTGTGCGACGCTTCACGTGCGTTCCATGCTGATGGCCTTCGGCTACATGCGAGGGGATTCCGACGGCCGAGCGCCGGAGCTGCGCGGTGAGGCCGAACATCTCCTCCCGCGGGAATCGTCGTGTGAGCGCATAGATGGACTCCGCAAACGACATTCCCAGTTGCCATGCTTCGAGATCGCGGTAAAAGGTGATTGGCATGTCACGGATGGTGCAAGCGCGAGTCCGAGCGAATCTTTGAGGGATTCTCACAAGGCGACCGTAAGGTCCGCAATTCCAGCGATCCCGCGCTGCGACACAGTTCGCGTTTCTTGCCAGGTCCTCGCAACTGCAGCGTGAGCACTCCCGGGTCCCGGGTCCCGGGTCCCGATGGACTATAGTCTCCGAACGCCATGGGCTGCCTGGTCGCCATACTCAACGCCGACGGTGCGCCGATTGATGTCCAGCTCCTGCGCGGGTTGATCGACGGCCCTCCGTACGGGGACCAGAACGCGATGCTGGTCTGGACCGACGGCCCGGTCGGGCTCGCCTTCGATCCGCTTGGAACCCCGCATCGACGCCGGGAAGTCGTGCCGTCCTTCACCGTCAACCAGCGACAGTGGGGCGTCATGGATGGGCGTCTGGACGATCGCGCTGCGCTGGTTCGGCGACTCGAGAGCCGCACGGGCCGGCATCTCGGCTCGGCGTGCGATGTGGTGCTGCTGCTCACCGCGTACGAAGCATGGGGCGAGGACTGCGTCCAGTACCTGCTTGGCGATTTTTCGTTCAGCGTGTGGGACGCCGAGCGGCGTCGCCTGTTCTGCGCGCGGGACCACTTCGGCGTGAAGCCGCTCTACTACGCGCGAGTTGGAGCGAGCCTGATCGTGAGCAACGTCCTTCGAAGCGTTAGACGCCACCCGGCCGTCTCCGAACGCCTGGATGACGAGGCCATGGGCGACTTCTTCCTGTTCGGCGCGTGCCTCGAGCCCGCGCGGACCTCGTTTGCCGACGTGGCCCGCCTGCCACCTGCCCACACCCTGACGTGTTCGTGGCCACACGGCGCGCCTCGGGTGAGCCCGTACTGGACGCTGCAGCCTGGCGACGAGCTTCGTTACCAGGATCCAGGCGAGTACGTCGAGCACTACTCGAGCACACTCGCCACGTCCGTCAGCGACCGTCTTCGTGAAGACCGGGTCGGCATCCTGATGAGCGGTGGTCTCGATTCATCGAGTGTCGCGGTGACCGCCGCGAAGATTCTTGGTCCGGCCACGGCTCCTGCCGCGATTCGCGCTTACACGGCGGTCTATGACACGGTCCCGGAGGACGAAGAGCGGCACTATTCCACGCTCGTTGCACGATCCCTCGGGTTCGAGATCGAACATCACGCGGTTGACCGCTACCAGTGGTTCGAACGATGGAATCAGGATCTGTTGCCGCCTGAGCCCTCGACCGAGCCGATGACCGCGATGATGGCCGATCTGCTGGCCCGCGCGTCGCGGTACGGGGCAGTCGTCCTTACAGGAGATGGCGGCGATCCTCTCCTGTTGCCATCGACGGTGGCGAGCCAGATTGGTCGCGTGCCGCTCGCGCCGCTCGCGGGCGACCTCTGGCGCTCGCTCTGGCGTGTACGAGCGCTTCCGCCGCTCGGACTGCGCTCGGCTCTCCGTCGGTGGCTTCCTCGTCAACCCATCGGCGTGCCGGCGTGGCTGGCGGATTCTTTTCTGCGGGGCTTTGATGCGCACGCACGCTGGAAGGAGATTGGCGCCAGGCGTGCCGCGGCTGACCACACCCGTGGCGCCGCGTTCAGCGACATCATCGATCCGTGGTGGACGTCGATGTTCGAGACCCACGATCCGGGAGCGACGCAGAGGCCAGTCGAGGTGAGATACCCTTTCTTCGACGTGCGCCTCGTGTCCCTTGCCCTGACGCTTCCTTCGTATCCGTGGTGTGTCGACAAAGAAATCCTCCGCACCGCTCTGCGCGGCCGGTTGCCCGAGGAGGTTCGCACGCGGCCGAAATCGCCGCTGGCGGGTGACCCACACACAGTCCACGGGCGCTGGACCCTGCGTCAGGCGACGAGCGCCATCGAAGCCGCGCCCGCGATGGCCTCGTACGTCGACGTCAAGAAGTTCCTCTCGACTGTGCGTCCAGAGGGGCTGCTGACTGACGCTGAGCCCGGCACGCTGGCGGCGGTGGCCCTGGCGACATGGCTGCGGTGTGCGTCGGCCACCAGCGTGGCTGCGTGATCAGCCAATGAGCACGCATCTGTCCTACGGCGCGTGTGGCCTGTCGATCGCCTCCGACGCACCTATCGCTGGCCTGCGTGCAGCTCAGGACGACTCAGGGCATGGCGCGTACGATCTCACGGTCTCGATGCGCGGCCACTCAGGGTTTCCGCAGTCCCCGCTCGAATCAGCGTCGATCTGGTATGTGAGTCCCGACTCGAGCGCATCCGGCGCGCCGGCGCTGACGGTCTGGCGTGGGCCGGACGGATACCTGCTTCAGTACAGCGAGGGCGCTGCCTATGTGGTGGACCGGCTGGGCACTCGCGTCGAGGCCTGGTGGGCAGATCACTTTACCGATGCGGATGCGGCCACCTACTTTCGCGGGCCCGTGCTGGCTTTCGTTCTGCGCCTTCGAGGAGCCGTCCCCTTGCATGCGAGCGCGGTGGTCATCGACAACCGGGGCGTGCTGTTCGTGGGCGAGGCCGGCGCGGGCAAGTCCACGACAGCGGCAGCCTTCGCCACCCTCGGCTATCCCGTGCTCTCGGACGACATCGTCCGCGTGGATGACCGTGGCGGGCAGGCCGTGGCCCACCCAGGTCACCCGCGGTTGAATGTGTGGCCGGATTCAGTGGAGATGCTGTTCGGCGCACGTGATGCTCTGCCGGCTCACAGCGCCACGTGGGACAAGTGCTATCTGGACGTGCTCGACGCCGGGTATCCCTTTCAACCCACCTCGGTGCCGATCGATATGATCTATGTCCTGGGTGAACGCACCGCGGAGCCGATGCCGTCGATCGCGCCGATGGGACTTCGGGCGGCGCTGCTGGCCCTTGCCAGCCACACCTACTGCAACTATCTTCTCGATGCGACGATGCGCCGAGGCGAGTTCGAGCTCTTGAGCCGGCTGGTTCGGCAGGTTCCGGTCAAGGAACTGCGGGTTGGCGAGAATCTGGGGCCGTTGACGTCGACCTGCCAGGCCCTCGCGAGAGCTGCACACGAGGAGCGCACAGGACACCCTTCATGAGTGACGACGCCCGCAAGCCGACGAAGCAGCCGTACGTGGCTCCCAAGCTGACCACCTACGGGGACATCGCGACCCTGACGCAGAACCGTTTCTTCGGGAGGAAGAGAGACGGGGCCGGGAAGTTCAAGACCAAGACGCGGTGAGGTCGGCACTCGGGTCACACAGCGATCTCACGGTGCCTTCTTCCGCTCATTCTTGACCACAAGCAATCGGTACTCGTCTTTGTCGAGCTTGATATATGCCGTGCGCCTCTCGACCGCAAACGTCACGGAATTGCCGACTGTTACGTGGAGGTCGAACCCGTCACTCCCAATCGCGACCATGGCCTGTAAGTAGTAACGGCGATCATCGCTCTCGATCACGTACGTTGCGACTTCGGTCATCTCTGGCTTGTTGAAGCCCGGGGGCATTCGTTCGTGTACCACGTCGCCCACAAATGGCGTGCGCCCAACGCCCACCTGGGTCCACGTTCCCGTTTGCCAACGTCGATCGGCTGCCGCCTGCGCGCCTACAACAATGACAGTGAACAACGTAACGGCGGCGTACGCTGTTTTCATGAAATGCCTCCTGCTCTGTGTAGATGGAGAGCGCCAATCGCCGGTCCTTCGACAACGCATTCGCTGCCGCGCACTCTTCCTTACGCCAGTCGGCCGCCATTCCTCTGCGGCGACATCCAGACTTTGGACGATCGAGGCCCTGGATCGTCCGCTGCTATCGCGAGCGCCTCTCTGGATTCGACGCTTCCGATGGGGCCATCGTCGTGTGGTTGTCGGGCAGGCGATACAGGCTGACGTTCGGGAACCTTGCCTGCGGAGTGCCTGATGCCTTCACCAACGGAATGGCAGAGAAGCGATGCCTAAAGTCCGCCTCCTCTGCGTCGTCGATGAGGAGAAAAGGGACATAACCGCGCTGGCGGAGATGCGTCACCGTCGCCTCGAAGCGTTCAGCCGGAATCCAGTCCCAGCGGATCGTCAACCGGCCTGAGTAGTGCCGCACGCTCCCGCTATGCAGCATCGTGAAGAATACGGCACGAGACGGCATATGGTCGTTGATGTAGCGTCCCACGATCTCGTATCGCAGCTCCCCCTCTGAGTTGAAGACGCCTCTCGAGCGGCCGAAGGCCGTCACGTGTACCGTCATGGCGGCAACCAGGACCGCGACTCCAACACTTCGCCAGCCATGTGGCAGTCGATCGGCAACAGCGAGGCCTCCCGCCACTATGAGGATAAAAAAGATCGGGAAGGCTGGCAACAGCAGTCTCAGAGACCACCAATCGCCTAACGGCAGGTAGAACGCATAGCACACGTACAGGCCGACCGCGAAGCAGATACAGACCGTCAGGATCGTCCGTTCGCTTCGAAAGCGCGCAACTCGCCATAGGGCGAGCAGTCCGACAAGACTCAGCAGGCTGAGTGGCCCTTGGCTGTCAAGGGTCCACCTTGTGTAATTGGCCAGGTTGGGCCAGAAGTATTCCCACCGAAACAACTCTCCGGCGAGAGGTCCGTAGCCAGAGGCGAACGGCGAACCATACCAGTACGCATTGAGGTATGCGACCACCGAACAGGCGACGACTGGCGGCGCAGCAAACCACAAGAGCCGTTGCGCCGCGAGAGATCGCTCGTTGCGGGACCACAGGCCAATCAAGAAGATTCCGCCTGGAACGGTTGCGAGCGGCACCAAGTTGGGACGCGTCAGAATCGCGGCGGCGGTCGCGAGACCCGCGGCGAAGGCGGCCAACCGGCCAGGTTGCCAGACCAGGGAGAGGGCCGTAGTCCACCACGCAGCGGCAGCGATGTCGCTCATCGGCGCATACATCAACTGAAGCACAAAGGCTGGGCTCGTAGCGAGGAAGATCGCGGCTAAACTGCCACCAAGCTCTCCGACCAGCAATCTCCCGATCGCATACGTCGCCCAGACGGCCAAGCCAGCCAGAATCGGCATCACAAGGAACACGGCATTTCGTCCACCGACTCGCTCGAATACAGCCATAACCATCGGCAGGCCCGACGCATATGTGGGTACCAGCCCGCTCCGGTCGGGGCTGAGGCGATAACCCAGTGGAACGAGAGCCTCCTGTGGGACGTCCGCCGGCAAATCGTCCAGGAGCGGTTGCGGGACCTTCAGTAGCCCTGTCGCAAACAAGTGCGCCTGGCTGACGTAGCCGTAGGAGTCCGAGCCACCGACAACGTGCGCGCCAGAGACGATTCCGACGAGGACCGTCATCGCCGCTACTACACCGGCGAGCACTCGGGGTGTCGCGTGACCCCTGATAACGCCCGGAATCGCTCTCACCGCCAAGGCCGACAGCCACTTCACATCCGCGGTCCATCGCTCTCGCCAGTCGCCCTTCCGATATAGCGCCCACACTGCCACACTGGCGAGGATCATGAGCAGTAATGCACGACGTGGACTGCGTGACGAGAATCGCACCGGGCCCGCGTCAATCACAAAGCCTCCGGTGATGGCGACCGCAAAAGCCCAGAGGGATGCGAATGCCGCAATCACGAGACACGCCCGCCGCAGCATCTGGCTCTTGCCGACCTCGATTCGTTGCTCCATCGCGTGCTCACGATGATATCGCAGCGCCTGATGGCTGACGAAGATCAGCTTTCACGCAACTGGACCCAGAGACCCCTTGCTGCCCTCCTGGGTCCGCGTGGTCTGCGTGGACATCAATCCCGCGGTTGGTCACCAAGCTGAGCGATCGAGGGTCTCAGCAGACCGTCGGCGTCGTCACCGATGTCGGCCTGTTTCTACATCGGCTCGCGGAGGGACCCTAACAGCCCGTGGTGAAAGAGTCGTTTTCAACTGGCGACGGGCAGCAGCTCGAAACGGTGACTCGGCGTGAATCCGTATCGAGTGTCGACCGGTTGCGTGCCGATCGTGATCCGCATGTCTTCAACGAGCGTCCACAGCGCGACCACGACGGCCATCGCGGCCGCGAGGCGGCCCTGCAGGCCGCGCGGCGTGCCGACGCCGATCAGGTGACGCATGACGAGCCCAAGATTGAACCCACCCGCATGAATCAGGAGGCGCTTCAGGATATTCGTGTGGCCCCGCAGGTGCGTCCGACGCATGCCGCCCGTGTCATAGAGATGCGCGAAGGAGCGTTCGATCCGCTCGCCGCGTTGACGCATCAGACGCCGTCCGCGTCGTCCGCGAATCCGGCGCCGATTGCCATACACCGGCGCCTGGGCCTCGGGGGCCTCCGACCAATCGCGTGGCCCCCGGTCCGGCTCCGCAATGTAGGAGCGGATGTTCAGGGCGTCGAGGTCAACCATGGTCTGATTACTGTGATACCCCTTGTCGGCGATGATCTCTTCCAGCGGCTGCGGCTCCGTGACGCTGGCCTGCGCGTCTTCGACTTGCTCGGCCGCGGCGATCGCGGTTTCCACAATCGTCGTCGTGTCGCCTTCGTCGGCGCCCTGCAGCGTGACGGCGACAATGGCGCCGGTCTCCAGATCCACGGCATGCTCAGCTTTGTGGGCCAGATGCGTGCGGCCATCCTTCATCTTCGCGACCTTCGCATCGGGATCGTAGGGGTTCGTCCAGTCTTTGTTCGAGGTTTTCTTCTTCCGCTTGCGGTCCAGCCGCGCCAGGTCGTCGCGCGTCGGGGTCTCGATGCCCGACGCCTGCGCGAGCCGCGTCAGAAACTCTTGATAGGTTTCCGCGGTGTCGCGGCGCACGATGCTCCGCATCGCCGCGTTCGCCTCGAGGGTGGTCGCATCGATCGCGACGGTCTGGCCCTTGAGCAACCCGCCCTCGACGAGCCGCTCCTGCACCCACGTGAACACGGCGCGGTGGGTCTCGAGATCAATCGCGCGGCGCGTGCGAGAGATCGTCGAATGATCGGGGGGCGCCTCGTCCAAGGGGAGGCGCAGGAATGTGCGGACCGCCAACGAGTCGGTCGCGCGCCAGGCAATGCCCCGTTCCGAATCGATCCCTTCGAAGTAGCCGATCAGCAGCAGCCGGAAGTAGCGCCCGGGCTGGAGGCTCGGTCGGCCCATGACCTTCGCGTAGAACTTGCCGCACAAGCCTTCGACGAAGCGGTCGAAGTCGTGGGCGTCGAGCAGCGTATTCAGCCGCGTGTAGAACGGATGGGCGGGCGATTTCGGCAGCTCCGCGGTCGCGATCCACAACGACGATTGCTCGGTCTCTCGGGTACCCATCGCCATGCGCAGCAGTGTAGTACGACGGATCGATCATGTCGATCCCTAGCTCAGACTTTCACCACGGGCTGTTAGGGCCGCCGCGCGTATCGCGTGGCGACGTAGTTGTCGACGAGCGCGCGGAATCCTTCGGCCAGCTCGTCGTGCGTGCCGCGCAGCGTGGTGAAGTGCTCGCCGTCGATGAACACCGGGCAGTTCGGCGCTTCGCCTGTGCCTGGGAGGCTGATGCCGATGTTGGCCGCCTTCGATTCGCCCGGTCCGTTGACGACGCAGCCCATGACCGCGAGCGTGAGGTTCTCGACGCCCTCGTATGACTTCTTCCACATGGGCATCTGCGCGCGAATGTGGTCCTGCGTCCGCTCGGCCAGCTCTTGAAACGTGCTGCTGGTCGTCCGCCCGCAGCCCGGACAGGCCGTGACGCTCGGCGCGAACGCGCGCAGGCCGAGCGACTGCAACAGCTCGCACGCCGCGTACACCTCTTCGCGACGGTCGCCGCCCGGGCGCGGGGTCAGCGACACGCGGATGGTGTCGCCGATGCCTTCGTTGAGCAGGATGCCGATCGCTGACGCCGACCAGACCAGCCCCTTTGTACCCATGCCCGCCTCGGTCAGGCCCAGGTGCAGCGGCTGATCGGTCTTGCGCGCGAGGTCCCGATAGATCGCGATCAGATCTCGCGGGCGCGAGACCTTGCACGAGATGATGATCTGATCCTTGCGCAGGCCCGTCTCGAGCGCCAGCGCCGTGGACTCGACCGCCGAGATCACCATGCACTCGTTGAGGATCTCCTCCGACGTCCTCCCGAGATTGCGCGACGTGTTCTCCTCCATCTTCGCGACGACCAGCTCCTGGTTGAGCGAGCCGCCGTTGACGCCGATGCGCACCGGCTTGCCGTGGTCGATCGCCACTTTGCAGATCGTGGAGAACTGCTCGTCGCGGCGCCGGCCGGTGCCGACGTTGCCAGGGTTGATCCGATACTTGTCGAGGGCCTCGGCACACGCTGGAAAGCGGGTCAGCAGCAGGTGTCCGTTGTAGTGGAAGTCGCCAATCAGCGGCGCCGTACAGCCGGCGTCGAGCATCCGCTGCTTGATTTCGGGCACGGCCGCGGCCGCGTCCGGCAGGTTCACGGTGACTCGCACCAGCTCGGAGCCGGCCTCGGCCAGCTCGATGCACTGTTGCGCGGTGCCTGCCGCGTCGGCGGTATCGGTCATCGTCATCGACTGGACGATGACCGGCGCGCCGCCGCCGACCTGCACGCGGCCAACGCGTACGCCGACGGTCTTGTGCAGCTTCGCTGTGGGCACTCGGCTCGATCTTACTCCGGGCGTGCGTGTTCGCGGCCGGGCATGATCACCGTCTGCCCCAGCGTGTGCTCGTCGCTGTGGCACTCCGGCCCGTGCACGACGATCGTGCCGACGATACGTCCGAGGAAATCACGATAGGTCCGCACCTCGCAGCCACAGGGCAAGCCCTTCACCTCTTCGTCCGCCATGTTGCCGATTGTACTGGCGCAGCCAGGATCCAGTATGAAAATGGGAGTGCCATGACCATCAACCCCACCGACCCCACCGTCCTCTGGCGGCTGACGCGCGGGCGCTCCACGGCGCACGCCACAATCTTCCCCGGCGACACGCAGACGACGGTGACCTGGTTCATTGACGGCGTGATGGACCGCGCCGAAAAGTACGATTCGCTCGACCTGGCCATGGCCCGGGCCGATCAGATCCGCGGCATCCTGCTCAAGGATGGCTGGGGTGAAAGTGGTTAGGGGGAAGGGGGAAGGGGGAAGGGGAAGCCGCAGCCATCATCGTCCCGTCGTATGCCGATGCCCACTTCATCCTGCTCGAGCCGGCGTCGTGGCTGGTGGAAAATCGCCCGATCCCGAGGTGACGACGAGAGAGACCGAGAAGGGGCCGTGGTCGGTCTCGGCTGGCGCGCTGACGCGCGCCTCAACTCCCAACTCCCAATCCGAACCTTGCGCCAATTCCCAATCGTTCCGCGGGGGCGCGTTGGGAGTTGGGAGTTGGTCGCTACTGTCCGATGAGAAGCAGCCCCGCCGCGACGAGGGCGAGGATCCAGAGGGTCGGCCTCACGTCACGCGCCCTTCCCACTGCCGCATAGAGCAAAGCGTGCAGCAGGAAGCCCCACAAGAGCCCCTGCGTGATCGAGAGCGTCAGCGGGATGAGGACAATCGTGACGAAGGCCGGCAGGCTGTCCTCGATCGACGTGAAGTCCAGCGTCGCGACCGACTGAAACATCGACAGCCCCACGAGCACCAGGACCGCGGCCGTCGCGTAGCCCGGGACCGACGCTGCCAGCGGCGCCACGAAGAAGCACGGCACGAAACACAACGCGGTGACGACCGAGGCGCGGCCCGTCCGCGCGCCCATGCGGATGCCGGCGATGCTCTCGACGAAGGCGGTGCCGGACGAGGTGCCCGCGAGTCCGGCGCCCAGGGTCGCGAACGCATCGACGATCAGGCCTCGCTTCAGGTTGAGCGGCCGGCCGTCCGGCTCGGTCAGGCCCGACGCGCTGGCCACGCCGATGAAAGTGGAGAGCGAGTCGAAGAGATCCGTGAACAGGATCGCGACGATCGCCGGCAGCAGCGCGAGCTGGAGCGCGCCCATGATGTCCAGCTTCAGCAACGCGGATGAGAAGTCCGGCGCACTGACGACCGCGCCCGGCAGCGGCGCGTAGCCAAGCGTCCACGACGCCGCCGTGATGACCACGATCGACGCGAGGAATGCCAGCGGGTTGTTCCGGCGTTGGAGCATGACGGCGATGAGCACGCCAAGCAGCAGGAATACGGCGCGATGATCGAGCGTTCCCAGGCGCAGCAGCGTCGCGGGATCGGCTTCGATGAGGCCGGCGTTGCGGAATCCGATCAGCGTCAGCAGAAGACCGATGCCGGCGGCTGCCGCCAGGCGAAGGCTTGCGGGTATGGCCATCGCGATCGCTTCACGCAGTGGGGTTGCGGATAACAGCAGGAAGAGCACGCCTGCCCAGAAGACCATCCCGAGCGCCGTCTGCCACGGCACGTGCTGCTGCAGGACGATGGTGTAGGCGAAGAACGCGTTGAGGCCCATGCCCGGCGCCACCGCGAAGGGGAGCCGGGCGTAGAGACCCATCAGCAACGTCATGCTGCACGCGATGAGGACGGTGGCCGTCATCGCGCCGGTGAAGGGCATGCCGGTGCCAGGCGCGGAAAGGATTCCCGGGTTCACCACCACGATGTACGCCATCGTGAAAAACGTGGTCACCCCACCAACGACGTCGCCATAGAGAGAAGCGCCAGAGAGAGAAGCAGTGTCGGCCCGCGTCCGCATCTCGCGTATTCTCAACCACGAACGACCAACGACCAACCAAGAACCAAGAACCACGAACCACGAACCACGAACCACGAACCAAGAACCAAGAACCACGAACCACGAACCACGAACCACGAACCGCATGGACGTCATCGTTATAGGAGCCGGCGCGGCGGGGCTCGCCACCGCCATCTTCGCGGCGAGGGCCGCGCCTCAACTGCGCGTGTGCTGTCTCGACGGCGCACGGCACATCGGCGCGAAGATCCTGGTCAGCGGTGGCTCTCGCTGCAATGTCACCAATCGCGAGGTCACCGAGCGCGACTTCTGGGGCGGCTCGCCTCGCGCGGTCCGGAATGTCCTGCGCGCGTTTCCGGCCGAGCGGGCGGCGGCGTTCTTCGAAACGCTCGGTGTGGCGCTGCACGAAGAGGAGGATGGAAAGCTGTTCCCGGACAGCAACCGCTCCCGCACCGTGCTCGATGCCCTTCTCGCCGAAGCCGCTCGCCTGGGCGTCGGGGTCGAAGCCGGTCGGCGCGTGACGAGCCTCCGGAAGAGTGACGATGGCTTCGAGCTCGGCATCGAGGGTGGACCGGGCCTCGCCGCACGCGCGGTTGTGATTGCCACCGGCGGTCGCTCACTGCCGAAAACGGGAAGCGACGGGTTTGGGTACGGGCTCGTGCGCGGCCTGGGACACGGGTACGTCGAGACGACGCCCGCGCTGGCGCCCATGGTGCTGGGGGGTGACCGGCACGTGGCGCTCGCCGGCGTCTCGCATCCCGCCGCGCTCAGCCTCCGTGTGAATGGCCGCATCGCGACGCGACTCGAAGGTCCGCTGCTGTGGACGCACTTCGGCGCGAGCGGGCCCGTGGTGTTGAACGTGTCTCGCCATTGGCATCGCGCACGCCTCGATGGCGGCGAGATCGAGCTGCTGGTGAGCGTGTGTCCGGGCGAGACGTTCGAATCGCTGGAGGCATGGTGGCTCGAGCAGGAGCGCGAGCGGCCCAGGGCTCAGGTGAGCACGGTGATTGCGACCAGGCTCCCCGTAGCGATCGCCGACGCCTGGATCGCGGCCGCCGGCATCCCGCAGGACACGACGATGGCGCACGTGAATCGCCACGGCAGGCGAGAGTTGATCCACAGACTGGTTGAGACGAGGCTCGAGGTCGTCGACAGCCGTGGATATGCCTACGCTGAAGTCACCGCGGGCGGCATCCCGCTGGACGAGATCGATCCGGCAACGATGCAGTCCCGTGTGTGTCCCGGTCTGTATCTCGTCGGAGAGATTCTCGACGTGGACGGACGATTGGGCGGCTTCAACTTCCAATGGGCCTGGTCGTCAGGCTGGGTTGCCGGCCACGCCATCGCGAAAGCCGTCGGATCGTGACTGCCGCCCGGTGGCTGACCGACAACGAGCATCTGCTGCCTGGCGCCGGTGACGCGCTGGACGTGGCGTGCGGACGCGGACGAAACGCGCGATGGCTCGCGGCGCGCGGCCTGAACACCCGTGCCGTCGATCGCGATGCCGATTTGGTGCGGGCGGTGAACGAGGAGGCCGCACGTCTGGCGCTGCCTCTCCGCGCTGACCAGGTCGATCTCGAGCGCGGTCTCGTGACGCTCGGCGCGTCAGCCTATGACGTGATTGCCGTGCTGCACTACCTGCACCGGCCGTTGTTTCCGGCCTTGATCGACGGGCTGAAGCCTGGCGGCGTGCTCGTGTACGAAACGTTTACCCGCGCCCAGGCCGCCCGGGGGAAGCCGACCAATCCCGCGTTTCTTCTCGAATCGGGGGAGTTGTTCCAGCTGGTCGCCCCGCTCGAGATCCTGGCCCGTCGGGAAGGGGATTACGAGGGGCGGATGATCGCCGGCGTGGTTGCGCGACGCCCCCTCCGGGACACAGGAAGGATGTAGACTCGGTGACTTATGGATCTGATCGGACGCGTCAAGAAAATCTGCCTCACCCCGCAGGCCGAGTGGTCCGTGATTGCCGAAGAGAGCACTCCTGCGGCCGGCCTGATCACGCAATACGTCTTGCCGCTGGCCGCCGTTGCTGCGGTTGCCGGATTGATCGGCGGCTCTCTTGTCGGCCAGAGCCTGCCGTTCATCGGCACCTATCGGGTACCGCTGGCCACGGGCCTCGGCGTGGCGATCTTCAGCGTGGTCACGGCGGTGATCGGGGTCTTCCTGATCTCGCTGATCATCAACGCGCTCGCGCCCACGTTCGGCGCGCAGAAGAACAGCGCCCAGGCATTCAAGGTAGCGGCGTATTCATTTACTCCCGCCTGGGTTGCTGGCGTCTTCCAAATCCTGCCGGCGCTGGGAATTCTGGCACTGCTCGGCGCCCTGTACGGCCTCTATCTCCTGTATCTCGGACTGCCTCGCCTGATGCAGTGCCCAGCTGACAAGGCCGTCGGCTACACCGCCGTCGTCGTGATTAGCGCAGTAGTGATAAGTCTGGTCCTCACTTTAGTCGGGACCAGAATCGCGGTCGGGACCATGGGCGCGGGGGGCGTCGCTGGAATCATGGGAGGGGCTGTCGGTGGCGGCGCGACGCCGTCCAGTGTTGCGGCCGATCCCAACAGCGCGCTCGGCAGGTTGGAGAAACTCGGGCAGGCACTCGAGGAGAGCGCCAAGAAGGGTGAGGCCGCGGCAAAGTCTGGCGATCAGGCCGGGCAGGTCGCGGCGAGCCTGGAGGGCCTCAGCACGCTCCTGGGCGGAGGCTCGCGCGTCGATCCGCTCGACGTCGCCATGCTGAAGCCCCTTGTGCCGGACACGTTCGCGGGTCTGAAAAAGACGAGCAGCAACGCCGAGAAGACCGGCATTGGCATCATCATGGTGTCGAAGGCCGAAGCGACCTACGGTGATGGCGCGGAGCGCGAAGTGAGGCTCGAGATCACCGATACCGGCGGTGTGAGCGGCCTGATGGGACTGGCCTCCTGGACAGGCGTCCAGGAGGAGCGGGAGAGCGCCGACGGCTACAGCCGCACGCAGAACGTCAACGGCCGGCTGACTCACATGGAGAGCTCCAAGAGCGGCGACGATGAGTTCGCCGTCGTCGTCGGCGGGCGCTTCATGGTGAGTGCCAAGAGCAGCACGCTCGATGTGGACGCACTCCGGGCTGCGGTGGCGCGCCTCGATCTCGGAAAGCTCGAGGCGATGAAGGACGTCGGCGTCGTCAAGAAATAGGTGGCGCCTGCGCCCTGATCGCGGCTTCGACCGCGTCCGCCGTCACGCGGAAGTGCGAGGCACTCCAGACGACGCGGCCCTCGCGAATGAGCAGGGCCTGTGGTGTTTCGTGCCGCACGCCCAGCCGCTTGGATACGGCGTTGGACAGATCACGATGCGTCTGCACGGTCACGATCGCATAGTGCGCGTGCAGCCGCTCCTCATTCAGATGATCGATCAGCTGGTCGAGGGCCTCGGCGCTCGTGCCGCAGGTGTAGCTGTGCTTGAAGAGCAGCAGCGGCCGGTCGCTCGACGTCGCGAGCAGCGCATCGAGATCTTCAATCCGGAGAAGCTGCGTGAGGTCTGGATGCATCCAGCTACGCGCGAGCCGCGGTCTGACCGGCTTTGTACTGCGCCATCTTCGCGGTGATCGTCCGTTTGCCCATGTCGACGCCGCCGTTGAAGGTCGCGCCTTCCGCGATCACGACACGCTCCGCCGTCAAGCTGCCGTTGACCGTCGATGTCGGGCCGAGCTCGATCCGTTCGCTCGCGGCGATCGAGCCGTGGACCGTTCCGTGGACGACGACGCGCGTGGCCCGGACTTCGGCGTCGATGTTCGCGGTCTGGCCGATGGTGAGCGTGCCGTCACGAACGTGCAGGTGTCCCTTGAGCCGGCCGTCGATGTGCAGATCTTCGTCAGAGGAGAGCTCGCCGTCGAAGACGACGCCCTTGCCGATGTGTGTCATAGGTGGGTCTTTGCTGTCAGGCCCTTCAATCTTAGCTGGTATTCGGGGCACATCGCCGGCATGTGTCGTTTCGAACAGGGCCGGTATGCGCGGCGAATTCCTGGGGGATTCGTCGGTATCGGGCGAATGATGTGGCGCGTAGCCGTCGGGCTGGCCGGCAATTTCATCGACGATGCGCGTTGGAACGGGCTCGAGCGGCTGCAATGAAGGAGCACCCAGTTCATGCTGCGGACGAGCGGCTCCTCGAGTTACTGCGGATCGGTCGCGATGGTGACCAGCATCAGCACGCTTCCGTGCGTGTCGAAGCGCTCCGTCAGCGTGGCGCGATCTGTGCGGGAGCCCGTTGCGGTGAATCACGCCAATCTTGGCGCGTGTCCATGGCTTCCCGTGGCGAGTCGTTCTTCCCTCAACGTTCAACGGCTGCGCTATAGCCTCGTCACCGGGGGCTTTCGGGGTGGCCTCATCCCGCATTCGGGTCTCGTGTCGACTGATTGTCCCGAGCTGGCCGGCGTAGTAGTCGCCTCCGTGCTCGGGTACGTTATGGTGTGAGCGGGCGGGCGGAGTGGAGCGCGGGGCCCAGTCGTCACCTGGGCGACAAAGGTGAGCGTGAACCGAACCATGCGGGATGGCACAAATGACCGATCCTGCTACGAAGAGCTTTGAAATTCGCACGGCCCATCAATACCTTGACGGGCTTCTGCGTCCGGCCCATGGAGACTTTCTGAAAGACGCTCTCTCCCCCCGAAAGGCAATTACCTGCGCGATCTTCGCGTGGCATCTTCGAGACTGGATTTGGGCGCAATACAAGCGAGAGTTTCAAGTCACCCTTCACCTTAAAGAGTTGGCTGACTTCGATAGGTATCTGTTCGCCAACTGCCCTGAACTGGAGCTCATCCAAGAAATTGCCAACTGGCTCGAAGCATCTTCGAGGGGAGGGTTCCGCGGTCAGCACGACTGGACTGGCTCATGGTTTTGCCAGTTTGCCCCTTCTATTCACTAAGTCGCACCTGATCGTGAAGAGCGGGGCGAAGGTTTATTTCGCCGAGAGCCTTTTGGGTGAAGTCGTTTCCTACTGGGAGGAATTCCTTGCGGGATTGCCTGTCTCATAGAGTCTCCCGCTGCAGAAAGCGGAAGAACCACTAACGAGACACCGAACGGATGCCGACGCCGAACCGACGTGGCAATCGCGGCTTCGTTATCTCGGATCGTAGCTCTTCGATGTCGAAGCCACCGAATAGATACGGAACCGCGAAGTTCTCTACAAGCTCGAAAACGACGAAGCCGCATCGGCAGACACTCTCAAAAAGTCTTCTATGCCACCGACGCTCACGACGGCTATTGACCTGGCGTGGTAGACCTCGAGAAGGCGGCCGAGAGATGAATCCGGTGTGTCTACCCGAAGCTGGACTCTTGGGCGCATGGACCATGGGACGTTGTACTCGTACCAAATCCAGTCGGGTGTTGTCGACGGCACTTCGTCGAGCCTTCCGTCTTGAAGGTTCGCAGTGCCGAGATCGACGTCACTCGTCACCAACTTCGCGGTGGTGAATATCGCCGGCACGATAACGGTCGGTGCGTTTGGGGCCAGTACACGCTGATGCGTTCCGAGGTATTCGATGAAGCCTGCGCGCCCTCGGAGTATTTGTGCGATCGCGTCGTCGATGGCCCCTCGGCCTTTCGCTGTCCCGTCGCCCTTCAGCTGAGTCCTGATTTCCTTCCCGATGTGGTATGAAGCCCCTCCCGAGATGGTTCCCGGCGTTGCGAACAGGCGGCCAGCAGAACTGTCGAATGCAACTTGATCCACCTTTGGCCGCTTTGACTGGTAGCGCTGTGATGTCTTCTGCGTGAACGGCGCCCGTACGAATCCCCATTGTGAGACGGCCGGATCAACCCGCTTGCACTCGGCGATCAACATCGCATTCTCCGTCCTGAGGACAAAGTCGATGTGCGTCGAAGCGTCCTTCGTCTCCACCGGCAACTCGGCCACTTCCAATCCCCAGGGTGAGTCCTGATCGTGTTGGAACAGCTCAAGGCACTTCTTCAGCACTGCGTACTGAAACCCGAACCCGTGGTGATCAAGAATGGCCTTGAGGCCCGCGTCGAATTGGGCTGGAGACATAAGGTTGCCGCGTGACGGCGCAAGTATAAGGGTGATGCGGATTGTCTCGTCGGCGCAATTATTGACTGGTCCGCGCAGGGATCACTCTTGGCGGGTCCAAACGGCCACGTGATTACGTGCGGAATTTATCGCGCGCAGACCGGGATCGAAGTGCGGTGCGGGTACAAGCGACAACGATCTCGTGCGACCGGAGCTCGCATCCCACGTCGAGATCGCCCGCGAGATTGCTCAGTCTGGAAGCATGCTGCATTCGACACGGGTTCCGCAGACCCCGGTGAATGCCTGGCGGGCTACTGGGCGGAATGCAAAGGTATCCGGGCAAGCTCCTGCACGACCTGCGGCGCTCCGCATGCGCAACCTGATGCGAGCCCGGCGTGCCTGATACTGTGGCGATGAAGATCACAGGACATTAGACGCGGAGCGCATTCGACCGCTTCGACATCAGCAGCGATGCCTCTGTCCGAGAGGGGGCTCGGACGGCTCTCAGGAACAAATCGCGGGGGCAGACGCGGCCGACCAAGCCGAGGGCCTTCGCGGCAGTCGGCGTAAGTTGTTGCTACACTTGGATCGCACTCCAAGTGCCGGAGTGGTGAAACTGGCAGACGCGCCGGACTCAAAATCCGGTGACCGCAAGGTCATGGGGGTTCGATTCCCCCCTCCGGCACCAACCTCACGCCAGTTCGACGGGCCTCGACCTGCGTGTTGGTGAAAGTCCCCATCGATTCAAGATAGCCTTGAAGACTCCGCGTGTGCGACTGATGTGCGACGGGGTTGACTAGCGACACAGCGGCAGATCGAGGCGCTACCGCACCTCCGCCTAGCACTACTTTGTCATGTTGAGGCCCGTGTGATCTGACGATTGCGCTTGTACTTTGCGGCGGCGCCCGGTACGCTGCGCGCGTGACGACGGGCCCCGCGCGGGCGCTGCTGCGACGGCTTGGCCAGTACCTGGACGGCTTCAGTGCCTGCTTCAGCCGTCAGCCGCAGCCGACGCCGCGAGTCAGTACATCGACGGCCTGTTTAATGACAGCGAGCGGAAGTCGATGCAGGCCATGCACGGTCGGCTGGGCGATCCGCAGGACTACCAAGCGCTCCAGCACTTCATTACGCACTCGCCGTGGGACGCCACGCGTGTCTGGACACGGTTACGCACCACGGTCCCGATGCGCACCGGCATTCTCGCCCTTGATGACATGGGGTTCCCGAAGCAAGGCACCAAGTCGCCAGGCGTGCAACGGCAGTACTGCGGCGCCCTCGGGAAGATCGGCAACTGCCAAGTGGCGGTGTCGAGTGCCTTGATCGCCGACGGGCGCACGTGGCCGCTGGCCTTCGACCTCTATCTGCCCACGTCGTGGACCGACGATGCCGCGCGCTGTGCGGCCGCCGGTATTCCGGCGACCGTCCGCTTTCGCGAGAAGTGGCGCATCGCGCTGGCGCAAGTACGCACGGTGCTGCAAGCGGGCTTCACCATCACCGGCGTCGTCGTCGACGCCGACGCCGGCGCGAACGCGGCCTTTCGCGCCGGACTCGAACGGTTGGGTCTCGCGTACGGGGTCGCGATTCGGGGCGAGGCCACGTTCGCGGTGACCGGGGTGCCCGGCACCCTGTCCGCCACGGCCCTCGCGACGTCCGCCCCTGACGACGCGTGGGAGTCCGTGACCTGGGGCACCGGCACCGCTGGACCGCTGACCGCGCGGTTCTGTGCGCTGCGCGTCCGGCCGACGAAGGGACGCGGCGACCGCTGGTTGCTCTGTGAACGATCCGCGACCGACGAACGGAAGTACTACCTGCTCCACCTGCCGGGGACGACGGCGCTCGTCGATCTCGTCGCGCTCGCCCGCAGCCGCTGGCCGATCGAACAACAATATCGCGAGCTCAAAGACGATCTCGGGCTCGATCATTTCGAGGGCCGCACCTATCAGGGCTGGGCGCACCATGTGGTCCTGACCGCCGTCGCGTTTACCTTCCTACAAATCGAACGTGGTCGGGCCACCGTCGAGCCCAGACCCACGCTGCCCGTCGTCCGCGGATGGGTGCGCGAGATCATGAGCCTGCTCTACGTCATCCACAATCGGCGGCTACTCTCGATGCTAGACAGCTTCCGCCGAAATGCGCCCCTCCGAAGGTGACAAAGTAGTGTTAGGGGCACTCCAAATCCTTTCGAACGCAAGAAACTGTGTAAGACCTTCTAATGTCGCCCGATCACTCGCGAGTGCAATCTCAGTATCGATCAAGTGCATCGCTGC
>DATDOE010000032.1:0-4485 GCA_035293405.1 Vicinamibacterales bacterium | reverse complement strand
CGCGTCGGCGCGCGACATCGTGCGCAGCGCGCCGGTGAACACGACCGTGCCCGAAGCACGGGTCCGCCCGCGTTTCTGGTGGTATGGGACGACTGTGACATCGTGACGGAGGAGCGCATCGATCACGGCTTCGTTCTCGGGTCGGCGGAAGAAGGCGGAAACCTCATGACCGGCCGCTGGACCGACGCCCTGTGCCGCCGCGAGCCGCGCCGCGCTGGCCGTTCGCACGGCGCGCAGCGTCTCGAACGCTTCGGCCAGGTTGGCGGCGGTGGCGGCGCCCACGCTGGGGATACCGAGGGCGTACAAAAACCGGCCGAGCTCCACGCGTCGCGCCCCATCGATGGCCGCTGCCAAGCGGTTCGCCGCAACCGGACCAAACCGGGGCACCGAGCGCAGGTCGTCATCCGTGAGCGTGAACAGGTCCGCAACGGATCGCACCAGGCCCGCACTGACGAGTGCCTCGACCGTGCGTGGGCCGAGGCCGTCGATGTCGAACGCGGCGCGTGAGGCGAAGTGCTGGATGGCCCGTACGCGCTGCGCCGCGCAGCCAAGCGTGTTCGGGCATACCCGGAATGGCCCGCGGGTGACCACGCGCGCGTGGCAGACAGGACAGTGTGTCGGTGGACGCGGGGGCGCACCCACACGCCTCGATCCTGCGACGCGGCCCACGACTTCAGGAATGACGTCGCCCGCGCGAACGACTTCCACCGTGTCCCCCACTCGCAGCTCCCGGCGGGCAAGCTCGTGCCAGTTGTGCAAGGTCGCCCTGGTGACGGTCACGCCGCCGATTTCGACCGGACGCAGGACCGCGACGGGTGTGAGTACCCCCGTGCGTCCGACCTGTATGTCGATGCGCTCGAGACGAGTGATCGCCGAGCGTGCGGCGAACTCGACGCCGATCGCCCACCGCGGGTGCTTGGCGGTGCTGCCCAGGCGCGTCCGGGCGGCGAGGCTGTCGATCTTGGCCACGATACCGTCGATTTCGACATCGAGCGACTCGCGCGCGATCGCCATGCGCTCGCGGTACGCGAGGATATCGGCTGCGTTCGAGCCCAGCCTCCGGTGCGGCCCGAGCGGAAGCCCCCAGCCGCGCATCCGCTCGGCGTACTGAGACGCCGTTGACGGCGTCTTGTGTCCCTCGGCGTTGATCACATCGTAGAAGCAGACGTGAAGCGCGCGTCCGGCGGTGACACGGGGGGCGAGCTGCCTGACCGATCCGGCAGCGGCATTCCGGGGGTTGGCGAAGAGCGGCTGGCCCGCCCGGCGCAGCCGGTCGTTGAGCGCGGCGAAATCCTGTCGGCGCATCAACACTTCGCCGCGGACGGCCAGCAGCCGCGGCACCGGCTTGGCGGCCTCGCGCAGGCGCAGCGGGACGCCCTGGATGGTCCGTACGTTGGCGGTGACGTCTTCTCCTCTCTGGCCATCGCCGCGCGTCGACGCCGCCACAAGCTGTCCATCGCGGTAGACCACCTGATGGACAGCCCATCGAACTTGGGCTCGAGCACGTAGCGGGCCGCCGGGCCAATCGCCTGATGCATCCGCGCGTCGAACTGCCGTACCACGTCCGCGTCGGTCGTCGAGTCGAGGCTGAGCATCGCGGCGTGATGCGGGATCGTGCGGAAGCCCTTTCGCGGCTCACCAGCCACGCGCTGCGTGGGGGAGTCGGATGTGACCAGCTCCGGAAACAGCGCTTCGAGTCGCTGAAGCTGCTGCAGCAGCGCGTCGTACGCCGCATCGCTAATCGTCGGCCGATCGAGGACGTAGTAGCGGTAGTCGTGATGGCGGATCTGGCGTCGGAGTGCTTCGATGCGCTGGCGCGCCTGTGCCGGCGTGAGACGATGGCCGATCGATGCTGCGGTTGACGGCACGCTCCTTCTCCCGCGCATCAGCGGTGAAGCGCCGATCGCAGCTTGTCGATCGACAACGTGTTGAGAACGTGGCGCGGCTCGCACCACGCACGCCGCCCCTGGTCCACTCCGTACCGCATGCAGTGCAGTTCTTCGACGCGGTGCGCATCGGTGCTGATGACGAGCCGGACACCGGCCTCGTGCGCGGCGCGTGCCTGCACGTCGTCCAGGTCGAGACGTTCCGGCTGTGCGTTGATTTCCATGGCGACGCCGTGGTCGGCCGCAGCCTTGAAGATCTCGTCGAGGTCGACCTGATACGGCTCTCGTCGGCCGATCAGCCGGCCCGTCGGATGGGCGAGGATCTGCACATGCGGATGGCGGAGCGCACGAATGATCCGCTTCGTCATGGCCGCACGAGTCAGGTTGAACTTCGAGTGCACCGCCACCACCACGACGTCCAGTTCCGCCAGCGTGGCATCGTCCAGATCCAGGCGGCCGTCGTCCAGGATGTCCACCTCGGCGCCCTTCAGGATCGTGATGTCGGGACAGCGTTTCTGCAGCCGCTCGATGGCGTTGAACTGCCGTTGAAAGGCGGCGCGCGTCAAGCCGCCCGCCACTCGCACCGCTTTCGTATGGTCGGTGATGGCGATGTATTCGTACTCGCAGCGGTGTGCCGCCTCTACCATCTCTGCCAGGTCGTTCACGCCGTCAGTGGCGTTCGTGTGGACCTGCAGGTCGCCGCGTATGTCCGACAACTCGATGAGGTGGGGCAGCCGTCCCTCGCGCGCGGCCTCGATTTCACCGCGCGCTTCGCGCAACTCCGGCGCGATCCACGGCAGGCCTACCGCCTTGAACACCTCTTCCTCTGTGCGTCCGCCAATGCGACGCGTGCGGCGGAAGATGCCGTATTCGTTGACCTTCAGGCCGTGCTTCAACCCGAGCGCCCGGACGGCGATGTTGTGCGACTTGGAGCCGGTGAAGTAGTGCAGCGCCGATCCGAATGACACCGCGGGAACGACGCGAAGGTCGACCTGGAGGCCGCAGTCGAGTGTCAGGGCGCTGCGGGTCGGACCCTCGGCGCGCACCTCCTTGACGCGGCGGTAGGTTGTGAACCGCCTCGTGACCGTCCGGGGCCGCGCGGATGCAACGAGGATGTCGACGTCCCCGACCGAATCCTTGCGGCGGCGATAGCTTCCCGCCACCTCGAGGCGTGACACCGCGGGACTTGCCTTCAAGTGGGCGACCAGCGGCCGGACGTAGGCATCGGCCTCATCGAGGCGCCACCGCGTGGCGTGCCCGCGAAGCGACGCCAGTCCGACGAGGATCTTCTGTTCCGTGGCCGCCTTGATGCCCGGCAGCTCGCGAAGGCGTCCGCTCCTTGCCGCCGTCTCGAGATCGACGAGCGTGGCGACGTGAAGCGTGTCGTAGATCTGCTTCGCCCGTTTTGGTCCCAGCCCAGGGATACGCAGCATCTGCACCAGGCTCTCCGGCGTCTGCGCCGTGAGTTGCTGCAGGAGAGGCAACGTGCCCGTGCGTAGGATCGTCTGGATCTTGCCCGCGAGGTCTTCACCGATCCCCGGGAGCTCGTCGAGCCGACCTTCGCTGGCGAGCGACGCGGCGGGTACCGTCAGCGTTTCAATCGTGCGCGCCGCGGCGCGGTACGCCCGGATGCGGAACGGGTTCTGCCCCTGGATCTCGAGGAGATCGGCGATCTCCTCGAAGATGCGCGCGATGTCGATGTTCTCGACCGGTCGCGCCGGAGCGCGTGCGCGAACCGCGTGTGCTCGTGCCGCGGCGGCTCTGGGCATGATCGCCTCTGTCAGGGCGCCACGTAGTGGTGTTTGCCGAGCACGCGGACCGTGCTGGCCTGCGGTCCCTTCTCGCCCTGCTCCTCGACGAATGCGACCGACGCCCCGACGGTCAGATCATCGAACGCGTCGTCCAGCACGCTCGCGCGGTTGAAATAGATCCGCTGTTCGCCCGCCCGGATGAACCCGTATCCGTCTGCCTTCGAGAGCTCGACAACCTCGCCGTGCGTCGGGACCTCGTGAGCCTTGACGGTTCCACGCTGCTCCCGCGCGAAGTCCTCGAGCCGGCGCCTCGCCGCGTCGAATGCTTCGTGAATGGCCACGCTGGCGTAGCGATGGACGGCTCCAATCTCGTCCTCCTTGCGATGGGCTTCGCCCTCGACGTCCTTCGATCGGCCGTGCAGCGACGGTTCGTGGCTCACGACGATTGGAGGGCCTCCCGGGACGGTCACCTCGATGCGGACGTGGAAATGGCGACCGTCGTGTCTGTGCCGATGCGGTAGTTCGACGAGCACACGGCATCTGACGATGCCCGTATAGAACTGCTCCAGCCACGAGACGCGTTCGCGGACGTCGTCTTCAAGCGCGTCATCATGCGCGAGACCGCGAAACGTGATCTGGGTAGGAATGAGTGTCATGGCGAACTCCTGTTATCTCTGGACGCGCAGGTCAGCGAGCGATTCGTCATAGTGGTCTCGCCGAATCGCCGTGGCGATGAGTGGGGCCACGCTCGTCACCTCGATAGGCAGGTCACCGATGTTCTCGAGCGCGACCGTATTTCCCACGATGAGACGCGAAATAGGCAGACGACGCAGGAGATCGCGCGCGGG
>DATDOE010000031.1:0-98570 GCA_035293405.1 Vicinamibacterales bacterium | reverse complement strand
CAGCGCGCGCTCGACCTCGAGGACGACGCGTTCGAGGTCGGTCAGAGGTGCAAAACCAGCCCCACAGGATGTGTCGTTCGCAAGAGGAATCGCAACGTCAGAATCCACTAAACGGACAAGATCCGCAGCGCCCGGGCGCATACGGGGAACGATGCGCACACCCCGATCGATATCGAGCCCACGCACGTTCCTCCTCAGCCACTCGCGGCACCCTTCGACGGCGATGTCGTGTATGGGAATTCGCTTTCCTCGATGCTCCTCAGTTGCTCGACCGCCAAGATAGATTTCGATGGGCTCCACGATTTCACCGCCGCCGAACGACGGCCGGGCCGCGCCGCCGACCAGCAGGACTTTGTCGACATTGTGATGGAGGATGCGACCAAAGTGCTGCAGGTAATAACGGCACAGGCGCACGCAGATGTGCTCGGCGATGCCATCGCACATCGTGTCTGGATGACCAAGCCCCTTGCGCTCGACGACCTCGATGTCTTGGAGTCCGGGAGGGCGTGATTCACGCAGTCGAACGACGAGATCCACGCAGCCTCTCCTTCTCGCCGGCCCGGGTCTGCAGTCCGCTGTCTACAGCTTGTCGGCGTTCCACTCCCGACTTTTCAAGCAGCGCCAGCACGCCGACGTGGAGTCTTTGATCTGCGCATGTCGCAGCACCTCCCAGTGCTGATGAAGATAGCTGCGCAGGAAGTCGACGACGTGATGCTTATCGGGATTGTGTACCAGAGGGAACCGCGTGCATGTGCTTATGAGTAATGCCCTCGCTTGGCAGAGAGGGCTTGAATTCCTTACGGCAGCCTTCACACGCGTCCACGAGTTGGCCATTGGCAGCGACTAGCGCCTCCATGTTCATGGCCTCGCTCGCCTTGAGGGCAGCCATGCCCGCATCCGACAGGGCGCGTGACTATTTCTGCCCGTTGGCCTCCTGGGTGAAGGTGATGTCATTCACTCCGGTGCCAGGAAGCGCGATGAGACTGCCGGCTGCAGCCAGCTGCGTGGCGTGCGTTGGCGATGCGAAAAGGAGGTTTCGAACCTCCGCCATCGTCGATGCACACGATCCGCAAGTCACAGACCATCAATGGCTTGCGCTGGGCGGACGCCGCGAGTCAGCCCCTTCTCGAGACGATTCGAGACAGTTAACGACGGCCTTACAACCTACTCACCGTCAGAGATCCGCGAATTTCCTAGAGAAGTTTGGAGGCGCCGCCCGGATTTGAACCGGGGATGGAGGTTTTGCAGACCTCAGGGCTCAGGCCTTGACCGGCCCTGAGCCCTGAGGCGTGATTCTTGAGGCCCTCTCCGTCAGAGCGAGTTGAGGAACGCCAGCAGCCTCCTCTGGTCCGACCGGGGAAGCGCGTTGAAGCCACGCCGCGCCGACTGAGCCTGGTTGTCGTGACGGTGAATGGCGTCCTCGACGCTCTGGCTCAGGAAATCGTGCATGAACCGGCCACGCGCGCGAAGGCCCCACAGGGCCGCCGTGCGCACCTTGTTCCTCGTGGATGGTCCGCCGTTCTGCACGATCCCGTCACCAGTCCCGACGTCATGCAGGAGATAGTCGCCGAAGGGGTGGATGCGCTTGTTGCCCAGCGCGGCCGCAACCTTGAGAGCCCCGCCGTTGAGCGGCGTTCCAGGCTCGGCGGTCACGATATTGCGCGTGTGGCACACCCCGCAGCCGATCTGATTGAAGATCGCGCTTCCGGCCACGGCCTCCGGTGTGGCGGCGCGCGCCTCGTCTCGAGGCGGCGCCTTGGTCGAGCGCATGAAGACCGCGAACAACGCGACGTCCACACCATCATCGTCCGGGTCATTCGGATGGCCCAACGGCACGTTGTCGAAGTCACTCACCGATTTGCCGTTCGACGTCGGCTCGGTGGGCTGAAGGGGGCTGGTGATGCCCATTTCGTTCACATAGGCATCGGCCGAGAACGACAGCAGGCTGGCCTGCTGGTCCTTCCATCCGAATCGCCCCGTTCGCGTCATGCCGGGCTTCTCGAACACCGGCACTTGAATCATCTGGCCCCGCATCGAGAACGGTTGGGCGGCGGCAATCGCCGAGAGAGTGCTGTTGGCGATCGCCTCCACGAATCCGTCTCCGAGGATGCTTTGCGAGGCGCGGAACGTGAAGACATTGGTCCTCGACGGGATCACCGACTCCTGAAGCGAGGCGTCGGTGGCGCGGTCGTGAAGCAACGAGCCACCTGGATGTTCGAGGAACTGGAAGCCGTTGAAGAATCCGGCGCGGCGCTCGGCAACCTGGGTCGTTCCGCCGAGGACGGGCGTCGCGTGGCACTCACCGCATCCCGCTGCGTTGAACACCGGTCCGAGTCCATCCGAGACGTGTTCCGGGCCGAGGAACTCTTCCGCGGACTCCTCGAAGCCGCATTCGTCTGCGTCAATCGCTGGTGAGTCTGTCGTGATTTCCGCCAGGGCTCCCTGGTCCGCGCAGAACTCTTCGGCGAATCCGTTGGACTCACCGTCGAAGGCCGCCAGCGCCTCGGCGGCGCTGCCTTGAGTCGTTTCTGCGCGCGCGCCGAGACCGATGGCGAGCGCCAACACGCTCGCCGACACACATACCCCCACTCTAAACACACCGCTCATCGCATGCCTCTTTCCACACCCGGTAGGCTGTACTGGTGACCGCGCCCCGACAAGATCGGCGTGGCCGTGAGATGGTTGCGACTCGTGAATTGGAGGGAGCGTAGTCAGCGCGTATTGTGAGGACTCATGCTCCACGCGCACACGCGAAGACTTGCCGCGATTTGATATTGCTTGACGGCAATTGATGTGCGAGGCCTTAGCGTCGAGCTGGTCGGACACGGTGAACGTCAAGTAGCCCGGCGCGTCAACTCGATGGGGTACAAGGCCGAGGCTGGCGCCACACGTCCGCACGGTACGCCGACGGCGAGACGCCGCACACGCTCTTGAAGTCGTTGTCGAATCGGCTTGCGCTGCTGAATCCGACCCGGCCGGCGATCTCCTTCATGCTGAGCGTGGTTGTCTGCAGAAGACGGCATGCGGCACGGACGCGCGCGCGCCTGAGGAGCATCACGAACGTCAGTCCGGTCTGGCGTTTGATCACGCGGCAGAGGTGCTCGGTCGAGACGCCAAGGTCATGCGCGACGGCGCCGACGTGCAGAGACGCATCCGCATACCGCTCCTCGATCACCCGCATCGTCTGGATGATCTGTGAATTCGCGCGGACTGGAGGCTTCGTGCCGCCGGTGTCGGGCCCCGACGGGCCAGGTGCGTAGGATCGGACGATATCGACGAGACGATCCGGGAACACGGGCTTCTCGACGTAATCCGCCGCGCCCAGCTTCCCGGCTTCGAGCGCTGATGCGGTCGACGCGAGACCGGTCACGATCACCGGGATATCGACGAGCTCCTGCCGAAGACGTTTGAGTACCTCCATGCCGGTGATGTCGGCCAGACGGAGATCGGCGACGACGAGATCAATCGTACGGTGCTGCGCCAGGCGCAGCCCCTCACGGCCCGTACTGGCTAACGCGACTTTGAATCCGGCACTACGCAAGACGCGCCCGATCGCATCGAGCGCGCCGCGGTTCTCGTCAATCACGAGGACCGTGGGCATGAACCCTCTGCAGGAGGGAGGTAGGCAGAGATTCTACAGGGGCGCGGCTGGCTGAGCTTTCACGTTTCTTCAGCCGAGTTTGAGTGCTTACGATTGTGATCGGTCGCTACCTCAGCACCTGCCTCGGTCGCACTCCGGGCTGTCCGCGCGCGCTGAAGGGCGCGCTCTACTGGTCAACAGGTTCAATGCGTAGCAGCGCGGCGGCGTCCTCTTCGGTCAGCACGTACAGGAGTCCGTCGGGACTCTGTCGCACGTCGCGGATGCGCTGATGCAGATCGCGCAGCAGCATCTCGCGCCGCATCTCCTGCCAGTTGTCGTTGAAGACGACTCGGACGAGTTGACCCGTGCGCGCGATTTCGCCTTCGCGCATGCCGCCGATGAACAGGTTGCGCTTCCAGTTGGGAAAGCGATCGCCGGTATAGAAGGCCATCCCTGAGAGCGCGATCGATGGCACCCAGACGATGTGCGCGCGCTCCATGCCGGCCCTGTACGGAGATTCCGAGATGTAGGGACCGCGGTAGTCGCGCCCGTCGCTCAGGATCGGCCATCCGTAGTTCTTCCCGGCCTTGATGATGTTCACTTCGTCGCCGCCGTTCGGTCCCTGCTCCCCGGCCCAGACCTCGCCGTTGAAGGGGTTGACCGCGAGTCCGAGCTGATTGCGATGGCCCATCGAGAAGATGAACGGCTTGTAGCCGGCCTTGCCGGCGAACGGGTTGTCCGGTGGCAGGCTGCCATCGTCGCGCATGCGGAGGAGCTTGCCGGCGTAGTCATTCCCGCGTTGAGGTCGATCGAGGCTTTCCTGCGGCCCGGTGCCGGGCCCGCCGATCGTCATGTAGAGCACGCCGTCGAGACCGAAGGCGATCCGCGATGCTTCCATGTCCACGTCGTCGGCCACGAAGATGTCTCTGACATCCGTGAGCCGGTTGCCGTCCCACGTGCCGCGCATGATTGCGTTGCTCGCCAGCGGCGATTCTTTCCCGTCCCAGCCGGCTCCGGTTCCGGCAGGCTTGTGGTACGAGATGTAGATCCACTTGTTCTCGGCGAAGCGCGGGTGGAGGGCAATGTCCATCAGTCCGGCCATCGTGCCCATCGAGACAACCTTCGGCGTGCCCGCGACCGGCTCCGGCTGCAGCACGCCGTTGCGCACGAGGCGCAGGCGGCCGATGCGCTCGGTGATGAGCATGTCGCCGCCGGGCCCCTCGACTCCGCTCGGGGCAGGCAGGAACGCGAGGCTCCACGGATGTGACAGGCCCTTGGTGACGACCGAGACCCGGATGTGCCGTTGCTCGTAGGTCTCGAAGTCGAAGGGGCCGTCGCCGAGCGCGGGGCTGTTGAACGGCGCGACACGGGGGCCCGGAGGAATGACGCCGCGCTGATCCCGCACGACGGGATAGGGGTACTTCTTCTGAGGCTGCTGTCCGTGGAGGCGATCGGCGAGTGGCAGCACGAGGCAAGCGGCGAGCACGAGGCGAAGAAAACTGCGCATGGGCGGGTATTCTACGTCGCCTTCAAGTCACCGCGGCGGCGTTCGCGACACTGCGTGCACGATCGACGGCGACCTCGCCGGCACACGCGTGTTGACCGGCGCCGTGCTCGACCTTCGGCTCGACACCTTGACCAATGGCCGTACGGCGTTCATCAACGTGACACGCTCGATGCTGCTCACAGACCGGAAACCCGATCGGGCGGCGCGTTGCCCGTGCGGCACGCTGTGCATCTGCAGCTCCTGGCCGCGCTCAACCGGCCGGCGCTCACGGTTGATGCACTGGAACATCTGATCAAGCAGGACGCGACGCTGAGCCTGCGCGTCTTGCAGTGCATCAATTCGGCGGCGTACCCGATGCGACGGCAAGTGCGCTCGATTTCCGAGGCTTCTCGGGGAGACGCTGCCGGATGTCGGGGCGGGCGAGCTGTTTCTCGTCGGGCTCTGCTCGGTGCTCGACGCGATGCTGGGCTGCTCGATGGCGGAGGCGATTGCGGATCTCCCGCTCTCCAGCGAGGCCCGTCTCCCGCGCGCCTATTCAGGCGCCCTTGCCTGGGCACACGAGCTCTCATCCTTGGGATTCGGCCGCTAACCGCGGAGCGACTGAATCACCACGACGGCCTCGATGTGAGGCGTGTGCGGAAACATGTCGACCGGCTGGATCGAGGTGGCCTTGTAGCCGTGCGTCGCGATGCGTTTCAGATCGCGGGCCAGCGTTTCCGGATTGCACGACACGTACACTGCCGTCGTAGGAGCGATCGCGCCGAACACGTCATCGAGCACCGACTCCTCGCATCCTTCGCGCGGCGGATCGAGCACGACGGCGTCGATCGCTGGCAGCCGATAGCCGGCCGTGGAGCGTCGGGGGCCGGTCGCCTGATGCACGACGCTGGCCGCCGGCTTGGCGATGAAGCGGCATTGGTCCCTCGAGATGCGGCTCAAGCCAAGACTGGCTTCGCCGTCGGCCACTGCCGCATGATTGGCTTCCACCGCTACCACTCGGTGCCCTCTGTGTGCGAGCGGCAGCGCGAAGAGGCCGGCTCCCGCGTACAAGTCGAGGACGGTGCCGCCAGCCGGCACCGCGTCGAGGACCAGCCGGACCAGAATCTCAGCCGCCTTCACATTGGTTTGAAAGAACGCGGCCGGCGAGATCAGGAATGAGACGCCTGCGACGTCCTCGCGCAGGCGCTCGGGACCGGCCACACGGCGCGTCTCGCGGCCGAAGATGTAGGCGTCACCGCGGGGGTGGAGATTGACGTGGAATGACGAGGGCGCCCAGGGCTTGGAGAGGACCTGGCGCGTGGCGGCTCGAAGTCTCTTGTCAGCGTCGCTCGTCACGACGAGCGTGGCCATGGTCTCCGTCGTGCTGCTGCTCGCACGGACCGCGATGCTCTTCAGCGTGGAATCCGTCCGGCTATGCGAGCCCATCCTGGCGTAGCGGTCAAAGAGCCCGAACGCGACCGTGTTACCCCGCTCGTTGTGTACTGGACATTCATGAACAGGCACGACGCGATGTGAGCCGCGGGCGTAGTGGCCCATGACCAGCGTGCCGTCGCGCCGCCCCGCGCGAGCCTCGGTCCCGAACACGAAGTGCACCTTGTGGCGATAGCGCCACGGATCGTCGAGGGCAGTGGCGGCCAGCATCGGCTGCGCGGCCGGCGCCTGCGGCACCGACTCGCGCACGAGTCGCGTGACCATCTCGGTCTTGAGTCGCAACTGTTCGGGATAGGCGATGTGCTGCCATGCACACCCGCCGCAGGGGCCGAAATGCGCACAGCCAGGGTCGACTCTGTGAGGCGACGCTCGCACGACGTCAAGCAGCGACGCCGCAACCGTTCCGTCACGCGGCGGCCCCAAGGCGACGCGCACGCGCTCGCCGGGAATCGTGAACGGAACGGTGATGTGCCCGCCGCGGTAGCTGGCGACGCCGTCGCCAGCACTGTTCAGGCGCTCGATGTCTACGATGATCTCAGCCACGAAGGCCACGAAGACTATTGGCCGCAAAGGACACGAAGATCACAAAGTTTCTTCTGAGGAAAACAACTTGGTGCTCTTTGTGTTCTTTGTGGCTATCCGTCTTCGTGTTCTTGGTGGCTAGCGGACGTCGAGGAGCTCGACGTCGAAGATCAGAACGGCGTGTGGTGGGATGAGGCCGCCCGCGCCTCGTTTCCCATAACCGAGGTCGGAAGGGATCGTCAGCGTTCGCCGGCCGCCGACCTTCATGCCTGCCACGCCCTCGTCCCAGCCGCGAATCACTTCGCCCGCGCCGAGACGGAACGCGAACGGCTCGTTTCGGTCGCGCGAGCTGTCGAACTTCTTTCCTTTGTGTCCCTCACTGCCGTCGTCGTGGAGCCACCCTGTATAGTGCACGGTGACCCTGCGTCCGCTGGACGCTTCGTCCCCGTCGCCGACGCGCTCGTCGGCCTTGATGAGTTCTGTGATGTGCGATTGGCTCATGGCCGAATTATACCTGCCGTTTTTGACACAATAGCCGGACCACTCTTTCAGGAGGAGCACACGTGGCTCTACGCCGCGGCGTCGGTTTCGTTCTCGCGTTCCTCGGCATGGCCGTGCTCGTGTCGCTCGCCGGCATCGTGCTGACGTACGTGGTCATGTCCCGCGGGCCCTCGGTCCCGGCTTCGGCGACGCTGGTGCTCAGGCCCGGCGGCAGCCTGGAGGAGATCGTGCCCGACGACGTGGTCGGGCAGGTCTTCGGCCGGGATGCCAACACCGTGCGCGGCTTCGTGGACAGCCTTCGAAAGGCCAAACGCGATCCGCGCATCAAGACCGTGCTGCTGATGCCGTCCACGCTCCAGCTCCCGTTTTGGGGCAAGGTCCAGGAGCTGCGCGACGCCGTCCTGGATTTTCGAAAGTCCGGGAAGACGGTCGTGGCCTTCCTCGAGTACGGCGGTGACCGCGAGTACTACCTGGCGAGTGCCGCCGACCGCGTGTTCCTGCTCCCGAGCAGCCCGCTCGATCTGACCGGCGTCGCGTCCTACGAGATCTTCCTCCGCGGCGCGCTCGACAAGATCGGGGCGTTTCCCGACTTCCTTCACATTGGCGATTACAAGTCGGCGCCCAACCAGCTGACCGAGAAAGGCTTCACGCCGGCGCATCGTGAGATGACCGAGTCGCTCAATCGCGACATGTACGAACAGCTCGTCCGCGGGATCGCGCAGAGCCGAAAGAAGACGGAGCAGGACGTCCGCGCGCTGTTCGATCAGGGCCCGTTCGTGCCTGAAGAAGCGCTCCGGGCCGGACTGGTCGACGACCTGGCCTACGAGGATCAACTCGACGACCGTATGCCGACGCTGGGATCTGACGAGGCGGATCGCATCGAGGGCGCCGCGTACCAGCGGACCACTCCGGCGTCAGTGGGTTTCAATCCGCGGTCGCGCATCGCGGTGTTGTACGCCGTGGGCACGATCGCGTCGGGCAAGAGCACCTACGATCCGGTGAATGGCTCCATCCTGGGATCGGACACGATGGTCGAGCAGATCCGCCGCGCGCGTGACGACGACACGATCAAGGCGATCGTGTTGAGGATCGACAGTCCTGGCGGATCGTCGGTAGCCTCGGATGTGATCTGGCGCGAGCTGATGGTGGCCCGCGAGGACGACACGTCGCGGCCGCTCATCGTGTCGATGTCGGACCTGGCCGCCTCGGGTGGGTACTACATCGCGATGCCGGCGCACGCGATCGTGGCCCAGCCCGCGACGCTGACCGGATCGATCGGCATCTACTCCGGGAAGTTCGTCATTGGCGGCACACTGGACAAGATCGGCGTGACCAGAGAAACGGCGAGCTCGGGCGCCAACGCAGAGATCAACTCGCCGTTTACAGCCTTCACGCCCAGGCAACGTGCGAAAGTGCAGGAGTTCATGCAGGGCTTCTACGACGACTTCGTCGAGAAGGCGGCCGAGGCCCGCAAGACGACGCCCGAGAAGATCGATGCCGTCGCCCAGGGGCGGGTGTGGACGGGTCAGCAGGCGCGCGAGCGCGGACTCGTCGATGCGCTCGGGGGGCTCGATGCGGCCGTGGCGATCGCGAAAGAGCGCGCGAAGATCCCGGCCGATGAGGACGTCGAGCTCGTGGAGTTCACCGGCCGGCGGTCCCTCTACGAGGCGCTCACCGAGCAGTTCGGCGGCGCGAGCGTCCTCAGCCTGTTTGCCGGGAAGGGCGAGTTGCGCGCGATTGGCGCCCTGACCGCGCCGGCGCGGTTGTTCAGACGAGGCGAGCCGCTGGCGCTGATGCCGTTTGCGTTTGTGCGCTAGCTGGTTCTTGGTTCGTGGTTCTCGGTTCTTCGAGGATGTGCGATCAACTGCTGGCCAGTCCGCCAAGCGCCAACTACTGACCGGTCACTAACAACCACGAACCACGAACCACGAACCTCAGAGTTGATACGTCGCCGTCACCCGTCGCACCACATCGGCGTTGATTTCGATGTTCATCCGTTCCTTCGCCTTGGCCATGTAGGCGCTGAAGAACCGGCCGCGTCGTTCGTTGAGCAGCTCGGCCCGGAACGCTTCCTTCGCCTGCCGGAATTCGTCCGGCGTCACTTCGTCCCGTTCCACCACACGCACGATCACGGTCCCGTCGCTGGTCTGGATGGGATCGCTCACGCCGCCCGATGGCAGCCCGAAGGCGACCTTATCGACCTCTGGGCTGACGCCGATGTCCGGCAGCGCCGACGCGCGCGCGATGAGCTCGGTGTCCTTGGCCTCGAAGCCCTGCGCCTTGGCCGCCGCCGTGAAGTTCGGCGCCGCCTTGAGCGCCGCGGCAATGGCACTCGCGCGCTGGCGGCTCAACTCGGTGGCGCGCGTGCGGATCACGTCCTCACGCACCCGATCCTTGACCTCGTCGAGCTTCGGCACGTACGGATCCTTCTTCTCCGCCGTGGCCATGAACACCGGGCCACGCGCCGATGCGATCGCCTTGCTCACTTGACCCTCGTTCAGCCGGAACGCTTCGCTCGCGACCTGTGGGGCCGCGCCGAGTCCAGGCACCGGATCCTCGCGCTGGAAGACGCCCGACTCCTGCACCATGACGCCCAGCTCCTTGGCGACGGCGTCGAGGTCGCCGGGGTCGTCGATGCGGCTCTCGAGCTGGCGGGCGCGGTCCGAGATCAGCTGATCCGCCGTCTGCATCGCGAGCTGCTGCTGAATCGTTCCGCGGACCTCGTCGAGCGAGCGTGTCGAGCCCGGCCGCTTGTCCACCAGCTTGATGATGTGAAAGCCGAACTGTGATTTCACCAGATCGCTGATCTGGCCCGGCTGCAGCTTGAACGCCGCTTCCTCGAATTCCGGCACCATGCGGCCGCGGCCGAAGTAGTCGAGGTCGCCGCCGTTGGCCTTCGACCCCTTGTCCTCGGACACTTTCTTCGCCAGCTCCGCGAAGTCGGCGCCGCTCTTCACCTGCTGCAGAATCGCCTCGGCCTGTTTTCTCACCGTGGCCTCGTCCTTGCCGGTGGTCTCGAGCAGGATGTGACTCGCGCGGATCTGTTCGGGCGTCTGGTATTGCTGGATGTTGTCGTTGTAGTACTGCTGAATGTCGGTGGGCGGCACCACCACCTTCTGCCGCGCCTGATCGCGATCGAGCAGCAGGTACTTGATCTTGCGCTGCTCGCCGATGCGGTACTCCGCCTTGTGCGACTCGAAGTGAGACGCCACGTCGGCATCAGTGACGGTCACCTTGTCGCGGAAGCGATCGGCGGTCAACGCCACCACCTGCAGCTTGACCTTTTCGTTGCGCTGCTTGTATTCGCGCTCCAGCTCGCTGTCGGCGACCGCCATCCAGTCGGTCAGCGTGGCCCGCAGCTTGTCCAGGACGAGACTGCGCCGCAGGCTCTGCTCGAACTGTCCCTTGGTCATCGGCGGGTTCTGGCTCCGGAGCAGCTGCTCGTATCGCGCCTCGCCAATGAACTGGCCGTTCTCCTGAAGCCCGGGGATCGCGAAGATCTGCTGCGCGAGCTCGTCGTCGGTCACGCGGATGCCGTGCTTGTCGGCTTCGATCAGCGCGACCTGCTCCTCGATCATCTGCGTCAGGATCTGCTGGTCGATGCCCAGCTGCCGGAGCAGTGCGCTGTTGAGGCCGCCGCCAAACTGGTTGCGATACGCCTGCACCTGCGAGATGTACCGCTGCTGAAAATCTCCGGCCGTCAGCCGATGGCCGCCGACGTCGGCGACGGTTTCCCCTGGTGCGGCGCCGGTGCCGCTCGGATTCGTGCTGACGAAATCCGGGATGTAGAGGAGCACAAAAGTGAGCACCACCACGGCGAGGCTCCACTTGAGCCAGTTCTTGTGGCGGCGCATCCGGTCGAGCATGGTCATGAACGAATTCCCTCTAGGGTTTGACGCTCTGCGGGTCCCAGGCGGCTCGGAAACCCCTAATGTATGCCACCAACTATTGAAGCTGCAACCAGTTGCAGGACCGACCGATAAGACAGTGGAGGGGTCACAACCGTCGACGGTTTCACCGGCCTTCAGCGTCCGGCAGACCGACAGCCTTGTGATATTATTTGATAGATCCAAAAGGACTTAGCGGTTTCTTGCTACCGCCAATTGAGGCGCCATTGAGCCCTCGTCTCGTCTGGAACCGGTGAGATCAGTCTCCAACAAGCGTGTTTCCGCGCCGCGCGCGGCTCGACGTGCCCGGCGGCAGGACCTGGCCGCACGGTTGAAAAGCGGTGCCCGGGCGCTGCGGGCCCGTATCGACCGGCGCGACGCCCTCATCGAGGCCGTTCGCGAGGCCAACGCCACGCTCGATCCGCGGAAAGTGGCCGATTGGCTGGTCCGGCAGGCCCAGGAATGGATTCCCGCGCCCTGCTGGGTCGTCATCGCGCACGACCTCAATGGTCATCTCAATGTGTTGGCCGATGCCGGCCTGATCCCGAACCTGGGGCCGTCCCTGTGGTCATCCGCAAATTGGGTCATGCGTCACGGGACGGAGTTTTTCTCGGGCGATCTGGCCAAGGATTCACGTGGCGGGCCTGGCGCCGTGGGATCGGCGATGGCGTTTCCGCTGTTGTCGCGACATCGAAGCGTGGGCGTGCTGGTCGGTCTCGATCGTGTCCCTTCGTCCACCACACCGGTGATGGGGCCGTCTCTCGTCCTCGCGCTGCGCGCGCTGCTCGAACCGTCGGCCATCGCGCTCGACAACGCGCTGGCTCTGCAGAAGGCCGAGGCGTTGTCGGTCACCGACGACCTCACGCGGCTGTCGAACTCCCGCTACCTCAACGTCGTCCTGCGGCGCGAGAGCAAGCGCGCGATTCGTAACGGGCGTCCGCTCTCGCTGCTCTTTCTCGATCTGGACAGCTTCAAGCAGGTCAACGACAAGCACGGGCACCTCGCTGGCAGTAAAGTTCTCGTTGAGGCCGCAGCCGTCATTCGCGGGTGCGCACGTGAAACGGACGTGGTCGCCAGATTTGGAGGCGACGAGTTTTCGCTGGTGCTCCCCGAAACGGGCGCCGAGGGCGCGCTGTCAGTCGCGATGCGGATCCTCGAGCGGATGCGCGCGTCGAGATTCTTGACTTCGGACGGCCTCGCGATCCGCCAGACGGCATCGATTGGCGTAGCGACGCTGACCCCGGATGAGCCAAGATCGGCCGAAGAATTGATGAGAGAAGCGGATATGGCTATGTACAGGGTCAAAGCCGCCGGCAAAGACGGCATTCACATTGCCCAGGAGGGCTCCTAAGGTTGCCACTCGGCTCGTTTTTCTCGCTCTTTTCCAGCGATCTCGCCATCGACCTCGGAACCGCCAACACCTGCGTGTACGCGCGCGGCAAGGGCATCGTCGTCAACGAGCCCTCCATCGTCGCGATCAACAAAGTGAATGGACGTGTCGAGGCGGTCGGCAAGGAAGCCAAGGACATGCTCGGCCGCACGCCGGGCAACATCGTCGCGATCAAGCCAATGAAGGACGGAGTCATCGCCGACTTCGAGGTCACCGAGAAGATGCTGACCTACTTCATCAAGAAGGCGCACAACCGCAACGTGTGGGTCCGGCCTCGGATCGTCATTGGCGTGCCGTCGGAGATTACGCAAGTCGAGAAGCGTGCGGTCAAGGACAGCGCGTATCGAGCGAAGGCCAGCGAAGTCCACCTCGTCGAAGAGGCGATGGCCGCGGCCATCGGCGCCGGTATGCCGATCACCGAGCCCTCGGGCAACATGATCGTCGACATCGGCGGCGGTACGACTGACATCGCGGTCATCTCGCTGGCTGGCATCGTGTACAGCAAGGCCGTACGCGTGGCCGGGAACGAGATGGACGAAGCCATCATCCAATACGTCAAGAAGGCCTACAACCTTCTCATCGGCGAGCGCACGGCCGAGCAGATCAAGATGGAGATCGGCTCCGCCTACCCGCTCGAGGAGAAGGTGACGATGGAGATCAAGGGGCGGCACCTGATTGAAGGTGTGCCCAAGACGATCACCATCAGCGACGAAGAGATTCGAGAGGCGCTGACGGAAACGGTCAACGTCATCGTCGATGCGGTGCGTGTGGCGCTCGAGCGCACGCCGCCCGAACTGTCGGCGGACATCGTCGATCGCGGCATCGTGCTCACCGGTGGTGGCTCGATGCTGAAGAACCTCGACAAGCGTCTCCGCGAAGAGACCGGACTGCCGCTCGCGATGGCCGAGGATCCGCTGTCCTCGGTAGTGCTCGGCGCCGGAAAGATGCTGTCGGATTTCAATTTGCTTCGGAAGATTTCCATCGATTGACAGCCTCCAACTCCCAGGAAGCCAATTCCCAATAATTGGGAGTTGTGGAGTTGGGAGTTGGGAGTTGACGTGAACGTATGGCCCTGCTCGACATCCGACAACGCACTGGCTGGCTGTTCATGGCCGTGACGGTCGGGCACATCCTGCTGATCTCCACGCAAGTCAGCAACCGTCGAGGAGTGCCAGTGCTCGAGGCCCTGACCTTCGGACTCTTCGCGGAGGTGCAGCGCGCCGCCACGTCCGGGATCGGCTCGGTGAGGGACGTGTGGTCAAACTACTTCGCGCTGCAGGAGATCCGGCGCGAGAACTCTGATCTACGCCAGGAAGTGGCGCAGCTCCGCGTCGGCCTCCAGCAGGAACGCGCGATCGCCCAGCAGTCTCGCACGCTGCAGCAGCTGCTCGACATGCGCGCGGAGACGCGACTGTCAACCGCGGCGGCGGCGGTGATTGCCGGTGGCGCCAGCCCGGATTTCCGAACCATCACCATCGACAAAGGATCGAGCGAGGGCCTGCGGCCGGACATGGCAGTGATCGCGCCGGCCGGCATTGTCGGGCGCATCATCCTGCCCACGGCCCGAGCGGCCAAAGTGCAGCTGCTCATCGACAGGGACGCCGCGGCCGGTGCCATCACCGAGCGTTCGCGTGCGCAGGGCGTGGTGGTGGGAACTGGTACGTCCCTTCGCCTGGATCACGTTCCCGGAACCGCCGACGTCAAAGTGGGGGATCGTGTGGTGACGTCCGGCATCGAAGGCATCTACCCTAAGGGATTCGAGATTGGTCAGATAGAATCAATTGAGCGTCGCTCGGGAGAGTTCAGCGCCATTATCATTCGTCCTGCGGTGGAGTTCTCCGCGCTCGAGGCCGTGCTGGTCGTGTTGACGCCCACGTCTGATCTGGGCCGTGGTGCCCAGACTGGCAGCACCACCGGTGCCGGCAATGAGGGTCGGTGAGAACAGCCGGCGTTCTGATAGCGGTGGCGTTGGCGTTGGCGTTACAAACGACGTTGGCGCGATTTGTCGTCGGTGGCACGACGGCGATCGATCTTGTGCTCGTGGCAGTGGTGTACATCGCTCTCACCAGTGGTCCGGTGAGCGGCATGCTGGCGGGCAGCGTGGCTGGATTGATTCAGGACCAGCTCTCGACCGGAGTGCTTGGCATCGGCGGCTTGGCCAAGTCGATTGTCGGGTTCGTCGTGGGAGCGATTGGCCAGCAGTTCATCGTCACGGCGACGTTGCCGCGGCTGGTGATGTTCGTGGGGGCGACCGCGGGCTATCAGGCGCTGTTCATGGGGCTGTACGTGGTGCTCGGGTTGCGCAGCTTTCCGTCGCCGTGGAAGGCGATTGCCAGTCAAGCGCTGGGCAATGCGGTCGTCGGGATGATCGCGTTCGGCATTACCGAAGCGTTCCCCGGGATGGTCGAGCGCCGGCGCGTGGGACGGAGACCGAGGCATTGATGTAGGGGCGACGCATGCGTCGCCCCTCCACAGGACCGTTTATGGCAGTAGCAGAAGATCGCAGACGCATCGGCACCCGACTGGTGATTCTCCAGGTCGCCGGGATCGTGGTGTTCGCCGTGCTCGGGATCTGTTTCTGGACCCTGCAGATCGCCCAGCACTCGAAATACGAGGAGATGGCGGAGAACAACCATCAGCGGACGCTCGCCTTGCGGGCGCCGCGCGGAGTGCTGTTCGATCGCCATGGCCGGGTGCTCGTCGAGAACCGCAACTCGTTCACGATTTCGATCGTCCGCGAGCACACCAAGGATCTCGATCGTACCGTGCAGCTGCTCGCGAAGGTGGCTGGCCTCGATCCGAAACAGGTGAAGATGATCGTCGATCGCCATCGGGGTGAGCCGACGTACCGGCCCGTCGTCGTGGTGGAGGATGCGTCGCTGGCGCAGGTGGCGGCGATCACCGCGCGCCGGCTCGATTTCGAGCTGCCCGACGTCGTCGTGGCGGAGGTCCCGACGCGGAAGTACCCGAGCGATGCGCTGGCCGCCCAGCTCTTTGGCTATGTGGGCGAAGCGAGCGATACGCAGGTCGGGGACGGCGTGTCCCAAGGCGACATCATCGGCCAGCAGGGCGTGGAGAAGGCGTACAACAAGCTGCTGATGGGTGAGGACGGCGCCAAGCGCGTGGTCGTCAACAGCATGGGCCGCGAGATCCGCGTTCTCGACGAGGTGCCGCCCACCGAGGGCCGGCGCGTCCAGCTGACCCTCGACTACGACCTGCAGAAGGCGGCCGAGGATGGGTTCCGCAAGGCCGGGTTCAACGGCGCGGCGCTGATCATGGATCCGCGCAACGGCGAGGTGCTGACGTACAGCAGCCTCCCGTCGTTCGACCCGAACTCGTTTGCGGCCGGGATCGACCGCGTGACGTGGGCCTCGCTCAACACCGACAAGCTGCGCCCGCTCCAGAATCGCGTGCTCCAGGGACGGTACTCGCCGGGTTCGACCTTCAAGATCGTCGTCGCCACAGCGGCGCTCGAAGAAGCCCTCGTCACGCCCGACTTCAGAGTGACCTGCAACGGCGGCGCCACGTTCTTCGGCCGCTACTACAAGTGCCACCTCAAGGGCGGCCATGGCAGCGTGGACATGCGCCACGCCATCGAGAAGTCGTGCAACGTCTACTTCTACACGCTCGGGAACATGCTCGGCGTGGACAAGATTCACAAGTGGGCGGTGAACCTGGGCCTGTCGGGCAAGACCGGGATCGACCTGCCGAATGAGCAGGAAAGCCTCGTGCCGAGCACTGAATGGAAGCTGAAACGCACTGGTGAGAAGTGGTACGCCGGTGAAACGATCTCGGTCGCGATTGGCCAGGGGCAGGTGTCGGTGACACCGGTTTCGATGGCGGTCATGATCTCGACGGTGGCCAACGGCGGCACGAAGGTCACGCCGCACGTGATCAAGGCCGTGGACGAGGGCCAGGGATGGAAGCCCGTGCCGGCGCCGGCTGTGGCCGACAAGGTGGCGTTCCGCCCCGAGACGCTCGCGGCGCTGCGCGAAGGGTTGTGGATGGTCATCAACGCGCAGGGCACCGGCGGGCGCGGGAGGATCGAGGGCCGGGATGTCGCGGGAAAGACCGGCACTGCGCAGGTGATTTCCAATGAGGGCCGTGCGCGCGCGCGGGGCACGGACCGGGATCTCCGCGACCACGGCTGGTTCGTGTTCTTCGCGCCCCGCGACAACCCCGAGATTGCCGGCGTCATTTTCGCCGAGCACGGCGAGCATGGGTACCTCGGGGCGCCGATCGCGAAGCACGTGATGGAAACGTACTTCGCGAAAAAGGAAGGGAGGCCGCTGCCGGCGTTGGAGCCCAAGAACCCGCCGCCGGCCGTGCCCGAGTCCGATCCCGATTCTCCGCCAGCGCTGCCGGCGGAGACTGTGGCGGAGAATCAGATCGTCCCGCCCCCGGTCGAGATGCTGGCGATCGAGAATCGTCGAACCAGAACCGCGCCACGCAGACCCTAGCCGTGTTCGAGAAACGCCTCTACTACCACGTCGACTGGGCCATGCTGGGCGCCGTTCTCGCGCTCTGCATGATCGGGGTCGTCCAGATTTACAGCGCGACCGCCGCCAACGGCCTGCACGTCACGCAGATGTACGGGATCGCACTCGGTCTGGTGGCGCTGGTGATTTGCCTGACCATCGACTACCGGTCGCTCTGCGACAAGTCACACTTTCTCTACCTGGGTATCGTCGCTCTGCTCGTGTTCGTGCTCTTCTTCGGCGTCGTGCGTGGGGGATCGCGACGCTGGATTGATTTCGGTCCACTGAATCTGCAGCCCTCCGAATTCGCCAAGGCGACCCTGGCACTCGTCCTCGCCAAGTTCTTCGGCGAGAGCCGCCGCGGCGCCATCATGCGGGGCGATCTGTTGATCGCGGCGGCGATCACGGCCGTTCCGTTCCTCGTCATTGCGCGCCAGCCGGACCTCGGGACCGCAGCCACGCTGCTGCCCGTCGTGTTCGCCGTCGCCTTCGTCGCCGGCATGCCGATGCGGATCTTCGGCATTCTTGCGATCGTCGGCGTGCTGGCCGCGCCCATCGCGTGGAAATTCGCGCTCCAGGACTATCAGAAGGAGCGCGTGTCGACCTTCCTGGACCCCGAGGCGGATGCGCGCGGGGCCGGGTATCAGCAGCTCCAGGCCCGGATCACCACCGGTTCAGGCGGGCCCTGGGGAAAGGGATTTCAGAAGGGAACGCAGGGCCAGTTGCGCTTCCTTCCTGTGGCACACAATGATTTCATCTTCTCGGTGCTGGCCGAGGAGCATGGATTTGCCGGCGTCATGGTAACGCTGGGCCTCTACTTGTTCGTTATCTTGCGCGCGCTCGAGTCGGCCCGACTGGCAAAGGACCGTCTGGGGGCGTACCTGGTGGTTGGAGTGCTGGCCAGCTTCACGTTCCAGGTGCTGTACAACATCACGATGTCGGCCGGCCTCGCGCCGGTCAAGGGACTGACGCTTCCGCTCATGAGCTACGGCGGATCCTCCATGATTGCTACCCTGGCAGGATTCGGCCTCATTCTCAACGTGCGGATGCGCCGCTTTACGAATTAGATCGGCTCGTGGCCCGAAGCCCGAGCCTTACAAGGCTGCACCGATGATCATCCTGCTGGCCGCGCTCCTGCTGACGTGCCTCTGGGCACGCGCGGCGGGAATCCGCCCGCACGTGCAGCCCATTTGGAGCTACGGGCATGAGCAAGGAGATGATCATCTCCTCGAGCGCCCACGAAACACGGGTCGCGATCCTCGAGGACGATCAGGTTGCGGAGATCTTCATCGAGCGCGAGCGGCAGCGCGGGGTCGTGGGCAACGTCTACAAGGGCCGGGTATCCAAAGTGCTGCCCGGCATGCAATCAGCGTTTGTCGATCTCGGGCTTGAACGCGACGGCTTCCTGTACGTCACTGACGTCGTCGCCACCTTCGAAGAGTTCGACCGTCTCGATACCGACGACGACGACCCGCCGTCGTCTTCCACTATGGCGGGGCAGGCTCCGCCTTCGCCGGCGTTAGCCAACGGAACGCCGGCTTCGGCGGGACAGGGCGCGTCCTCGCCCGGCGGAACGCCTCTGGTCACGCCGAGTGGCGCCCACGTTCGCATCAGCCACGGCGGCCGCGGCGACGGCGGGCGTCGCGACCGCGACCGCGAGAAAGGTCCCGAACCCAAGATCGAGGATCTGCTGAAGGAAGGTCAGGAGGTCATCGTCCAGGTGGCGAAGGAGCCGCTCGGCACGAAGGGTGCGCGGCTGACCTCGCATGCCACCATGCCGGGACGGTTTCTGGTCTTCATGCCGACGGTCGACCACGTCGGCGTCTCACGAAAGATCGATTCGCGCGACGAGCGTTCGCGGTTGCGCGGCATCGTCCGCGAGTTCCGCGAGCAGACCGGCTTCACCGGCGGTCTGATTATCCGGACGGCGGCCTCCGGACGGCCCAAAGAGGACATCGTCTCCGACCTGAGCTACTTCCATCGCGTGTGGACCGATGTGCGGCAGAAGGCCGAGACGTCGCGGGCCCCGGCCGTCGTGTATCAGGAGCAGAGCCTCGTGGCCAAGCTCCTGCGCGACCTCTTGACCGACGACTACTCGGCGATCCGGATCGACAACGCGCTCGAGTACCGGCGGGTGCTGGAGCTGATCGAGCGCATCATGCCGTCGCTGGCGCCCAAGGTGAAGCTGTACGAGAAGGAGTTCCCGATCTTCGAGGAGTACGGCGTCCAGGCGGAGATCGACAAAGCGCTGCGCAGCAAGGTGTGGCTGAAGTCCGGCGGCTCGATCGTGATCAACCAGACCGAAGCCCTCGTCGCCATTGACGTCAACACCGGCCGCTACGTCGGCAAGAAGACCGCCGGGCGGCTCGAAGACACGATTCTCAAGACCAACCTCGAGGCGGTGAAGGAGATCGTGCGGCAGATCCGGCTGCGCGATCTCGGCGGCATCATCGTGCTGGACTTCATCGACATGGAAGAGAAGAAGAACCGGCAGAAGGTCTTCCAGACGGTGGAGCAGGAGCTGAGGAAGGACCGCTCGCCGTCGAAGGCGCTGCAGGTCTCGGACTTCGGCCTGGTGATCATCACGCGCAAGCGCGTCAAACAGAGCCTGGAGCGCGTGCTCACCGAGCCCTGTCCGTACTGCGCCGGCAGCGCCGTGATCAAGTCGAGCGCGACGATCTGCTACGAGATCCTGTCAGAGGTCAAGAAGATCAGCGGCGATCTCAACGGCCAGAGCCTGATTCTGCGGGTCAATCCGGACATCGCCCGCGCGCTCCGCGACGAGGAGCGCGCGGTCTTCAAGGATCTCAAGCAGTCACTCGGCCGCGAGATTGCCCTGCGGCCGGATGCCCAGCTCCATCACGAGCAGTTCGATCTGATGGCTGTGGGCTAGAAATACCGCTTGAATCCAAGCGTCAGCGAGACCCCGGTGGCATCTGGCAGTCCGGGTGGCTCGCTGACGATATCCCAGCGCAGTTCGCCCTTGAGCGTGGCCATGCTGCCGATGGAATACTCGGTGCCGCCGCCGAAATTGATCCCGCCGCGCGACTCGGAGTCTGGATCAGGGCCCGTCAGCAGCGCGCGCACGAAGTAGGCACCGGCGCCGGCAGTCACGTACGGACGCCACTTGTCGTGACTCCAGTAATACACGCCGTTGAAGAGCAACCTCACCTGACGGAAGTGGTCCTCGGTCAGATTTTCGAATCCCGGGCTCGCATAGCCCAGCATTCCGCGGATGCTGATGCGCGGCGTGACGTAATACTCCCCGAAGCCATCGAGGGTGAACGTCTTCTCGAACGCCTCGTCGGGGAAGAACACGCCAATGTCGCCACCGACCGCGACCCCGCCGCTCACCGCGGTTTGTGCGGCGGCAGGAGCCGCGAGGAAACTGCTGAGGATGATGGTGAAACAGATCAGTTGAGTTGATCGACGCATATTCCGAGAGTAACACGACAGATCGGTCGCCGATAGCCGGTAGCTTGTAACGGGTAGCCAATACTGGGTTCCCAACCCGCTACCAGAGACCAGCTACCAGCTACCTTTTGACGACGACGATGTTGCCGCTGAAGGATCGCAGCGAGAGCGTTGCGCCTCCGTCACCGAAGGAGCCGCGAATCCCGCGATTCAAACGTCGCGGGCCGAAACCGCTGCCCAGGTTGCCCTGCAGGGTGAGCGGATAATCCGAGCGGACATCTCCGCTGAACGTCGATGCTTCCAGGGTGAACCCCTGGGCGCCGATCGGCGTCACGCGCAGGTTCCCCGAGTGTGACTGGACGTCATAGCGGCCGTTGCGCGAGAGACGCCCGCTGAAGTCGATGTCGCCGGACACCGATCGTGCCGTGGCGCGATCCGATTCGACGTCCACCATCCGCAGGCCGCCGCTGACCGATTGCACGTCCACCGTCCGGACCTTCAGGTTGCGGGCGATGACATCTCCGCTCACCGTGCTGCCGGCCACTTCGTCGCCCTCGCTGTCCGCGATCTCGACGTTTCCCGAGACGGATTTCGCCTGACGGATCCGGCGTACCGCCGACGCGGTGACATTACCACTGACACTCTCGGCGCGCAGTTCGCCGTTCAGGCTCGTGACGCGGATGTCTCCGGAGACGCTCCGCAGGACGACACCGGCCTCTCTCGGCAGCGAGACCGTGTAATCGACGCCGCCCGACCAGTTGCGCCTGGGGTAGTCCGTGCGGACCTCCACGTTGCCGTTGCGCTCGTAGATCTGAATGTCGATGTCCTGAAGCAGAGACTTCGCCTCGGATTCATTCCGATGGCGGACCCGCTTCGTGGCCTCGAGCCGCACATCGTTGCCGCCGCCACCGGTGACCACGATCGTGCCGCTGACGTTCTGGAGATCGAAGGTGCCGTTGCGCCCGATGCGCAGCGTCTTCGAGACCTGCTCTGTGTACTCAGGACCTCTCCGCTCGTCCTGGCGGCGTTGACGCTCGGCCTCGCGCGCCGCCTGTTCGGCGGCCCGGCGTCCCCGTGCCGGCGGTGAGGGAGGCGAGGGAGGCGACGGGCGCTGGGCTTCGAGGATGAGGGTGAGCGCGATGGTCTCGGCGTGCCGCTCGGCGAGCTCTCCGATCGCTCGCGCCATCGTCTCGGCGTGCCGCTCGGCGTGGGCCTGGATTTCCTTCGCCAGATCGCGGGCCCACTCGGGCCCCTGCGCGGCGGCCGGCCCCGCCCACAGAATGATGGCCATCGCGCCGCAGACGCTTCGATGCTTGAATGTCATTGATTCAGTCCTGACACGATGCGGGCGGCGCCTTCCTGGTTGCCCTTCCGCATCTCGTTGATGAGCGCGATGATGTCCTGCAGAAGCGCCACCTTGCTGCGCAGCGCTTCGAACAGGCTTTCCTGCGCGACATCGTTTTCTGGTTCCGTCTTCAGCGCGGCGCGGCTCTCTCCGATGGCCCCGTCGAGCAGGGTCATGTTCGCCTGGAGGACGTCCCTGGTCTCCATGTCGAGCTGCCCGCGGTCTTCGGCGGCGATGCGCTCGAGGCTCGCGATCGCCGTCGTGAAGTGCTGCTCCGCGAGATCGTATTCAGCGGCAATCGAGGCCGGCGGCTCAGCGCCCGGCGCCGGCGTGAGGCGGGCGAGCCGACCCTCCTCGGCCACGGGCACGAGGCGTCCACCGATCCAGGAGAGACTCACCACCAGCACGATCGTGGCCGCCGCCGACGCGAACGTCTGCCACCAGCGCCCGCCTGGAAGCCCCCAGACCGCCGGGAATCGCCGCGGTTCCGCCTCGATTGCCGACGCGAGCCTGGTCCAGGCATGCGGTGGCGGCACGAGCGAGTCGAGCGCGAGGCTGGTGGTGCGAATTACCGCGAGATCGGCGACGACCGCACGGCACGGCGCGCACGTCAACAGGTGCGCCTCGAGCGTCGCGCGCGCGTGCTCCTCGAGCGTCCCGTCCACGTAGTCGCCAATCTGTGTGTCGTAGTCCCTGCAGTTCATCGCGTCACGCCACTCAACATCGCGCGCAGCTTCATGCGCGCCTTGTGTACCTGCGACTTCGAGGTGCCTTCCGACACGCCGAGCAGTTTCGCCACCTCGTTGTGCTCGAACCCTTCCACGTCGTGCAGCACGAACGCGGCCCGGCATCCCGGCGGCAGCCGCGCGATGGCCCGCTCGAGGTCCATCCTGCTGATGGCGGTCGGCACAACGGGCGAGGCCGCCGCTGGCTCGTCCGCGCCCTCATCGTCCAACGAGTCGGTCACGCGGGTCATCCTCGCCTGCCGGCCCCGAAGCACGTCGAGACAGTGGTTCACGGCCAGGCGATACAGCCACGTACCCAGGCTCGAATCACCGCGAAAGCTGCCCAGTTTCCGATGGGCGTGCAGGAACACCTCCTGCAGCAGGTCCTCGGCTTCGTGAGCCGAGCCGGCCATCCGGAATACGAGGTTGTAGAGCCGGCCGGCATGAGCCCGGTACAACTCCTCGAATGCTGTCGCGTCGCCGTGGCGGCAACGCTGTGCCAATTCGAGGTCGCCCGCTCTCACATCCCCTGCTGGCTTAGACGGGCCGGCGGTTGCGCCGGGTTGCCCCCGGACGCCACGGGTCACAGATACCACACAGTCCACAGACGGGCGCCGGGCCACGATGGTTCTTCGATGGGGCCACAAAGAACACGGAATTCGCTAATTCTTTGTGCTCTTCGTGGCCCCTTGCCAGCGGATCGACGCGAAATGGCGAACGCGCGTGGGGCCGACCTCGAGCCCCTCTGACCGCAGGAGCTCCCGTTTGAGCTGCAGATTGCCTCCGTAGCCGCCGAGAGCCCCGCCCGCGGCGATCACACGATGGCACGGCGTGCCGGGGTCGCGCGCCTCGCGCATGATGGTGCCCACGGCACGCCACGCGCGCGGCGAACCGGCCAGGGCGGCGATGTCACCATAGGTGGCGACACGCCCCGGCGGAATGCGTCGCACCGCCGCCAGCACACGGCGTGTGAACGGGGAGGCAGACATGTGGCGCTATCGGCCGACGATCGCCTTGACGCGGAACGTCACGCCGCCGAGATTCGTTTCGTTGAACGCGGCGGAGACGCTGTTGGGATCTTGACCGAGACCGTCCGCCACCCGGCTCCACTCTGCTTCGCCGCCGATGCCGAACCATCGGGTCAGCCGGTACTCGGCGCCGCCGAGCAGGTGATAGCCCGTGTGCGTGGCCTTCACGTTCTCACTGTCGGTCGCAAAGTCCGACGTCTCTTCGTAGCGATGCCAGCCGATGCCGCCCCCGGCATACGGGACGAGACGCATGTCGGCGAGCGGGAACCGATAGGCCACCGTGACCTCGATCGGCGTGATCTTCACCGTCGTGGCAATGCCGAGATCGATCGGTTGGCCCGCGAAGACGAACACCCGCGTGCCATCCTTCTGAAACCTCGAAGCACGGAGGCTCACCGACACGCGCTGCGGAAGCACCACCTCCACGCCACCGCCGTATACGACGCCGCTTGGCGATCCGAGGACCGCCGTGAAGCTCTCGGTCGCGGCAAACCTGGTTCCGCCGATGTCACCGAACCCTCGAAGGGCGAGGTCTTGAGCCTGCGCAGCGCTCGCATTCATCAGCGCGGCAACTGCCAGAGTCACGACACACCGAGGCAGTGAGGCACCGAGGCTGGACAGCCACTGAATGACCTCGGTGTCTCGGTGCCTCGGTGTGTCGGATGGGGTCATCGACATGACGCGTCTGGTCATCGGGCCAGCCCCATTCCGCGCAACGCGGCGCGCACGTTGATCAGGCCGCTGCCGTACTGGTCGTCCCTGCCGGCCGGGCCCAGATCGGTGGCGTAGCGCTTCATGATGGCCTCGATGGCCGCGGGGCCGGTGATCCCCTGCTGCATCAGGAGCGCAGCGAAGCCGCTGACGTGCGCGGTGGCCATCGACGTGCCCTGTGCATAGAGGTAGTTGAAGACGTCGAATCGCGGCGGGCGATTCAGGGCAAACACGAAATCAAAGTTGAACGTCTGCTGCAGGATGCCGTCGATCCCGCTGCTCGTCTGATCGCCACCCGGCGCGGCGATTTCCACGTAGTTGCCCGTGCTCGAATACGGCGCGCGCTGACGGCTGCGCCCCACGGCGCCGACCGTCACGACGCCGTCGAGAAGGGGGCCGAGGTCCGCCGGACGCTGCGCCGGGTTCCCGTTGAGGAAATCGTTCCCGGCCGCGACGGCGACGAAGGCGCCGCGCGACACCGCGTAGCTGAGCGCGTCTTGAATGGCAGGCGCCGGCCCGCCGGTGCGGCCCAGGCTCATGTTCAGGACCTTCGCACCGTTGTCCACGGCGAACCGGATCCCGCGTGCCACGGTGTCGTCGGTGCCGGGTGGAGCCCCGAGGAGACTGTCCCACGTGCCGGCGATGACTTTGACCGGCATGATCCGCACGTTGAAGGCCATGCCGGCCGTACCGACGCTGTTGTTCGTCAACTGGCCGATGGTGCCGGTCACATGCGTACCGTGCCCTTCCAAGTCGAAGGGGCTCGTGTCGTCCCAGATGAAATCTCGCGGCGACACGAAGCGATCAGCGCCACCCAGATCCGGAGCGGCCGCGAACGGCACGTCGATGAACGTCGTACTCGACGTGCTGAACCTGACCAGCCCGCTCCGAAAGGCGACGCCCGTGTCGAGCACGGCCACCGTAATCGAGGAGGCGGCGCCGGGGTTGATGTCCCAGGCCCGTTCCATGTCGATGGCCGGGAAGTTCCATTGCTGTGCGTACAGCGGATCGTTGGGAACGAACGCGGGGCCGACGACGTACCTCGGTTGCGCGTACTCCACGTCCGGTTGTGCCGCGAGTTGCTGCGCGACGGCCTCAGGATCGGCGCCCGGCCGCAGTGCCACGATATCGAAGCTGGCGAACGACAGGGCCGGCGTCGCCGTGCCGTCGACGAGCGCGATCATCGCCCGCTGCGCAGTGATCGAGGTGCCGGGCCTGAACTTCACGATCACGCTGTCAGAGAGATAGGGCCGCGCGGTGACCGCCGCCGCTCTCTCCCGCAGCGTCTGCGCGCTGAGCTCGGTGGCCGGCGTCGTGACCTCACGAAGGCCGCTGTCGATGCCGGGCAAGCCCAGCTCCGACACCAACCAGCGCCGCGACTGCACCGCGGGCGTCTGCTGAGCCGCGGTCACCGCACACAGGACGACGAGCCCCGCCAGTGCTGCCGCTGTCGTGCGTACGTGCATGGCCACCTCAGGAGAAGTTATCGGTCGGTCTCGATGAGAGCACGCCCCTCGGCATTCGGGAGGCGAATACCGGCCAGTTCGGCGAGCGTCGGGGCGATGTCCGCGGGCGTGGCCGACTGCGTGGCCCGCCCTGGCTTGACGCTCCCGCCGAACAGAATCAGGGGCACATGCGTGTCGTAATCGTACGACGTGCCGTGCGTGGTCCCCGGCGAGACGTTCCGCCCGCTGAAATACCAGTACTCCTTCGGCACGACCATCAGGTCCCCGTTGCGCGAGCTCAGGTAGCTCATCGCTCCCCGTCGAATGAGCGGATCCTGGCTCGTGTGCGACAACTGATCGCCCCTGAGGGCCCTGGCCACACCAGGAATCTCCTCCACGGCTCGTGTGACCGATGCCATGAGCTTCGGATTCGCACGCAGCCGGTCGAAAACGCCGGCCGCGAAGTAGACGTCCGTGAAATTCACCGCGTCGACATAGGTGCCCTTCTCCAGCCGCCCCCACTCCGTGGTGAGCGCGTCTTCGATCCGCTCGCGGACGTCATCGGTCGCGATCCGTCCTCCCTTGGGCGAGACCGCGATTGGTGCGACGCCATGATCCGCCGACAGCGCCAGCACGTAGTTGGCTCGCCCGACGCGCGCGTCGAGATGCGCGATGAGCGTCCCCAGCGTGACGTCGAGTTGCCGCAACACGTCTTCGACTTCGCGGCTGTCGGGTCCAAACGCATGGCCGACGTCGTCGAGGACCGAGAAGCTGATTCCCAGAAAGTCGGTCGTCTGGCGTTGTCCGAGCGCGAAGCTGTCAACCAATGATGCCGCCATTCGCGCCAGGTACGCGTCGGCGAGCGGTGTCGCCTGCCACAGGGTGAAGAATTGCGCGTCGATACCACCGCGACCGGTGATGACGTGGGGGAAGAGCCCATTCCAGCCGGCCGGCGGACGCTCTCCAACACCCGCGTCGCGCATAAGGTACGTGTTCGCCGGACCGCCCAGGTTCCAGATCCGTCCCAGATCCTTTTCGTACGGATTCTCATCGACGAACGCCTTCACCTCGGCGACGGGGCCCGAGGCAAACGCCTTGGACGTCGTCCACGACCCGGACAGATCGTCGAACCAGACCGCGGCATCAGCCGCATGACCCGCGAGCATGATCGCGCTCCGCGCCTTCATCGACAGAGCCGCGACGCGTGCGCCGGGCTTCTGCGCGCGGAGCTCGTCGGCCAGTGTGGGAACCATCAGGTGCGCGGCACTGTTGCCAAGGCGGACGGGGCGACCGTATGTGATGTCGGACGTGGCCCCATCTGCGGAGCAGCCGGTAAGCGCCCGAGCCTTCCGGTCCCACCATGTGTTGTTGACCATGCCGTGGGTGTGCGGCAGCGCTCCGGTGCCGATTGTCGCGTGGCCCGCGCACGTCACGGTCACGAGATACGGATATCGCGCGTTCTCGAAGACGAGACCCTTGTCGAGCAGCGTGCGGAACCCGCCGCGCCAGTGACGGTCGAAGCGCTGGAGATAGTCGGCGCGCATCTGATCCACGACGACGATGACGAGCAATCGAGGCGGATCCGCGGCGCGAATGGTGAGGCTGGTCGCGAAGACGCCGGCGGCAAGGATCAAGAGAGCGAGGCGACGCATGATGTGTCGATCCTACATGTACCGGGCGCCCAATTCTTGGTTCTTGGTTCTTGGTTCTTGGTTCTTGGTTGGGAGTTGGGAGTTGGGAGTTGGCCCCAGGTTCGGATTGGGAGTTGGGCGTTGTTACAGGTGTATCAACGGATCGATCCCGTACTCGGCGGGATCGAGCGGTGATTGGATCGCGTTGGCGGCGCCCTCCTCTGCCTCCCAGAGATTGACCTCGCCCGGCTTCTCGAGGGCGACGCCGTCGCGGCCGATCAGGATCCGAACCCGGGGGCGGTACGGATCCGGCGCGTGCGCCTCGAGCACGACCGCGATCTCGCCGCCGTCGAGTCGTACGAGATTGCCCGCCGGGTAGATGCCGACCAGTTGCACGAATCGTCGGACCAGGTGCTGATCGAACTGCTTGCCGTCGTTCCGCTGCAGCACCGCCAGAATGCGATCGGTTGGAAACGCCGGCTGATAGACCCGCTGCGAGCGCATCGCATCGTAGACGTCGGCGATGCCGCACAGCGTGGTGCCGAGGTTCAACTGCGTTCGCTCGGCGTGTGGGTAGCCCGTGCCGTCAGCGCGCAGGTGATGCTCGAAGGCGACGATGGGGGCCAGGGTCGGCATCTCCGGGGTCTTCCGTAGAATCTGCGCGCCGTCGACTGTGTGTCGCTTGAGGATCTCGTATTCCTGCTCGGTCAGCTTGTCCGGCTTGTTGAGAATTTCATTCGGCGTCTTGACCTTGCCGATGTCGTGCATGAGCGCCGAGAGCCCGAACTCGCGGAGCAGCGGACCATCGATGCCCACGCCGCGTGCCTGTCCCATCGTGAGGATCGACACGTTGACCATGTGCGTGAAGGTGTAGTTGTCGTAGTTCTTGAGCGCGGTGAGCGCGAGCAGCGCCGTCCGGTTCTGCGCCACGGCCTGGGCCAGCGAATCGACCATGCCGCGGGCGGCGTCGGCGTCGGGGATGCCCTCGACGCCCGCGCTCTCCCACAGTGTCTCGGCCACCTTCACCGCATCGTCGTACAGCTTGCGGAACGTCGCGATGTCGCCAACGGTCGTGTCGACCGGATCGTCAACCTGCAGGCGTCCGACGCGAATGTGCGGCAAGCGCGAGAGCGCCGCCGTCTGGTCGCCAGAGTCCGCGCGAGACACCGTTTCGACGAGGCGCATGATCTCGTCGATCTGCACGCCGCGATCGATGACGATGCGTTCGATGCCGGCGTGTTGCAAACGTCGCATCAGCTCGCCCATCGTCTCGGCGGCGCGGGGGACCGGGATATCGCCGACGACGAGCTCATCGCCGACGATGCCGATCGCGACCGAGGGCATCGCCGCATGGACGAGCACCAGGGTGTCGGCGAGCGCCGTGATGCTGCGTGTGACCAGCGGGTGGCCGGGCGCATAGAGCTGCGATCCGCGAATGGTGGCCGCCAGCCGTCGCAGCAGCTCGTCGGCGAGGCGCGCGCGCTCGGTGGCGTTCATGTCTTGTTGGTCTCCGGGCGCGGCGCGAGCCCGGCCTCCGCCTTCGCGGCATTCCGCACAGGACGAGGGCCTTTGGCCACGGCCTCATCGAGCACCGCCGTTGCCTCTGGCGTGCCGATGCGGCGGAGGGCGGTGGCCGCCGCGCGGCGGAGCGTGCGCGTGTTGAAGGGCCTCCAGATGCTGCCGCTGTACAACACATGCCGCAGCGTCCGTATCGACTCGGGATGCGCCCTGAGACTGCCGACGGCTTCGATCATCTCGATATGCACGCGGAACAGCTTGCCGGTGGGCTGGGTCTGCCGGAGGACGTAGCAGAGGAGCGGTGCCGCCTTGTCGTCGCGAAGTCCGAGGAGCTCCTGGAGCACCGTCTCGCGCGAGCCGCTGCCGGTGATGAGCGCGCGTTGCAGCACGGCGTAGGCGTTGTTCGTGCCGATCTGCACGATGGCGCGGATCGACTCCCGCCGCACCTGCGGATCGGCGTCGTCGAGCATCGAGGCCAGTTCGGGGAGGGCTTCCTGTCCACCGAAGACGCGCAGCAGATCGATCGCGGTGCGCCGGACGGCGGGATTGGGTGAGTTCTTGAGTTTCTCGACCGATTGCCGTCCGGCCGCACCGAAGCCCAGGAGCATCTCGCGGAGACGACGGGTGGCGCGGGGGTTCTCCTCGACGGCCAGGAGCTCGGCCAGCGGCTGGACCACGCCTGCACCGATGGTGTGACACAGACGATTGAGAGGCTCGACATCGCCGTCCTCCACCTTACGAAGGTGCACGCCGACGTGGCGCACGAGTGGTCCCGATGAGAGCCGCTCGATAATCCGTATCGCCTGCTCGCGGAGCGCCGGCCGTCCGTCCGCTGCCGTTTCGCGGACCAGCGATTCCGCGAGCGAGTGTGCGCTCCGCGCGTCTCCCTGCTGTGTGCGCCGCTCGATGTCGCCGGCCACAATCGCCGCCATGGCTTCCCAGAGCGCCGGGTCGCCCTCGATCCTCAGCAGATCGCGCAGCATGTCGAGGTCGAGATCCTCCAACGCGCTCTCAGAGACGGTCGAGACCCAGCCCGCCACACGTTCGGGCGGGTCGTCCGACACGCGCTCGACTTCCAGCGCTTGCGTGCGGGTGTCGGTCAGCTCTTTGCCGTACTCGTCGGAGACAAACGACGAGTCCGAGTACGACGTGAGCATGTTCGCCGCGCTCTGCCAGAGCGGTTCGAAGCCTTCGTCCTGCCCATGCTCCTGCTGTGCGACATCGTGCGCCAGCTCGAGGACCCGGCCCTTGCGTTCGGTTTCGGGAACCAGCACTTCGAGGGCGTGTGCGAGCCGCTCGGTGGCGCCCTTCTCCGAGGTGACCGAACGCGCGACGAAGGATGCGACGGTCTGATCGCTCATGCGCTCCATGAGGGCGGCGGCCATCTGCGCATCGGCGGCGTTGGGCGACTGCCGCGAGCCGAGCATCGCCAGCATCATTTCCGGCGTCAGCCGCGCGCACGAATTGGCCATGGTCTCCAGCGCCGCTTCGGCGTCGGTCGTACTCGAGCTCTTCGCCGCCTCGAGAGCCGTGCGCATCAACTGCAGCAGGGCGGCCACGCGGGCGCCGACGCTGACGGTGCCCAGCGATTCGGAATGCTGAAAGTGGTCCAGCAGCTCGCCAAACCGATCGGCGTTGGCCAGCGCGTCGAGCAGCGAGCCCAAGGCGCGATCGTCGAGGCCGGACGCATCGCCGTGCAGGCACAACGCGATGATGCGATCCCACTGGGCTTTATTGCCTCCGGCTCGCTCGCGGAGTAATTCGGCGTAATCGATTTCCCGAATCTCGAAATGGGACCGGCCGCTGTCGGCCCAGGCGTTGCCGATGCCGCCGGTGCCGATGAGATCTTCAGGCGCTCGCGCCAGCAGCAGGAGCAGGGCGCGCCAGTCTTCGACGTCGGCCTCGCGCTGAATCGTGAGCTCGCCGATGAGCCGTTCGTGAAGCAGGGAGGCCAGCTCGCCGATCGCGGCGTCGGGCCGCAGCGGCGCCTGTCCTTCGATGGCCAGGACGTCCGGATGCACGGTGCAGACCACCCGGCCGCTGCTGGTGAGTCGTCCACTGGTGGCGACCACCCGGGACAGCGAGCTGGCGATGGCGGGGTGTGTACCTGGATACAGCGACACCACGCGGGCCGCGGCCTTGCAGGCGCGCGCGAATTCGGCCAGGAGCCCGCTCAACTCGGCGGGCATTGGCTCAGGCGTCGGCGACGTCGGCGGCATGTACGCTACCCGATTCTACCGGAGCGAGGCCTTATACTGAGCGCTCTCCATGCGATTTGTCGATGCCATCGCCCGGAAGCGTGACGGGCAGGTCCTCTCGCGCGACGAGATCGATGCGTTCGTAGCGGGCGTGACCGACGGCACGATCCCCGACTACCAGGCGTCCGCGCTGCTCATGGCGATCGTGCTCAAGGGCATGACCGACGAAGAGACCAGCTGGCTGACCGATGCCATGGTGCGCTCCGGCGATCGGGTCGATCTCTCCGACATTCCGGGTATCAAGGTCGGCAAGCACAGCACGGGCGGCGTGGGGGACAAGATCTCCATCGTGCTGGCGCCCGTCGCGGCGTCCTGCGGCGTGATCGTCCCGAAGATGTCGGGACGCGGCCTCGGTCATACCGGAGGGACGCTCGACAAGCTCGAGTCGATTCCCGGCTTCCGCATCGATCTGACGATCGATCAATTCAAGCAGGCGCTGCGTGAAGTCGGGACGGCGATCATCGGACAGACGGCCTCGCTCGCCCCCGCGGACAAGAAGCTGTACGCGCTCCGTGACGTCACCGCCACGGTCGAGAGCATTCCGCTCATCTCGGCGTCGATCATGAGCAAGAAGCTCGCCGAGGGCAGCAATGCGCTCGTCCTCGACGTCAAGTGCGGCGACGGTGCGTTCATGAAGGACCCGCAGCGGGCGCGGATGCTGGCGACGTCGATGGTCGCGATCGGGAACCACGCCGGTGTGCGTACCGAGGCGGTGATCACCGACATGGAGACGCCGCTTGGCAGGGCGGTGGGCAACGCGCTCGAGATCGTGGAGTGTCTCGACACGCTGAAGGGCGCCGGTCCTCCGGAGCTGACAGCGCTCGTTGAGCACCTGGCGTCTCGGATGGTGCTGCTTGCCGGCCTCGAGCGCGATCAGGAAGCGGCGACCGGACGGGTGGCAGCCGCGCTGACGTCGGGGCGGGCCCTCGAGACGTTCACCAAGATGATCGAGTGCCAAAGCGGCAACCCGCGTGTCGTGGACGACTATTCGCTCCTGCCGTCGGCGCCAGGGAGGGAAGTCTGTCGCGCCTCGCGTGGCGGCTATGTGATCACCCTGAAAGCCGAAGCCATCGGCCGTGCAAGCAACGTGCTCGGGGCCGGTCGAAGCACGGTCGGCGAACGGGTCGATCACGGCGTCGGCCTCGTGGTGCTGGCCAGGCCGGGCGACGCCGTGACCGCCGGCCAGCCGCTGCTCGAATTGCATCACCGTGACGGGCGGGGCGTGGAGGCGGCGATGGCATTGTGCCGTGAGGCGATTGCCATTGGCGACGAGCCGCCCCCACTCCGGAAGACGGTGCTCGGAGCCGTGCGTTAAGCGAGGAGATGGACGAGTGATCGAGACGCCGCCCCGTGCCCGCCAGTCGTGGACCCGCCTCGATCTCATGGTGCTCGGCGGGCTGGCCGCCATCGCGGCTGCCGCCATCGCCCTTGGATTTGCTGGAGCCAGCCGTCTACAGCCGGTGGCGGGGTTGGCGCTGATTCTCGCCCTGGCGTATTGCCTGTCGAACGCGCGCCGCTCGATTGACTACCGCACGGTGGCGTGGGGTCTCGGCCTGCAGTTCCTGTTCGCAGTCATCGTCCTCAGGACCGATGCCGGGCAGGCGGTGTTCCAGGTTGCCGGGGGCGTCATCACGCGCATCCTGAACTTCGCGTTCGTGGGCTCGTCGTTCGTGTTCGGGCCGCTGGGCAACCCGGACGTGTGGCCGAAAATCGTGACCGGCGTGCTGGGTCCCGATGGCGCGCAATACGCCAACATCTTCGCGTTCATGGTGTTGCCGACGATCATCTTCATCGCCGCGCTGTTCGCGATGCTCTATTACTTCGGCATCATGGTGTTCGTCGTGCGGTTGTTCGCGGTGATCATGCGCCGCTTCATGCGCGCCAGCGGCGCCGAATCGTTGAACGTAGCGGCCAGCATCTTCATGGGGCAGACGGAGGCGCCGCTGACCATCCGGCCGTTCCTGCCCCGGATGACCGAGTCGGAGCTGATGACGGTGATGACCGCCGGCATGGCTCATATCTCGGGCGGCGTCATGGCCGCGTACATTCTCTTCGGAGTGGACGCACAGCACCTGCTCACGGCCGTCATCATGACGGCCCCGGGCACGCTGATGATGGCGAAGCTGTTCGTCCCGGAAACGGGTGTGCCCGAGACGATGGGCAGCGTGCGGCTCGTGGTCGAGAAAACGGATGTGAACGTCATCGATGCCATTGGGCGTGGCACCGGCGAAGGCCTCCATCTCGCGCTCAACGTCGGCGCGATGTTGATCTCGTTTCTGGCCCTCGTCGCGCTGTTGAATGCCGGTCTCGGGCTCGTCGGTGATGGGCTGCAACGCGTGGCCGGCTGGGGCGCGGGGCTGAGTCTCCAGTTGATTCTCGGCTACGTCTTCGCCCCCATCGCCTGGGCGCTCGGCGTGCCGTGGCACGATGCGCCGACGATTGGCAACCTGCTGGGCACGCGCATGGTGCTCAATGAGTTCGTCGCCTACTCGCAGCTCGGTCCGCTGAAGGCGACCCTCGACCCGAAGTCGTTCACCATCGCCACGTTTGCGCTCTGCGGCTTCGCGAACTTCAGCTCGATCGGCATTCAGATCGGCGGCATCGGCGCCCTCGCTCCCGAGCGCCGGCATGACCTCGCACGACTCGGACTCCGCGCGATGCTCGCCGGGACGTTCGCGAACTTCCTCACCGCCACGATCGCGGGGATGCTGCTGTAGCCACTACGACCACGAAGACGGATCAGCCACACAGAACACTGCGAGCACAATGTTCGGAATGTCAAAGAGCCAGAAAACCCTTTGTGATCTTTGTGTCCTTTGTGGCCAAAGTCTTCGTGTCCATCGTGGCTGAAGACATGTTCGACCGCGTCGAGGAAGCCGCTGCGGCCGTTCGCGGCCGTTGTGGCGAGTCACCGCAAACCGCGATCGTCCTTGGGTCGGGCCTCGGTGACTTCGCGGACACATTGGGCGAATCCGTGGCGACGCCGTACGCGGCGCTGCCGCATTGGCCCGCGTCGACTGTGGTCGGCCACGCCGGCCGCCTGGTCGTCGGCACCGTGGCGGGGAAGCGGATTGCGGCCCTGGCCGGGCGCGTGCACTTTTACGAGGGCCACGATCTCGCCACCGTCGCCTTCGCGACGCGCGTCATGGGCCGTCTCGGCGTCAAGCAGATCATCCTGACGAACGCTGCCGGCGGCATCAACACTGCGTTCTCGCAAGGTACTTTGATGATCATCGACGACCACATCAACATGCTCGGGAGCAATCCGCTCGTCGGGTTGAATGACGATCGCTTCGGGCCACGCTTTCCGGACATGAGCGAGGTGTACTCACGACGACTGCGGACGCTCGCCGGCGAGGCGGCGCTGTCCAGGCGTGTCGCGGTGACGCACGGCGTCTATGTCGCGGTCCACGGACCGAGCTACGAGACGCCGGCCGAGATTCGATACTTTCGGACGATTGGCGCTGATGCCGTCGGCATGTCGACGGTGCCCGAGGCGATTGCCGCACGGCACATGGGGATGGACGTGCTCGGCATCTCGTGTATCACCAACATGGCGGCCGGCGTGCTGCCGCAGCCGCTCGTGCACGACGAGGTCATGGAAACGGCGCGTCGCGTGCGGGGCTCGTTCATTGCCTTGCTCGAGGGAATCATTGAGCGGATCTGAGCTCGTTGTCGCCGCGCGCCGCGCCCGTCGTCACGCCCAGGCGCGCTACTCCGGATTCAAGGTGGGCGCCGCGCTCGAAGCGGCCGACGGGACGATCATCACTGGCTGCAACGTCGAGAACGCGACCTACGGGCTGACGGTGTGTGCCGAGCGGGTGGCGATGTTCAAGGCCCTGTCCGAGGGCCACCGCGCGTTCCGCCGCGTCGCCGTTGTCGCCGACACCAAGGCGCCCACACCGCCCTGCGGCGCCTGCCGGCAGATCCTTTGGGAATTCGGCGGCGATCTCGAGGTGATTCTCGCCAATCTCCGCCGCGAAACCGGACGACATCGGCTCAAGGATCTGCTGCCGCTTCCGTTCGATGCCCGACTGCTGTAGGCGGGTCTGAAGACCCGCCTCTACGACGATGGGCGAAGGCCCCGCCCCTGCTGATACGTGCGTCCCCCTACTGATATCATCGCCGCAGATGCTCCCGACGATTGAATGGAAGGACGACGCGGTCGTGATGATCGACCAGCGGAAGCTTCCGGTCACCGAGATCTACGTCACGTGCAAGACGGCGAAAGACGTGGCGAAGGCCATCAAGACGATGGTGATCCGCGGCGCGCCGGCCATCGGCGTGGCCGCCGCGATGGGCATCGCACTCGGCATGCGCCGCAGCACGGCGACCGGGACCAAGCAGTTCACGACCGAGTTTCAGAAGGTCTGCGACCTCATGGCCGCGACGCGGCCGACGGCCGTCAACTTGTTCTGGGCGATTGAGCGCATGAAGAGAACCTTCGCCGAGGTCGCGCACGGCGGCCACTCGGTTGACGAGATCAAGCGGCGGCTCGAGGTGGAGGCGCAGGCGATCCACGACGAGGACGTCCAGAGCTGCCGGAGGATGGGCGCGCACGGCGCGGCCCTGGTGCCAGAGACGGCACGGATTCTCACGCATTGCAACGCCGGTGCGCTGGCGACCGCAGGCTATGGCACGGCGCTGGGCGTCATTCGCGCCGCCGTCGAGCAGGGCAAGAAGATCGCGGTGCTGGCCGATGAGACGCGGCCGTTTCTCCAGGGTGCCCGGTTGACGGCGTGGGAGCTCGTGCGGGACGGCATCGACACCACGGTGATTACCGACAACATGGCGGGCTCGATGATGCGGCTTGGCCACGTCGACCTGGTCGTGGTGGGCGCCGACCGCATCGCCGCGAACGGAGACGTGGCCAACAAGATTGGTACCTACAGCGTCGCCGTGTTGGCCAAAGAGCACGGCATTCCCTTCTACGTCGCCGCGCCGATCTCGACCATCGATCTGCAGACGCCAGACGGGAGCCGAATTCCGATCGAGGAGCGAAGCGACCGCGAGGTGACGCACGTCGGAACGTCGCGCCTGACGCCGCCGGGGGCGCGTGTTCGCAACCCCGCGTTCGATGTCACGCCCGCGAAGTACGTGACCGCCATCATCACCGAACGCGGCGTCGCCATGGCACCGTTCAGCGAGTCTCTGGCGCAGTTGGTCGACGAAGAGCGGGCAGTCGGCAGTAGGCAGTAGGCAGCCAGCTACAGTTACTGAGACCCCACGGCTTACTGCCTACTGCCTACTGCCTACTGCCTACTGCCTACTGCCTACTGCCTACTGCCTACTGCCTACTGCCTACTGCCTACTGCCTACTGCCTACTGCCATGATCGTCCTCGGTATCGAAACGTCCTGCGATGAAACCGCGGCTGCACTCGTCGAGGAGACCGGGGACGCCGGTCGCCCGTGGCGTCTGCGATCGAGCGTGGTGGCATCGCAGGTTGACATCCACCGCGTATGGGGCGGCGTCGTCCCGGAGTTGTCGGCGCGTCAGCACATACGGGATATCTGTGGCGTGGTAGAACGCGCGCTCGCCGACGGCGACCACGCTCCCTACGAGGCGATCGCCGTGACGCAGGGGCCGGGTCTGGTCGGGTCGCTGCTCGTGGGTGTGTCCTTCGCGAAGGCCCTGGCCTGGTCGAAGTCCGTGCCGCTGATCGGCGTCCACCATCTGGCCGGACATATCGAATCGCTGGTCCTCGAGCAGGGCGAGATGCCGTTGCCGGCAGTCGTGCTCGTCGTGTCCGGCGGCCACACCAGCCTCTATCGCGTGGCAGAGCCCGGCATCTCCGAGCTCCTGGGCCGGACCCGCGATGATGCCGCCGGAGAGGCATATGACAAGGTCGCGAAGCTCCTGGGACTCGCGTATCCGGGCGGCCCGGCGATCGATCGTCTTGCCGCGCTGGGCAACGACCGGGCGGTCCCGTTTCCAAAGACACGATTGACGCACGCCGACCGGAACGCGCCTCATCTCGCGGGCCGCCGCGACTTCAGCTTCAGCGGCCTGAAGACGTCGGTGCTCCGGCACGTAACCCTGCGGCGCGAGGCGCTCGGCCTGTCGTCTGCCGATCGGTTGCCCGATCAGGAGATCGAAGACATCTGCGCCAGCTTTCAGCGAGTCGTGGTGGAAACGCTCGTCGAGCGGCTCTTCGACGCGGCACGATGGTGCGGCGCGCGAAGCGTCGGGATCGCGGGTGGCGTCTCGGCCAACAGCCGCCTGCGCGCGGATGCCCGCTCGCGGGGCGACGCCCGTGAGTTGCCGGTGTTCATTCCGAGCCTGGCGCTCTCCACCGATAATGCGGCGATGATTGCCGCCGCAGGCTTGAGGAAGTTTCGCGCCGGACAGACGGCCGGATGGGATCTCAACGCGGACGCGGCGTTGAAGCTGTGAAGGAACCTGGACCCTGGAACGTGCATCAGGCTTGGGAGTCATGACGACAGCGACCGAGTACTTGTGGTTCAACACCAAGACGCGGCAGGAGTTCATTCGCATCACCGACGATGTCGCGGGCATCGTCAAGACGAGCGGCGTCAAGGAAGGGATGGTGCTCGTGTCGGCGATGCACATCACGTCCGCCGTCTACGTGAACGATTGGGAGGAAGGTCTCATTCACGATTTCCAGGTCTGGCTCGAGAAGCTGGCGCCGGCCGGGTTGGACTATCGCCACCACCGGACGGGCGAAGACAACGCCGACGCGCATCTGAAGCGCACCCTCATGGGCCACCAGGTCATCCTGCCGATCACCGCCGGCAAGCTCGATCTCGGACCGTGGGAGCAGGTGTTCTACGCTGAATTCGACGGGCAGCGACGCAAGCGCGTGGTCGTGAAGGTGATGGGAGAATGAGAACTGAGAACCGAACCTGAACCCGAACCGAGAAGGGAGCACTGAGAAGTGTGAACGACAGACGAAAGTACCCGGATCGTCCCTTCGTGGGGGTCGGGGCCGTGATCGTCCACGAAGATCGCGTCGTGCTCGTGAAGCGGCGCTTCGAGCCGCTCGCTGGACGATGGAGTATTCCCGGTGGCGCGGTCGAGACAGGAGAGACGCTCGAGGCCTGCCTCGTGCGCGAGATGGCCGAGGAAACCGGATTCCAGGTCGAGGTCGGATCGGTGATCGAGGTGTTCGATCGCATCACCCACGACGGGACGGGCCGCGTCGTGTACCACTTCGTGCTGATCGACTACCTGTGCCGGCCGATCGGCGGCGAGCTGCGGGCGGGGTCCGACGTCGCCGAGGCCGTGCTCGTCGAGCGGTCGGAGCTCGCGCAATACGACCTGACGGAGAAGGCGGCGGCGGTCATCGAGCGGGCGCTCGAAATGGCCCGCGACATGCCCCCACGTGTGGGCCAGGACGTGGGTCAAGAGTAGAATCCGTTCGCATTCATGACCCCCCCGTTGTCACGAGACGCCGCGTGGGCCCTCCTCACCGAGTGGACCCAGGGTGAGAGCCTGCGCAAGCACGCGCTCGCCGTCGAGGCCGCGGTTCGCGGCTATGCCCGTTCGTTCGGCGAGGATGAGGACGCGTGGGCGATCGTCGCGCTGCTCCATGATTTCGACTACGAGCGATATTCCACGCCGGCGGATCATCCGTTCCGTGGATGCGAAGAGCTGCGGCGGCGCGGCTACCCCGAATGGGTGATGCGTGCCATCCTCTCGCACGCGCAGTACTCCGGCGTGGCACGTGAGAGCCGGCTCGAGAAATCTCTCTTCGCGTGCGACGAGATGGCGGGCTTCGTGACCGCAGCCTCGCTGGTGCGGCCGAGCAAGAGCGTGCTGGATCTGGAAGCGGCGTCGGTGATCAAGCGGATGAAGGACAAGGCCTTTGCGCGGGGCGTCTCGCGCGACGACTTGAGGATGGGCGCCGAGGAGATCGGGCTGCCCCTCGACGTGCACGTCACGAACGTGATTACGTTCCTGCGCGAGAAGGCCGACATCCTCGGTCTCCGGGGCACATTGTGAACCCGGACGCCCAGAACGATCCGAACGATCCGAACGACCCGAACGATCCGAACGATCCCGTCGTATGGACCCAGTGATGCCGTCCGTCGTCGACCTCCAGAGTGTCAGCGTCCGCTTTGGCACGCAGTGGGCCCTGCGCGATGTGAGCACGTCATTCCCGGGTGGCGCGGTCGGTCTTCTTGGACCGAATGGGGCGGGCAAGAGCACGATGATCAAGGCCCTGCTCGGACTGCTGGTTCCGGACAGCGGGGTGATGAAGGTCCTCGGGCTCGACGTGCGTCGCGCCCCGCTGCAGATTCGCGGGCGCATCGGCTACATGCCGGAGAACGATGCGCACTTTCCGCGCATGAACGCCGTCGCCTTCGTGGCCTATTGCGGCGAGCTGGCCGGCCTGCCGCGTGCCGACGCGATGCAGCGCGCGCACGAAGTGCTCTATTACGTGGGCCTCGGCGAGGCGCGCTATCGGAACATCGAGCAGTACTCGACCGGCATGAAGCAGCGCATCAAGCTGGCCCAGGCGCTCGTGCACGATCCGTCATTGCTCTTTCTCGATGAGCCGACCAACGGGATGGATCCGAAGGGGCGCGAGGAGATGCTCGAGCTCATACGCGACATCGCGCACAACAAACAGATCAATCTCATCCTGTCGTCGCATCTGCTGCCGGACGTCGAATACACCTGCGACCATGTGATCGTCCTGGATAAGGGCGCGATTGCGACCGCTGGCCCGATCGCCGGGTTGAAGGGGCCCGGAGGGCGTGTCTTCGAGCTGCGGGTCAAAGGCGACGTCGAGCAATTCCTGTCCGTGCTGCGGGCAGCCGGCCTCGAATGCCACGCGACCGACGAGGACGTGATGCGTGTGTTCGTCCCGGATGAGCGGGGCGCGCCGTTCCTGTTTCGCCTCGCGTCGGAGCACCGGATGCAGGTGCGGCACCTGCGCGCCAGCGTGCCGACGCTCGAAGACGTGTTCGCGAAGGCTGTCGGGGAGTCCTGATCGATGCCTATTCACGACCAGGGCTACCGCCACTATGTCGGGCAGCGCGTGCCGCACGGCCGCGCCTGGTGGGTCATCGCCCGCATGCACATTATTGGCGCGCTCAAGCAGCGATGGTTCCTGATGGTCATGATCGGCGGCTGGGGACAGTTCGTCGCGCGCACCATTCAGATCTATCTGTCGTCGAGCTTTCAGCAGGCGTCCTTCCTGGCCGCGACATCCAAGACCTTCCGCGATTTCTTTGACGCGCAGTCGTTCTTCGTCTTCGTGATTGCGATCGCGCTGGGCGGACTCATTGCCGACGATCGGCGCGCGAATGCGCTGCAGCTCTACTTGTCCAAGCCGCTCACCCGCGCCGAGTACATCATGGGCAAACTGGTGCCCGCGCTGGTGTTCGTGCTCAGCGTCACCTTTGCGCCGGCGATGATGCTGCTGCTGGTGCAAGTGGTGCTCGCCGGCAGCACGACCTTCATCCGGGAGAACCTGTTCCTCCTGCCGGCGATTACGCTCTATTCGATCGTCCAGGCCCTCCTCGCGGCATTCGGGATCCTCGCGCTCTCGTCGCTGACGAAGAGTCGCCGGTTCGTCTCCGTGATGTACGCGGGCACGGTGTTTTTTACTGGCGCAATGTATCAGGCGCTCCGTGCCATCACCGGTAGCAGTACCTGGGCGGTGATCTCACCGGGGCAGATGCTCGACGTCGTGGCCGACAGGATGTTTCGCGTGCGCGCCGAGCCGCCGGTGCCGGTGTTTGTCGCCGTGCTGGTGCTGCTGGTCCTGATTGGCGCGTCGATCTGGATTCTCGAGCGACGGATTCGCGCCGTCGAGGTCGTGGCCTGACGTGATTACCACTGAGCACCTGTCGAAGTGGTACGGCCAGGTGTCCGGCCTGAATGACGTCACGGTGTCGGTGCCGCCAGGCATTACTGGCTTGCTGGGCCCGAACGGCGCCGGCAAGTCGACGTTCATGAAGCTCGTGACCGGCCAGCTGAAACCAAGCCAGGGGACCGTGCGCGTGCTCGGCGAGCCGATCTGGGACAACCCGACGCTGTTTCACCGCATCGGCTTCTGCCCTGAGCAGGATGCCTTCTACGACCGGATGACCGGGCTTGGCTGGGTGACCGCTCTTGTGAGCCTCAACGGTCTCGACCCGGCCGCTGCCGAGGCGGCCGCGAGGCGCGCCCTCGAAGCCGTCGATCTGCTGGACGCCGCCGACAAACGGATCGGCGCCTACAGCAAGGGCATGCGCCAGCGCGTGAAGATGGCTCAGGCCATCGCCCACGATCCGGAAGTTCTGATCCTCGACGAGCCCCTGGGCGGCATGGACCCCATCATGCGCCGCCGCACCATCAAGCTGATTCGCGAGTGGGGACGCGCGGGGAAGAGCGTGCTCGTCTCGAGCCACATTCTGCACGAAGTGGAGTCGATGACCTCGAACATCCTGTTGATCAACAACGGGAGAATCGTCGCCGAAGGCAACGTGCATCAGATTCGCGATCTCATCGACACGCATCCGCATACCGTGTTCATCAGAGCGCAGGATCCCAAGGGCCTTGCCCGCACGCTGCTGGTCGAGGATGGTGTGATCAGCCTGCGGCTCGAGCCGGGAGCCCTCATCGTCGAGACCGCCCGCCCTGATGCGTTCTATGCGCGCCTGACCGATATGGCAGCCTCGGGAGAGGGCGGCGTCATCGACGAAGTGACCTCGCCCGACGACAACCTGCAGGCCGTCTTCAAGTACCTGGTGAAACAATGAGCCGCGACGCCCGTCCAGCCTCGTTCATGAACGGCGCATGGCGCGTCTTCGAGCTGTCTCTCGGCGAGATGCTGTGGTCGCGCCGGACGATCTTCATGGCCATCGTGGTTGGCAGCCCGGTGATCCTCGCCCTCATCGCCCGCATCGTGCAGGCCACTGGAATCGCGCCGCTGCGCGTCAACGGCGTCCGCGTTGATGCCGCGGGGATGTTCGGGATGATGATCTGGATCCTCTTCCTGCGGTTCATCGTCCCCGTGCTGGGCGTGTTCTACGGCACGGCGCTCGTGGCGGATGAAGTCGAGGACAAGACCATCACCTACCTGTTCACCCGGCCGATACGCCGGAGCGCGATTCTCGTCGGCAAGTTCATCGCCTACCTGGTGTGCACGACGCTCGTCGTGCTGCCCGGGGTGATGCTGGTGTATTTCCTGATCGTGCCGTTCCGGGAGATTGGCGCGAGCTTCAAATTGCTGCTGACCGATCTTGGACTGCTTGCTCTTGGGCTGGCCGCGTACGGGGGCCTGTTCGCCCTCGTCGGCACGGTGATGAAGCGTCCGCTCGTGGTGGGTCTGGTGTTCGCCTTCGGATGGGAGCAACTGGCGCTGATCATGCCGGGCTATTTGCGGCGGTTCACACTGGCGTATTACCTCCAATCCCTGGTCCCCCACGCCATGCCCTCAGACAGCGTGGTTTCGTTGCTGCAGGGCGTTTTTGCCGACTCACCTTCGGTCCTGATCAGCCTCCTGTGTCTGGCCGCGGCGACCGCCGCATCACTGGCCCTGGCCGGCCGGGTCGTGGAGAGACGAGAATATGTGCTGGACCAGTAGAATCGGGCCTGTGGAGGCGGGTTTTCAGACCCACGTCGGGGCGAGGAACCTAGACAGGTGCCCGTTCGTAATAGCCTGTTGGGAGCGGTGTCGATGACAAAACGCACACGCCTATTTCTCCTGGTTGCGGCCGGGATTCTCGTGGTTGGTCTTGGCACCGGCGTCCTGGCCTCCTACATGGGCCTCCAGAACCTCACGCTCATCGGCGGGGACGAGCCTGCAGAATTCGCGTATGTGCCCGCCGATGCCCGGTTCGTCGGTTACGCCAATGTCCGCGACGTCATGGATTCCGACTTGCGGCGCAAGCTGACGGAACTCCATCCTGGCGGAGACCTCCAGCCGGGCGGAGACAGCGCCAATCGCTTCCGGGAACGGACCGGCATCGACATCGAGAAAGACATCGACTACGTCATCGCTGCCGCATCGGGTTCAGATAGCGATGCGAGCGGGCCGCCACTGGTCCTCGCTCGCGGGCGATTCGACCAGGTCCGGCTCGAGGGCTTCGCCCTGCAGGAAGGTGCGACGATTGAAGATTACAAAGGGAAGCGCCTGGTTACGCACGACAATTTCGGCCTCGCGTTTGTAGAGCCCGGCCTTGTCGCGGTCGGGAATCCCGCAGCGGTTCGGCGAGCCATCGATACCAAGGCGGCAGGGACCGCAGGGATCAGCGACAACCAGGAGTTGATGCGCCTCGTTCGAGATGTCGACGATGGAACGGTGTGGGGCGTGGCGCGATTCGACGCCCTGGCCAACGCGAGGCTCCCTCAAGAGATCGCGAGCAGGCTGCCGGCCATCAGCTGGTTCTCCATCAAAGGCGTGATCAATGGGGGCGTTGAGGGGCAGCTCCGCGCCGAGGCGCGGGACGACGTTGCGGCCCAGGATCTCCGACAGGTCATTCAGGGATTCATGGCCCTGGCGCGGATGCAGATGGGTCAGCACGCAGAGCTGGCGGACCTGATGAATTCTCTGCAGCTCGGTGGCCAGGGCAAGACTGTCTCGCTGGCCTTCTCAGTGCCGGCTGCGATGATCGATGTGCTCGGCGCACTGCGTGCCCAGCGGCGACCTGAGCTGCAGCCACAGCCCGCTCCGGGTGCTCCCTCGCCGAATCCTCAGTTCCGCCGGCGTCCCGCTCCCCCCGCCCTGTAAATGCGCCGCCATCAGGCGGCGTAAAACCCATTACGTCGGCAGGCAGCCCGTTCCGCTGCCGGTCTGCCGCGCCTGCACTTCACGAATGGCTGACCTCGTCTTCTTCTACGGGACCCTCATGACGCCCTTCAATCGTACCGGGCGTCGTGGTCTCGATCAGCACCTCGAATACAAGGGTCGAGGGACCATCGAGGCGGCGCTGTTCGATCTGGGTATCTACCCCGCAGCGGTCCCTGCCGACGACGGTCGTGTGTGGGGCGAGGTGTACCAGATGAGCCATCCGGTCATCGTCCTGAGAGCGCTGGATGAAATCGAGGGCTACAGCCCCACCGAACCAGAGTCCAGTCTCTACCGGCGCAAACGTACGATGGTGACCATGGAAGACGGAACGGTGGTGTTCGCGGCGGCCTACTTCTACAACGCTCCGCTTGGACGCGCGGAACGAATTGCGTCAGGCGACTACCTGCAGCACTTGCGGGTGCGCGACTAGACTACGTTCCGTTCCGGTGCGTGCGCACCGATTCCAGAAACTCGGCGATCGCCGAGGCCACGTGTTCCGAAGGCTCCACGAACTCGATACCCGTCCAGTAGATCACCACGTCCTGATCGACGTCGCTGATCTGCGAGTGCACCACGCGGCCCTTCACCACGATGGACCGTGTGGCCAGCGTGAGCCGCAAATCGTGCAGCGAGTTCAGATGAAGAGGGAACCGGGTTTCGACCATGGCACCCCCGAGGCTGACCTCTTTGATCAGCATCGGCTGGAACACCATGACCTCCCCTCGGAGGTGGCCTAGCATCGGGACGCGCTCCGCGTCGCGCTTGTCCGATGACATTGGTCGCAAACTATACCATTACCGTCTGGGCGCGCAGCACCGACCGGAGACCGGTCAGTTCATCCTGAGCGCGGGACGGCTCGGGAACTGCGCCTCGTCGTCCTCGGCGATCGGCGAGAACACGGCGTCGAAGTCCTGTCCTTCGTGCTCGGTGGTGTAGGTCAACACCGGGATGTCACTGGTCTCCGGATCCAGCTTGAGCATGGTCAACAACTGGAAGCCGTCGAGTTCCTCGATACGCGTGCAGAGGATGACCAGGTTGGGAAGCACTTTCCTGATCTGCGAATAGGCCCGGTCACCAGGTTCCACGAACACCATGTCGTAGCGGCCCGCGTCGAGTACAGACTCAAGCATGCCGAGCACTTCGGTATTGCCATTCACCACGACAACTTTCTGCACTGGTGCGTCGGCGATTCGATTGGTGCTAGGCATTTTCGTAACCAGCCCTTCTGTCTTGTTATTTATTCAGGATCCATGCCACGGGAAGTCCCGGTGCGAAACGCGCAATTCAGTGGCTTGTTGGTGGCCAAGTTTCGACACTGCACACACGGCAAAGCGTGTTTGGTGTGCACTGGTGCTGCTAAGCCGCTAGCTGGCAGTTGGTTGGCTGGTACATCGAGAGGTGCCGCGAATTGGCACATGGAGTTCGGAGTTTCCGGGTTTTCCCCGTCTTTCGGGTCCACGTTGTAGCCTGTGAGTGGATTACGGCAGCCTGTTGCTCATATATGGACGGAGATGCGACCGTGCAGACCTACCAGAATTACATCGGGGGAGAGTGGGTCTCCTCCGTTTCAGGCCAGACCTTCGAGAATCGCAATCCCGCCGACGACGGGGACGTGATTGGGCTCTTTCAGGATTCGACCACTTTAGATGTCGAATCCGCGCTCTCGGCTGCCGCTCGCGCGTACGACACGTGGCGGCTCGTGCCCGCGCCCAAGCGAGCGGAACTGCTGCTGGCGGCGGCTGGACAGCTCGTCGAGCGCAAGGACGCCTTCGCCAGGGACATGACCCGCGAAATGGGCAAGGTGCTCGAGGAGACGCGTGGCGACGTCCAGGAAGCCATCGACATGACGCAGTTCATGGCCGGCGAAGGCCGCCGGCAGTACGGCCAGACGGTCCCCTCTGAACTGCGGGACAAATTTGCCATGTCGGTACGACAACCGCTCGGCGTGTGCTCGATGATCACGCCGTGGAATTTCCCGATGGCGATCCCGTCATGGAAGATTGCGCCCGCGCTCGTCTGCGGAAATACCGTGGTCTTGAAGCCGTCAACGCTCACGCCGCTGTCGGCGGTCAACTTCGTGAAGGTGCTGGAGGCGGTCGGAATTCCGGCCGGCGTCGTCAACCTGGTCACCGGCGGAGCCGAGGTCGGGACGCGGATGGTCACGCACGACGCGGTGAAGGTCGTGTCGTTCACCGGATCGACCGCTGTCGGACGGCTGGTCAATCAGAATGCCGCGCCAGGATTCAAGAAGGTTCACCTCGAAATGGGCGGCAAGAACGTCATCATCGTCATGGACGACGCGCAGCTCGAGCTCGCGGTGGAGGGATGTCTCTGGGGTGGGTTCGGCACGACCGGTCAGCGCTGCACGGCGGCCAGCCGCGTCGTCGTACACGAAAAGGTGTACGACGCGTTCCTGCGTGAGTTTGCCGCGCGGGCGAAGGCACTGCGTGTCGGCAACGGGCTGGATGAGCGCACGCAGATGGGGCCATCAGTCAGCGAATCACAACTGCAGACGGTGATGAGATACGTCGAGATCGGCCGTGCCGAAGGCGCGACTCTGGTCACCGGCGGGCATCGTCTGGACGCCGGCCCCTACGCCCGCGGCTGGTTTCATGAGCCGACGATCTTTGGCGACGTCGCCCCGGACATGCGCATCGCGCAGGAGGAAATCTTCGGACCCGTGGTGTCGGTCCTGCGCTGCCGATCGCTGGACGAGGCGATCGCGATAGGGAACGGGGTCGCCTACGGTCTCTCCGCATCAATCTACACGCGGGACATCAACCTGGCATTCACGGCCATGCGCGACATGTACACGGGGATTTTCTACGTAAACGCGCCGACGATTGGCGCCGAGGTGCATCTGCCATTCGGCGGGACCAAGGCGACGGGCAACGGCCACCGGGAGGCGGGCACCGCGGCGCTCGACGTGTTCTCGGAATGGAAGTCGATCTACGTGGACTTCAGCGGGAAGCTGCAGCGCGCACAGATCGACGCATAGCGCGGTTCGTGGTTGGTGGTTCTCGGTTCTTGGTCGATGTAAAAACAAGAAGGGCCGGCAAAGATGCCGGCCCTTCTTGTTAGAGAACGCGGGGCCGGCTGGTGCCGGCCCGTTGTGTGTTTAGAACAGGAACTTGACGGTGAACTGTCCGGTCGTGCCCGCGTCGAACAGGTCCGCCATGCCGTAGCGGACGTCATAGGCGTTGGCGCCGTCCGGGGAGGCCAAGATCCGGGCGTTGTAGTCGTAGCCCTGCGCGAGATCCACACTCGCCAGATTGGCCGCCGCAGAAGCTCTCGACGAGCCAGAGCCCTTGTTGAGGCCGTTGAAGAGGTGCCGAGTCGTCTTCTGATTGAAGATGTTCAGCACGTTCAACTCGAAGCGGACGCGCTTCGTGCCGGCCATGGCCAGTTCCTGCGTCAGGAGCAGGTCGGTGCGCGAAAGCACGGGCGTCCGGCCCATGTCGCCGCGGCCTTCCACCATCAGCGGGATTCCGTTGCTTGACCACACATACGTGGTCATGGGCGTTCCGCTCGCCGCGTAGAAGAACGCGCCAAGCTGCGTGCCCTTGGCGAAGTCGTACGCGCCGTACAGCTTCACCGCGTGTGGACGATCCGTAGCCAGACGGCCGAGCACGTTGAGGTTCCCGTGCGAGTCAAACAATACCTCGTCAAGGTCCCACGCACGGTTCACGTTGCCACCCTCGCGGGCGATGCTGCCGGCCTGCTGCTGCGCCGTGGCGCTGCTGACACCAGTCGTCGGGGTCGTGATCTCGTCCGACGAGGCCAGCCCGGCGTAGTTGCCATACAACCGGCTCAGGGTGTAGTTGCCGCTGAAGAAGTAGTTATTGGAGAAGCGGCGGCTGTAGCCCAGCTCGAGCGCGTCGTACTGACGCTTCGGGCGCGGCGTGGCAAACGGCGTCGTCCTGCCCGATACCGGCGTGATCGCGGCGATACCGCGGCCCGGGTTCGAGATGATGTACACCTCGTTACCGCCCGCGTCCAGCGCGCCGAGATCTTCGATGGTCTCGAGCAGGTCGTTGTGGATGTAGTGCATCGTGAGCACGCTGTTCCGGTTCAGCTGATACTCCGTGCCGAAGCTCGCGCTCGACTGGCGCATCGGCTTCATGTCCGGATCGATGCTGCTGCCGAACGACGGCACGCGACGGTCGCGGCAACTGCCAGGCGTGCTCCACAGATCGCGGCCAGGCATGTTGCTGAGATTGATGCTCCCGAGGTCCGTCGTGTCCAGGCCGCGGTAGAAGACGCACCAGGTCTCAGCGCCGAACGATCCGCGCGGCAGCTCGTACTTGGTCCAGTCGTAATACATGCCCCAGCTGCCGAACACCTTCATCCGGCCGTCACCCCACACGTCGAACGCCGCGCCAAGACGCGGCGCGAGCTTGTCCTTCATGTCGAAGTGAATCGCGGTCTCGAGGAAATCGGGCCGGAACGTCGGCACCTTCTCGTCCTCGGTGCGGAGCCCCAGGTTCAGAGTGAGCCTGTTGCCCAACGTCCAGGTGTCCTGGATGTAGAGCGAATGGATGTTCGACCCGGCCTGGTTGGTAATGCGCCGATCGTTCACCTCGTAGTAGCCGTAGGCACCCGAGCCCTGATTCACACCGTTGGGGCTCACGAATCCCCCTGTGCCCCAGGTGATGTTGATGTAGCCTCCCGGGTAGTGTGAGTCGATGTCGTTGACCACGTGCTGGAAGCCGTAGCCGCCCTTGATCGTATGGAACCCACCCGCGTTGAACGCGTGGTTGTAGTCCATGTTGAAGTTCTGGCGCTTGGTCGTGTCGAAGTCCGTAATCTGCGCGCGCGGGGTGTTCACGAATTGCTGTGCGCCCTGTATAGAGGCGGGCACAGGCAGGGGTGAATTGGCAGTCGCGGTCAGATAGGTATACGACGTGGTGTTCGAAATACCGGTGTCCGAGTACCGGTCGTGGAAGACGCCACCGCGGGCGCTCAGGAAAGAGCTGTTCGACAGGTTGATGTCGACCGTCCCGCTCGTGTTGACCTGATTCTGCTCGGTGCCGCGCGTGATGTTGGGCGCGAGTCCTGCCTGCGTCGAGGTCTGTGAGTTCGGCGTCGTGCCGTTGTAGGCGCTCAACGTGCCCGTGACCTTGCTCGGTGTCCACAGCGTGGACCAGGTGGCGTTGAGACGGCGGCTCGAGACGCTGATCTTGCCAAACGCCTGCTGGTTCCAGGTGTCGCGCGGGATCTCGCCGACCGTGTTGCCGGCGAAGTTGTACTCGTTCACCCGCTTCAGATTGCGTGGTGAATAGGAACCGTAGAAGAACAGCCGGTCGCGCACGATCGGGCCGCCGATCGAGCCGCCGAACTCGTTGTTCCTGGCCGACTGCTCTTTGTCCTGGACGTAGGTCGCCGTGGCCTCTGTGGTGGGATCCAGTACCAGCCGCTTGATCGGGCCGGCCGACAGCGCGCTGCCGTCGTAGTAGTAGTGGCCCTCGCCGCGGAACGTGTTGCCGCCGCTCTTGGTGACCGCGCTCACGACGCCGCCGAGCGCGCCGCCCCATTCAGCAGAGATGCCGCTCGTCTTGACCTGGACTTCCTGCAGGTACTCGAACACGGTGTTCTGGCGCGACGCACCGTTGACGAGCGAGTTGGTCACGATGCCGTCCACCGTGAACTGATTCTCAGCACCGCTGGCGCCGTTCACCTGGATGCCGCCTTCGATATCGCCCTGGCTGACCGATGGCGCGGTGAAGGCGATCGACTGGAACGACCGGCCTTTCGGCATGCGGTCAAATTCCTCGGCCGACACGTTGTGCGCGATGAGCGTGCTGCGCTGGTCGACCAGTGGTGAGGCTTCGGCCGTGACCTGGACGGTTTCCGTCAGCTCGCCGACCTTCATCTGGGCATCGAGCTGGAACGATCGTCCGAGGACGACGCTCACATCGGCCCGTTCAACCTTCGAGAAGCCGGTCAGCTCGAACCGGACGGTGTAGCGTCCAGGGACGAGATCCAGCGCTTGGAACTGACCGTTGGCGTCAGTGACGAATGACCGGACTTCTCCGGTTTGCGTATTGGTCGCGACGACGGTGACACCAGGGACGGAAGAACCCTGCTGATCCGTGACTCGGCCGGTGAGCGCGCCGAAACGCTCCTGAGCGGATGCGAGGCCGGTAAGGGCAATCGCAAACGCCACAAGAAAGGCACTCATGCGTGCGGACATCAGTTGTCTCTCCTTGACAAACTAGTTGCTCGTTTTGACTTAGTTAGATTCGTTACGGAAAACGCGTACCAGATTGGCCCATGAACTAAGAAGCTTTAGTTCCAATAACTTGTACGAGTCAACGACTCCGAATGGGACGAGTCAATCCATGAAGAGCAACTTTTCGAACCAAAATCATGGATCCCTGGCAGTTCGTAATGCAAGGATAAGTCTTTATCACATCCCAGACGCATTTGCGACCAACTCGTCACAGCGAATCGTCCAGGTCCTGGTATTCAGGCCTGTTTCAACCTGTCTCACCTCAATTTGCTGGGACGAATGGCGAGACGAGCGGGATCTCCAGGCTGATGCGTCACCCTGTCCGACAGTTCTGAATGTTCTCACTGTCTGTCGATCACGCTATTCCATGCGTTGACACCAAACCGCTGAAAAGCCCGGCCGACCATTGCGGTCAGTCACATCGGGTGCTTCGATGGCAGTAGGCAGTAGGCAGTAGGCAGTAGGCAGTAGGCACTGCCCACTGCCGACCGCCTACCGCCTACCGCCTACCGCCTACTGTTTTTCAAGGAGTGACGAATGCGTGTGAAGGTGTTGCTGGCGGCGGCCTGTCTGACCCTCGTCGCGGCCGCGGCCGCGGCGCAGGTGCCGACCGGTACGATCTCGGGTAGTGTCTCCGATTCGAGCGGAGCCGTCCTTCCTGGCGTCACGGTCACCGCGACGTCTCCGAATCTTCAAGGTCCGCGTGTGGTCGTGACCTCCGCGTTCGGCGACTACGCGCTGCCGCTGCTGCCCCCCGGCACCTACACCGTGACGTTCGAGTTGATGTCGTTCCAGACCGCGTCGCAAACGGTTGCTGTGGCGGCCACTGAAACGGTGCCCCTCAACGCCAGGCTGGGAGTGGGCGCTTTCACCGAAAAGGTCACGGTGCAAGGCGACGCGCGGTCGTTCGCGCAGGGAACGCGAGCCGGGAGCACCTTCCGGCAGGACCTGCTCGCGACACTCCCGAGCAGCCGGACGCTGGCTGCGTCAATCATCATGGCGCCCAATGTCAAAGCCACGGGACCGGGAGGTACGAGTGGCGGCGACGGCTCGTTCACGATCGCCGGCGCGATGGCCTTTGACAGTCTGTTCCTGCTGAACGGTGTGGCCATCACCGAGAACCTCAGGGGCCAACCCTTTACGCTGTTCATCGAGGACGCGATCCAGGAGACGACCGTCTCGACGTCGGGGATCTCCGCCGAGTACGGCCGCTTCGGCGGGGGGATGGTCAACGCGATCACCAAGTCGGGCGGCAACACGTTCAGCGGCTCGTACCGGCTGTCGTTCAACAACGACAACTGGCGGGCCACGACGCCGTTCAAGGAAACGAAGTTGGACAAGACGGTGCCGACGCACGAATACACGCTCGGCGGTCCGGTGTTCCGCGATCGGCTGTGGTTCTTCACCGCGGGCCGTCTTCGCAAGGACGAGCAGTCGCGCGACACCTTCGTGACGCTGGTGTCGTACCCGCGCACCGACGACGAGAAGCGCTACGAAGGGAAGCTGACCTACACCGCACGTCCCGGGCAGGTCGTGCGCGGCTCGTACACGAAGATTCAGCAGCAGATCATCAACACCAGCTTTGCAAACGTCATGGACGTGCGCAGCCTCTTCGACCAGGGGCAGCCGCAGGACCTGCTGTCCCTGAACTACAACGGGGTCATCGGATCGACGCTGGCGCTCGAAGGGCAGTATTCCCAGCGCCACCTCTCGATCACCGGCGCCGGCTCGAAGGCGACCGATCTCATCAATGGTACGCTCCTCATCGATCGGTCGCGCGGGGGCACGGGGTTCCGTTACTGGTCCGCGACCTTCTGCGGCGTCTGCGACGATGAGCAACGCGACAACACGGAGGTGCTGGCCAAGGGCACCTACTTCCTCTCGACCAACCGGTTTGGCGCGCACAACATCGTGTTCGGCTACGACGGCTACAACGACCACCGGTTCGCGAACAACCACCAGTCCGGCAGCGACTATCGGATTCTCGGGACGTCTACCGTGGTCCGTGGCGAGACGATCTATCCCGTGTTCCTCAGCAACGATTCCACCATCATCCAGTGGAATCCGATCGCGCTGTCGAGCGAGGGCACTGATCTCCGGGCCCACGCGGTCTTCGTGAACGACTCGTGGCGATTCAACAGTGGCGTGTCGGTCAACCTGGGACTGCGTTGGGACCGCAACCAGGGCGAAGATGCCGCAGGCAGCCCGGTGTCCGACTCCAGCAAATTCAGTCACCGGCTGGGTCTCGTCTGGGATCCGGCGCGCGACGGCCGTTGGGCGATCAGTGGGAGCTTCTCGAGGTATGTGAGCGGCCTCAACTCGGCGATCGCCGAGAACTCGCCCGCGGGAAACTCGGCAGAGTACCAATGGTTCTATCAGGGCCCCGCGATCAATCCCGATTCCAACGGCGCACTGGTGACGCCAGATGTGGCGATTCGACAGCTCTTCGACTGGTTCAACGCGAACGGCGGTGCCAACCGCCCCCTCGTCAGCGCCGAGGTGCCCGGCGTGAACACGTTCATCAATGGATCGCTCGATTCCCCCAACGCGCTCGAGTACGCGGCCGGCATCAACCGCGCCCTGGGGCAGCGCGGCAGCGTGCGCGCGGACTATGTCTTCCGCGACTTCAACGACTTCTACGTGCAGCGCACGGATCTGACGACCGGACGCGTGACCAACTCGCTCGGCACGGTCTTCGACGTCAACCTCGTCGAGAACTCGAACGACCTCGAGCGTCGGTATCAGGGCGGCACCGTCCAGGCGACATACCGCTTTGGCGCCGTCGACGTTGGGGGCAACTACACCCTGTCGCGGACCTGGGGCAATTTTGACGGCGAGAACCCGGCCAGTGGACCGCTGACGTCGCGGCTCTTCTCGTATCCGGAGTATCGCGAGGCGCGATGGAACCTGCCTGACGGCAATCTGGGCTCCGATCAGCGTCACCGCGCCCGCGTGTGGGGTACCTATCGCGTGCCGATGAGCCCGTCCGCAGGCGCGCTGGACATTGGGCTGCTCTATGGCGCGGCGTCGGGCACACCGTACGGTTGGGGCGGCGCGACGGCCGCGGCGCCGGGCACGGCGATGGGGCAGGTCAACACGCGGCCCTACGTGACCAACCCTGGGTACGCAACACCCATCGCGACGGTGGAGTACTTCTTCTTCCCCAGAGACCAGTACCGCACCGAGGCGCAGTTCCGCACGGACCTCTCGGTGAACTACCGATACCGGCTCGTCGGGGGCGCCGAGGTGTTCTTCCACAGCGAGCTGCTGAACGTCTTCAATCAGTTTCAACTCTGCGGCTGCGGAGGCACGGTGTTCAACAACGGAGGCGGGAGTGACATCCGTACGATCAACACGAGCGTCTTGACGGCCTCGAATTCGGCCACGCTCCAGGCCTTCAATCCGTTCACCCAGACGCCGGTGCAGGGTGTGAACTGGAACCTGGGCCCGACCTTCGGTCAGGCCGCGAGCCGCTTCGCGTACACGAGCCCGAGGACGTTCAGGTTCAATCTGGGCGTGCGCTTCTGATCACGATGTAGGGGCGACGCATGCGTCGCCCCTACGGCAGTGCGTACGCGACGAGGGTGTCGGTCGCGATCGCCGCGACGTACTGCTTCCCGTTCTTCCCGCGATAGGTCATCGGGTTCGCATTGACCGTCTGGTCGAGGCGCGTCACCCACAGCTCTTTCCCGGTCTTCGAGTCGAAGGCCCGGAATCGCCGATCGTTGGTGGCACCGACGAAGATCAGGCCACCCGCGGTGGCGCTGGGTCCGGCGCTGCCGCTGCCCCCCGTCAGCTGTTTGCCTTCGGGGAGCGCCTCGTTGAGACCGAGGGTGCTCTCCCATGCAATGTCACCGGTGTTGGCGTTCACCGCGACGAGTCGACTCCACGGCGGCCGCTGGCAGGGGAGATTCGCGATCGTGCGTCCCGTCGAGTCCTTGAGCGGTGCGCTGAACGTGAAGTACGGCCCCGCGCCGTTGACGCTGCCTCGGTCGAAGGGAATCGTCGAGCCCGCGGTGCCATTGCCATAGTTCAGCCCGGGGCGCTTGCGTTCGATCCAGCCGACGAGCGAGGTGTCGTGCGCGTTGACATACACGAACCCGGTCGTGGGATCCGCAGTCGCGCCGCCCCAGTTGACTCCGCCCGTGCCACCCGGGAATTGGATCGTGCTCTTTGGCGGAGCGCCTTCTTCGTGGAAACCGAACGGGGTGAACGGCCCGGCGTTGTAGAACCCTCCGCTCTTGTCCCACAGGGCCTGACACTCTGTCACGTGCTCCGCCGATGTGTCCTCAGGCCGCACCATGTCGCGCTCTTTGTTGAACTCGACGCGCACGAGCGGTCTCGCCGGCTTCACCGGAAACGGCTGCGTCGGCGAATACCATTCCCCCGGCATGCTCCCCTTCGGCACGGGCCGCTCTTCGACGCCGAAGATCGGCTTGCCGGTGACGCGGTCGAGAATGAACATCCAGCCCGTCTTGCCGACGGAGGCGAGCGCCGGCACGCGGCGGCCGTTCTGCATGATGTCAACGAGCGCCGGCGGACTCGGCATGTCTGAATCCCACAGGTCGTGATGCACCGTCTGAAAGTGCCATCGATACTTGCCGGTCTCCGCGTCAACCGCGACGATCGAGTTCGCGAAGAGGTTGTTGCCCGGGCGATCGCCGCCCCAGTAGTTCCCGGCGGGTCCGGCGATCGGCATGTAGAGGATGCCGCGCTCTTCGTCGAGGGTCATATACCAGGCCCACACGTTGACGCCCGATCGATTCCGCCATCCGTGGTCCAGCCAGCTGTTGTGTCCGAGCTCGCCGGGAAGCGGCACCGTGTGGAAGTCCCAGAGCTTCGCGCCGGTGCGCACATCGAACGCCCGTGTGTCGCCCGGCTCCGCGAGCGCGACTTCGCCGACGGTGGCGCCAAGAATCGCGACGTTCTTATAGATCGTGGGCACGCCGTTCCACGGCACGGCGATCTCGACCACGCCCTTCGAGCCAAAGCCCGCTGACGGTGCGCCCGTTGCGGCGTCGAGCGCCAGCAGCCTCGGTCCGGCGGTGATCAGGATGCGGGGCGCGATCCGACCATCTCCCGGCCAATACGCGACACCTCGTGCCGTGGTCGCGACGCCCGCCGGCAAGTCGTGTCGCCAGATTTCCTTCCCGCTGTCGGCTTCGAGCGCGAGCACCTGAGTGCCCCGCGCCGGCAGGTACATCACGCCGCCGATCACGATCGGCGTCGCTTGGGGATTGCTACCCGCTGGTGGAACGGCGTCCACCGCGCCGCGACCCGGCGCCGCAGGATTGCCGGCCGCCCCCGCCCCACGACCCGCCACGGGCGCGCCCTCGCCTCCAGCGGCAGCGGGACCGCCGCCTCTCCGTCCCGCGGGCGGCGTGAGGCGAACCGACCACGCCTGGGCGAGCGAGCCGACGTTGCCGCCGTTGATGTCGGTGAGCGGTGAAAACCGCGTGCCCGCCAGGTTGTAGCTGTACATCGGCCAGTCACCGCTGGGCGCCTGAGCCCGATTGCCCTGTGCGGCAAGTACAGCGCCGATCGATGCGGCCATGGGAATAAGTATGAGAAGACGCTTCATGGGCTGAGTATAACCACGGAGGTCACGAAGATCGCGAAGGTCACGAAGCAATTTGTTGGCTATGTGAATACCGGGTTCGTGTCCTTCGCGACCTTCGTGTCTTCGTGGTTGAATACACCTTGTGGCCTCCTCGATCGCGGTGATTCCAGGCGACGGCATTGGCAAGGACGTCACCGCCGAGGCCGTGAAGATCCTCGAGGCATTCGGCGGCGTCGATCTGCGCTACCTGCCGTGGAGCGCGGACCACTACCTCGCGACCGGCGAGACGATTCCCAAAGACGGCTACGACACGCTGCGGTCCTGTGACGCCATCCTCATCGGCGCGCTCGGCGATCCGCGCGTGCCCGACAACCGTCACGCGCGAGACATCCTCCTCGGCACGCGATTCGAGCTGGACCTGTATGTGAACTACCGTCCGGTTCGCCTGCTCGACGATCGGCTCTGCCCGCTCAAGGGACGCACGCGGGCCGACGTGAACTTCGTGGTCTTTCGCGAGAACACCGAGGGCCTGTACGTGGGCATCGGCGGGCGCTTCAAAGCGGGCACACCGGATGAAGTGGCGGTGCAGGAGGAGATCAACACCTACAAGGGTGTGCATCGAATCATCCGCCACGCCTTCGAGTTCGCGCGTGCGCGTGGGATCGGCTCAGTCTGCATGACCGACAAGAGCAACGCGATGGCCGATGGGCACGCGCTCTGGCAGCGCGTGTTTCGCGAGCTGCAGTCCGAGTATCCGGAGGTCCAGGCCACGCACCTCTACATCGACGCTCTCGCGATGCTGCTCGTGCAGAACCCCGGCCAGTTCCAGGTCATCGTCACCAACAACCTGTTCGGCGACATCATCACCGACATCGGCGGCGCGCTGCAGGGTGGGTTGGGCATGGCGGCGTCAGGCAATCTGCATCCGGGACGGACGTCGATGTTCGAACCTGTCCACGGCTCGGCGCCGCCGCTGGCGGGGAAGGATGTGGCCAACCCAATCGGCGCGATCCTTTCGGCGGCACTGATGCTCGAGACCCTCGGACGAGCCGACGAGGCGCAGCGAATCGAGCGAGCAGTCGAGGCAGCCGTCCAGGCGCGCGAAACGACACGTGATGTCGGCGGAACGCTCGGCACGCGCGCTGCGGGCGAGGCCATTCTGAGGCGGCTTTGATCACCTTTGACCTTTCCCCTTTGACCTACTAATCTGCGGTCCTCAATGACCCCGAATCGCTGGCGTATTCCGGTAGGTGCGGTCCTGGTGCACATCTGCATCGGCTCCGTCTACGCCTGGAGCACGTTCAACCGGCCGATTCAGGCGCTCTTTCCCGGCGCGCCCTGGTGGTTCAGCCCGCCGTACACGACCTTCACGACCGCGTTGGCCCTACTCGGGCTGAGCGCCGCGTTTGGCGGTCCATGGGTCGAGCGGCGCGGGCCACGTGTGGCAGCGACCGCGGCAGCGCTCTTCTTTGGCACCGGCCTGGTCATCGGTGGGATCGGCCTCGCACTCCGCCAGTCCGTGCTTGTGTTCCTGGGAATGGGTGTCATCGGCGGCATCGGCTGCGGTCTGGGATACATCTCGCCGGTGAGCACGCTCGTGAAGTGGTTCCCCGATCGGCGCGGCATGGCCACCGGCATGGCCATCATGGGCTTCGGGGGAGGCGCCTTCGTCGCTGGTTACCTGAACGTGTTCTTCATGAATCTGGTGGGTGTCGCTCCGACGGTCGTGGCGCTCGGAGCGGTGTACCTCGTGGTGATGCTCGTGGGGTCGCGCCTGATGGAGTCGCCGCCACCCGGCTGGACGCCCGCCGGCTGGACGCCGGCCGCGAAACACGACCCGATGATTGCCGACGTCAGCGTCAGCCGCAACGAGGCGATCCGCACGCCGCAGTTCTATCTGTTGTGGGGCATCCTCTTCATCAACATCACCGCGGGGATCGGCATCCTCGCGCAGGCGTCGCCGATGATGCAGGACATGTTCAAACGGACGCCGCTCGAAGCCGGCGTCGTCGTGTCCCTGATCAGCCTGTTCAACGCCGGCGGGCGTTTTCTGTGGGCCTCGGGCTCCGACTACATCGGCCGCCGCAACACCTACACGATCTTCTTCGTCACGCAGTTCGTTCTGTTCCTGTTGATTCCCGGTCTCGCCGCGAGCGGGAACTGGTGGCTGTTCCAGGCCAGCCTCTTCCTCGTCTTCACGATGTACGGCGGCGGGTTCGCCACGATTCCCGCCTTCCTCGCCGACATCTTTGGACCACAGAATGTCGGCGCGATCCATGGCGCCCTGCTGACCGCATGGACGGCGGCCGCGATCATCGGTCCGGTGATCATCACGGAGCTCTCCAACCGCGCGAAGGCAGCGCTGCCGCCGGGCGCCGATCGTGTCACCATCTACGACACGCCGCTGGAGGTTCTCGCCGGCCTCCTGGCGGTCGGCTTCGTCTTGACGTGGCTCGTGCGTCCGCTGAGCACGAGCGCGAGACCGGCCCGGGCCGGGGCGCCGGCAACCGCCTGAGGACTTGTATGAATTCATCCACGCACTCAAAGACTGCCGCAATTCCTGTTCTGCTGGCGCTCGCCCTGATGGCCAGCGTCCCCGCGTCCGCCCAGCCGGCGCGGCCGCAGATTCCGCCGGACATCGCCGGCGAGTGGCGCCTGGATAACAACGAGCAGGACACGACCGCTCAGCCCCCGCTGGGCGACTATCTGGGCATTCCCTTCAACGATGCGGGCCGTCAGCGTGCCGACACCACCGCCGAGTCGATTTGGGGAACGCCGGAGTATCAGTGCCGGCCGCACTCGGCGCCTCACCAGTGGCGCGGTCTCGGCGGCGCGCGCATCCTCAAGGAGCAGGATCCGCTGACGAGGAACGTCAGCGTGTATCACGTCCAGTTCATGCGGTCGCTGGATCGGCCGATCTTCATGGACGGCCGCCCGCATCCACCGGCATACGCGCCGCACACCTGGACTGGCTTTTCGACGGGCCAGTGGGTTGGCAACACGCTCAAAGTCACCACCACTCATCTCAAGGACGGGTATCTCAAGCGAGGTGGCCCACAGACCAGCGACATGTACTCGATGACCGAGTTCATCACCCGCCACGGCGAGATCCTGACCATCGTCACCGTGGTGGACGACCCGATCTATCAGGACGAGCCGTACGTCGAATCAACCACCTACACGATCGATCCCACCGCGTCGGTGGCCATGGAGACATGCAATGCCTCGTCGTTTGCCGAGAACGGCGGAACTGACCGGCATTGGGTGCCGCACTTTCTCCCGGGGCAGAACAGCGCGCTCGGCGAATGGTTGAAGACGTCGGACTGGGTACCGGCGGAGCCTACGCGTGGGGGGGTGAAGACTCTCTATCCAGAGTATCGAGCGACGTTGAACAAGACGGTCGCCCTCACCGATCTCAAAGTGCCTTCGTCTCGTTCGGCCAACGCCGTGGACAAGCGCATCGCGGATCAGAGTCCGCGCGACGGAGACGTGCACATCCTGCCGGTGCAGGGCAACATCTATATGGTCGTTGCGGACGGCACCAACATCGCCATCTCGCTCGGTGCTGATGGAGTGATGCTGGTCGATACCGGCTCGGCGAAGATGTCGGACAAGATCCTCGCGGCCGTCGGCCAGCTGGCGAAGGCCGTTTCGGCTGCGCCGACGACGAATGCGTGCTTCGGTGCGCATTGTCCGGGGATGTGGGGATGGGCCAGCCCGTACATGAGCGCGGTGATCAGCTCGCCGGCTCCGGCGAAGCCGCTGCGCTACATCATCAACACCAGCGCCGCGCCCGATCGCATCGGCGGCAATGAGAAGATCGCCACCACCGGCTTCTTCCCACGCGGTGGCCAGTTCGGCGGGGCGGTCGAGAACGTGGGGCCTCGCGCCTCCGTGATCGCGCACGAGAACGTGCTCAACCGGATGAGCGCTCCGGCCGGCAAGGTCCAGCCCACGCCGGCGGCGGCCTGGCCCACCGACACCTACTTCGACGAGTTCCACAAGCTGCCCGAGTATTTCAACGGCGAGGCCGTGATCGTCTACCACGCGCCGGCCGCCACCTCCGACGGCGACAGCCTGGTGTTCTTCCGTCACTCGGAGGTCATCAGTGCCGGCGACCTGTTTTCAACCGTCAGCTATCCGGTGATCGACGTGGCCAGGGGCGGTAGTATCAAGGGCGTCATTGACGGCCTGAATCAGATTCTCGATCTGGCTGTGGCTGAGTATCGCGCGCAGGGCGGCACGTGGATCATTCCCGGCCGGGGACGGTTGTCGGATACGGCCGATGTCGCGTCGTACCGAAACATGCTGACGATGATTCGCGATCGCGTGAAGGACATGATGGGCAAGGGCATGACGCTCGCGCAGGTGAAGGCGGCCCGGCCGACCATGGACTTCGACGGGCGTTACGGATCGACGACCGGTGCCTGGACCACGGACATGTTCGTCGAGTCGGTGTATTCGAGTCTTCAGGAGAAAAAGTGATGCGTAGACTGCTTCTTCTCGTTATCGGCACGGCGCTCGTCACGGCCACCGCGGCGTACGCGCACCACTCCTATGCGGCGACCTACGACGTCACCAGGGAGGTCAAGCTCGAAGGGAAGCTGGTTCAGTTCGTGCTCCGCAATCCACATTCCTTCGTGCACATCGAGGCGCGCGACGACAAAGGCGCGGCGCAGCGGTGGGCCGTGGAATGGGCCGGCACGGCGCAACTGGGCAATCAGGGTGTCCAGCGAGAGACGCTCAAGGTCGGCGATCTCATCACCATCACCGGACGCCCGTCGCGCGTGCCCGGCGAGTACCGGGCGCTGATGCTCAGCCTCAGGCGGCCGCTCGATGGATTCAGCTGGGGCAGTCGCACCGGTGAAGCCGTTGACTAAGTCACCCTCACGGGCCACGGAGACGCGGAGACACGGAGGTCTTCAAGATTTTGGTCTCCGTGCCTCCGTGTCTCCGTGGTTCGTGATCATCGCGCTAGCCGTCCTGCTTGCCGGTTCCGGCACCCTCCACGCTCAGCGGGGTGGCGGGCGCGGTGGGCCGCCACCAGCGGCGCGCGAAGCGGCGGCGCTCGATCTCACGGGCTATTGGGTCTCGGTCATCAACGAGGACTGGAAGTGGCGCATGGTCACCCCGAAGAAGGGGGTCTACGACTCGCTGCCGCTCAACGCCGAAGCGCGTAAGGTCGCCGACAGTTGGGATCCCGCGAGGGATGAGACCGCTGGCGAGCAGTGCCGTGCCTACGGCGCCGCCAACGTGATGCGACTCCCCGGGCGTCTGCACATCTCGTGGGAAGACGCCAATACACTTCGCATCGACACCGACGCCGGCACACAAACCCGCCTGCTCCGCTTCGGCACGGCTGCGGCGGCGGCGCCAGGTGAGCCGAGCTGGCAGGGGCACTCGATCGCCGAGTGGGAATTTGGAGGCGGAGGACGAGGCGGCCAGGCGCGCACCGGTAACGTGAAAGTGGTGACGTCCAACCTGCGCCCCGGCTACGTCCGCAAGAACGGCGCTCCCTACAGCCAGAAAACGGTGGTCACCGAGTACTACGATCTCAACACGGCGCCCAACGGCGACCAGTGGATGACGGTGACGACGAAGGTCGAGGATCCGGTTTATTTCAACAGGTACTACCTGACTACTTCAGACTTCAAGAAGCTTCCGAACGCGGTCGGCTGGAATCCCACGCCCTGCTCGTCGCGCTGAAGGAACCACTTCCCCCTTGCGTGGTGATAGACTCTCTCGGCTCCTGGCGTGCCCCGTCGTCGCATGGCGAGACGTGCACGACCAGACATTTACTCACTCTTCCTGACAGGAGTTCTTCGACATGGCAGCAGACTTCTTTCTCGGTGAGTCGCTGGTCGGCGATGGCAACGAGGTAGCGCACATCGACCTGATCATTGGCTCCAAGACGGGGCCTGCCGGTTCCGCATTTTGCAACGCGCTTGCGAACAACAAGGACGGCTTCACGACCTTGCTCGCAGTGGTCGCGCCGAACCTGCCGGCCAAGCCCGACACCCTGCTCTTCAACAAGGTCACGATCAAGGGCGCGAAGCAGGCCGTCCAGATGTTCGGACCCGCGCAGGCGGCGGTGGCCCGCGCCGTGGTCGATTCCGTCGAGAGCGGCGTCATCCCGCGCGACAAGGCCGACGATCTCTGCATCCTCGTGGGCGTCTTCATCCACTGGGACGCGAGCGACGACCAGAAGATCTACGACTACAACTACACGGCGACCAAAGAATCGATCGCCCGGGCGCTCGGCAAGAAGCCGTCGGTCAACGAGGTGATTGCCGGCTCGAAGACGCAGAAGCACCCGTTCAGCCCCAAGTAATGATGGACGTGTAGGGGCGACGCATGCGTCGCCCCTACGTCGATTCCCCGGTCACGCCGTGCGAAAGCTTCTCCTTCAACTCGATAGCTCCCAGCATCCCAGCGCGTTCGACCGCGTCGTGGCCTACGACGGCGGCGCCGACGAGGTCATGAGCTACGGCGGTGTCACTGAAGACGCCGTCCGCGACCTCGTGCACGGCGCGATCTTCACGCGTGGGCCCAGGGACCTTCACAACACCGCGATCTTCATCGGCGGAACGGACATGGCGATCGGCGAGCGCCTGCTCGCAAAGGTGAAGAAGGCCTTTTTCGGTCCGCTGCGCGTGTCCGTGATGCTCGACTCGAACGGCTCGAACACCACCGCCGTCGCGGCGGTGGCCAGGATTCAACAGGCAGCCGGCACCATCGAGGGCCGTCGCGTCGTGATCGTCGCCGGCTCTGGGCCGGTCGGGATGCGCGCGGCCGGTCTCCTCGCGAAAGCGGGTGCCGATGTCACCGTCACGACACGCCGGCCGGTGGACGGCAGTCTCGCCGAGCGAATCCAACAGCGATTCGGCGTCACGGTTCGCGAGGTGACCATGGCCGACGCGTCGGGTGCCGCCTTGGCGCTCGACGGTGCGGAAGTGTTGCTGAGCGCAGGCGCTGGCGGCGTCTGCCTCGTTCCGCGCGACGCCTGGACGGGCCGCCCAGGTCTGAAGGTGGCGGCCGACGTCAACGCCGTTCCGCCGCTCGGCGTGGACGGCATCGAGGTCACCGACAACGCCGTCGATCGCGGCGGCGTGACGACGTTCGGCGCACTCGGCATCGGCAGCCTGAAGATGAAGATCCACAAGGCCTGCATCGCCCGTCTGTTCGAGAAGAACGATCACGTGCTCGATGCCGAAACGATCGCGGAGATCGCTCGCGAGCTCGCTGGTGCTCGCTCGTCGTAATTCAAAATGCAAAATTCAAAATGCAAAAATTCAGCGGCCGAACAAGGCGGCGCAACCGGCTAGCTGCAGCGGCGTTCGCATCCTGTTTGCATTTTGCATTTTGAATCTTGCATTACGACCGAAGTCCCAATGCCCAGAGTCATTGGCATCGATCCAGGCACCCTCAGCGTCGATCTGTGCGGACTGGACGATGGCCGGGTGTTTCTTGATCGCTCGCTGCCGACGTCCGAGGCGCTCGCGTCGCCCTCGGTGATCCCCGATCTCCTCGAGAGTCTGGCGCCGATCGATCTGGTGGTCGGACCGTCAGGCTACGGTCTGCCGCTCACCGCCGCACGCGATCTCACCGAGACCGATCTGCGGCTCGCCTACCTCGCCGCCGAAGGCGAGACGGGGGGCATCGGCGGGTTGCGTGCGCTCGCGCGACGGCTTGCGCGCGTGTCGATGCCAGTCATGTTGACGCCAGGTGTGATCCACTTGGCTTCCGTGCCGGCGCACCGCAAGGTGAACCGCGTGGACATGGGGACGGCCGACAAGGTGTGCGCGTGCGCGCTGGCCATCCGGGAGCAGGCCGGGCGGCGCGGATGTCAGGAGCGGGACGTCTCGTTCATCCTGCTCGAGCTCGGTGGGGCCTTCACCGCCGCCATCGCCGTTGACGCCGGCACGATCGTTGACGGGCTGGGTGGATCGTCGGGTCCGATCGGCATGCGTGCCGCCGGCGCGCTCGACGGGGAAGTCGCGTTGCTCGCCGGCACCGTCACGAAGAGCATGGTGTTTCGCGGCGGCGTCGACGCGGTAGCAGGCGCGCCGGGTGCGCCGGTTGACGCCCTGGCCGCATCCGAGACGTCGCAGGCCGCGATCGCGTGGGACGCCTACGTGGAGAGCGCGGTCAAAGCGGTGGCGGCATTGACGGTATCGGTGCCGACGCCCCATGAGATCATCCTGTCGGGCCGCGCAGCCGGTCTTGCGCGCGTGCGCGACGCACTGGCGCATCGACGTGCCCAGGTCGTGAGCGGGGCGACGATGCACGCGCTCGGCGGGTTCGCGGCGGTGTCGAGTCAGGCGGCACAGGGTGCGGCGCTCATCGCCGACGGCCTCGCCGGCGGCCGATCGGCGTCGCTCGTCGAGACGCTCGACATGCGAGGAGCTCGAGGCACGGTACTCGACCACCTGTTCGTGATCACGCCGGCACAGGCGCGCGCACGCCTCGGGATCGACTAGGCTCCTAGTGGCGGCGCACGTCCTGCTCGCCGGCATCTCCACGAGGGCCGCGGCCGAATCGGCGGCGAACGCCGGGTTCGACGTCACGGCGATCGATGCGTTCGGCGATCTCGATCAGCATCCGTCGGTGCGCGGCCTCTCGCTCCCGCGAGACTTCGGATTGCGCTTCACCGCACGCGCGGCCGCGCGTGCCTCGCGAAGCGTGGAGTGCGACGCGGTCGCCTACCTGTCGAGCCTCGAGAATCATCCGGGCGCCGTCGCCCAGTTGGCCGCCGGACGCGAGCTGTGGGGAAATCCGCCCGACGTGCTTCGCCGCGTCCGCGATCCATTCCTCGTCGCGGCCGCGCTACGCTCACGCGGCTTCGCAGTTCCGAACGTTTCGAACCCGCCTTCGCCTCACGGCTTCGGCGCGGCAAGCGACCCGAACGATCCGAACGATCCGAACGGTCCGAACGGTCCGAACGGTCCGAACGATTGGCTGATCAAGCCCTTCAAATCCGGCGGCGGCCATGGCGTTCGCCGCTGGTTGCCAGGCGAACGCGTGCCTAAGGGCTGCTACGCGCAGGAAGTCATCGATGGCACGCCGGCGTCGATCGTCTTCGTTGCCGCCGGTGGCCGCGCGACGCCACTCGGCATCTCGAGGCAGTTCATCGGGGAGGCGGCATTCGGGACCTCCGGATATCGCTATTGCGGAAATGTGCTCGCCACAGCCGGCGATGCGCTGATGAATGATGCCGTGACGAACGCGGTGAGCGAGCTGACCCGCCACGTGGCCGGCGAGTTCGGTCTCGTCGGTCTCAACGGCATCGACTTCATCGTCCGGGACGGTGTTCCGTATGTGCTGGAGGTCAACCCGCGCTGGTCGGCGTCGATGGAGCTGGTGGAGCGCGCCTGCGGGATGTCGCTGTTCGCTGCCCACGCGACCGCGTGCCGCACCGGGGCCCTGCCCACGTTCGACCTGGCCGCCGCCCCTGGTCCGGGATCGGCGATCGGCAAGGCGGTTGTGTTCGCCCGTGCCGAGGTGATCGCTGGCGATACACGGCCCTGGCTGGCCGATGCGACGGTAAGGGACGTGCCGTTCCCCGGCACGCGCATCTCGGCCGGTGAGCCCGTATGTACCGTGTTCGCGGAAGGGATCGATGCGGCGGCCTGCCACGCCGCGCTGGTGCGGCGTGCCGACGCGGTCTACGAGGCGCTTGCGCGGCGAGCGTAGGCCGGGTGCGCGCCTGCAACTAACCCTTGAGCAGAAACGCGCGACGACATAATGTAGCCCCGCGACGTGATCCGTCGCGGGGACGCTCGCGCCGCCGATGTCGGCGGCGCCATCGGAGGAGATCATGACGAGAACGTGGATCGCTGCCGTCGCCCTGGTGGGTCTGGTGTCGGCGGACGCGGCCGCCCAGGACGCCAAGACGGTCATCAGCAACGCGTCGAAGGCGATGGGCAGCGACAACCTGAATTCGGTGAGCTATTACGGGTCGGGCGCCAACTTCGGTCTGGGGCAGTCCAACAACGCCAACGGACAGTGGCCGCGAACCAACGTGAGCGATTACGTGCGGTCGATCGACTTCACCCAGCCCGCCTCCCGCGCAAGCGGCGTCACGTTTGCCGCCCCGGTGACCGGAGGTCCCGCGGTGCAGGGTCAGTTTCAGCAGAATATTGCGCCCGCCAATGCGGCTTGGGCGCAGCAGCTGGAGATCTGGGTCACGCCCTGGGGATTCCTGAAGGGCGCCGCGGCCAACAACGCGACCGCGAAGACGCAGACCATCGGCGGGCGGCGTTTCCAGGTCGTCACCTGGAATGCGCCGGTGAAGGCGCCGTCGGGTGTGGCCTATAAGGTCGTCGGCTACATCAACCCGGCGAACATGGTGGAGCGGGTCGAGACCTGGCTGGAAAACCCTGTGTTCGGCGACATGCTCGTCGAGTCGATCTACACCGAGTATCGCGACGCCAACGGCCTGAAGTACCCGGCGTTCATCGTTCAGAAGCGCGGAGGTTCGCCGACCTTCGAGGCACAGATCCTCGGCGCGAATGCCAACCCCGCCAACATCCAGGCGCTCCTGACACCTCCGCCTCCGCCGGCGGGACGTGGCGGCGGCCCGGGAGGTCCAGGCGGACCAGGTGCGACACCGCCGGTGGCGGCCTCGGAGAAGCTCGCCGAAGGCGTCTATCGCATCGGGCAGAATCCAGGAGGCGGGGCGTACAACGCGCTCGCCGTCGAGTTTGCCGATCACATCTTCCTCTTCGAGCCGGGGCCGGCGAACGAGGCACGGGCGCAGGCGATCATCGCCGAAACGAAGAAGGTGATCCCGAACAAGCCGATCCGTTACGGGGTGATATCGCATCACCACTTCGACCACACCAGCGGCCTTCCCGCCGTCGTCGCGGAAGGCATCACGATCGTCACGCACCAGACCAACAAGGCCTTCTTCGAGCGCGCGCTCGGCGCGCCTCGGACGCTCGCTCCGGACTCGATGTCGAAGTCCGGCAAGAAGCCGGTGATCGAGGGCATCGTCGGCGACAAGCGGGTGTTCCAGGACGCCACGCGCACGGTCGAAGTGCACCTGATCAAGGGGCTGCCACACGCCGACGGCCTGCTGATCGCGTATCTGCCCAAGGAGAAGATCCTGGCCTACGCGGACATGTTCAATCTCCCGACCGCGACGAACCCGGTCCCCAATCCCCCGGTCGTCGGTACCATGACCTTCCTCGACAACCTGGATCGACTCAAGCTCGACCCCGAGAAGATCCTGTCGGTTCACTCGCTGAATCCTGATCGCCTGGCCACGCGGGCTGATATCCTGGCATCGCTTGGCAGGAAATAGCAGGACGTCGCGAGAGCACGCGCCGGTATCCGCATCGGAAACAACTTTTCAAAGGAGATCAGATGGCTAAGACAGCGAAGAAGAAGGCCGCAAGAAAACCCAATGCCGCGTTCATGAAGCCGGTGACCCCCAGCGCCGCACTGGCCGAGATCGTCGGATCGAAGCCGATACCCCGGACCGAGGTCACCAAGAAGCTCTGGGCCTACATCAAGAAGAACAAGCTGCAGGACGCGAAGAACAAGCGGATGATCAAGGCCGACGCTCCGCTGAAGACCGTGTTCGGCGGCAAGGCGACCGTCAACATGTTCGAGATGACCAAGCTGGTCTCGAAGCACCTGAAGTAGGTCCTTGCCGGCTCGTAGCGCGGGGGCTTCAGCCCCCGCGTGCTGGTTCACGCGCAGGCTGAAGCCTGCGCGCTACGACCACCGGCGACACGCTTGCTATCGGCTACCAGCTACCAGCTACCAGCTACCAGCTATTCGCGAACGAGTATCTCCCCGCGACCGACGGTCACGCGGTCGCCGTGGTACAGGCCATAGCTCGCGCTCCAGCATTCGTTGGGGACGGCAAATCCCAGCGACTGGAGGTGGCTGAAGATGAGCCGCAGGAACAGCGGTTCGTAGACGCTGCTCTTCTTGAACGACACCAGGAGGGCGGGCGGGTTGCTGCCAAGAAGAGCGACCGTCCCACGGCGCATGCCAGCCGCGGGCCGATTGCCGCACTGGCCGAAGACGAGCACGGTCCCCGCGATCATGTTGGCGCCGACGAAGTCGCCACAGGCCCCGCCGATGGCCACCAGACCGCGACGGAGCGTGAGGCCGACCTCATTGCCCGCCGAACCGTCGATGAGAATCGTGCCGGCCGTCATGCCGGCCTTGCTTCCCCTGTAGGCGCTTCCGATCAGATGGCCGGCATTGCCGTGCACGTGGATCAAACCGCCGTGCATCTCGCCACCGACCCAGTCACTCGCATTCCCGTGGACGTGGATGACGCCGCCCGTCATCTCGCTGCCGACGTGACGGCCGGCATTGCCACGGATGTGAATCTCTCCTTCGGACATCTGCGCGCCGATCCAATGGACGCCCGCCAGGTTGCCCTCGAACTCGAAACGGGCATCGGAAGGATCACCGCTGACGTCGAAGAAGTCTCCCAGCGGGACCTTCCGGTTCCCGTGGAAGATCTCGAACCGTTGGATCTCTGATAGCGGCATCTCACGAACGGCCGATGGCGTGAGGCCTTCGACTTCGACGGGGATCGATGTGTCAGCGGTGTAGCGGAGTACGAGCATGGCGTCCTAATCCTGGAGCTCACGTGTATTGAGGATCGCGAATCCCGGTTCCGATGACCGGACCGCGCTGCGATGGCATCGTCGGCCCGCATGACGCTCGGGTCGCGCAAGTTGAATTGTGAGCGCTCAACCTCGCTGATCCCCACAGCCTTCTCGCGCGGTCAGGCGACCTTTGTCGGTCATCTCCACAGGGATTCGCGATCCTCAACACACGTGACCTCCACACTACCTCTCAGAAGGGCAGTTGCGTTGACGTAGTTCTTACGGGTGGGTGGCGGCGGGAGGGGCCTCCCCGCCGGCCCGCAGGCGCTTCACCCAATGTTCTCTGTGCGCCGAGGCCCGGTGGGGAAACCCGCCGACAGGACCCGAAGAGCGTCAAGGCAACTGCGCTCCAGGGTAGTTGCCGTCACAGACGATTTGCTCGGGATCGTGCAGGTAGTCGAGCGGAACCGGATAGTTGCGGAATCGGATTGAGTAGTACTGCTCGAACCAGTCGGCGATGTCGGTCTCGATGCCGGCGTCGTACTCAGGCGCCACATACAGCAGTTTGCCGGTGATCGGTTCGCGAATCTCGCCCTGGTCGACGATGACGACGCCGCTCTTGATGACCGATCGCGGCATCTCGAACATCTTCGTCTTGTCGTCGTTCGGCGTGTAGATGGTGATGTCGGCGTCAGCCCCCGGGCCCAGATGGCCCTTGTTGGCGAGCCCCAGAATCCTCGCCGGGCCGCTGCGCGTGATGATGCAGATCTCGTACAGGCTGTACTCCCTGGTGAGATCGCCGAGCGTCGAACGCTCCAGCACCGCCGGGTGCACCTGCTTGAGGATGTTCGCGCGATAGGTCCGATCCATCAACAGCTGGATGATGTGCGGATAGGCCAGGAACGACCCGCCGTTGGGATGGTCGGTGCTCATGACCACCCGCCACGGATCCTTGGCGAGCAGATACCACTCCAGGCCGATGGCCCACTGCAGGGAATGCACCAGGCTCGTGTTCTTGTACTCGATGGGGGCGATGCCGCACCCCGATTCCATCTCGGTGTCGGACGAGAACCACTTGCTCTTGAACGCGTTGCTCAAGTAGTAGCCGAGCGGTCCGTCCGCGGTCATGGTGGTGGTCTGGCCGAACATCACCTGCCCGACATCCACGGTCAGGTTGGGATGGGCGTTCACGTACTCGACGAGCTCGGCGGCTTTGCTGTTGAACGTCGTCTCGTCGGCGTCGCCGCCGCCGTAGCTGTGAAACTGGATGTGTGACAGATGGCCGCGCGAGTCGCCGAACGTCTTCATGGTCTCGAGCGTGATCCGCCAGTTGCCGGGCATCCCGAGGTTGTTGGCGTGGAGGTGCACCGAGTGTGGCAGCCGCAGCTCATCGACGGCGCGGGCGATCTGCTCGATGATCTGCCGCGGGGTGACCCCGAAGTGCTCCACGTTCTCGTCCAGGCCGTGCACGTTGCCGCTCGGCAGCTGCTTCCAGACCTCGACGCCGCCGGGGTTGACGATCTTCGGCGTGAAGCCCTTGGCCGCTCCCAGCAGCCAGGCCATGAACGATTTCAGGCGCTCCGGCTCGTTGCGCTGGATCGACTGCATGACGAAGTGGTTGTTGCCCATGAGGACGAAGAACCCCTTGTCGATGCACGGCGTGTCTTCGAACTCTTCATGGACGTGACGCGCCGCCAGCGGCGGGATCGCGGCGTCGAAGGCAGTCGTGTACCCCATGCCCGCGTACTTGTAGCCGGTCGCAAATGTGCTGGGGACGCTGCCCATGGTTCCGCTGCGCGTGCTCGGCGTGCGCATGACCTTGTCCGCCTTGCGCTTGTCCTCAGGTCGCATCTTCCGGGCGGAGTTCACCTTGGGCCCGGCGATGTGACAGTGCATGTCGACACCGCCAGGCATCACAACCAGGCCTGAGGCGTCGAGTGTCTTGTCAGGCTGCACGCCGGGATCTGACGGTGGGTCCACGATTCGTCCGTCACGAATCCAGATATCGCGGCGCTCGCCGTTCACGCCGTGAACCGGGTCGTAGACGGTCCCCCCCGCAACCTTGAAGAAGCCGCTGCTCATGAATGAGAGTGCTTGGTGTAATTCAAAATGCAAAATTCAAAATGCAAAGTTGTCGTGCGCCGTTTTGCATTTTGCATTTCGCATCTTGCATTACCGCTATTTCTTGAGCTCCGTCACTCGACGCTGGATCGCGGTCAGGACGTCGAAGTCGCTCGGATGGGACGAGGGAAACGCAGGACGGAGAGAAATCGGGACGTCGTCCATGCGGTACACGGTGCCGGGCGTGTTGATGCCGTAGGTGGCGGTGGTGAACGCCACCGTTGCGGCGCGGGTCGTCGATGTGTCCTTCGGATCCAGGGCGATGTATGGAATGGCCTGCAGCCGCTCACGGGCCGGCTGGCTGAAGTTCCCCATCGGATCGCAGGCGATGAGCAGCGCGGCGTCGGCTTCTCCGCGTGCCAGGGTGTCCGATGTCGTGTACTCACCGGGGTTGAAGCGGGGATAGCCGCGGGACAGGTTCACGCCGAACGGATAACCCGTCTGCCAGGTCACGACGTTGTCGGCGCCGGTCACATTGCCGTGGCCGCGCATCGGCTTGGCCACGAACCGCGTGAAGGCGTTCATGTCGCGCACCAGGCACAGCAGCGCCTCGCTGTTCAGATGCTTGCCACGGGTCATCGTCAGACCCATGCCGAACAAGACGACCCCGAACTTGGCCGCCTTCATCCGATCCATCAGATCCTGCCAGCGCGCCAGCTCGATGCCGGTGTCGTTCTTCACCTGCTGGGCATCGACCTCGATGCCCTTGGCCAGCGCCCGCAGCGTCCACAGGGCTTCGAAATCGCTCCGCGGCTTGATCTGAAAAAAGAGATCCATCGCCTTGGCGGTCTTGGTCTTGCGCACATCAACGCCGACAGCGGTGCGGTCCTTGCGGCCGTTGGGGACGAACATCCCTTTCGGCATCAGGCTGTACTTCGTGAAGTGCCGGGGATGACTTTCGGCCGGGTTCCCGCCCCAGAAAATAATCAGGTCGCCGCGATTGGCAATCTCGCCGAGCGTGCACGTGACCTCGCCCACGCCTTGGAAGGCCATACCGGACGGGCCATGGCACACACTCGTCGTCGTGTCCACTGTCCCTCCGATCGAGTCGCCGATGCCGACGGCCACGCGCTGGGCTTCCGACGTGGTGTCGCTCAGCCCGTAGATGATCGGATACTTCGCCGCGGTGAGTATCCGTGCGGCGCGGTCGACACCTTCGGCGACGGATGCGGGGCGGCCTTCGATGAGGCAACTGGGGCGCTCGTCGGCATGGTGGTTGTAGAACCAGGCCTTGCCGAGCACGCAGGCGCGCTTGGCGTCGGTGATGTGGTTGTCCTTGACCGTGATGTCGATATCGTCACAGACGCACCCGCAAAAGGTGCACGTGGAGTCCTTGATGACGGTCACGGACGAATCAACCAGACCGGGTGGTGTCTTGGTAACAGCAGGAGTGGTCATTGCTACGCGAGCTTCTCCATCGTGACGTCGAATCCCTTGCTCGTGGGCATTCCCGATCCGTGCGTCTCGCCGTCCATCAGCCGGCTCGAGAGATCGCCGTAGGCGATGAAGAGTAGTCCCGGCGGCAGCTCGTCGCCGGTGGCCGCGGTGACGGCGACCTCAATCTGCCTGCCGCTCTCGGTGGTGACGCGCACGCGATCGCCATTGGCGAGCCCCATTCGGGTCATGTCGCCAGGCGCCACCTGCAAGGTCGAAATCTCGTGCTGATACCCCTCCGCGAACTTGCCTTCGCTGACCCCGCAGCCTTGCTTGCTGGTTCGCCCGGGAATGAGGATAAATCTCTCTATCATTGGTACTTTTGCGACGAGGCCGTCTGATCGTACAGGAAAACGGCGAGCCTTGCCACTTCGCAGAATGTACACTGACGTTCCTGCATGAGCGGAGAGACGAAGACGGCTATGGAGCGCAACGGCGTCAGAATCGTGGACACCTTTGCCGAGGCGTTCGGGATGCGCGCCGCGCGCATCGTGATCACGGCGCAGTCACCGGCGTGGGCGCGGACGGCGGCACAGTCGCTGACCGGATTTGCGACATCGGTCATCGGCTGCAAGGTCGAGGCGGGCATCGAAGCGGAACTGGATCCCGACGTCACGCCCGATCGCCGGCCCGGCGTGAGCGTGCTGCTGTTTGGCTTTGATGCGGAGGGACTTCAGAAGCAGCTCGTCGACCGCGTGGGTCAGACGGTGCTGACCTGCCCGACGACCGCGTGCTTCGATGGTTTACCCGAGGCTTCCGAGCGCGTGATCGTCGGCGGGCAGCTGCGTCACTTCGGCGATCGCTTTCAATCGAGCAAGGTTCTCGGTGGACAGCGGTACTGGCGCATTCCGGTCATGGAGGGCGAGTTCCTGGTGCAGGAGACCTTCGGCATTCAGAAGGCCATCGGCGGCGGCAATCTGCTGATCCTCGCCGCGGACCAGCGTGCGGCACTCGCGGCGGCGGAAGCGGCCGTTGAGGCCATGCGCCGCGTGCGCGGCGTCATCATGCCCTTTCCAGGTGGAATCGTCCGTGCCGGCAGCAAAGTGGGTGCGAAGAAATACAAGAACATGATCGCGTCCACCAACGACGCGTACTGTCCGACGCTGCGCGGGCGGGACGGTGTGATCAGCCAGATACCGGAAGGCGCGAACTCGGTGCTCGAGGTCGTCGTCGACGGCCTGGACCGTCCTGCCATCGAGGGTGCGCTGCGGGTCGGGCTCGATGCCGCGTGCCGGCCGGGCATCGTCGAGATCTCAGCGGGGAACTACGGCGGCAAGCTCGGCAAGCACCACTTCCACCTCCACGCGCTGCTCTCGTAGAGGCGGGTCTTTAGACCAACCTTAGACCCGCCTAGAACCCGACCGGGCGGATCCAGAAGCTCTCCCGCCATGTCCCTCCTGGCGGGATGCTCTGCAGCTCCTTGTAGAGACCCTTCTGCGTCAGGTTGAGGGCGTTGGTCATGGCCGCCATCGGTTCGAAGCAGATGAAGTTCTGTGGCTTCGGCGCCCAGACGACGGCGGTCCGGTAGTTTGGTCCGAACAGCACGTCGATGCGTTGCGACTTGCCGATCACCGTCATCGTCGCGCGCCCCTGCGCATCCCGCACCAGATCGCTGAAGTCGTCATCGAGGTCGTAGTCACGCAGTGGCACTCCGCCCGTGAACGGCTGCCCGATTGGTTCGGTCTCGCCGGTGGGCAGCTTGTTGGGCATCAGCTTCCAATGCGTGCGTGCGCCGACGGAGATCGTCCACTCGTCGCGTGGGGAATCTGTCAGCTGGAAGTACGGATGAAACCCGATCGAGACCGGCATCGGCTCGGCGCTCATGTTGAGGATCGTCGTCTCGACCTGGAGCGTGCCCTCGGACAGGCGATAGGTCATGTCGATGCTGTGCGCGAACGGCCACTGCTTCATCCACGCCGGCTGGCGGAAGAACTCGAGGCGGCTGGTCACGGCCGCCGAGTCGCGACCGGCATCGACGGACACGACGCGCCACTCGGACGTCGATGTGAGGAAGCCATGAATGGGGATGGCGCCACGCACGTTGCCGAGCGTCATGTCGAACGGATACCGCTTGCCGTTGGCGTAGAACGCCTGCTCGTCCAGACGGTTGATCCAGGGGGCCATGAACGGGATGCCGGTCATGTTCGGGTTGGCCTTGAACGCAGCCATGTCGGCATGCGGCCATCGCAGGATGTCGTGGCCCTTCACGGTCATCCGGAACGCGATGTTGCCGATCGATGGCGCGATCGACACGCGAGTGCCGGTTGCGGTGTCGGTGAGGTGGACGACCTCGCCGTCGCGCTGCGCGGCATAGCGCTGCGCAGTGGCAGGGACTGTCGAAAGGCACAACAGCCACACGAGCCACGCCACATGGAACCGTTTCATTGGGTGCGGAATTCTACTATCCTCCTGCGCATGAAGCGCCGGTCTCTGCCTGCACTGATCTTTCAATGAGCGACCAGCCATCAGCGCCACAGCGATTGGGAGCGGGCACCGTGGGGCCTGGGCTCATCCGCTTTGGCGTGTTCGAACTGGATCTGGAGGCGGGGCAGCTGCTCAAGAACGGCCGGCACGTACGCCTGCAGCCGCAGCCCTTCAAGCTGCTATGCCTGCTCGCCGGTCACCCGGGCAAGCTCGTGACGCGTGAACAGATTCAGGCCGCGCTCTGGACCGGCGACACGTTCGTGGATTTCGAGCAGGGTGTGAACTTCGCGATCAAACAGGTCCGCGAGGCCTTGAACGACCCGGCCGAGAACCCGGTTTTCATTCAGACGGTGCCGAAGCGTGGATATCGATTCGTGGCGCCGGTTGGTGTCGTCCCTGTGCAGACCGACGCGGAGCTTGCCCCGCCGAAGCCGCCAGGCGACGGCGGGCTTGCCTCGCCAAAGCCGCCAGGCGACGGCGGGCCGCAACGGATCGACCCCGAGCTCGATAAGGCCGTCTGGGCGAACATCATGGAGCTGCGCCTCGCCGACGAGCGGCGCGGGAGGCGACAGCGGATGATCTCCATCGCACTCGTGCTGGTGGTCATCGGAACGGCTGTCCTCACGCTTGCCAGAGCCTGCGTCCCGTCCATATGATCCGCGCGGTTTCCAGTCCCGACCCAACTTCGATGCGTGGCACCTTGGCCATTTTGAGCTCCTCCCAAGAAACTAGCGGGCACGTCTGCCCGACTCAGCTCGTTTCGGACGCTCCCGCCGAGAAGGACGCCTTCGGCGCGCACGGGCGCATTGCGGCTGCCATCGCGCAGTTGATCAGCACATCTCCGGGTGGCAAATCGATCGGTCTTCTGGGTACTTGGGGCGCCGGCAAGTCGACGGTCGTCGAAATCCTTCGAAAGCACCTGGAGAACGATCCTCGCTATGTCGTGTGGCTGTTCGACGCATGGGCGCATGAAGGCGACTCGCTGCGACGGATGTTTCTGGAAAGCCTGACGCAGAGACTGACAGAAAAGGAGTGGTTGACCGGCAAGGAGTGGAAGGAACGTCTCGAGATCCTCGCGAAACGGCGCAAGGTCGTCGAGCAGTCGAACACGCCGAGCCTCTCGCCCCTGGCGATCGCGCTCGCCGTCTCGCTCCTTCTTGTACCAGTAGGCCTCGACCTTTGGGGCAACCGGCTGGACGCCGGGTTGTCCTTCGATCCGGCGCTGTCGGTGGACTGGGCAGCGGTTATCGGCTTGATGGGCGTCTTTGCTCCACTCGTGGTTCTCGTCTGCTACGTGGGTGCAGTACTGTTTCGCGGTGGAACGGTGGCCGATCTTCGACAGAGGCTTCCGGCTGCGCTCACGTTGTTCGTGCGCCAGACCGACGCCGCGTCGCGCACGGAAACGCTCGATACCGGCGAACCGACCAGCCTCGAGTTCGAGCGCGTGTTCTGTGAGGTGATGCAGGCGGCGCTCACACCACCACCCCAGAATACGGACCCGGACCGCCGCCTCGTCCTGGTGGTGGACAACCTCGATCGCGTGGGCGCCGAGCAGGGGTTGTCGATGTGGTCGACCCTGCAGACCTTCGTACGACACCGTGAGACACGAGAGCCGTGGCTCGACGGGCTCTGGTGTCTGCTGCCGTTTGATGGCGACGCGATTCGTCGGCTGTGGCCGCAGGACAGTCTGCAGGGCAGCCATGTCGCTGAATCCTTTCTCGACAAAACCTTTCAGGTACGGTTCGAGGTGCCGCTGCCGTTGCTGTCGGATTGGAAGGACTACGTCATGGCGCGCCTCAAGGAGGCGATGCCAGAACATTCAGACGGTGAGTACTTCCGCATCTACCGGCTCTATGCCGTGCGCCGGACGCCTGCGACACCCGCGCCGACGCCGCGCGAGCTCAAGCTCTTCGTCAACCAGGTGGGATCGCTGCATCGTCAGTGGCAGGACGAGATTCCTCTTCCCGATCTCGCGTACTTCGCGCTGTTGCAGCGTGACAAGGTGCCGATCACGGCCGATTCGATCGGGCAGTTGCCTGAGGCGGGCGAAGCGGGGCTGCTGAGCGACAAAATACGGCAGCATCTGGCCGCGATGGCGTATGGCGTACCCATCGAGTCCGCGCAGGAGCTGCTCCTCAAAGAGCCGATCATGCAGGCGCTGGAAGCGCCCGATCCACAAGCGCTCAAGACCCTCTCCGACTCGAACGACGCGTTCTGGCTGGTGCTCGAGCAGGCGCTCTGGCGCGGATGCGAGGAGTGGCCGCACGCCGAAGGTGGAAAGCTGTTGCACGCCGTGGTCGCGCTTGAAGAGAGTGAGATCACGACGCACGAACCGGCATGGAGGGTCGATCAATGGTTTCGCCCGATCGAGGCTGCAACCGAGAGGGTGGGGAGCTGGGCTCCCATGGACGCCAGGGCCGTCGATGGCATTCTCTTGCTGAGCCGCCGGAAGCCCGCTCTTGCAGCGCCGATGTTTCAGGCGTTTGTCGCGACCCGAACCGGTGATCCCGGCTGGGGCAGTGGGCTCAGCATCCCGTCGTTTCTCGACGACTACGCCCGAATGACGTCCGGGCTCGGCGAGTGGATGCCGCAGCCGCCTCGCGTGGTTCAGCCGAGCGGTGACGGCAGCGCCGTCATGTACGGCCGGCTTGCGAGCGAGCTCGTCGCTCGCGACCCTGAAGGAAAGCTCTGGGCGCACTTCCCACCGTCCGACCCGAATCTGCTCATTGGCGAGCTGGCCGCCAAGCAGCTGGCTGATCCCGAGCTCGTCGCCTCGGTGCGCGTGGCGCAGGCTGGGAGCGTCGGGGCCAGATGGAGTGTGTTTATTACGAGCGCCGACGTCCGGTTACGTAGCCAAGAGGTGCACCAAGAAGGACACCAGCATCTCCTGGCGGCTCTGCACGCCCTGTGGAACGAGCCCAGCGCCGTGGAAGTGCTGAAGGGGCTGGTCGATGAAGGGACCGCTCGCCAGTTGTTCACGACTGCGTTCAAGGATCGGAATCTCGACCTTCAGGCCGCATGGTTCTACACGATTGCGCGCGTCGATCCAGAGATCAGACAGGTCCTCTACCCCTCCGAGGCCAGCGGCAGCGAGCCCCTCATGCCGGCGTGGTCACAGATCTTCAGCGACGCCGCCTTCTGCGACTCACTGGCTCGTACGGTCGTGCAGATGGGTGACACGAGCACGATCTTTCAAGTCGCGCAACGTTCATGGCAAGCGAAGGACGTGATGCTCTCGGTGCTTCAGGCACTCGCCGCCCTGGGGCCGCCCGCTCGAGTGTTTCCGCCACACGTGCTGGTCGATCAGTGGAGCCTGACCTTCCCCGACACCGATCCATACGTGATCGCCAGGCTTCTGTCCGAACACAACCCTCGGTTCACCGGTCTTCTCAGTGCCGAGCCCTTCAGGCTCGACATGGGCTCGCTCTATACCGGGGCACTCGAGGCCGAAGGTGTGGACACATCTTCGTTGGTGGCTCGTTGCCTCGATATCGTTCGTGGGCTGGATGCACCAGGCTGGGAGCGAGCTCTTGAGGGCGACGCGAGCCTGGGGCGACTCGTCTGGTCGCTCTTGCTGGGTGGATCTCAAGTCGCACTCGGCGAGGCGGCTGGCGAGGGCCTTCGGCGTCTCGTGCCGAGACTGGCTGAAGCAGGCGTGTCGGTTGCGGGCGATCACTACAGGAAAGCCGTCTTCGATGCGATCGAACCGGCGGTGCGGCCGCCCGTTCTGAACGCCATCGTCGATAGGCTCACTCAGGCGAGCGAGCTCGGGAACATGCACCGGCTGTTGTCGATGCCGGGTCAGTCGGTGTTCGAGTCGGATCGGCTGGCTGGAAACGCCGCGGCATTTTCCGCGTTGGCGTGGCACGTTCTGGAGAACCTGAATGACGAATGGCTGGCGGCGCTCGCGCGGGCCGCGACGGCGAACCCGCGTCTCATGTCGCAGTTGGGCAACGACGATCGCAGCCAGATCGGCATCGAAATCGAGACCCAGCAGACGAAGCGCAGCTCGGATCAGGCGCGAAAAGCGCTGCGTGAGCTCGGCGACGCGCTGATCGCGGCGTCGCGTTACTCGCCGCCAGCCGAGGGCCCCGCCATGGCTTGACCGGCCCGGTGCCTGGGCATACTCTGTCCCCGAGCGTTTCCGTATCTGGAGGGTGGGCAATGCGACATCGACTGGGCGGTCTTCTGGTGACCGTGGCGATCGGCCTGGCGGCCACGGCGGCGTCACTGGCTCATCACTCGGTGCCGGGTCAGTTCGACACGACGAAGCCGATGACGCTCAAAGGCGTCATCTCGAAGGTCGACTGGATCAATCCGCACATCTACATTCGTCTCGACGTCAAGGAACCCGACGGAACGACCTCGACGTGGGCGCTGTCAACGCTGCCGACGGCGATGATGCGGCGCGCGGGTCTGACCAGGGAGACGCTGCAGGGGAAGCCCGGTGAAGAGGTGACGATCAACGCGGTACCCGCGCGCGATGGGTCCAAACACCTTGGATGGATCAACAAGATCACCTACGCCGACGGACACTCGTTCTCGCCAACCGGGCAATAGAGGAGATCGCCATGACACACCGCCTGTTTGCGTGCAGCATCGTGACCCTCTCGGCGCTCGCCGTCGCCGGCACTTCTTCAGCGCAGGTCGCGGCTCGAGCTCCCGATCGTGGAACCGTGGCGCAGCTTCAGAAGCTGTCGGCCAAACCCACGCCGAAGCTCGCCGATGGCCGGACCGACTTCAACGGCACCTGGGACCATCTCGGCGGCATCGAGTTCGTCCGGCCAGTGACGCGACCAGACGGATCGATCTGCCTGATCGGGTGCCCGCCTCCGCCTGGAGCGGCTCGCGGCGGCGGACAGGGTGCCCGGGCCGGTGGCCCGCCGCCGGCACCGTTCCCTCCGATTCAGACCGATTTTCCGAAATACAAACCTGAGTCTCAGGCCAAGGTGGCCGATCTGAAGAAGCGTCAGGTTCAGATGGACACCAACCTCCAGTGCCAGCCGCCTGGAGTGCCGCGCATCGGCCCGCCAACCAAGATCGTGCAGAACGCGCGCGAGGTGGTGTTTCTCTACGACGATGTGAACGGGTCGTTCTTCAGGATCATCCCCACTGACGGCCGCCCGCACCGCAAGGACGTCCCGGCCAGCTTTCTCGGCGACGCGATCGGTCGCATCGAAGGTGACACGCTGATCGTCGAGACCGCCGGCTTCAACGAAGAGACGTGGCTCACCGACAACGGCGCGTTCCACACCGCCGCTCTCGAGGTCACCGAGCGGTTCCGCCGGATTGGCGACACGATCGAATACCGGGCGACCGTGCAGGATCCGTCGGTGCTTGCCGAACCGTGGTCACCGAAGGGGCAGGTGATGTGGATTACCGATATCGAGATCGAGGAACCCGCACGCTGCGAGGATCGGGACATCGACCACATCATCGACGGGTCGCATCACGACAATCCGAGGTAGGAGAAGGCGGGTCTAAAGACCCACCTCTACGCCGACACCTCTGTCTGGTAGCGGCGGGTCTTTAGACCCGCCGTCGTCATCTATGCCCACGAATCCCCGCTTGACGGGGGGGGTACGGCGGGCGTATATAAGCGACACATTCTTTACATTCTTAACAAGTCGGCCGTCTTTGTCGGTCCCCAGTCTTGCTGTAGTTCGTTTCATACCTCCAGTCGCGGCTGTATCCAAGGTGCTCTCATCGGCGTTCGTGCGAACAGGGCGGGGTAAACGGCCGGCAATTCCGGCACAGTCCGTATCTGGGAAGGGAGCCTATTCATGAAGAGACTGCTGGGTACCCTGCTCGTCGTGGGCGCATTCATTCTGGTTCCGACACTGGCACACGCTCAATCGCTCGCTGGCGTGGTCCGCGATACGTCAGGGGCCGTGCTGCCGGGAGTGACCGTCGAAGCCGCAAGTCCCGCCCTGATTGAGAAGGTCCGGAGCGCCGTCAGCGATGGGAACGGCCTGTACCGCATCACCGATTTGCCACCCGGCTCCTACACGCTGACCTACAGCCTTCAGGGGTTCACCCGCGTGGTGCGTTCGGGCGTCGCGCTGACGGGATCGGGCGTGACAACGATCAACGCCGATCTGCGCGTTGGAGCGCTGCAGGAAACGATCACCGTGACCGGCGAGACGCCGACTGTCGACGTGCAGACGACGCGTCGCGAGATGGTGATCAACGCCGAGGTGCTGGCCTCGCTTCCCGTCACGCGCAGCTATGGAACGCTGCTGGCCGCCATCCCGGGGATCACCACCGACAACAGCTCGCGGGGCGCGATGACCGAGCCCTTCATGACGTTCTTCACGTCGAACGGGGGCCGCGCCAACGAAGGACGCATGTTGATCAACGGCATGTCCGTCGCCGCCTCCTTCAATGGCGGCGGTGTGTCCACGTTCATCTACGACGTGGCGAACACGGAAGAGATGCAGGTCCTCGTGTCGGGAGGGCTTGGTGAATCCGAAGCGGGCGGGCCGAGTGTCAACCTCGTGCCACGCTCGGGTGGCAACTCGTTCAACGGCACTGCCTTCTACAGCGGCACCGGGAATGGCCTGCGGTCGGACAACATCGACGACTATCTGCGCAGCGTCAACATTACCAAGCCGCCGGCGCTGCTCAGCCAATACGACGTCAGCGGCGCGCTTGGCGGCCCCATCCTCCGCGACCGGCTGTGGTTTTTCGGCAGCGTGCGCGACTTCGGGAGCACCACCTATACCGAAGGCACCGTCGCGAACCTCTACGCCGGCGACGCGACCCGCTGGGACTACGCGCGGAATGAAGCGGTTGAGGTGCGCGGCACGAATCGACGGGACATCTTCCAGTTCCGGCTGACGGCACAGGCGAGCGAGCGGAACCGCTTCACCTTCTCCCACGAATATCAGCACCGGTGCTCTGGAGGGGCCATCTCGTCCGGCGGTGGCGGCTGCCGAGGCCGCGGGGACAACTGGATCGGCCTCGGGACGCTCACGGCCTCACCCGAGTCGTGGCCCGGGTACCACGACTTCCCGTACCACGTGACACAGGCGACGTGGACCTCGCCGATCTCGAACAAGGTGCTGCTCGAGGCCGGCTTTTCGCGCTTCCAGTATCTGTGGGCGGGCTTTGGACAGGCGCCGCCAGACGCGCTGACGGATCTGATCCCGGTGACTGAATCACAGGCCATCGATGGTCATCGCGCAAATTTCACGTATCGCGGCATGTTCGATCCATTCGAAATCGGATGGGCCGACCACGACGCGAACCCGAACAACTGGCGCGCATCGATGGCGTACGTCACGGGTGCGCACAACCTGAAGGTCGGGTATCAGGGCTCGTATCAGCGATCGCTGCTGGCCAGGGACGCCAACAGCACGCTACTGCGGTATACGAGCAACAACCGCGCGCTGAACGGTGTCAGTTATACCCTCGCGTCGAGGTGGGAACAGAACGACCGCACGGCGACCTCGGCGCTCTACGTGCAGGATCAGTGGACGAGGGGGCGCTTCACGCTTCAGGGCGCGGTCCGCTACGACCGGGCGTCGAGCTTTTCGCCGGCCGAGGGCAACGGCACGACGGAGATCTCGAAGTTCAATCCTGCGCCAATCACCTTCCCGCGCACCGTGAGCGTGGCCGGTTACAACGACATCACGACGCGGTTTGGCGCCGCTTGGGACGTCTTCGGCAACGGCAAGACGGCCTTCAAGGCCAACGTGGGCAAGTATCTGCAGAACGCCACCAACGACGAGAACTACACCGCGAATAACCCGGCAGCCCGGATCGTGAGGAATGTGTTGACGCCGGCGCGGGGGTGGCAGGACGGCAACGGGAACTTCGTCGTGGACTGCGATCTGTTGAACCCGGCCGCGCAGAACAACCTGGCCACCGGCGGCGACAACTGTGCCGCGCTGACCGGCAACAACGTGAACTTCGGGAATGCCAATCCCACCCTGACGATCGTCAACCCGGAGATTCTGAGCGGCTGGGGCGTGCGTCCAAGCGACTGGCAGGTCGGCCTGTCGGTCCAGCAGGAGCTGCTCCCGCGCCTCTCGATCGATGCCAGCTACAACCGGCGCTGGTTCCAGAATTTCTTCGTGGACGACAACCAGCTCGTTGGGCCGTCTGACTACACCCCGTGGACGTACACGGCGCCGCAGCATCCGGAGCTGCCGGGCGGCGGCGGCTACCCCGTCACGGTCTATTCCCGCACGCAGGTGATCGGCGCGCAGACCTACCGCACCTTCGAGACGGACTTCGGCCCGGCGCGCACGCAGTACTGGCATGGGGTGAACGTCTCGCTGAACGCGCGGCTGGCCAACGGCCTCACGTTCCAGGGCGGGACGAGCACCGGCCGGGGCGTGCGCGACACGTGCGAGACGGCGAAGAACCTTCCCGAGACGCTCTTTGGGCAGGGCACGGCCACGTCGCAATTGGTACAAGCGTCAGCGTGTCATGTAACCGAGCCGGTGATGACGTCCTTCAGGGGGCTTGCTGCCTACACCGTGCCCAAGATCGACGTGCTCGTCAGCGCCCAGTTCAGATCGCTGAATCCGAACAACATCGGCGGCGTCGGTGGCGCGTCGGCCACCAACGGGGCGTCGCTCAATGCCAACGTTCAACTGCCGAACTCCGTGGTGCAGCAGTTGCTCGGCCGACTGCCGGCTGGTGCGCTGCCCAACGGCACGACGACGGTCAACCTGCTCACGCCCGGACAGCTCTACCCGGACGAGCGGCTCACGCAGGTGGACATGCGGTTCGCCAAGGTCCTCCGGTTCGGCGGGCGGAAGGCCGACATTGGCGTTGACCTCTACAATCTGTTCAACACCAACGACACAACCGGGTTCGACGCGAATTTCGCCTACGCGACGGGCGGGGCGACCTGGTTGCAGCCGACCGCGATCGTGCCGCCGCGCTTTGCGCGATTCAATGTAACCTTCTCGTTCTAGCTGGTAGCCAGTAGCTGAGTAGTCGTAGGCGTGCTCTTCGTATCCTTCGTCGTTCTCGTGCGGGGGCGTCACTCTCACAATCAGGAGGAGTTTCGTGAACATGCGCTCATTTGCCAGGGCTATCGCGGTTGTCATGTTGGTCTTGTGCGCCTCGGCGGCGGCGTACGCGCAAGGCTCCATCACGGGGGTCGTCAAGGACACGTCTGGCGCCGTCTTGCCTGGTGTCACGGTGGAAGCCTCGAGTCCGGCATTGATCGAGAAGGCCCGGTCGGTTGTCTCCGACGGGAGCGGCCAGTACCGCATCGTCGATCTCCGGCCGGGGACCTACACGGTCACGTTTACGCTGAGCGGCTTCAACACGACGGTGCGTGATGGGATCAAACTCGAGGGGTCGTTCGTCGCGACGGTCAATACGGACCTGCGTGTCGGCGCGCTGACCGAAACCATCACCGTGAGCGGCGAATCACCGGTCGTGGACGTGCAGAGCTCGCAAGCTGTACGGACCATCGACAACGAGCTCATCGCCGCCATCCCGTCCGCTCGCGGTTACCAGTCCTTCACGGTGCTTCAGCCGGGGCTCAACGTCCAGGGTGCCGATGTCGGCGGCGCGACCGGGGCGCTCTTCAGCGTGTTTCAGGCCCACGGCGGCCGGCGCAACGAGGGTCAGGTGCAGATCAACGGCTTGAGCGCCGGGTGGCAGGGCATGGGCGTGTCCGGCTACGTGCCGGAGGTCGGCAGCGCTCAGGAAGTGACGTTCCAGATCACCGGCGGGCTGGGCGAGGCGGGGACCGGTGGCCCGCAGATGAATCTCGTCCCGCGCACTGGCGGAAACACCATGGGCGGCTCCATGTTCACCAGTTGGGCCGGTGACGGGTGGCAGGGCAGCAACCTCAGCGCGGCACAGCAGGCCGGTGGCCTGCGCGAAATCGGCGGGATCGTCAAGCTGTGGGACGTCAACGGGTCGGTCGGTGGTCCCATCGTCCGGGACAAGCTGTGGTTCTACTGGACCGCCCGGCACACGGGGAGCCGAAATACCGTGGCCGGGATCTTCCTCAACCGGAATGCCGGAGACCCCACCAAGTGGACCTACGATCCCGGCAACGTGCAGGCGGTCGACGACAACACCACGAAGAACTCGAGTATCCGGCTGACGTGGCAGGCCTCGGCGCGCAACAATTTCTCCATCTGGTGGGATGAACAGAAGACCTGTCAGTCATGCATTGGCGGCGGCTTCTCGGGAGGCGCGTCGGGCGCGCTGGCGACCGGCTCCCTGTCGCCCGAGGCGGATGGCAGCAACCACAACCCGATTCGCATGGCGCAGGCCGCCTGGACATCGCCGATCTCGAACAAGTTGCTCCTCGAAGCCTCGTTCGGGTTGGGTCCCGACGCCTGGTTCGGCGACAAGCAGAGAGCGGACGGCTACAATCCCGAGCTGATCGAGGTCCAGGAGAACGCGGGAGTGGTCCCCGGCATCTCGTATCGGGGGCAGGACGCGCAGCGGAACTATGGCTATCTCCGCACCTACAGCGCGTCGCTGTCGTACATCACCGGCGCGCATCGCTTCAAGGTCGGGGGCCGGCAGCAGCGCACCAACGCGGCGTTCATCAGCTACTACAACAACTATCGCCTGCGCTACACCTTCACGAACGGGTCTCCGGTGTCGCTCACGATGTACGGGAACAATGCGGCGAACAACCAGTTCGAGATGTACACGTCGGCGTTCTACGCGCAGGATCAGTGGACCATCAACCGCCTGACGCTCCAGGGCGGGTTGCGCTTCGAACACATCGGCAGCTACTACCCCGAGGCGCGCTTCGGGGAGGACCTGTACATCCCGGTGGCCTTGACGTTCGCGGCGACGGATGCCGGTGTGAGCCCGAAGGACATCAACCCACGGGTTGGTGCGGCCTACGATCTGTTCGGCAACGGCAAGACCTCGCTCAAGGCAAGCCTGGGGCGGTATCCGACCGCTGAGAACTCCTATGGGGCCTACGGCTGGGCCCAGCAGCCAGCCTTTCGTGTCTCCACGAACACGAACCGCAACTGGACCGACAGCAACGCTAACTTCAAACCCGACTGCGTGCTCACGAACCAGGCGGCCAACGGCGAGTGTGGCCCTGGCAACCCGAACTTCGGCAAGTACGCCCCGTTCCAGACCCACGACCCGAAGGTGCTGAATGGTTGGAACGTCCGCGAGTACAGCTGGGACCTCAGCGTCGGCGTGCAGCAGCAGCTCGCGCCGCGTGTGTCGGCCGAAGTCACCTACGTCCGGCGCAGTTGGGGCAACCAGGTCGTGACCGACAATCGCGCGTATTCCGCGGCCGACTACGATCGGTTCAGCATCACGGCTCCCTCGGATCCGCGACTGCCCAACGGGGGTGGCAACCGCGTGGAGGGAATCTACGAGCTGAAGGCAGGCGTGCCCTTCGGACGGCTCGACAACTTCATCACCCACGCCAAGAACTTCGGCGACGGCGTGTCCGAGACCTACAACGGCGTGGATATCAACGTGAACGCGCGGATGGCGATTGGACTGCAGTTGCAGGGAGGGCTCAACATCGGGCAGAGCGCCCGGAACGACTGCGATGTCACGGCGCAGGTCCCGGAATCGCTGACGGCGTTCGGTGTGTTCCGGACTCCCGAGCAGTACTGCGACATCGCGTCGGGGTTCCTGACCTCGGTCGGCGGCCTGGCGGCCTACGTCGTGCCGAAGGTCGACGTGCAGATCGCCGCGACGCTGCAGAGCCGACCCTTCGCGGGCGGCAACTTCCCGGGGATTGGTGCACAGAGCCTGCTGGCGAATGCTCTCCTGTTCAACAACAACTTCCCGGGCCTTCCCGCCAACTATCCGTCGATCGTCGGCTCCCTCGGGCGTCCGCTCTCCGGGAACGCGGCGGTCACGTTCGTCAACGTCATCGAGCCGGGCACGCTCTACGGCGATCGACTCAACCAGGTCGACCTGCGGGTGTCGAAGATCCTGCGGTTCGGCAGGACGCGAACCAACGTCGGGGTCGATCTCTTCAACCTGCTCAACTCCGGGGCTGTGTACCAGTATTTCCAGAATTACGATCCGACCAGGCCGCAGGTCTGGCTGCAGCCGACCTCGCTCGTCTCGGCGCGGTTCGCGAAGCTGAGCGTGCAGTTCGATTTCTAGTAGGCAGTAGGCGGTAGGCGGTAGGCGGTAGGCGGTAGGCGGTTCGCAGTAAGCGGTAGGCCGCTGCTTACTGCCCACCGCCTACTGCCTACTGTCCACCGCCTACTTCTTCTCCGTGGCGCGACAACGCTCATCAGAAGATGAACTGCATCCCCACCTGCATCGTCCGGTTGCCGACTCGCGACGTGATGAAGCCGAAGTCGGGCAAGGTCGGATTGGTCACCGCGTTTCCAAGACGCGTGCGGTTCAGGATGTTGAAGGCTTCGAGACGAAGATCGAAGCGCTGCGTGCCGGACACGCGGAAGCCCTTTCGGAGCGACATGTTGATGTCCCAGAACCCCGGCTGCCGAAGCTGGTTCTTCTCCTGGGTCGTCGCATACGTGCCGGTTGCGGGGATTCGGAAAGCGGCTCGATCGAACCACGTGGCTCGCGCCAGCGCAGGATCCCAATCGGTTCTCGCGGCGGTCGGATCCCCGACGAGGTTGTAGAACTGCGGGCCGCTTCCCGGCCCGACGCCCGCGACGTCGACCGTGGTGGTCACGCTGAACGGCACTCCGGACTGCGCCTGGAAGATGCCCGAGACATCCCAGTTGCCGAGCGCCCAGCGCAGCGGGGCCACCGAGGACTCGAGCGTCGGGAAGCGATAGCGCACTTGCGAGACCAGCACGTGCGGGCGATCGAGGTCCGAGATGCCGTAGAACCCGCTGTCGTCGTAGGCGTTCGGCAGGATGTTTCCGCGGCCGCTGCTGTCGTCCTTGGTCCGCGAGAACGTGTAGGCGACGCTGAAGCCGACGCCGCGCGTTCCCCGCCGCTCGACCTGCGTCTGCAGGCTGTCGTAACGGGACTTGCCGGTCGTCTCGTACAGGGTGATGCTGCCGAATCCGAGATAGGGCCGGAGCGCGTTGGTGTTCACGCCGGGGTTCCTCTGAATCGTGCCAGGCTGCAGCTGGTTGATGTTGCGCGCGCGCTCGAGGTCCGAGGCCGAGCGCCCGACGTACGAGACCGTGCCACGCATCGTCCACGGCAGCTCCCGATCGAGCGTCGCGTTCCACGCCCACGATGACGGGTTGGTGAAGTCCGGCGATTGCGACGCGCCGACGAGCGGGAAGTTGCGAGTGGAGGCGCCGCCCGGCGTGTCCACGTTGCCGTTGATCACGGTCTGCATCTCCGAGAGTGGCGCATTGAAGCCATAGGCGGCCGTGGTGTTGATCTGTACGCGATTCAGGAATCGGCCGACGCCGGCCCTGAACGTCGTGGTTTCGTTGAGGGCGTAGGCCATCCCGAGACGGGGCTGGAAGCCGTCTTTCGCGGTGTCGGCGAAGCCGTTCGGCACGCCGTGGTAGAGCCGCAGCAGATTCGCGAGCTGTGGGAAGTCGGCCGACGCGTCATCGCTCGGGGCGTCGCCCGGGAGCACCACGCCGTTGAAGCGGTCGCCGCTGACCACGAAGCCGCCGGCGCGATCGATCACCGGCGCCGTCGCCGGGTTGTAGAACTCCGGCTGGAAGGAGGCCATCGCCCCGTTCCGCACACCCCACGGTTGCCACAGTGAGTATCTGAGGCCGAGCTCGAGCGTCAGATCGCGCGTCGGCTTCCAGCTGTCCTGGGCGTAGAAGTCGTAGGCCATGGCCAGCCACTTCGTGTTCGGCTTGTTGCCGAACTCGGTGTAGTCGTCGAAGAGTCCGAGCAGGGCATTGGAGACGCTGTACCCGGTCGTTGCCCCCGAGCCCGTGCGCGGGTCCGTGAAGCGGAACGATCCGTTCTGGTTGGTCGTCCCCGGCGCCTGCGCGAAGCTGAGTTGAATGCGATCGTTCATGCCCGACCGCTCGATGCTGACGCCGGCCTTGAACGCGTGGTTGCCGGTGATCTTGGTGACGTTGTCGGCCCACAGAAAGACGAAGTCGTTCCATGATCCCGGATACGCGGCGTTGTTGATCGTCGTGAAACCCTGCAGCGTCACGTTCGGGATCTTGTCCGGGTCGAGCTTCGTGCCGGGGAAGAGATACGGGTAGTTGATGCCGACGTCACTCTGCCTGGGATAGAGAAACGCCCCGGTGCCGCCGGGACAATAGTCACAGTTGCGCTGCCCGAAGTACTTCGACGGGCTGGTCGAGCCCCACGAGAACGAGAACTCGTTGATCAACGAGTTCGAGAGCGTGCTCGTCAGCGTCGCCGCCATCGTGCGCCCTGGGTAGTCCCAGATCGTCGAGTACACGCCCATCGGCTCGGGGTCGTTCCACACATTTGGCGCCCAGGTGTGCCGCACGGCCACACGATGATTCGACGAGGGCACCCAGTCGATCTTGATGCTGTCTTTCCGCTGGTTGTTGAAGACCGACGGGTTGCCGATCCAGTTGTTGGCGCCCTGCTGGAATCCAGGAATCGGAAGCGGGTAGGCGTTGAGCAGCGCGCGACCCTGCGGGCTGATGCGACCCTGCGGGATGACGTTGCCCGGGAACGCCTGGCCGGTCAGCGGATCGACAATCGCCCGGGAGAACCCGCTGAAGTCGCCGTTCCTCATCGCCGCCGTGGGCACGATCGCCATCTGTTCCTCGACGGTGCGGTCGCGCTGCCACTCCTGTCCCCAGAAGAAGAACAGACTCTGTTTGCTGGTGTTGAACGAGCCAGGAATGTAGATCGGGCCGCCCAGCGTGAACCCGTAGGCGTTGTACTTGTGCGGTGACTTGTCGAGACCGCTCCGATTCCGCGTCCAGGAGTTCGAGTCCAGCGCGTCGTTCTGATGACTCCAGAACACGTTGCCGCGGAAGCTCTGCGTGCCGCTCTTGGTGACCATCCGCAACTGGCCGGCTGACGAGCGGCCGTACTCGGCCTGATAGTTCGTGGTCAGCACCTGGACTTCGGCGACGGTGTCGAAGTTCTGTGCGCCCATCATGAAGCCGCCGGCAGCGCGGACCCGGATGGAGGGCGCGCCGTCGATGGTGGTCATGAATTCGTCCGCGCGGCCGCCGTTGATTGAGGTCACGCCGGTGGCGAACGTGCCGACGCCTGTCGGCACCGAGCCGCCCATGTTGCCGCCGACGACGCCCGGCGCCAGTTGCGCCACCTGCGACGCGCGCCGTCCGCTCAGCGGGGTTTCCGCAATCTGCTCGGCTCGCACCGTGCGTCCGATCACGGAGGTGTCCACGAGCGTCGTCGCCGCTTCGACCTGAACCGTCTCGCTCAACTGGCCGACCTCGAGCGACACGTCGACGCGAATGTTCAGTCCGGCGTTGACCTGCACGCCGGACTTGGTGATGGCTTTGAACCCGGAGAGCGTTGCGGTGATGCGGTACTCACCGACCGGCACGCTCGGGAATGTGTAGAGGCCGGCTTCGTTGGTGATCGCGTGGCGTTCGTTGCGGGTTCCGACGTTGACGAGTGCGACATCGACGCCAGGAAGGGTTCCCCCTGTGCTGTCCTGCACCACGCCCGAGATCTGCGCCGAATCGAACTGAGCGAGCGCCGGCGTGGCGCAGAGCAGAAGCATCGCGGCTGCTGCGGCGACCAAACGATTCATATGTCCTCCCTGGCAGGTAACGAAAGACACCATTTACTACGGCGCGGTGCACGACCAGTTGGTCGCGTCCTTCATGTTTCCGGTTCCTTTGTACTTGGCGTACTGCGGGTAGGGGCACAGCGGACGAGACGTGCTCGTCTGCGGGTTGAAGGCGGTGATCTCCGCCGGCGCCGTGCCCTTCTCGCGCCAGGCTTCGAGCGCGCCGATCGAGTCGAACGTGTTCGGGCCCGCGCCGCCGCCGCAGTGCGCCATCCCGGGCACCATGAAGAGGCGCGTGAAGTCACCCTGCTTCCTGCCCATCTTGTCGAGCACGCTCTCGTAGTACACGACGGTGTTCTCGGGCGTGATCGTCGTGTCGCCCCATCCCGCGTACAACAGGAGCTTGCCGCCGTGGGCCTTGAACGTGCGCAGATCGGGATCGACGGCGTCCACGAAGCCGACCTTGGCGTCGATGATCGGCAAGTCTCGATCGAGGTCGAACGTCTTCCAGTCGTAATCGGCGTTCTGGAATCCCCAGATCCGAACCGTGTCGTATCCACCGCCCGGTGTGCCGGTCGGCGGACGCAGCGCCGGAATCGGGTTGCTCAGCGCTTGACCCGAGAAGATCAACTCGCCCTTGCTGTTCTTCAGGCCGCCGTAGAAGGTCTCAACGGTCTTCAGTTGTGGGGCCGTCAGGCAGCTATTGGTGTCGGCGCCCGAGGCGCTCGAGCACGCCAGCTTCGAGAAATCGAACGAGCAGGCCCGCGGGTTGTTGACGAAGCCTTCCTTCATGGTGTCGCACGCGTTGAGGAGCGCCTTCGACACCAGCGCGGCTTTCTCCGGCGGCAGTGCCTGATCGGGATGCCGAGCGAGCTCGATGCTGCGCGCCACGCCGGCGGTGTGCATGTGGATGTGGCGATTCGCCAGCGCGCCCGCGATGATGCCGTCGAAGTCGTCCGGGAACCGCTGCGCCGCCATGACGCCCTGACGGCCGCCTGTCGAGCATCCCTTGTAGTACGAGAACTGCGGCGCCTTGCCGTAGAACCCGTCGACCAGCCGCTTCGACGTCACGACCATCTCGTGCATCGCGCGATGGGAGAAGTCGACGATCTTCTCCGGGTGGCCGAGACCGAACATCCCGCCCGGGCCGTCCGCATCGGAGTGGCCGGTGTCGTTCCCGGCCGTCGCATAGCCGCGCCGCAGCGCGGCCTGCATATCGCCGTAGCCCTGGATGGCGCCACCGAAGCCGCCGTTGCCGACCGCGAGAAACCTGCCATTCCAGTCGGCGGCAGGCATCCACAGCTCGGCGTTGATGTTGGAATCGCTGGATGGCTCGAGCACCAGCTTCACGCGGCAATGCGCGGGGATCGACGGCGCGGCTGCTCCGCGTCCGGCTGGCTGCGCCGCTGGCGCTGGCGCACCAGCTCGTGCCGGCTGTACGAATGGTCCGGCGGCCACCGATTCGGCGCTCACGATCGTGACGTTGGGAATCGAGAGCGACTTCAAGGATTCACAGGTCGCCGCGGCAGACGAGGTCGCCAGTAGCGTCGTGCCGACGAGGCCGAAGAGTGCGGATGTCTTCCAGTTCATGAATGGGTCCCCTACTGTCGGTTGAAGCGGTGGACGCGGCCGAACGCGCTGAACTCCGAAACGAACAGATCGCCGTGGGCGTTGACGGCCACGCCGTGCGGCGACAGCACAAAGCCGTCGCGCCACTGTGCCGGTGGAATCTTGTTCGTGCCCGTGCCCTGCTCGGTGCTGGCGCCGATGCGGGTCACGACAGCGCCCGTCTTGTCGAGCACTGTGACGCGTCCGTTCAACTCGCCGACGATGGCGTTGTCGCCGTCGATGACGATGGCCGCCGGCAGGAGCAGGTCCCTGGCCACGACGCCGATGAACTGGCCGTCGAGCGACAGGTGCACGACGCGGTTGTTGGCGCGGTCGCAGGCAATGAGGCGCGCCGGCGTGAAGCGGGTGTCGATGGCCAGCTTGTGGAGCGTGTTGAAGCTGTAGGGCGCGTTCTTGCCGCCGAACGACGACAGGTACTTCCCGCTCTTGTCGAAGCGGTAGATGTAGTCGCCGGCCGCCGCCGCGGTCGTGAGCAGCGCGGTTGCCGCAAGGATCGCGAGCAAGGCCTTCTTCATGGTGGCGCCGATTATCCTCGCCACACGGGGGTAGTTCAAGGGAGGGTCTTCTTACCGTTCCATCCCCTTGGCGCGGATCACCGCCGAATTGGCCGGCGACATCAGGAACGTCACGAAATCCCTGGCGACGGTGCTCTTGGCGTTCGCGTTGACTCCCGCGGCCATGACGACGATGGTCTGCACCTCGGTGGGGAACACGCCGCCGACTTCCGCTCCCTTCACCGGCAGGATCTCGCTGATCGGCAGCACCGCGAGATCGGACGCGCCGCTCAGCAGGTTGGCGTTGACTTCGTCGCCGGTCGCGGCGGCCCTGGTCTTGATCGCATCGGCGATGCCGAGCTGCTTCGCCGTCGCGAGGAACGCCACGCCACTCGCGCCCGCCGACGCGTAACTGATCGACCTGGCGGCGAGCAGCGTGCGCTTGAATGCCTCGACGCTGCTCACGTCCGGCTTCCGGGCCCCGGCCTTGATCATGAGTCCCAGCCCGACCCGCGCCACGACCGTCTTCGACGCCGCGCCGACCTTGCCCTTGGCGATCAAATCATCGACCAGAGGCGGGGTGATGACGACGACGTCGAACGGCTCGCCGCCCTCGATCTTCGTCTTGAGCACGCCGGCCAGATCGAAGACCGTCGTCACCTTGTGCTTCGTCGCCTGCTCGAACTTCGGCGCAAGGTCCTCGATAACGGCTCTGATGCCGATCGAGGCCAGTACCCTGATCTCCTCGGCACCAGCGGTCGTGTGCAGGACGCTGGCGACAACGGCGACGCGTAACGCGGCGATGAGCAGTCTCCTCATTTGGTTATCTGACTTTCTCTCAGCTTCTCGATGTGCTCGACGAGCTCCTCGTGCAGCGATAGCATAAGTCGCTCCTTGGCGGCGAATAGATTGCGTAGTTCGGTGATCAGCAGCCGTAGGCTTTCATTGTGACCCATGCGACGCTCCTCACGGGGCGACAGCAGGGTGTCTTCGTTGCCTAGCATGTCGTACGTCCTTCAAGAAATTCCTACATGCCGGGGCGACGACGATAGCATCGTCGGCGGTGCCAGTCCACACAGTAGGACGGGTCTTGCTTTATAGACCCGCCTGACTCTTGCCGGCACTCCTCCGTCTTGACCTCGAAGCAGGAGTAGACTGACGGCCTTCGTTCACGCCGTCTCGGCAAAAGAGGAGCTCGATGCGAAGGACGATCAGTCTCCTGGTGTCGCTACTCGTCGTCGCCGCATCCAGCGGCAGCGAGGCACGTCAGCCGTCCCAGGCGTCGAAGGCGCCGCCGCCGAAGACACTCCGGCTCTACGTCTTCGACTGTGGTCTCATCAACGTCAATCGCTCATCGCCGTCAATCGATGAAGACCGTCGTGCTGGGCTACCCTTACCGGCCGGTCCAGCCAGCGCTGAGTCCGGCGCGGTCAACCTGATTGCCGCGCACGTAGACCTGCGCGATTCGGCGAGTGTTCATGATGTCGTCGAGTGGATTGGCGTCGAGCACGATGAAGTCGGCGCTCTTGCCCTGGGCGATGGTCCCGAGCCGGTCGAGTCGCATGATGTCCGCCGCCGTACGGGTCGCCGCGTTCAGGACTTGCGCCGGCGTCATGCCGGCCGCGACCATGTCGGCCAGCTCCGCGTGCGCGGACCAGCCGTACGGCGCGCCAATCCCGGCGTCGGTGCCGAAGCCGATGCGCACGCCCGCCGCATTCAGCTTCACCAGGCTCCGCGCCTGCACCTCGAACAGGCGTGGCCGCGCCGGCGCGGCGACCGCCGCGCGCGTCATCGCCTCGATCCGCGCGGCCGGCAGCGTTTCGCTGAGCCATGCCAGATCGGCGGCCGACGGCGGCGTATCAGGAAGGTTCGGGATCACGAACACCTGTGGCCGCTGCTTGAAGAGGCCCATGATCTCGTCGTCCACTTCGAGATCGCGAATGCCGTGCGCGAAGCCGTCGATGCCCGATCGGAGCAGCTCCTTGGCGTCGGCCAGGTAGTACACGTGCGCGACAACGCGCAGGCCGCGGGCGTGCGCCTCATCGATGATCGGGCGATAGAGCGACGGGGGCAGCGGCGTCACGGTCTTGTTCCGGTCGTCCACCCAGATCTTGACGATGTCCGCTTTCGTCGCGGCGAGATCCCGGACCGCGCTCCGTGCCTCGGCTTCAGTGGTCACGCCGTATGCCGCGTCTTTCCAGTAGTCGGCGTTCGGCCCCGCGTTCGGCATGGCGATGCCGCGACCGGCGGTCAGCAACAGCGCAGCGCCGGGGCTGGGTTTCGCGCGCAGCTGGTAGGGCAGCTCGCCGCGATCGAGGCCGAGGCTCCATGTCGCGGCGATGCCGTAGTACGCGTAGCGTTGCAGGTGGTCAATCAGATTGGCCGGCGTGTAGTTGGCGGCCGCCGTGGTGGCCTGGCGCACGTCAGTGTAGCCAAGGTGACTGTGCGCGTCGATCAGGGCGGGCATCACGGTCTTGCCGCGCAGGTCCACGACGGTCGCACCCTGCGGCGCACGCACCGTGCCGCGCGCGCCGACGCTGGTGAAGCGCCCACCCTCGACGACAAACGCGGAATCCTCGATCGCCGCGCCAGCGCTCGTGATGAGCCTCGCGCCCTCGAAGAGCACGGTGGAGGAGGCTGGTCCTCTGGTCTGGGCGCCCGCCGCGAGCGCGAACGCCGCCAGCACCATGAACGAGCAGGCCACCATCCGCCCGCGCGGCGGCATGGACCCCGTCTGCGTCGTCACTCGTGTGAGCTCGTGACCGCCGCCGGCTGCAGGGCGTCCTTCACGCCGGGCACCAGATCCGGTCCTTGCGGGACCTTCACCGACGATCCCTTGAAGGCGTCGCCAATCGGTTCGGCGCGTCCGCCCAGATGTTTCGCCAGGAACGCTTCCGCGATCGCCATGAACGCGATGTTGTTCTCCGGCCTGGCGAACCCATGGCCCTCGTCCGGAAACAGCGTGTAGGTGACCGGGATGTTCTTGGCCTGCATCGCCTTGACGATCTGATCGGACTCGGCCTGCTTCACGCGCGGATCGTTGGCGCCCTGCCCGATGAGCAGCGGTTTCGAGATCTTGTCCACGCGCGTCAACGGCGAACGGGACTCGAGGAACTTGCGCCCCTCGTCGGTACGGTTGTCACCAACCCGCGTGGCAAATAGTTCGACCTGCGGCTTCCAGTAGGCCGGAATCGTGCTGAGCAACGTCACCAGGTTCGACGGCCCGACGATGTCCACGCCGGCGGCGAAGACGTCGGGCGTGAAGGTGAGCCCGGCGAGGGTGGCATAGCCGCCGTACGAACCGCCCATGATCGCCGTTTTCTGCGGGTCAGCGATGTGCTGGTCCACGGCCCACTTGACGGCATCGAGCAGGTCATCGTGCATCTTGGCGCCCCACTCGCGATTGCCCGCGTTCAGAAACTTCTTGCCGAAACCGGTCGAGGCTCGAAAATTGACCGACAGCACCGCATAGCCACGATTGGCCAGCAGCTGATGAATCGTGTCGAAGCCCCACACGTCGCGGCCCCAGGGGCCGCCATGGACGAAGAGCACGGTCGGCAGCGGCGATGCCGGCCGTCCGTTGCCATCGGCATCGGTCCACACAGGCAGTGAGAGATAGCTGACGAGCGTGAGCTCATCGCGCGCCTTGATCTCCTGCGGGTGCATCCGCGCCAGCCTCGCGGATTCGAGCGAGGGCCGGTTGGTGAACAGGAACTTCGCCGTGCGCGACGGTCGATCGTAGACGTAGTAGCGCACCGGCCCGTGGTCCTTCACATACGCAACGATCCAGCGGGCGTCCTTCATGGAGCGGCTGAGGACGCTGATCTCACCGTCGGTGACTCCCTGCAGATACTTCAGGTCGTCGCCGGTCTGCTTGTCGATCACCTGCCAGCGCACACGGTCGTAGTTGAAGGCGACTGCCTGGATCGTCTTCTCCTGCGGGTGGGTGAGTACGCCTTCGGCGTCGGCGCGCGCATCCTCGGCGAGCAGCGTCTTCATGCCGGTGTTCACATCCTGGCTGAAGAGCGCCGCGGTATCACGGCCGCGAGAGTCGATCAGATAGAGATGCTGACCGCCCTTGTCGAAGCCGATCGGCTGCGTCGTGAGCGCGTCGTCTGAGCCGATGCTCTCGAACGGCTCGAACGTTCCGGCCGCGGTGCGCCGCAGGAGATCCAGGCCTCCGTCCGGACGGTATATTTGTGCGAACCGCACCGTGAAGTCATCGTCGGTCACGAAGCCGGCGTACTTGTCGTTTCGCTGCACCAGCGCGCGCTTCCCGGTCACGACGTTGATGCGGTAGAGATCGTGCAACTCGGGGTTGCGGTCGTTGAGCGCGATGAGGATCTCGTCGGGAAACCTGTCGCTGACGCCTTGAATCTGCGCCGCCACTTTGTCGAACGGCGTCAGATCCCTGGTGGCGCCGCTCGTGACATCGACTGAGTACACGCGCCAGTTCTCGTCGCCGCCCTTGTCCTGCAGGTAGATGATGTGCGCGTTGTCGTAGGCCCAGAAGTACTGGCGAACGCCGCGCGACGTGTCTTTGGTGACCGGGCGCGCCGCCTCCGGCGAATCGAAGGGCGCCACCCACACGTTCATCACCCCATCGACGGCGGCGCGAAACGCCAGCTGCGTGCCATCGTCGCTCAGCGACGCCCCGGCTCTTTCGGGGTTGCCGAAGAGCAGCCGGCGTGGGATGAGCGGAACGTCCGCTTGTGTGATTGCCGGAGGAGGCGCCGCTGCGCCGGCCGGTGCAGACGAGGCGCCGCTGCAGCCAGCGACGAACGTGCTCGTGACGAAGAGCACGGGAAGCGCCGCGAAGCGCATGTACCGTAGTGCAGCAAGACGCTTGGACACGCGGAACCTCCTTCGATCAGTGGTGTAAGCCGCCCAGTATAGTGCCGGTTGTGTGCGTTTGATCCAAGCTGGTCGGACTGCACGAACAGTGTGAAAAGGCGAGGAGAAAAAAGATCAACGCAGAGATCGCGGAGGAGCAGAGATACGCGGAGAGTGACACGCGTGGCCGCTTCGCGCGGCATGGATCGAGGAAAAGCTGGTCGCAAACGCCTCTACATCTCACCGGGCGCTTGCGATCACCCTTTCCTCGATCCATGTAGCCGGCCGCCAGGCCGGCACCACGCGTGGCAGCTGTCACAGCCCGCTGCGTAGCATTCAGGCCTCCGCGTAACTCTGCTCCTCAGCGATCTCTGCGTTTGGCTTTTGGAACTCCAACGCGGTGACGGAATTGGCAGCGAACGCGGTTCGGTATAGGGTGGAGACGTGACCGACTTAGGACTGAACGAGCGTGCGTGGGCATTGGCCGATCGGTACGCCGATCGTGCCGCGGAATTGCGTCTGGCCATCCACACGCTTCCGTGCGGTGCGCGCGTGATCGACGCTGGCGTCAACGTGCCGGGTGGCCTGGCTGCGGGCCGCGCGCTTGCGGAGCTGTGCATGGGCGGGCTGGGTCACGTCGAGCTCGTGCCGCTGATGATTGGCAGTGAGACGTGGCCGGGCGTGCAGGTGTGGACCGATCATCCAGCGCAGGCCTGCATGGCATCGCAATACGCCGGCTGGGCCATCAATCCTGACGGCTTCTTTGCCATGGGCTCAGGGCCGCTGCGCGCGAAAGCGCGTGTCGAGAAAGAGCTCTTCGCAAAGCTCGGTGGCGCCGAAGACGCCACTCGCGGCGTGCTCGTGCTCGAAGGGCGCATGCTGCCCACCGACGAAGTCGCGATGTGGGTGGCTGCGAAGGCCGGTATCGCCCCGGCGGGAATCACCTTCGCGATCGCACCGACGGCCAGCCTGGCCGGCGGCGCGCAGATCGTTGCGCGGTCGATCGAGACCGGGCTGCACAAGATGGACACGCTGGGGTTCGACGTCACGAAGGTCGTGAGCGCCATCGGTACTGCGCCGCTTCCGCCGGTGGCCAAAAGCGACATGCGCGCCATCGGCCGCACGAACGACTGCATTCTCTACGGCGCGCAGGCGCGCTACACCGTGCAGGCTGAGGATGCCGAGCTCGAGTCGCTTGCCGAGCGTCTGCCCTCATCAACGTCGCCCGACTACGGGACGCCCTTCTACGACATCTTCAAGCGCTATGACAACGACTTCTACAAGATCGATCCGATGCTCTTCAGCCCGGCCGAGGTATGGCTCACGAGCGTGGTGAGCGGACGCACATTTCACGCCGGCCGGCTGAACCCGAAAGTATTACGGTCCTCACTTCTATAAGATCGGGCGGATGCACGTAGTGATCCTGAGTGCCCGCACCGGGTGGCACACTGACGAATTGTGCCGGGCCCTGGCCGAGCGGGGGCACGTCGGGGCGGTGTTGCCGTACGAGGGTCTGGTCGCCAGGCTTGGCGGAAGATCCGTAGGCGGGTCTGAAGACGCATCGGCAGGGGGG
>DATDOE010000030.1:0-8427 GCA_035293405.1 Vicinamibacterales bacterium | reverse complement strand
GACGACCCGCCGCCGCCCGCGAACGCGTTGGCGACCGGCATGCCGTTCACATTGAAGCGGCCCTCGCCGACGGGCCCACCGCGTGCGAAGAAGAACACCAGTCCCGGAGCCGGGTTCAGTGCCGCACCGAAGGTTTCCAGTCCGGGGATCATGGTGAGGAGCGACCCCGTAGAGCGCGTGCCCGGGAGCACCGCGATCACGTCCCCGTCGATGACTGCCTCGCGCCGCGTGGACTGGACGTCCACCGTCGGGCTCTCGCCGGTGACGATGATGGTTTCCGTGAGATTGCCGACCCGCATCTCGATCGGAACCGTGAGCGTGGCCGAGCCGCTCAACTCGATGTTCTCGCGCTTCACCTGACTGAAGCCCGCGAGCGTGAGCGTGAGCGAGTACGCCCCTGGATCGAGATTCACGATGCGATACACACCGGCGCTGTCGGTGACCGCCGTGCGGACTTTCTCGATGAGTGTCGGACTCGCGGCTTCCACCGTGACGCCCGGCAGCACGGCGCCTGATGCATCCCGTACGGTACCGGTCAACGAGCCGCGTGCCAACGCACCTTGCGCGGATGCGAGCGACGGCATGAGCAGGGTCAACAGAACGACCATCCAACACAACGAGGTGCGATGCATGCACGGGCTCCTTCGCAAACGTCCGCATGCGTCCAGGCAGGGCTGATGCAGTGGCGCAGTCAGAGGTGTGGCGCTGGCGTGGATACTGTCGAACCGGCGACTGGAGAGTCAACGTGGATGAGCGTTATGCCCGCGAGGAATAGCCTCTCGCGCGTGCGCAGCGCGTATTCCTCCCGGGCATAAGGACTATGTCCGTTTAGACCTGGCCGTGTGGCGCGGCCGGCCCGCGCTAAAAGTCGACCTGCACGCTGAACTTCCAGAACCGCGGCTGCAGGACGCCGGTCGGCGTCAGCCAGAGCGAGTTCGTCGGGCTGAACGCCTGGTTGTAGCTCAGTACCGGCGCCAGGTTCATCAGGTTGTAAATGTCGAAGCCGACGTTGGTTCGCGTGCGGCCGAACCTCAGGATCTTCGCGAAGCGGAGGTCCACCTCGGTCACGCGCTCGCCGTACAACGTACCCGGTTCGATCAGGTTCACGGTCACGTTCGGTGCGTTGTTCGACAACGGCCGGCCAAGCGACGGCTGAACGAGCGCGTTGGACACCACCCAGTTCGCCGCCAGCGGCGGACCCTGATCGCTCCGCAACGTTCCGGCGAACAGGACGTCGATCTTCGGAATCCTGTACGAGCCGAGACCGGTGTAGCGAGTCACCAGGCCGGTCGCCGTGTTGCACCACGGGTTGGTCGGGCTCTGCGCCCCCGCGACCGTCTGCTCCGGCAACGCCGTCCGAATGTCGCAGTAGTCGGTGCGTGTGCTTCCGGCGCTCAGGCCGCCTTGCAACACCAAACCGTTCCGCGGGCGCGCGCTGACGTTGAACAGGATTCCGTGGCTGTCCTGCGAGTACGTCCCGTAGTCGCCGGCCAGCGTCTGGACCTCGTCGACCCGTGACGCGACGGCCTGATTGACGTTGTAGAGGCCCGGGATCACCCGTCCCGACGCCTCCGCGGGCAGCCGTGAATCGACCGGCGCCGTCACGCTGAAGGTCCCGAAATCGGCGGGGCCCTGCGCGAGGTTGTCGGTGGCCGTGAAGTTGGTGAGCCACCGCCGGTTGTAGCCCATTTCTATCGCGACGCCCGGCAACACCTGCTGCTGGACCGACACGCCGTATTGCCAATCACCAGGCCGCACCCTCCAACCGTTGACCAGCTTCGGGTCGAGTGTGCTGGTGAAACGGTCCTTTCCGAAATTGACGTTGCTCATCTGCCCACAGAAGTCCACCGTCGTGGTCTGGGCCAGCGGGTTGAGGAGATCGCAGTCCGGAGCGAAATCGCCATCCCGGTCGGTCCACGTGCGCGTGACCGAGGTGGCGAGGCGCGCCGCCGGCTGCAGCGCCGTATAGGTCAAGCCGCTGTTCGCGTTTTGCACATACTGTCCGACGTTGACCTTGAGCGACGTCCGGCCGTTTCCGAATACGTCCCACGCCACCCCACCGCGCGGGGTGAGATCCTTGTACCCCGTGACGCCATCGGCCCGCGGGTAGGTGACCCCCGCCGGCAGGAATCGCTGGGCCACAACCGTCGTCTCCGGGAAATAGCTCCACGCACGATCGAACCGGAGCGCTCCCTGGAGCGTCACCCGACCGAGCGTCCACTGTTCCTGCACGTAGAACGCGCCGAAGCGTACGCGTGATGGCTGCAGGAAGGCATTGATGTCCTGCGTGATCTGGTTCGGAACGCCGTTGTTGACGCGGAAACGCAGGAACTGGGAGTTCGTGTAGATGTAACTGTCGTTGATCTGATGCTCGCCCTGATAGCCGACCTTCAGGCTCTGCGCGCCGGTCACGTACGACGCAGACGCACGCCAACTCATCGTCCCCTGAAAGCTGTGCCGGTAGGTTCCCGAGCGGTAGGTCAGGTTCGGGATGTTTCCATTGTTCGCACAACCTGCCGAGCACTGCTCGGTCATCTGCACGAGATCGGCAAACGGGCTGCCGGGCTGTTCCGTGCCGCCCCACTGGCTGAGGTATGTGCCAAAGCCCGCCTCGAGCAGGAGCCGGTTGCTGAAGGGAGAGCTCCACGTCGCCTGCTGCACCCGCTGTCCATAGCCGGTCAGGTAGGTGCCGACTTCGGGTGCGGACGTCGAGGAGCATGACGGATTGGTGGATTGGGGCGCGCCGCAGATGATCTCGTCAGTACCAGACTGGCGGCATCCGCTATTGGGTCCAAGGGCGTAGCCGGCTCCCTGGCAGGGGATCTGATGGTCCCAGAAGACGTTGAACTTGTTGCGCGGCGTCGCTTGAACTGTCAGACGAAGCGCCGCGTTCCGCCAGCTTCCAGCCTGGACGGCGGCCCGGCTGCTGTCGGCGACGTATGTCCATTTCGTCGGGTCGCCCATGTTCGCATTGGCGAACATGCCCGGGACGGTTCGGTGGCTGCCCTCGTCGCGGAACTGAAAGAAGAACCACACGTTGTCCTTCCGGATCGGCCCACCGACGCCAAGGTTGTAGTCCCACAGCTTGTACAGCCTGCCGGGCGTCGTCAGGCCGCGATCCTTCAGCTCCTGCCTGTAGTTGTCGCCGACCATGCCCGACGTGACATTCGAGGCGTACAAGCTGCCCTTGAGACTGTTGCCCCCGGTCTTCGGCATGATGCTGACGACGGGTCCGCCCGCCTGCATTTCTCCCAGGCCTCCGGAGGTCGTCAGCGTGACTTCCTGCGCGTTGCCGACGTCGGGCACGTAGCTCGACGCGCCCGCGCCGTTCAGCGCGGCGCCGGTGTTCAACCCGTCCACCTGGATGCGCCCCTCGTTGACGCGGCCGCCGGCGCCACCGAAGAAGACCACGCCGGGGGTGACCTGGACGTCGAGGTTGGCCGGGCTGGCCTGGGTCTGCACTGCCGGCATGAGCATCATGACGCCGGCGTAGGACCGCGCCGCAGGCATCGCGGAGATCAGGTCGTTCGAGATCGTCACCTGACGTCGGACGCTCTGCGTGTCGACGAGTGGCGTCTCGCCCGTGACCGTGATCGTCTCCTCGAGCGTCCCGACCTTCATGTCCGCGTTGATCGACGCCGTGAAGGATCCGGTCAGCTCGATCCCTTCGCGCTTGACCGTGCTGAAACCGGGGAGGGCGAAGGTGACGGTGTAGGTACCGGTGCGCAGGTCTACGATGCGGTATTGGCCGGAGCCATCCGTGACGGCGGAGCGAACCTTCTCGATGAGCGCGTCGCTCGCCGCTTCAACGGTCACGCCTGGCAGCACGGCACCGGATGTGTCCTTGACCGTGCCCGTGATGGAGCCTTGAGCGAACGCGGCCGATGGCAGCACAACCGTACACGCGAGGATGGACAGTCACCCTTTCAATACCGGCATATAGCCTCCTGTGTGTGTCATCGTCGGTGGAGATGACGCGGGCGAAGCGTCTCATGCCCGGGTCGCACCATTCAAACCGGATAGCCACTATTCGGCTGGCGAATACAGAACAGGCGGCGGTGACGTGCGCGGACTGCGATGCTATTCCGGGCGCGCATAACCGATATTCGACGTTGACACGATCGGGGCTGAACGGAGACTCTCGTGGCGCAAGAGCGCTCCGACGAAAGGTGAAGCGTGTGTCCAAAGCCTTCATGAAAATCGCATCGGTCGCCGCGCTGGCTCTCTGCTTTCAGTTCGTCCTCACGCACGCGCCCGTCGCGTTGGCGCAGGAGCCTGCCGCGCAGCCCGCACCGCCGGCTCCGGGCCGAGGTCGCGGACCCGTTCCGGCCGATCCGCGCGCGCAGATCCGCACCTATCGCTTCGCCGATACGAACGAGGACATCCCGTACGCGATCTACGTGTCGTCGAAGGTGAGTCGAGACAAGAAGAACCCGCTGATCCTGACGCTCCACGGTCTGGGCGGGACGCATACCACGATGATGCGTGCCGCTGCGCTGGACTTGGCAGAAGCTGGCGGCTACATCTACGTGGCGCCGATGGGCTACAACCCACGCGGGTGGTATGGCGTGCCGGCCGGTCCGCGCCGCGGCGGGCCGCCTCCAAACGCTGCCGCGAATCCGGGGCGGCAGGGGCCGCCTCGCGGCGCACCGGCAGGGGCCAACGATCCGCCGAACCTGCGCGAGCTGAGCGAAAAGGACGTCCTCAACGTGCTCGAGGCCGTCCGCAAGGAGTTCGACATCGACGAGCGTCGCACCTATCTCTTCGGTCACTCGATGGGAGGCGCCGGCACGTACCACCTCGCCGTGAAGTACCCCGAGAAGTGGGCCGCCATCGGCGTGCAGGCGCCGGCTGCTTTCAGCCTGGACCCGAATTCGCTCAGCAAGATTCCCACGATGCCTGTCATCGTCATTCACGGCGACATGGACACGGCGGTGCCGGTGACGCTCTCGCGCACATGGGTCGAGGTCATGAAGACGCTGAAGATGCCGTATCAGTACATCGAGGTGGCCGGGGGGGATCACGGCAGCGTGATCTCGGGTAGCATGCCCGACATCTTCGCGTTCTTCGCCACGCACTCGAAGCCGGCAATCCGCTGACAGTCGTGCCATGATGCGAGTGCGATAGACGCGGTTGGCACCGAAACAACCCGACCTCAATCTGCTGCCCATCGTCGTCGCCCTCTACGACGACTTGAGTGTGAGCCGCGCGGCGCGACGGCTCGGCATGAGCCAGCCAGCCGTCAGCAAGGCGCTGGGCCGGCTGCGCGAGACGTTCGACGATGCGCTGTTCGTCCGCGCGCCGAGTGGTATCGTTCCGACCCCGCGCGCGCACGCGATCGTTCGCGCGGCGCGGCCACACCTCAAGCATCTTCAGGAGGATCTGCTCAAGAGCGAGCGCTTCGATCCGGCCACCAGCAGCCGGCCCATCGTCTTGGGACTCTCCGATATTGCGGAAATGGCCTTCCTGCCGTCGGTCCTCGGCTCTCTCCGCGTCCACGCGCCGAAATGTCCCGTCACCACCGTCACGGCGCGAGACGCGCCGCTCGCCGAGGCTCTGGAAAAGGGCGACGTCGATATGGCGGTTGGCTACTTTCCGGCGCTCGCACAGAGAAACTTTCGTCAACGGCGGCTCTCGAAGCATGGATTCGCCTGCTTGATGCGCGCGGGGCATCCGTTGTGGCGGAGCCGGTTGACCGTCTCCGCGTTCCTTGCCGCCGAGCACATCGTCGTCCGCCGAGAGGGCCGCAGCCAGGACATCCTCGAGCGGTTCCTCGAGCGCCGCAGGCTGCGCCGGAAGGTCGTGATGTACACGTCGAACGTGCTGAGCGTCCCGTTCATCGTGATGGATACACAGCTTGTTGCCACTCTGCCGTACGCCGTGGTGACGCGGTTCGCGTCGATCACGTCGCGGGTGGCCGCCGCGTTGCCGCCCTTCGACCTCACCTACGATCTGAAGCTGCACTGGCACCGACGATTCGACAAGGAGCCGCGCAGTGTCTGGCTCCGCGAACAGTTGGCCGCCGTGTTCAAGGATCACCAATGGCTGCAGCCGCCAGCAGGCCCGGCAGCGTTTCTGGAGCCGTAATACACGTTGGAAAGGATCACCATGACGCGAGCGAACCGAGCGTTGTTCCTGGCAACTTCCGTGGTCGCGCTGATGTCCACCGTCGCGCATGGCCAGGTTCCGCAAGCCGGGCGTGGCGGAGCGCCGCCCGGCGGCGGTCGCGCCGGAGGGCCGGCACCTCCGCCACTGATGCAAACCGCACCGAAGCCGGCCATCGCGAATGCCAAGGCGGTTCGGTCGTGCGAAAGCCTTGCGAGCGTTGCGCTCCCGAACACGACGATCGAATCGGCGGCAGTCGATCCGAACAATCCGGGCGTCTGTCGTGTGACCGCCATCACCACGCATCCGCCTGCCGCCGACAAGATTCGCGTCTGGGTGGCGATTCCAACCTCGAACTGGAACGGGCGGTTCGTGGGCACCGGTGGCGGCGGATTGGTCGGCGGGAACGCCGCTGGTGTGAACCAGCCAGTGGCGCAGGGCTTTGCCGCCGGCGCAACCGATGCCGGGCACGAGGGTGGAAGCGGCACCTTCGCGCTCGATGGGAACGGCCGCTTGAATTGGGAAGCGATCCGGAACTTTGCCCACGTTGGCATTCACGAGATGACCGTGACGGGCAAGGCACTCACCCAGGCGATGTACGGCGTCGCCCCGAGATACTCCTATTTCAACGGCTGCTCGACCGGCGGACGGCAGGGGCTGATGGAGGCCCAGCGGTATCCGCAGGACTACAACGGCATCATGTCGGCGGCGCCCGCGATCAATTGGAACCGGTTCCATCTGCAACATCTGTGGGGCCCTGTCGTGATGAACGCGGCGGCGAATCCTGTGGCCTCCTGCAAGCTGGTGGCGGCGACGGCCGCGGCGATCGCCGCGTGCGACAGCGTCGACGGCGTGAAGGACGGCGTCATCGAAGATCCGAAACGCTGCACCTACGATCCGAAGCCGCTGTTGGGAGCGTCTGCCGGAGACTGTGGTTCGTTCACCGAGGCCGATGTCAACGTGATCCGCAAGCTGTGGGAGGGCCCCCGCCGGGGAGACGGCGCCTTTATCTGGTACGGCACGGCCCGCGGCGCCGATATGAACGCCCTGTGGACCAGCAGGGGCACGCCTCTCCGCCCGCAGCCGTTCGGCCTGTCGATGGACTGGTTCCGGTACTTCCTGACGCAGGACCCGAAGTTCGACGGCAACACTGTGACTCCCGCCGCCTACGAACGGTTCTGGGATCAATCGGTGGAGCAGTATGGGATCGTGATTGGCACCGACAACCCCGACCTGGCGGCGTTCCGCGATCGCGGCGGCAGGGCCATCGTCTGGCATGGTTGGGCGGATCAGTTGATCACCGCCGAGGGCAGCATCGACTACTACACGCGCGTGCAGCAGCAGATGGGTGGTGCAAAGAAGACATCCGAATTCATTCGATTGTTCATGGCGCCGGGTGTGACTCATTGCGCCGGCGGCGCAGGTCCGCAGCCGACCGGTCTGATGGACGCACTGCTCGCGTGGGTCGAGGACGGCAAGGCGCCAGAGACGTTACCGGCCGTCCGGCGCGACCAGTCGGGCACGATCACGCGTTCGCGGCCGCTGTGCCAATACCCGCTGGTGGCCAAGTACAAGGGCAGCGGCAGCACAGACGAGGCCGCCAGTTTTGCCTGCAGCAGCGGGTTCTGAGCAGGAAGTGAGTTCACTCCGGACGCAGGTCGGCATCGTCGGCGCGGGTCCGGCTGGATTGCTGCTCGGACATCTGCTGCATCTGAATGGCATCGACTCGGTCATTGTCGAGAACCGCAGCCGCGAGTACATCATCGACCGCGTGAGAGCGGGCGTCCTGGAGCAGGGCACGGTGGACCTGCTTCACGCGATGGGCGTTGGGGCAGGACTTCGACGGGCTGGGCTGCGGCATGATGGACTCTACGTCAGCTTTCGGGGGTCGCGGCACCGCATCGATCTGACTGACTTGACGGAAGGCAAAGCCATCACCGTCTACGGACAGAACGAAGTCGTCCGGGATCTGATCGACGCGCGGACGGCGACGGCGCGGCCGCTGTACTTTGAAAGTGATCGCGTCTCGGTCAGCGCGCTCGATTCCTCGCGCCCGATGCTCCGTTTCCACCACGGCGGCACAGACCACGAGGTTCATTGCGACTTCATTGCTGGCTGCGATGGATTTCACGGTATCTGCCGTCCCGCGATTCCGAGTGGCGTCCTGACCGTCTATGAACGGGTCTACCCGTTCGGCTGGCTCGGGATTCTCGCGGAAGCCGCGCCGTCGTCCGACGAGCTCGTCTACACGCAACATGAGCGCGGCTTCGCGCTGTTCAGCATGCGCTCGCCGACGCTGACCCGGCTCTACTTTCAAGTGCC
>DATDOE010000029.1:0-3319 GCA_035293405.1 Vicinamibacterales bacterium | reverse complement strand
ATTCTCGTGGTGGATGACGTCGACGCTTCATCGCTTTCCGGACGACAACGCGTTCGACCATCAACGCCAGATCGCCGACCTCGATTACCTGACGAGGTCGCGTGCCGCGATGACGAGCCTCGCGGAGCAGTACGTGGGGCTACCGGCGGAAGTCTCGTTCGAATCCGCGGGACTGTAGCGTGGAACCAAGAGTGGACAACAAACAGCCAGGAGACTTGCCATGGTCAGTTCCTTCCTCGTGATGGCCGCGGCTGCGCTGCTTCAGCAGCCGCCGTGCGACGCACTCAAGTCAATCTCGCTGCCACACGCGACGATCACGTCGGCGGCATTCGTAGCCGCCGGAAGCCTGGCGCCAGGACGGGGCGGCCGCGGTGGACCAGGCGCGCCGCTGCCGGCACATTGCAGGGTTGCCGCAACGCTCGCGCCGTCGGCGGACTCCCACATCGAGATGGAACTGTGGCTGCCGACTGACAACTGGAACGGCAAGTTCCTGGCTGTGGGCAACGGGGGATGGGCGGGCAGCATCTCCATCGATGCGATGGCGGCCGGACTGCGGCGCGGCTACGCGACCGCCTCCAACGACACCGGGCACAAGGGCGGCAGCGCGTCGTTTGCGCTCGGGCACCCCGAGAAGCTGATCGACTTCGGTTACCGCGCCATGCATGAAATGGTCGCGCGATCGAAAGCTATCATCCAGACGTTTTATGGCCGTGGCCCGCAGCTTTCGTATTACCAGGGCTGCTCCACCGGCGGTCGTCAGGGCATGATGGAAGCGCAGCGCTTCCCGGAAGATTTCGACGCCATCATCGCCGGCGCGCCGGTTTACAACGTGGTTCGCCTCAACGTCTCGCAGGTTGCGCTGCAGGTGGACATGCTGAAGAATCCGTCGCGCCTCGTTCCGTCCGCGAAGCGGACGGTGCTCGCGAATGCCGTGGTCGCCGCGTGCGATCAGCGAGACGGCGTCAAGGACGGAATCATCAGCGAGCCGCGCGCCTGCACATTCGATCCCGCGGTGTTGGCTTGCACGGTGAGTGACGCACCAGACTGTCTCACGGCTGCGCAAGTCGAGAACGCCAGAAGCGCATATGCGCCGGTAACCACCAGGAACGGCTCCGTAGTCTATCCGGGACGGTCGCCGGGGTTCGAATCCGGCTGGCGCACTCCCACGCAGGGAGCGGCGCTGAATCCGCTGTTTGCTGACATGCCGCGCTACGTCGGACGACAAGATGGCAACTGGGATCCGATGACGTTCAACCTGGAAAACGATCTTGCACTTGCAGTGAAAAACGGCGGCTTCATCGAAGCCAGTGATCCGAACCTCGCAGAGTTCAAGGCACGTCGTGGCAAGTTACTCCTGTACCACGGTTGGGCCGATCCTGGTCCCGCGCCGGAAAGCACGATCAACTATTACGAGGCGGTGAACAGGACGCTCGGAGGCAAGCAGGACGATTGGATGCGTTTGTTCTTGATGCCAGGTGTCGGTCATTGCGGCGGCGGCGTCGGACCGGATCAGGCAGACTTCCTTGGCGCAATCGAACGCTGGCGAGAACAGGGCGTGGCGCCAGGTCAAGTCATCGCCACGCGGTCGGCCGGTCGCGGCGGGCAGCCGTCTTCACCTGAAGTGTCCGGCGCGCCAAGAACACCGATGTCGCGGCCGTTGTGCCCGTATCCGCAGGTGGCCCGTTACAGCGGTTCAGGCAGCACAGACGACGCGAATAGCTTTGCGTGCGTCGCGCCGTGATACTGCCGTGCGCGAGCTCCGTGCCCCCCGGATTTCGCCATGTGTCGCGCACTCTGAGCTTGCGCCAAGGTCAGCCGCCGGAGTATAGCGGTCTTGAGATTCGACCGCGACTTCACTGCCGGCTTCGACTCGCCGCGCGCCGAGTCGAGACGGCGCGCTTGCGTCTCGGGTTTTCTCGTCGGGCGGCTGGCGTGATCGACACCTCTATGCGGCCGTTCATCGCCTTGACCGCGCGCACCAGGGTTTGAAGCCCGATGTTTCGGGTCTTGCCCGCTTCAAGCTTGGCAATGACTGGCTGCTTCACGCCCAATTTCGCGGCGAGCTGGCGCTGAGACAAGCCACTGGCGTGTCGCAGCGCGACGAGCTCCTGTTCAATGCGCATCGCCTGCAGTTCGGCCTCGACGGCGGCGGCGAAATCTGGGTCGTCTGTCCTGCGCTGATCGATGGCAGCGACGGTGCTGGTGGTGAGCGGCATGACTATCGACCTTTCTTCGGCTTCTTGAACTCGGCGTACACGGCACCCTGCAACGTGCGGAGCCGTTTCATCATCGCGTCCGGGACGTCGTCGCGCTTCTTGGTCATGCCGTCGAGCAGAGCAGCATGATTGTCGGGCAGCAGCACGTAGAACAGCCGGACGCCAGTCCCGACATCCCGCAACTCGTGAAGCCCGTTTCCCAACGAGCGCGCATGGGGAAGGCGCAATTCGTGGCCGAGCGCTTCGAGCAGCTTCACGAGTGCTGCTGCTTTCGTACCCGCGGTCCCTTCGAGCCCTGCCATGTAATCGTCCACCGGCGCGTTGCCGCCCGGCGTCTGATACGTGAGCAACCGTGCAGCGGGGCACGAAGGCAGTATAGCTTATAGGCTATCGATCGGCAAACGCGACCGGAGCCGCATTCGATCGCGGGCGCCGGAACTTGGGAACCACTTGGAAACAATAACGCCCGAACACCAGGGAAAAAGGGGAGCAGGGCCCGACCAGAGAGCAGGACGAAGGGCGGCGCCTCCAACTCTAAGTCGCTGAAATCCCAAGACACCGGCTTGACCTTGACCGAGTCTACTATCAAGTAGTAGATCATGTCGGATCCGCTTGGCGGCCGGATGAAACAGCTCCACGATGCCGCTAACCTTGCGACGAATGCACACTCCTTGGACCATCCGACTGACGTCTTCTGCTATTTCGCGCGGTTGAGTCTGGATCTGAAAAGCCTCGACGTCTGTCACCAGGATTGTCGACGCGCGGACGGCGACGACGCGTCCGCTGTACTTTGAAAGTGATCGCGTCTCGGTCAGCGCGCTCGATTCCTCGCGCCCGATGCTCCGTTACCACCACGGTGGTACAGACCACGAGGTTCATTGCGACTTCATTGCTGGCTGCGATGGATTTCACGGTATCTGCCGTCCCGCGATTCCGAGTGGCGTCCTGACCGTCTATGAACAGGTCTACCCGTTCGGCTGGCTCGGGATTCTCGCGGAAGCCGCGCCGTCGTCCGACGAGCTCGTCTACACGCAACATGAGCGCGGCTTCGCGCTGTTCAGCATGCGCTCGCCGACGCTGACCCGGCTCTACTTTCAAGTGCC
>DATDOE010000028.1:0-6695 GCA_035293405.1 Vicinamibacterales bacterium | reverse complement strand
TCCTGCTCGCCAAGGGCATCAGCGCCGCGCTGTTCTGGGTCGATCACGGCGACCAGCGGGTCGCGTTCCTCCACAGCTTCATCCTGCTGGTCTTCCCGTACCTGGGCCTGATCCTCGGCGGCCGCAAGGGCGAGTGGCTCGAGCCGGCACGGCTGATGACGCTGTTTCGCGCCGCCGGCCCCGCGCGGCATTACAAGATCCTCGACACCTCCGTGATCATCGACGGCCGCGTCGCCGACCTCTGCGACACCGGTTTCATCGACGGCACGCTGGTGATCCCGCAGTTCGTGCTGAAGGAGCTGCAGCTCGTCGCCGATTCGTCCGATTCGATGAAGCGCAACCGCGGCCGCCGCGGCCTCGACATCCTGCAGAAGATCCAGAAGATGTCGGGCGTCGAAGTCGTGATCTCGGACGTCGATTTCCCGGAGGTCAAGGAAGTCGACCTGAAGCTGATCGAGCTCGCGCGCACGCTGTCCGGAAAGATCGTCACCAATGACTTCAACCTGAACAAGGTCGCGCAGCTGCGCGGCGTCGACGTGCTCAACATCAACGAGCTGGCGAACGCGCTCAAGCCGGTGGTGCTGCCCGGCGAGATCATGAAGGTGTTCATCCTCAAGGAAGGCAAGGAATACAACCAGGGCGTGGCCTACCTGGACGACGGCACCATGGTCGTGGTGGACAACGCGCGGAAGATGATTGGCAAGACGATCGACGTGGTGGTGACCAGCGTGCTGCAGACCACCGCGGGCAAGATGATCTTCGGCCGCTTCATCGAACCGCCCGCGGCGGCGCAGTCGGTACCCACACCCGCGGCAGCACCCGCACAGGCGTCGCGTCCGCAACTGCCGCCCTCGGCCGCCGCCGCGGGAAAATAGGTGCCCCGCTTCCACTGGTGGCGTACGGTGTTTTTCCTCATTCCCGCCATCACCCTGTACACCATCGCGCTCGGGACGCTGTCGCTCGGTTCGAGCCTCTTCGAGCGCAGCGGCTACTTCGCGCATTGGTGTGCCCGCATGTGGTCGCGTCTCATCCTGGCTACGACGGGCGTCCGCGTGAGCACGCAAGGCATGGATCGCCTCGAGCCAGGCCGCACCTACGTGTTCGTCGCGAATCATCAGAGCATCTACGACATCCCGATCCTCTTCTGGTCCCTGCCATACCAGCTGCGGATCATCGCGAAGGACTCCCTCGGCAACGTCCCGTTTCTCGGCTGGCATCTGCGTCGCACCGGCCACATGCTCGTTGACCGCCGGCATCCGGACCCGACGAGGATTTTCGGGTGGGCCGCGCGTCTGATGTCGAACGGCCTGTCGCTCATCGTGTTTCCGGAGGGCACGCGCAGCCGCGATGGCCGCGTCGCCCGGTTCAAGGGCGGAAGCTTCTACCTCGCGCTCGAGGCCGGGCTGCCGGTGGTGCCACTCTCGGTCGTCGGCAGCCGCCACGTCATGCTGAAGGGCCGACTCACCACGTATCCCGGCGAGGTGCGGCTCATCGTGCATGAGCCCATCGATACGCGGGGGCTGGTCCGCTCGGACGCGAAGGAGTTTGGCGAGCGTGTCCGGCGCATCATCGCCCCCGACGCCGAAGCCGATCTTGGAGCCGAACCGCCACATGTCGATGCGGTTCACGCTCGCGCCTGACCTCTCCGCCATCATTCGGCCAGCGGCGCTCTGGCTCGATGGCGCCACTGTCGTCGATCGCGATGGAGGCATGGACAGTCCGCTGGCCGCCGCCGAGAACGCGGTCCGTGCGCATCCGCCTGAAGAAGCGACGGCAGTGCGGACGATGTACAAACGCGTCGGCCTCGATCCCACCAAGACCCGCCCCTCGTCGGAGGCGCTGCTGCGCCGGGTGCGAAAGGGAGACAGGCTGCCGCGCATCAACTCGATGGTCGATGTCTGCAACTGGTGTTCTTTGGAGTTTCAGCTCCCGTACGGGTTGTACGACGCCTCGCGGATCGAGGGCGACGTGGAGCTTCGCGTTGGCCGGCCCGGCGAGTCCTATCCCGGCATCCGCAAAGACGAGGTGCACGTCGGCGGCCGCATCGCACTTGTCGATGCCGCCGGGCCGTTCGGCAACCCGACCTCCGACTCTGCCCGAACGATGGTGACGACAGAAACGACTCTCGCGCTGCTGGTGGTGTTCGCGCCTCGTGACGTGGAGCCGTCGAGGCTCGCGCACGTGCTCGACACGACCGCCAGGCGGATGGGTGAGTTCACCGGCTGCCGCGAGACGGCACGCTGGTCCGGCTAGCGCTGCAAAGCGAGGGCGATGTGGTCGACGATGACGAATCCGGCGAACTTCGCCGGCAGACACCGCGCGTGCCCGGCCCCTTTCAGGGTCGGCGGCTCGGGGCGTTGACCGTCGATCTGAGCGTGCACGACCTCAGTGTTGGAGGGTGCCTGATCCAGTCGTTTCACGACGTGGCCGTCGGCCGGCGCATGAAGATCGAGCTCGACCTCCCGGACGAAGGGCCAGTGGTGCTGGACGCGGAGTCGGTGAATACGCGCCAGGACTACGGGTTCGCGGTCAGATTCGTTGACGTGCCGGAGGAGACGCGGCAGCTCCTCGAGCGCGTGATCGATCGGCTGCTCGCCCAGGCGAAGCTGGACGAGTAGGCGCGGCCCTCATAGACTGAAGCCACCCTTCCTATGTTCGTGTCTGCCATCATCGCCGCGGGTGGCCGCGGCCTGCGCTTTGGCGGCGTGTCCCCGAAGCAGTTGCTCACGCTCGGGGGACGGCCGATTCTTCAGCGCAGCATCGATGCGTTCGTCTCGTGCGAGCTGATCGCCGAGGTCGTCGTTGCCTTGCCGCCCGACCTCGCGTCGGCGCCTCCCGCGTATCTCGGTGGACGGAGCAAACCCGTGACGATTGTCGAGGGTGGAGAGCGCCGGCGGGATTCGGTCGCCCGCGCGTTCGCCCGTGTGTCCGATCGTGCCGAGATCGTCGTCATCCACGACGCCGCCCGGCCGCTCGTGACCGACGCGGTCATCCGTCGCACGATCGCTGCCGCGTTGGACACGGGCGCGGCGATTGCGGCGGTGCGTGCACACGATACGGTCAAGCAGGCCGGCACATCCGGGGTCATTACCGCCACGCTGCCACGCGACGGGATCTACCTGGCGCAGACGCCACAGGCGTTTCGTGTGCCGGTGTTGAGGGATGCGATGCAAGTGCGCGGCGACGCCACGGATGAAGCGATGCTCGCCGAGCAGGCGGGGCACCCGGTCCGCCTCGTCGAGGGCGATCCGCGCAACCTCAAGATCACGACCCCTGGTGATCTGGCGATGGCCGAGTACCTTGGAGGATTCTTGCCGCACGCGCCCGCGCTTCGCATCGGGAACGGTTACGATCTGCATCGCCTGGTGCCCGCGCGCCCGCTCGTGCTCGGCGGCGTGACGATTCCGTTCGAGAAGGGGCTCGATGCGCATTCCGACGGAGACGCCATCTGTCACGCGGTGACAGACGCCGTGCTCGGTGCGGCCGGCGCCGGCGACATCGGCCGGCACTTTCCCGACACGGATCCGGAATGGAAGGGGGCCGATAGCATCGATCTGCTGCGCCGAGCGGCGTCTCTCGTCCGCGGCGCCGGCTACGTCGTGGTCAATGTCGACGTGGTCGTCATCGCGCAGAAGCCGAAGCTCGTGCCCTACGTCGATGCGATTCGCGGCAACCTGGCCGGTGCGCTCGGCTGCGACACGTCGCAGGTCAGCGTGAAGGGCAAGACCAACGAGGGCGTCGATTCGATGGGCGCCGGTGAATCGATCGCCGTGCACGCTGTCGCGCTGCTTGCACGGGCCTGATGTCAGTTGCTTGGTGCTGACGTTTGCACTTTGCACTTTGACCTTTGCCCTTTGCCCTTTGACCTACGATAAGTCACCGTGAGACTCCGCTTCGCCCCCAGCCCCACCGGGCAGCTGCACGTCGGCAATGCGCGCACGGCGCTGTTCAACTGGCTCCTCGCCCGCGGCCAGGGAGGCACGTTCGTCGTCCGCATCGAGGACACCGACGTGGAGCGATCGACGCGCGAGTCCGAGAGCACCATCCTGGATGATCTCCGGTGGCTGGGGCTCGACTGGACCGAAGGTGTGGCGGTGGGCGGCGACTACGGTCCGTATCGCCAGTCCGAGCGGCTGCACATCTATCGCGCGCACGCCGTGGAGCTGATGTCTACCGGCAAGGCGTATCAGTGCTTCTGTTCCCCGCATCAGCTCGAAGAGGACCGTCAGGCGGCGCTGCGAGACGGGCGGCCGCCGCTCTACGTGGGTCGCTGCCGGGAGATTCCGCGCGATCAGGCCCGCCGCCGGGTGGAGAACGGTGAGCCGGCCGCGATCAGGTTTCGCGTGCCCGAGCGCGGCCCCGGGCAGGACGTGATTTTTCAGGACCTCGTGCGGGGTGAAGTGCGCTTCGGTACGGAGGTCATCGGCGACCCGGTGATCGTGCGTTCAGGCGGTGTCCCGGCCTACAACTTTGCCGTCGTCATCGACGATGCGCTGATGGCGATCAGTCATGTGGTACGGGGTGAGGATCACATCTCGAACACGCCGCGGCAGGTGCTGCTCTACGAGGCGTTTGGCTGGACGCCGCCCGTCTTCGCGCACGTGTCGCTCGTCCTGGGGCCGGACCATGCACCGCTGTCGAAGCGCCATGGCGCGACCTCGGTGAGGGAATTCCGCGAACGCGGCTATCTGCCGGAAGCGCTCACCAACTACCTCGCGCTCATCGGATGGTCGCCTGGGGAAGGCGAGGAGCTCCTGCCGATGGAGGAGCTTGCACGACGCTTCCGTCTCGAGGACGTTGGTCACAGCGCGGGCGTGTTCGACGTCGAGAAGCTCGCGTGGGTGAATCGCCACTATCTCAAGACCGCCGACCCCGTCCGGCTGGTGGAGATCGCGATGCCCTATCTACACGGCGCGGGGTGGATATCGGATGCGACTGCCGCTGACCGAGAGTTCCTCGCGCAGATCGTGCCGGCCGCCGCCGCGTCGGCGGATCGGCTCGAGCAGGTGCCCGCACGGCTCGCGTTTGTGTTCGAGTATTCGGCTGCGCGCGCGCTGGAATCACCGGTCATCCGCGATGAGGCGCAGGCGTCGCGCGCGGTGATCGAGGCTCTGGCGGAGGAGCTTCAGCAGAGCCCTCCGCTCCTGGATCGCGAGGCGTTCCGCGCGGCGGCGACACGCGTACGTGAGCGAACGGGGCAGAAGGGCAAAGCGCTCTTCCATCCGATCCGTCTGGCGTTGACTGGAGAAACGGAAGGTCTGGAGCTCGATCTGGCAGTGCCGGCGATCGAACGTGGAGCCGCGCTGCCGGCGTCCGGGATTCGGCGCATTCTCAGCGCACGGGAGCGTGCAACGGAGTTTGCAGCGGCCTTGAGCCTGGAGCCCAAAGCCTAAAGCCCAAAGCCCAAGCCTGTGATCATCTACGGCATCAACCCCGTTCTCGAAGCCCTTCGCGCCGGTCGCGTGAAGGCGCTGCGGATCTCCAGTCGCGACGACGAGCGTATGCGCGAGCTGCTGGCGTTCGCGTCCACGCACGGCATCACGCCGCAGCGCGTATCGAGTGACGTGCTCTCACGCCAGGCACACGGCGGCGTACATCAGGGCGTCGTTGCCGACGTCGATGACGCCAGCGAATACAGCCTCGACGATCTCGTGAGCGGTGCGCGAGGTGCGCCGCTCATCCTCGTGCTCGACGGCATCGAGGATCCGCACAACCTTGGCGCCATTCTCCGATCCGCCGATGCCACTGGCGTTGACGGCGTGGTGATTCAGTCGCGGCGTTCGGCGGCTCGCTCCGCTGTGGCGGCGAAGGCGTCGGCCGGCGCGCTCGCGCACGTGAAGATGGCCCCGGTCGTGAACATCGCGCGGGCGCTCGAAGAGTTGAAGGAGCTTGGACTGTGGATCGTGGGCCTCGCCGGCGAAGCCGCGACCCCGTACGACGCGGTGGACTTCTTGTCGCCCACGGCCATTGTGTTGGGGGCGGAGGGACCGGGCCTGCGGCGGCTCGTGCGAGAGAAGTGCGACCACATGACGTCCATCCCGATGCAGGGGCGCGTGGGCAGCATCAACGTCTCGGTGGCGGCCGGCGTCGTACTCTTCGAAGCCGTCCGCCAGAGAAGAAACGCAAGAGTCACGGGTCAAGACTGAGACAGTACGTAATACTCAGAGAGGCTCCGACCTCCCGTCATGGCGAGGCGGGGTCATTCGCCGCGGAAACCGCAGGCAAAGGGTTGCGGCGGTTGAGGTTAGCTGCCGAAAGACTGGTCTTGGGCCAGCCGGGGCCCATCGGATTTGGCTTGACACTGGCGAGAGTTGCTCCGCTGGCACGGGAAGTGCTATTATTCGCTCTTTGTCTGGCTGGCGTAGCTCAGGCCGGTAGAGCAGCTGATTTGTAATCAGCAGGTCGGGGGTTCGAATCCCTCCGCCAGCTCCACGGATTTGATTGCGCGGCTCTTCAGGGAAGCACCGGGTACGCAGACTCCATGACATGTGCAGGCTCGAGGGCCATGGCGCACGGTCTCAGAGAATTCAGATGCTGAGGCCCAGACCGGTCGTGCCTTGAGCGCGCAGGACGGATGAAGAGGGCGCGTCCTTCGGGACGTGCCGACGGATTTTCGGGGAGGTGGCAGAGCGGTCAATCGCAGCAGGCTGTAAACCTGCCGCCTTCGGGCTACGGAGGTTCGAACCCTCCCCTCC
>DATDOE010000027.1:0-21961 GCA_035293405.1 Vicinamibacterales bacterium | reverse complement strand
GTAGTAGAGGTCCTCCTGGAAGCGCCCGTCGGTGACCATCTGCGTGAGGTCGCGGTTGGTCGCCGCGATCACGCGCACGTCGACGCGCTGCGTCCGCTCGGCCCCGAGCGGCTCGAACTCGCGCTCCTGCAGCACGCGCAGCAGCTTGGACTGCACGGTCGTGCTCATCGTCCCGATCTCGTCGAGAAAGATCGAGCCGCCATCGGCGAGCGCGAACTTGCCCCGCTTGGTCATCGTGGCGCCGGTGAACGCGCCGCGCACGTGTCCGAACAGCTCCGACTCCAGCAGCGTGTCGGGAATCGCCGCGCAATTCACCTTGATCAGCGGCATCTCCCGCTGGCTGCTGCGGTGGTGGATGAGCCGCGCCACCATCTCCTTGCCGGTGCCGGTCTCTCCCGTGATCAGCACCGTGCTCTTGGTCGCCGCCACCAGATCCGCGCGGTGGATCACATCCTCCATCGCACGGCTGCGGCCGACGATGCCGTAATGGTTGAACTCGGCGGCGCGCTCGCTGAGCAGATACTGCTTTTCGTTCTGGAGCCGATGGCTCCTGACCGCGCGGCGGGCCAGGGCCAGGAGCTCGTCGACCTCGAAGGGTTTCTCGAGGTAGTCCTCGACGCCAAGCTTGAACGCCTCTCGCACGATCTGTGCGGAGCCGTGTGCGGTCATCATCACAATCTGCGGACGCTCGGCCTCCGGCATCGACGCCGCCACCTCGCGGATCAACTCGAGGCCGGTCATGCCCGGCATCAGGTTGTCGACGACGAACAGATCGAAGGCGCGTTCGCCGAGATGGCGCTGCGCCTCGCGGGCGCTCGACGCCTCGATGACCTCGTGCCCTTCATCACGGAGCGCGCGACCCAGCCGCTTCAGAATCTTCTCTTCGTCGTCGGCCAGCAGAATGGATCCGCGGACGCTCATGACGTGCCCTCCGGTGGCGTCAGCGGCAGATCGATGCGAATCTGGGTGCCCTCACCCGGACGGCTGGTCACGGTGATGGTGCCGCCAAGACCTTCGATGATGTTCTTGGCAATCGGCAGGCCGAGCCCCGTGCCTTTCCGCCTGGTCGTGAAGTACGGGTCGAAGATGTGCGCCATGTCCTCTGGGGCGATGCCGGCGCCGTGGTCGTTCACGGTCACCGTCGCGCGCGTGCCCTGGTGTCGAGTGCTCACGATAACACCCGGCCGGCTGGCGACGGCTACGCCGACGCGGGCGCTGCCGGTCGCGCCGCCCGCACCATCGCCGGCGCCGGCAGGTGTGGCGGCCGCCTGCACCGCGTGACGGGCGTTGGTGAGGATGTTGACCAGGGCCGTGCGCAGCCGTTCGGCATCGAGCATCGCGGCGGGCATCTGCGGATCGAGCTGGAGCTGCACGTCGGCATCCGGCTGGCCGGCCCACGCCGCGGAAGTGGAGGCGCGGCACACTTCATTGAGGTTGGCCGGGGCCCGCTCCAACCGGATCGGCTTGGCGAAGTCCAGCACGTCGGTCACCAGCCGATTCAGGCGGGTCGTCTCTTCGTCGATGTCGGCGGCGGCCTCGCGTCGATCGGCGGCCGAGACGTGATCGCCCCTGAGCGACGCGAGCGTGGCCCTGATGATCATCAGCGGATTGCGGATCTCGTGCGCGATGACGGTGGAGAGACGGCCGAGCGACGAGAGGCGCTCCTTCTGCGCCGCTTCGCGCTGGAAGCGTCCGATCGATTCGGTCAGGGTGTTGAACGCCGACGCGAGCAGGCGAGCGTCCTCATCGTCCCATGCGCCGCTGCGCACGAGAACCCTGCGCGTGAGGTCGCCTGTGGCGGCGACGTCGCGCATCGCGCTGGTGACCGTCGAGAGCGGCCGCGTCACCGTTCGGGCGACCGCGTAGCTGAGAATCGTGGCGAGCAGGATCGTGATAATCAGCGCGCCGGCAAGACCGAGCCGCAGCGAGTTGAGGACCGAGAGGCGCGCCGTGCGCGACCTCAGCACGAGCGTGACCGGCGCGTCGACGGTGTCGTTTGCGGCGGCGTTGACGCGCGAGATCGGCCGCGCCAGGGCGAGGTATTCCTCGTCCCCGAGCCCGACCGACGTGATGCCGGTCGTGGTCGCCACCCGCGCCAGCGTGTCCCAGTTCTCGCGGGGCAGCGACGAGGCCAGGATGCCTCCCTCCGACGCGAACGCCACCTCACTGCCGGTCAGCTCCTTGAAGCGCGCGGCGAGCCGATCGTCCATGAAGAACCCGATGCTCAGGCGGCCCAGAATCAGCGGTGGGTCGGCGTCGAGCACGACGATCGGCACGCTGATCACCTGGAGCAGGCCGCGAGCATGCCGCATGAACGTCGATACCTCCTCGGTGGGAAGAGACACTGGGATCGCCTGCGGCACTGCGTCCGCGTCGCTGCCGGCCACGCCTAACAGGGCCCCGCGCGGGTCGGTCAGCAGGAGCAGATCGGCAGAGATCATCTGCCGGTATTCATCCGCGACCCGCTGGACCGTCGACTTGGCCATCACCAGCTCTTCACCCGTCTTGGCGTCGGCGGCGGTGCCCATCGTCGCCTTGAGCCTCGGGATGTCGGCGACGAGCCGGGCCATCGTCGTGAACGTCTCGGTGAGGGTCTCACGCCGGAGATCGACGAGCCGCGACGAGTCGGTGAGGCCGTGACGCAGATCGGCTTCGGCTTCGGCGGACACACTCGCGTTCACGACCAAGAACGCCAGCCCCAGCGACAAGGTCGCCAGGACCGTCGAGCCGATGAAGATCCGGTTGGTGAGTGATGAGGCAATGCGCATCACGGGAGGGTGGCCGGTGGGATGCGAAGCACGATGATGAGCGTGCCGGGCTCGAGGCGCTGCAGCGTAACGTCCGGATAGGGCGCCACGAGCATCCAGGACTCCGCCTGGCCCTGGTCCAGTCTCGGCCCCCGGGCGACCTGCGCCCGCCGGCTCCGGTATAGCCCGGCCACCTTCCAGCGATTGTAGCCGCCGCTCAGGCCGAACGCGTCGTACGGAATCAGGGCCTGTGGCTCCCAGGCGCCGGGCGGATGCAGCACCGCCGGATCGGCGAGCAGCGTCTTGAGAGTGGCATCGAGCCCGACCGGCGACACATACGCACGATAGGCTGACTGGTACGCGCGAGGGGCAAAAAGGCTCACGTATTCCGGGGCTTCACGCCACGGCTCAACCGAACGCAGATCTGCGCACGTCAGCGCGACGGCGGCCACGAGGGTCGCGCCAATCCGTCGAGCTATACTGCTCGACTGCACGGGACGTTTCGAGGAGAAGAGGTACGTGGCGTATATCATCTGCGAACCCTGCGTCGGCACCAAGGACACCGCGTGCGTCGATGTCTGTCCGGTCGACTGCATTCATCCGCGCAAGGATGAACCCCGGTTTCAGTCCGCGGACATGCTGTATATTCACCCTGACGAGTGCATCGACTGTGGGGCGTGCGTGCCAGCCTGTCCGGTCGAAGCGATCTTTGCGCTCGACGAGACGCCGGAGAAGTGGGCGAGCTTCATTCCGGTGAATGCTGAGTACTACCAGAAGGCCTAGTCCTCGTCAGCAGAGTCGGGCTCGATCGGATCGGTAACAGGCGGTGGGTTGCGGGGCCCACGATCCATCAAGGGTGGGACCATGCGGACGTTGCTCCGGTTAGCGCGTAGTACGCAGGCGTCGGCCTGCGCGGCGGCCCTCCTCGTCGGACTCACGCTGGCCGTCAGGGCCGATGTCGGCAGCGACGCGGACCTCCAGCTTCAGCTTGCGACGCTCCTGTACGACGAGACTCGCTACCAGGAGGCACTCCAGGCATTCGATCAAGCCACACAAACCGACGATCCGGTGCTGGCCGTCCGCGCGCGCAAAGGCGCCGTGCGGACGTCGCTCAAGGTCGCCGAGTTCGGCCGCGCCCGGCGCGAGGCGGAGACGCTTCGCACGATGGCCCCCAGCGATGCCGAAGCGCTGGCGCTCTACGGCGACGCGCTGTGGTCGGCAGGCCTCTTCGACGAGGCCGACCGCGCGTATCGCGACGCGCTCACACAGTCCCCCGACTCGTCGCGCGCCCAGTACGGCGTGGCGCGCTCCCTGGCCGCCACGAGTCATCTCGAGGAAGCGCTCGATGCGGCGTTGGCGGCGTCGGCAAACGCGCCGCGCGACGGGGAGATTCACTCGCTGATCGGCGACATCTACGAGCGGCTGCACCGGTTTGCCCAGGCCGCCAACTCCTACCGCAACTACATCAACCTGCTGCCGAACAAGGATCGCAGCGAAAAGGCCGCATGGGCGAAGGCCCAGGTCGACTTCCTCGACTCGTTCGGGGACAGCGCGCCGGTGGACATCGACGAGCAGGATCTGAACATGCTCCACACGATTCCCTTCACGCTCGTGAAGGACAAGATCGTGGTGCAGGCGCGTGTCAACGGCGGCCGGGCGCAGGACTTCATGCTCGACACCGGGTCGGAAGAGACCGTGCTCTCGCGCGAAACGGCGTCGCGTGAGCGTATCCGTCCGGTGACCTACACGCTCAGCGCCGGCGTGGGCGAGGTTGGACTTCGCGGGCTGCAGCTCGCACAGCTCAAGTCCCTCGAGGTCGGCACCCTGCAGGTCCGCAACCTGCCCGTGTTGATCAAGAACCCGGCGCTCCGCGGCATCCCGAAGCGGGAAGGCGAGTCGTTCTCGCCGCTCTCCATCGGCCTGTCGATGATGATCGACTACCAGAAGCGGCTCCTCACCATCGGCCGCAGCCTGCCGCCGGTGGATGCCGACATCCGCCTCCCGATGCGTGTGCATCGGCTGGCCATGGTCCGTGGCCTGCTGAACTCGACGCACCCGACCTACTTCGTCGTGGACACGGGCGGCGAGGTCATCTCGATCAGCGCCGAGACCGCCGAGTTGCTGCCGGCCTCGCCGTTCCGGCGGATTCCGCTTCGTGTGTGGGGAACGTCCGGGTGGGATCGCGACGCGTTTCTGATGCCGGGGATGAACCTCGATTTCGCCAGCATCGAATACCGCAACTTCTCACTCGTCGTGTTGAATCTGCGCGCGCCGAGCCTGCTGCTTGGCTTCCAGCTTGGCGGCATCGTCGGCCACAAGTTCCTGGCCCCCTATCGGGTGTCGATGGATCTCGTGCAGAGCGAGCTGCGGCTGGAGAAGTTTTGAACCGGCCCGTTCGTGGTTCGTGGTTCGTGGTTCTCAGTGAGCATGAATCGCCGCGGACGTGGCGTCGTTGCGCCGATTCACACTGACCAAGAACCACGAACCAAGAACCAGCTAGAAATCGTATCCAATCCAGACCGAGAACTTGGGTCTCCGGAACGCCGAGCTGCCGCCGAACGCGGCGAACTTCAGGTCCTCCCAGTTCTTGTTGAACAGCGTCTTCCACGAATAGTCGAAGTGAATCGGGAAGCCGAGCGCGAAGGTCTCGAGGCCGACGCCGTAGGACGCGCGCGCGTCCACGAGCCGAAGACCGCTGACCGTCGTCGGGCTGCCGTAGACCGGCTCCTGCTGCGTGATGGAGGCGCCTGGTACGTAGCCGATGATCGGCGTGTACGGCTCGCTCTTGCGGGACAACCATGTGAACGGCTGGCCCTTGAAGTGTCCGCCACCCATGTTGGCGAAGAACACCCCGCGGATGCCGCCGAGGATGCCGACCGGCGTGAGCATCGCTTCGATGAACGGGAATCGCAGCTCGGCGTTGAAGAACGCGCTGTTGTCACCGACGAACTCGAGATACTCGTAGCCGCGCATCTCCGAGTTGCCGCCGAAGTACATGAAGTCCGGGGCGTCTCCCCAGCTCTTGAAGCCGCGCGCGCGAAGCGCCAGCAGCCCTGACGCGCCGAGCTTCTGGTAGTAGCGGGCATCGACGTCGGTCGTCTGCCGGGAGAGCGTCTTGCCGGCGATGCTCGGGGCGATCTCGTAGGAGACGCGCACCGTGTTCCCGGCCAGCGGGCCGAACTCGCGGAAGACCGTGGTTTCCTGGACGAAGTTCACGCCCAGCGGGACGTAGGTGCCCGACCGGAACAACTGCCGGCCGAAACTATCCTGCTGATAGTCCTGTGAATAGTCCTGCAGGCCTGGGTCGTTGAAGGACTCGTTGTAGTTGAGGATCCCGCCGGTGAGCTCGACGCGACGATAGCGGTTGAACGGCCAGATGCCGAACACCGAGCCGCCGCGTATCGTGCGTGTGGCCACGGCCAGGTCGCGGCCGATATAGCCCGAGTAGGTGGGATCGTAGAAGACGTTCTCCAGGTTGCCGTAGAAGAACTGCGTCTGTGAGTACCCCTGGACCGCGTAGTTGAAGCGGTGCCCCAGGTTGAGGTACGAGAGCGACAGCGTCCGGTACTGCGAGATCGACGCGGCGTAGAGGCTGAACTGCTGGTCGCCGAGGACGTCGCTGAAGTTCACGGCCGATCCGCCGAAGATGTCGCCGCTGCTCGTGACGCCGACGTTCACCGGCGGACGTCCGTCCATGAACATCTTCTCGAACGGGCCCTTCTTCTTTTTCTTGTCCGCGACCAGGGTGTGTGCCAGCGGCGGCTGGAAGTCGATGATCGCGCCCGGGGCGCCGAAGTCGGACGAGGCGGCGGTGACGAGGGGATCACGGCGCTCGAGCGTGTGCAACTCGTATTCGCCCTTGTAGTAGGTGATCACGCCAATCCGCGGCGTGCCCGTACCTTCGCGGAGTACGGTCGCGTACAGATTGCCGCCGACGGCGTCGCTGTACTGTTTCAGCTCGCCCGACTTCAGGCTGAGCGTCCAGGTGTTGTAGATCTGGCCGTTGCGCGCGACGTCCGGATCGATCGGCTGTGACGGATCGGTCGCGGTGGACGGAAAGACAAGTGTGTCGGCATCCAGCCATTGTGCCGCGGCATCGTCGTGGGTCCCGAACGTGAGCTGCGTCTTGCGGCCGGACGCGATGTCGAGCCGGAACAGCTTCTCGTTGCCGCTCACGCGCGCCAGGTAGACGATCGACTGGCCGTCCGGCGCCCAGGTCGGCGCCGAATCCGCGAAGGCATCCTTCGTGAGGTTGGTGATCTCACGCGACTGCAGATCCACCACGAAGATGTCGCCGACGCCTTCCTTGATCGCGGCAAACACCACGCGCTTGCTGTCAGGTGAGAAGTCGGGCGATTCGGGTTCGTCGAGCGTCCGCATCTCGAGGCGCTCCTCGACGTCTCCGGTGAGCACGTTCTGCATGATCAGCGACCGCGATTTCTCCGTGCGCGCGAAGTACGCGAGCCGGTCGCCGGAGCCTGACCACGTGAGCCATGGGACCGTCACCCAACGGCCGCCGGGCGTGACGATGAACTCGAACCCCTTGTCCTGGTCGAAGCCTTTGGTGAGGCTTCGCACGACGGAGCCGTCTTTCCGGGAGACCAGGATGATGTCGCCTTCACGATCGCGCACGTTGGACGTGAAGATCGCGAGCAGGTCGCCGGATGGAGAAGGCTCCACGGTGTAGGCGCCGCGATACGACGTCTTCTCCGCGTTCGGCCCGAGGTTGCGGCCGTAGTCGGCCGGACGCTCCTTGTCGCGGAACGGCTTGAACCGATCCTTCAGGTACTTGTCGAACTGCTGATCGAATTCGTCCGGCGTGATCTTGAAGGCTTCCTCGTAGGCGTCCTCGCCGCCACCGATCACCGACTTCCGCAGCGAGAACAGGTACTGCCGCAGCCCTTCCTTGCCCCACTTCGATTCGATGAACTCGAAGATCGCGTGGCCCAGGTTGTAGATCATCCGGGCGCCGCCGACGTCGCTGTAGCCTTCGAGCTTGCTCATCTTCGGGATGATGTCGGCGACGGCGGCGTCGCGCACCGCCATCAGGTCCATGGGACGCCAGTAGCCGGTCATGTAGTCGGCCAGACCTTCATGGATCCACAACGGTGACCCGCGGCGCACGAGCGATGCGGGGATGATGTCGTAGTCGAACTGGTGGGTGAGCTCGTGCACGATGAGCCGGTAGAGCAGGTCCGGCGGCTCGTCCATCGGCATCACGATCCGTTGGCGCGTCGGTTCCGCGAAGGCGCCGACGCCTTCTTGCGCCGCGCCGGGGATCACGTTCTGCTGCTGGAACTCACTGCTGGTCTGAAACAGGATGAGCGGCAGCTTGTGGACCAGGTCGTGCTTCAGCTCCGAGCTGACGTGCTGATACGCGCTCTCCGCGTACCCGGCCATGCGCTCCAGGTGCGGCTCGATCTCCGGGTAGTAGTAGATGATGAAATGGTCCGTCTCGTAGGTGAACCAGTTGAACTTGTCGTAGCGGATCTGGTTTTTTCCGAAGTAGGGAATGTAGGGGGTCTGGGCCAGGGCAGGCTCGACCGCCAGGGCGAGGACTGCCGCAGACAATGCGGCTACCCACCATGTGCGGTTGCTCATGTGATTTCTCCTTGCAGGGGTTGGCCCTGCCTGCGTCTCGGGCCCGCGAACCGGCAGATGCCGACGAGGGAACCGCGATCTTACCGCTGACGCTGAACCCTCGCAATGAGAGGATTCGGCTCGATGAGCAAAGGATGTGCCGATGAGGTCGGCTGAAACCCGCGGCAAATCCGCATGAACGTGGGGCGGACGCACGCGCGCGTGTCCTCGCGAACGCGGCCGTTGTGTCCCCGACAGGTATACTGGCTCGGTTCGGTCTCCGGTCCTGGAATAATCCCTCACGTGTCTGGGTTACATCCACGGGCCTGAGGGTCACCGATGTCCCGACGTCGCCAGCCAGCAGACCCCAACGCGTTCGGCACTGAGGTGTTGGGTTACCTCGGGCCGTTGTACGCCACGGCGATGCGGTTGACGCGGAACCCCGGTGACGCGGAAGACCTGGTGCAGGACACGGTGGTCAAGGCGCTTCGATTCCAGGACCGCTTCACGCCCGGGACCAATCTGCGGGCGTGGCTGTATACGATTCTTCACAACACGTGGAGAAATCGTCTGCGCGACACCGCGCGTGAGGCGGCCGATGTCGACAGCGATCGCATCGAGGAGCTTGCCGAGCAGCCGGGCGGTCCCGCCGAGACCGAGACACCGGAACAGCTCCTGCTCCGCGGCACGATGGACGCCGACCTTCGGAAGGCGCTCGACGAGCTGCCCGATGCGTTTCGTCAGGCCGTGTGGCTCCGCGACGTGGAGGAGTTCAGCTACGCCGAGATCGCAGAGATGCTGCACGTGCCGATCGGCACGGTGATGTCGCGGATCTCACGAGGACGGCGGCTCCTGTTCGAGAAGCTTTCGGGATCAAAGGTCACCGGGTCACGGTCAAACGACGTGGAAGGGCCAGGGGCAAAGGTATCTGTGTCGCGATGAGTGAGTGCCGTCTCATAGCCGTCCAGTTGACGTCCTACGTCGACGACCTCCTCGGTCCCGACGAGCGGGCCCAGATCGAGCAGCACCTTCATCTGTGCGCATCATGCCGGACCGTCGCGGCCGGCGAGCGCGGAGGTCGCACCGTCTTGCGGCACCAGGCACCTCGCCTGTTGGACGAACCGCTGCCTCCGGGGCTGCGGTCACGCTGCGATGCGCTGGCTCGTGAGTGCGGCGCGCAGTCGGCGGCGAAGGCCACCAGATTCGCGGGTCTGCTTCCCGGCTGGCCGAGGAGTCTCGTGCCGACGGTCCTCAGCGTCGTCCTGCTCGTCTTCACGGCGTCGGCAATCTTCTCGCTGGCGACGCGCCGATCCGATGCCTTGTTGGCCGCGCAGCTCACCGCCGATCACACCAAGTGCTTCAAGCTCTTTGCGACGACCGACTCAGCTGACGTGGACGCACGGGACGTGGAGCGAATGCTGTCCCAGCAGTACGGATGGAATGTGCACGTGCCGCCGTCATCGGCAGCCGCCGGCCTGCAGTTGATCGGTGCGAGGCGGTGCCTGTATGCCGACGGATTGATTCCGCACGTCATGTACCGCGCCAACGGGCAGGACGTGTCACTCTATGTGCTGAACGGCGTCACGCGAAACCCGTCCGATCTCGTGACTTTCGGCCACCGGTCGAAGATCTGGACACGCGACGACACGACATTCGTGCTGGTCTCTCCGGCTGAGGGAGCTGGTGGGCTTGCCGACGCAACCCGATACGTCATGACAGAAGTACACCGGTAGGGGAGAGCATGTCAGAGACTTCAGACTTGGAGCAGCCGCCCGCCGAGGATCCGGGCCACGACTCGGCCGATCACGTGGCGTCCAGCGCGAGCGGGACCGATGTGCACGCGCCGGAGCCGCGTCTGTCCCGCAAGGCGGCAGTCCTGGCGATGGGCGCGGTGGTTCTCGCGCTCGGCCTGATCTGGCTCGCGCCCGGCGTCGGGCACATCGACGAACCCACCGGGACGGGCCTGTCCGATCACCCAGGTGAGCCTGGCGACGATGAGGTGATCGGGAAACCAGCCCGGCTCGACTTCAAGCTGAAAGACATGAACGGCGTCGAGGTGAAGCTCGACTCCTTCAAGGGCAAGGTCATCCTGCTCAATTTCTGGGCGACCTGGTGCGGTCCGTGTAAGGCTGAGATTCCGTCGCTCATCGAGTTGCAGACCGAGTACGCGGACGACCTCGTCGTGTTGGGCTTCTCGGTCGATGACCCGGTTGAGAAGTTGAAGCCCTATGCCGCTGAGTACAGCGTCAACTATCCCTTCCTGGTCGGGAACGGGCGCGAGGATGTCCAGGAGGCATTCGGGCCGCTGCTCGGCATTCCGGTGACGGTCATCATCGGGCGAGACGGCCGCATTGCGAAGAAGCACACCGGCATCGCCAGCAAGGAGCAGTTCGAGCGGGAGATCAAGGCCCTGCTGTAGTATGATCCGGACATGTTGAAAGGCTTCACGCACGCCCGACTTGCCTGCGGTTGTCGGATCACATTCCGCGACGGCGTCGAGGGGAGCCCGATCACCGTGGTCGTCGATCAGAAGGGCGCCGGCTGCGTGATGTCACTGCACGTGCGCGACCTTCCGATCTACGACTATCACGAGGCCCTCCGCCCGCCGACTCGCTTTCTTCCTCTCGAGGAGGAAGAGTACGAGGAAGAAGGCTAGACGAGGTCAAAGGGCAAAGGATAGCGGCCGCCATCGAGGCGGCCGTTTTCATTTCCGCCCGCGTCCTACTCGAATTTGAACTTCAGCTCCGCGACCAGCGGCAGATGATCGGACGCCATCAGTGAGAGGCGTGTGCGGGGCAGTTCCAGCGAGACGACTTCCACCCTCCCCTCGTAGTAGATGTGATCGAGATGGAGCACAGGGAACACGCCGGGATAGGTCCGGCGGCGCTTCAGATGTGCGCGCAAGTCGATGCTTTCCAGCCGTTCGTTCAGCACCCGTGTCGCCAGGCCGCGCATCCACTCATTGAAGTCTCCGAGCACCAGCTTCGGTACCCCCACCCGGCGGTCGTGCACGATGGTGCCGAGGCGCCCGGCCTGGTAGCGCCGTTCGAGGAACGCGGTGCCGAGGTGCACGTTATACAGATGCAGCGTGTCGTCGCCGACCGCGACGTCGACGCGCTGGCAGCAGCGCGGCTCGCACGTCTTCCATGACAGGTCGTAGTGCGTGTGGTGCAGAATCGGATGCTTGCTGAGCACGACGTTGCCGAACAGGCTCCCGCGCAGATGGCGGGCCGGCGCCATGACCCACCCCATGCCGAGCAGCGCGCCGAGCTCCTCGGCGTGCCCGGCGGAGCTTGGCCCGGCGCCAATCACCTCCTGCAGGGCCACGATGTCCGCGTCGACGGCGCGAATGACGCTGGCGATACGGGCCGGATTCGTCCGGCCGTCCAACCCACGGCACCTGTGAATGTTGTAGGTCGCCACGCGAAGCGTCCGCCAATGTGAATCTGGCACGGCACTAGAATAGTGCCATGGCCAAGTTGAAGAGCGAGCTGGAGCTCCTGTGCCCCTGCTGCCATGCCGTGCTGGTGGTGGACACGAATCTGGGCCGCATCATCGCCCACCGCGAGCCCGAGCGCGGCGACAAGCCCGAGCTGAACGATGCCACGCGGATTCTGGCCAACGAAGCGGCCCGCCGCGAGTCGCTGTTCGACCAGTCTGTCGAAGCGGAGAAGACACGCGGCGACGCGCTGGCGCGCAGGTTCGAGGAAGCGTTGAAGCAAGCGAGCACCGAGCCCGTCGTCAAGCCGATGAGGGACTTCGATCTCGATTGATTCATCCTCGGTGCGCGAACTCGGGAGGCAGCGGCGCCCATCGATCGCGTCCCTTGTAGTACTTCCACGGCTTGAAGCCATGGGTGTCGAGGAAGCGACGGTACCGGCGTCGCATCGCGTCGGTCTTCGGTTCTGACATCACGATCGGGCGGTGCGGCCAGTCGAGCAGCACCTGCTCGACCTTCCAGACATTCTTCTCGGACAGCCGCCAGTCGTACTGGCCGAGCACGCGGAGATCGACCACCGCGTACGCCTTGATGCCACCCGTGAGGTCGATATACGACTCCGCGTAGCTCAGCGCGAGCGCTCTCGGTGTGGCAAAGAGCGGCTTGCGCCCGTGCAGACCCGGATCGCGCGAGCGCGCGACCGATCCCCATCCCGTCTTCGCCTTGTAGACAAAGATCACGTGATCGAGGAGATCGATGGACTCGAAGCTGAGGACGAGCGGCGGGTAGCGATGCTGCTCCATGATCACCGCCGCAGCGAGCGCAGCCTCGAGGCAGTGCGCCGTGCCCGTGCCGACTACGCCGCGAAAGCTGCGCAGCGTCTCGCCACCGGTCTCGGAGTTGTAGGGCAGGGCGTTCAGCCAGCCTTGCACCGCAGCCGGCGTACGAAGCCTCGCGACCAGACGACGCTCCGTGCCGGTGAGCGGCAGCGCCGGCGGATCGGCCGCCTCAGTGCGTGGGAGTGGGGACCGCGGTGAGGTCGGCAATGAGCTCGGCCGGCGTCCAGGAATTGCCGTTGTGCATCGTGACGAGACGGCCGTCGGGATCGATCACGGCCGTCCGGAGGTTGTGGGTGATGTCGATGGCGCTCTGCGGATTGTGCTCCACGTAGACACCGAGCTGCGATCCGAACCGGTTGACCTCGGCGGGCTCACCGGTGAGGAACGACCAGATCTTCGGATCGGCTTCGCGCCGCCGCGAGTACGGCTTCAACACGGCGGGCGTATCGAAGGCTGGATCCAGTGTGACGGTGACCAGCCGCACATCGGACAGTGCCGGCGTGCTCGCGATGACTCTTTGAACCGCACCGAAGTTCCGGTCCATCAACGGGCAGAACTCCGGCAGTGGGCAGCGCGTGTAGATGAACGTCAACGCCAATCGGTGGCCGCGAAAGGAGGAGAGCGGTCGCGGCGCAGCGTCCTGATCGATCAGCGTCGCATCGGACAATTGATCGCCCGGCTGCCGCACGTCCGACGCGGGAGCTGGAGGCGGCGCATCGAGCGGCGCCTGTCCGGTCTTGGCCAGCGTGCTGAGGTGCGCTTCGACCTCGCCGACCACGAGCGTCGCGGTCACGAGATCGCCCGGCTGCCTACCCTCGAGCAGCGCCGCGTCCTTGACCTTGAACGGCATGGTCATCCCGGGCATGAAGCCCTTGATGTCGCCGTGCTTGATCACGACTTCGTTCCGCTCCGGCCGGACGGCGAGAATCTGCCCTTGCAGTTCGTATTCCTTCGCCGGCGGGTCTGCCGTGCATCCGGACGTAAACAGGGCGAGCGCGGCGACGAGAGCGATGACAGGAACACCGAAGGCACGCATTCCGTCCACTGTAACAACTTTCACGACCGCCGGGCCATCCTCCACCACGTGATATAACCCGCTCGGAAGGACCTCATGGAACCAGCGCTCGTGCTGCGCGATGTCAGGAAGTCGTTCGGGTCGACCAAGGCCGTCGACGGCATGAACCTCACGGTTCCGCGTGGCGCGCTCTATGGTGTGATTGGCCCGAATGGCGCCGGTAAGACGACGTGCATCCGGATGGTCATGTCGATTCTGTTTCCCGATAGCGGGGAGCTGTCGGTGCTTGGCGGGCGCTCGGCGCTCGAAGCCAAGGACCGCATCGGCTACCTTCCCGAGGAACGCGGCGTCTACCGGAAGATGAAGGTCGCCGCCTTCCTCGTCTACATGGCGCAACTCAAGGGTGTCCGCGCCGATGAAGCCGCCTCGCGCGTGCCGCGCCTCCTGGCCGACATGAATCTGGCGGGCGCCGAGGGGAAGCTCTGCGAGGACTTGTCGAAGGGGATGCTGCAGCGGGTGCAGTTCGTCTCCGCGATCATTCACCAGCCGGAGCTGCTGATCCTGGACGAGCCATTCAGCGGCCAGGATCCAGTCAGCGTGCGTCTGCTGCGCGACCACATTCTCCGCGAGCATCGCCGCGGGGCAACCGTCCTGCTCTCGACCCATGTGATGGCGAACGCCGAAGAGATGTGCCAGCACGTCGTCATGATCCACCAGGGGCGGAAGGTGCTGGACGAGCCGATGGCCGGCCTCAGACGACAGTTCGACCCGCGGACGATTCGATTCGAGCCGCTGCATTCGGGTGCAGACACGTCGCCGCTTCGCGCCGTGCCTGGCGTCGAGCGTGTCGAGCCGACGGACGAGGGCGGGTGCACCGTCGTGCTCACCGAGGGAACGGATCCAGCAACGGCGATCGCACGCCTGGCGGCTGTGGTCGCACCCGCCCGCATCGAGATCGCGCGGCTGCGGCTCGAGGATGTGTTCATCAGGATCGTGTCAGCCGGCGCGGCCGGCAGTGATGCCGCTCGCGCCCTGCGAGCGGGCCTGCAGTCGTCAGAGTCAGAGGGGGCACTCGCATGAGGAAGGTGTGGCTCGTCGCCAGACGCGAGTTCATGGCGGCGGTGATGAACAAGGGGTTCGTCATTGGCCTGCTGCTGATGCCGGCTCTCGCGGCCGCGTTGTTTGCGGTCTTTCCGCGTCTGATGAATACGCAAGGCGTGCAGGTGCGGGGCCAGCTGGTCGTCATCGACGCCAGCGGTCGCGTCCTCGAGGGGATGCGTGCGGCGCTGACGCCGGAAGCGATTACGAAGCGGCGTACCGACGGCGCGAGGCGGGCCCTCGAGAACACGCCTGCTGCGGTGCGTGCCGTGGCCGCGGGAAGCTCCGATACGGCCATCGAGCGCGCACTTGGTCAGGTGCCGGTGCTCACCATCGTCGAGCGGCCGGCGAACGCCGACGTCCAACAGGAGAAGCGGTGGCTGACCGAGGCCGTAGGCCCCGGCGAGTTGCGTCATCTCGCGCTGGTCGTCGTTCACGCCGACGCGGTCGTCGCAGGGGAAGGGCGCGCCCAGTACGGTACCTACGACATCTACGTCCCCGAGAATCTCGACGAGCGGGTCGAGACGACGATCTATGAGGGACTGCGCGAGTCGCTGGTGACCGCAAGGGTGAGCGCGCACAACATGAACCGCGAGACGGTCGAGGCGGTCATGCGCGTGCCGCGGGCTTCCTCGGTGACTGTGACGCTCGGCACCGATCGACGGACCAACGTCGGTTTCAACCGCGCGCTGCCGTTCATCTTTGCCGGACTGCTGGTGTTCGGGATCATGATCGGCGGTCAGACGCTGCTCACCCAGACCATCGAGGAGAAGTCGAGCCGGGTGATCGAGGTCCTGTTGTCGGCGGTGTCGCCGATCGAGCTGATGGCCGGCAAGATTCTCGGGCAGATGGCGGTCAGCATGCTCGTGCTCGCCTTCTACATCGGGATGGGGCTCCTCTTGCTGATGTCGTTCGCGATGCTCGGTCTGCTCGCGCCTCTCCTCGTGCTCTACCTGATTGTGTTCTTTCTCGTGGCGTATCTCGTGTTTGCGTCGGTGTTCGCGGCTGTGGGTGCGGCCGTGAACGAGATGCGAGAGGCACAGTCGCTGATGACGCCGTTGATGCTGGCGTTGATGGCGCCGTGGATGTTCGCACCTGCGATCGGGCGGGATCCCAATTCGACGTTCAGTGTGGTGATGAGCCTGCTGCCGCCCGTGAACACCTTCGCGATGATGATTCGACTGGCCTCGACCACACCCCCGCCCGGGTGGCAGGTGGCCCTCAGCATCGTCATCGGCCTCGCCTCGGCGGCCGTCGCCATGTGGTTTGCGGCCAAAGTCTTCAAGGTCGGCCTCCTGATGCACGGCAAGCCGCCCAATCTGGCCACGCTCATCCGATGGGCGAAGGCGGCGTAGGGATCCGGGATTCGGGATCCGGGATTCGGGACTCGAAGGATCGAAAACCAGGGACAGCGCATGACCATTTGGGTTGGGACGTCCGGGTACAACTACCCGGAATGGAAAGGGAGCTTCTATCCGGAGACGATGCCGGCGGCGAAGATGCTGCCGTACTACGCCGCGCGGTTTCCCACCGTCGAGATCAACTACACGTTCTACCGGGCGCCCAACGAGAAGATCCTCGACGGATGGAACAAGGCGACGCCGGAGCCGTACAAGCTGACGCTGAAAGCGCCGAAGCGCATCACCCACGATGCGCGTCTGCGTGACTGCGCGGACCGCGTGCGGCAGTTCCTCGAAACCGCCGCGACGCTCGGGCCGAAGCTCGGGGCGCTGCTGTTCCAGCTGCCGCCAAACCTGAAGAAGGACCTCGCGCTGTTCGATGCGTTCCTGGACGCGTTTCCTCCCCGCGTCTGCGCGGCGTTCGAGTTCCGCCACATATCCTGGCTGGACGAGGAGGTGTACTCGCGGCTTCGCGCGCGCAACCTCGCGCTCTGCGTCGCCGACAGCGAGAAGCTCTCGACTCCGGTGGAGATCACCGCTGACTACGGGTACTTCAGGCTGCGCGATGAGGCGTATCAGGAGGCCGACATCGCGCGATGGGCCGAGCTGATTCGTGAGAAGACGTCAGGCTGCCAGGACGTGTTCGTCTATTTCAAGCACGAGGAAGAAGGCAAAGGGCCTGAGTTTGCCAAGCTGTTGATCGAGCAGCTTGGCTTGTAGGTTCCTGGTTCCTGGGTTCCTGGGTTCCTGGTTCCTGGTTCGTGTTCGGAACTCCAGTTCCTCGCGCACGGTTCCGGGTTCGACCCCCGCCGCCTCCACCAACCTTCGCGCTCGATCCATGCGAAGGTTGCCCCGCCGTAGCTTCAGCGAAGGCGGGCCTGCTCAGTCACTTACGCGCTACGGTTGGCAAGCCATCAGCCATTCCCCGTGACTTCCGTTTCGAGCTTCGTAGATCCCGTTGCCAACATGTTGCCAAACATCGTGCTCGTTCTCGGTCCATCGAGGAGCCGGATGGCGCCCTCGATCGCCGCCGGGCTCAGGTGCATGTACCGTTGCGTCGTCGCGAGGTCCTGATGGCCAGCCAGCTCTTGGATGGCGCGAGCCGGCGCGCCACGCATCGCCAGATGCGAACAGAACGAATGACGGAGCCGATGCACACCACCCTTCGCGAGTTGTGCGCGCCGAACCGCACGTCGAACGTAGTCCTGCACGATCTTCTGCGTCAGCGGTGAGCCGTCCCGCTGGCACAGCACGCGAGTGCCGCGTAGATGCCGGTGCTCTTTGAGCCCGCCGGCGAGACGAATCGTCAACGGCACGTAGCGGACCCGACCGCCCTTCGTGGCCGTCACGTGACCTTTCCAGTCGGAGCGCTCGACCCGGAGTTGTCGCTTCGCCAGATCGACGTCGCTCCACTCGAGGGCCATCATCTCCCCGCACCTCAGCCCGGCCTCTCCGCCCAGGAGCACAACCAGGTAGGCGTTCCGATCGTCGGCGAGCGCCGCCTCGACGAGTCGCTCGTACTCGTCGAAGTCGTAGAACCCAGCTGACGCTCTGGGGATCGGCAGCAATCGGATCGAGCAGGCTGTCCGTTCGATGACTCCCCACTCGGCGGCTTTCTTCAGCAGCACGTTCAGCACGGTGAGCACGTTGTTCACCGTCTTGGGTGCCTTGCTTCGAAGTTGGTGTTTGAGTTGCTGGACATGTTCAGTCGTGATCGCATCCAACCTCGTTGAACCAAGCACGGGTACCAAGTGGACTTTCAGGACTGTCTCCTTGGCCGCGATGCCGCTCGGCTTCTGGCGGTTGGCCCGGGCGTAACCATCTAGAAACCGGTCCTTGAACTCTTCGAGTGTGGGCGCCTCCTTCATCTTGGGTCGCGGTAGCCCGTGCTGGAGGAGATGTCGCTCGCGCGCCTCTCCCCATCGCCTCGCCGCTGTCCGTGAGAGTTGATTCGCTTGCGCTGCCTGTACGGCTGACCGTCCGGCAACATGAGGCGGATGTCCACGTGCCATCCGCCGCGCCTGTATCGTCTGACCACTACGCTCATCGCTGGTCTACCTTTCCAGCGACGGCGTGGACTTCTGGCGGAGCCAGTCTACCAGAGCATCCTCGCGGACAAGGACGCGTCGACCAACACGCACAATCCCAGGAAGCTGACGCCGCGCAACCATCGCGTAGATCGCTTTGCGGCTCGTGCGCAGCATCGCGGCCACTTCGTCTGTCGTCAAGAGCGCAGGCACGCCCTGCGCGCGGATGGGCAACGCGGTGGGAGCTCGGTTCACGACATGACCCTCGAGCGGCGTAACCAACCGAGGTCGATTCTTCGGGCCGCTGATAGTTGCTGAGTGGCGCGGCGCGGAGCCGGTGTCCAGGCCGAAGCCCGCGTGCGGGGCGCCGTCTGCGGCGCGCCTGGACGCCGGCGAGCACCGCGCGAGCGTTGCGTCAGTCGCCGGCCCGTGGCGACTGTGGGCCAAGTGGGAAGCCTGCGCATCAGGGGTGCCTGGCCGCCACGAGGCGCTCCACGGCCTTCTGCGCCTTCTGCCGATCGGCCCGGTCGATCAGCGCCTGCATCTGGTCGGTCGTCGGGGCACCCTGAGTCACGACAGCGAATTGGAGGTTGATGACAATGGTCCGCAGGGCGAGAACCTCAGCTAAGAGCAGTTCCTCGATCGAGCGCCGCGTCACGGCCGCGAGCAAGATCTCGCGTGTCCATTCGCTGAGCGTCTTGGACCTCGCGAGCTCGGTGCACGTGGCGTAGTCCGCCACGGTGAGCTTCGTGCTGACACACCGTGTGCGTGGGACGGCCTGGCTCGCGTTGGGGGGCACAACGGAACGATCGCGGAAGTCGTGAGGCATCAATCAGTTCCCCTCTGGAAACCGCCGTTCGCGGATGGAAACCGTGCGGCGGCAAGTGGCTCATGACGAAGGCGTTGATAACGAGGAACCACGGTTTCTCTGCAGCACCCCGCCGGGGGTGACGTGTCATGGCTACTCCCGGTGCGAAGCACCGTCTTCACCGGCGCGCGCCTCACCCGCACGCCTGGCACGGCGATCGAACCCACGCTGGCGGCGACCACAACGTGTCGCCGACGGCGCGCGTGCACATGGGAGCGTCACTGACAGGCCAGGGTCCGTGCATGACCGATGCGTCGCGAGGCACGCCGACCACACGGGCAAGAAGCGTGACAACTCGCGGGCGGTGAGATCGGCTTGGCCTGCACGGGAATTCGACGGTGCGTCGAGGTGACGAGGGTCAAGACTGACCCTCGTGGGTCACGTCGCGGGGTCGAGGTCGACCCTTCGACGTGACCCACGCAGCTGACTGGACTTGGCGGCGCGCTTCTCATCCCAAGGTCGACTGTCAGCTCGACGTGTCATCGAAAGGCAGCGATTGGCACCGTCCACCTATCCAGGGCCCGGTGTGCTTATGCCGCCGGAACCAATTCGTGGGACGTGACAACATGACGTCTCACAAGCGGGCCTGTTGAAAGGAGTTGACCGCCGACCGGCCGCCCCGGAGAATGACGACCGATGGGTGCGAGAGGAGCGGCGAAGGAGCGAGTCCTTCGTGGAAAGAACCAGCAATTGGCGCCCTCCAGCTATACAACGTTAGACGGACCGAACGATACGGATGACCCCAGAAGAGGCGGTGTTCAAGGAAGTCCTTGAACCAGGTGAACAACTGCTTTGGGTAGGTCAGCCCGGCCAGGGACTTCGCGTTCGTCGCGCTGACCGATGGACGATTCCGTTCACGGTTTTCTGGGCGGGCTTCTGGCTCTTCTGGGAGTACTGGGCACTGGGCCAAGCTAATTGGTTCTTTCGACTTTGGGGAATTCCATTCCTAATCGTTGGCGCTTGGCTTGCTGTTGGGCGGTTCTTCACCGACGCTCGGCGCCGGGCGCGCTCTCAGTACGGCCTGACGGACCGCAGAATAGTCGTGCGGCTCGCAGGAAAGCGGCCAAGCGTAGAGAGTATTGCCCTTCCCTCCATTCCAACTCTGACGGTGGTCGAGCATCGAGACGGCTCGGGTGACATCGTTTTAGGTGCCGGCGACAATCGACAGGTTGCGGTCGGAGGGCTAAAACCGAAGCGGTCTTCAGTTCTGCCGATGTTGGAGTTTTTGCCGAATCCACGGAGTGTCCACAAGATCATCAATTCCGCTCGGTCGCGGGCCGTCTAACATCGGCTTGCAGCCGACGGCGGCCAGTGAAATGCTGAGGGCCGCCGCGGCTGAAGCCGCGCGTTAGGCGGTGTGGTGTTCGAAAGGAAGGCGGCCTCAAAGGGCTGCTTGAGGGTGCGATGCCAGACGAAGCGATGCCAGACGAAATAGAACGCCGACGTTTTCTTTTCGACTTTTTCATTCACGAAGCGGAAGCCGTGAACATGAGGGCGGATTGGTTTCTCATTTTTCACGCAATTCTTTTCGAAGCCTTTCTAGGCAGCGAACATATGGTCCACCGCCTTACTCTTGGTGCAATCGGATGCATCACGAGCTGGGTCTGGCTTGCTGTTGGGATTCGGCAAAGTTGGGATCTGAAGTACCTCGGCTTTTGTATTTCCGACAAGTCGATTATGGGCCGTGATATCGGTTCAGTATTCGACGGCCTTTTCAAGGCACGCAGACAACAGCAACACTGGTCGATTATGTGGGCTCGGTCCACGCCGGCGTTCTGCATTGTCCTTCCCTGTGTCGTTCTTGTCGCATGGGTGATCTTCACGGTTGCGCCTCACGGGCGAGTAGCGCCACGCAATGTGCTTGGCGTCGTGGGCCTGCTGGCGGTGGTGACGTGGTTCTGGCGCACACTGCGGAAGCGGCCACGTATCAGCCGTGCGACGATCACTGATCTTGGCCAGGGAGAGCAGCCGGGAACATCGGTAATAAAGTAAACCGTCGGTTTAACGTGTTACCTATGCGCGGGCTAAAGTCTTGGAGCTCGTCTTCTTCCTCGATCGCGCCGTATTCGGCGGTGCCCATTAGGAGTTTCAACGCCACCGGACGGCGGTTGATTCCAATCGGCTCAAGGTACGCGCGCAACTTCTCAGCTAGGCGGGCCGCTCGTTTGACCTTCCAGAAGCGGAGCTGCATGGCCCACACACTTCCGATCTCGGAGGCGGACTCGCCCGCGAGTTCACGCACGACGTCGTGGATGGGTGCAAGAGCACCCTTCACTGTGCTCTCGATCGCGTCGTTGATGAACTCCTGTTCGTCTGGATTGAGCATTGGTGATATCAGCCGAACGCCTCTTGGGTGGTCAAAGCTTCACGCGTCCTGTTTTATAGAGGACCGCGTAGATCGACGAATAGCAGCGCGTGAATAGCCAATCAACGAAGGCGTCGTCCGGGATGGGTAGCTTGTCTTTCTCGAAGTGTCGGATGTTGTACTTATTGCCGATGGCTGTCAGCTCGTTGAATTCGGTATCTAAGCGTGTGCGCGTATCTGGTTCCGTGTAGGTGGATTCGATGAGCGCAGTTACTTGCGCCTTCTTGTCCTTGCCTGGGCTGATCGACTTTAGTCGCTCGAAGGCATCCCACAACTTCTCAAGAGCCTCTCTACGCTCTCCGGTGTCAGGAGAGAGATACTTCTTCCGAGCGGCGTTGAGGAGTTCATTCAGCGTGCCGTCGCCGGTCTGGAAGACAGCATCGACAAGCCTCGTCTGAATCTCCTCTGGAGCCAGGCGAATGACGACTCCGTCGTTGGTCAGCTGTCGCCGCTCATGTAAAAGCGCGTAAATCTGGACGGACGTCGCCGAGGGCGACGGCGTGATCACCGCTTCGGCTTCTGCTCCTGCTTCCGCTTCTGGGCCTGCTCGGCCTCCCGCTTGCGATAGGACTCCCCGTCAATC
>DATDOE010000026.1:0-56566 GCA_035293405.1 Vicinamibacterales bacterium | reverse complement strand
ATCGTGCGATGGGTGGCGCGGCGAAGCTCCGAGTCACCCGACGCGGCACCGCGCCGCGACAGGTTGGCGTTCACCAGCTTCCAAACGCGCGACAGCCACCGATACACACCTTGCGGCGACACATCCGCCCAATCGACGTCGGCCTCGAACGGTCCCGCGAACATCATCGTGACGCGGGCCGTGTCCGCCCCGTACTCGTCGATGATCGCCGACGGCGCGACCAGGTTCCCGCGCGACTTCGACATCGCGGAACCTTCCATGATCACTTGCCCCTGGTTCATCAGGTTCGTGAACGGTTCCACACACTCGACCAAACCCATGTCGTGCAGGACCTTGATGAAGAAGCGGGAGTACAGCAGGTGCAGGATCGCGTGCTCGATGCCTCCCGTGTACTGCGAGACCGGCAACCATGAAGCAGCTTCCTGTGGTGAAAACGCCTGCGACTCGTCATGCGGAGAGAGGTATCGAAGGAAGTACCACGAGGAGTCGACGAACGTATCCATCGTGTCGGTCTCGCGGCGGGCCGGCTTGCCACACTTTGGACACGGCACGTCGACGAACTCCGGCACCTGCGCCAGCGGCGAGTCGCCCCGGCCGGTGAACTGCGTGATCGTCGGCAGCTCGACCGGCAGCTGATCGTCCGGCACGGGGACGATGCCATCGGTCTGGCAGTAGATCATCGGGATCGGCGTTCCCCAATACCGCTGGCGCGAGATGCCCCAGTCTTTCAGACGGAACTGAACCGTCGCCTCGCCGATGCCGCGCGCCTTGGCGGACGCGGTCATCTTCTTGAGCGCCTCTTCGGATGTCAGGCCAGTGAACTCTCCCGAATCAATGAGGCGGCCGTAGTTGGGCACGGCTTCGGTGAGCCGATCGACCGGGCCAGCGGGTGATCCATCCGGCGTCACGACGACGCGAATCGGCAGGTTGAACTTGCGCGCGAACTCGAAGTCGCGCTCGTCGTGCGCCGGAACCGCCATCACCGCGCCGGTTCCGTACTCGCCGAGAACGAAGTTGGCGACCCAGATCGGGACCGGCTCTCCTGTGAACGGATTCATCGCGCGGACGCCTGTATCGAAGCCCTGCTTCTCGATCTCGCCGCTCATTCGAGCGGCCCGGTCCTGCAGCCGAAAGGCCTGGGCTTTCTGTTTGAAGCCCTCGGGATCCTTCGACTTCTCCGCGAAGGCCCCAACGAGCGGATGCTCGGGACCGAGCAGGACGAACGTCGCGCCGTAGATCGTATCGATCCGCGTCGTGAAGACCTCGATCTCGGGATTCGGGATCCGGGACTCGGGATTCGGCTCGTCAATGTGGTCCGGGACTCGGGACTCGGGACTCGGGACTCGGCTGTCGGATCCCGAATCCCGAATCCCGGATCCCGGCTCCAATGGGAACCTGACCCGTGCCCCCTCTGACCTGCCGATCCAGTTCCGTTGCATGGTCAGAACTTTTTCGGGCCAGCCGGGCAGCTTGTGGGTCGCGTCGAGGAGCTCGTCTGCGTACGCCGTGATCCGGAAGCACCACTGTTCGAGCTCGCGTGTTTCAACCGGCGTTCCGCACCGCCAGCAGCCGCCGTCCACAACCTGCTCGTTGGCGAGCACCGTCTTGTCGACCGGACACCAGTTCACGGATGACTTCCGGCGGTAGGCCAGCCCCCGCTCGACCATCCGGATGAACAGCCACTGGTTCCACTTGTAGTACTCGGGGTCGCAGGTCGCGAGCTCGCGCTCCCAGGCGTAACTGATCCCCAGGCGCTGGAGCTGCCCTTTCATGTGCGCGATGTTGTCGCGTGTCGAGACCTCAGGATGAATCCCGCTCTTGATCGCCGCGTTCTCAGCCGGCAGGCCGAACGCGTCCCAGCCAAAGGGATGGAGGACGTTGTAGCCGCGCATCCGCTTCGTACGCGCGATGACGTCTCCGATGATGTAGTTGCGCAGGTGTCCCACATGCGCGTGGCCCGAGGGATACGCGAACATCTCGAGGCAGTAGTACTTCGGACGAGACGGATCGGCCGTGACCTCGAACGCGCGGGCCGCGGCCCAGCGCTGCTGCCACTTCTTGTCGAGTTCCTGTGGATGATAGTCGGGCAAGATCTTGATTATAGCTTCCAGTGATCCGCGAGATGTGGCGTCACGGCCTTGAGCGTGGCCTCGCCGCGTGGCGCCGCACCTGTTGGAGGCGTGAATGCCGCGGTGTCGCCCTCGAGCGCGCGGATCGATGCGCTGAGCGACGTCGCAAGCCCGGCCAGGTCGTAGCCGCCTTCGGTGATCGCCACCACACGGCCACGACAGCACTCGTCGGCCACCGCGGCGATGGCCGACGTGAGATGTCCGAAGTACGAGCCCGTCAGGCGCATGCCAGCCAGCGGATCATCCATGTGGGCATCGAAGCCAGCGGAGATCAGGATCAGCTCTGGACAGAACCGCGTCAGGATCGGCAGCGCCAGCTTCCTGTAGGCCAGCTCGTAGTCGGCATCGATCGCCCCGGCCACGAGCGGGAGGTTGACCGTGAAGCCCTTGCCGGCGCCGGCCCCGACGTCACCCGCGGCACCGGTCCCTGGGTAGTAGGGATACTGATGAGAGGAGATGAAGAGCACCGACGGATCGTCGTAAAAGGCCCACTGGGTGCCGTTGCCGTGATGCACGTCGTAGTCGACGATGGCCACGCGCGCCAGGCCGCGCCGGCGCGCATGGGCGGCGGCGATGGCAATGTTGTTGAAGAAGCAGAAGCCCATCGCCCGGTTGCGTTCCGCGTGATGCCCGGGCGGCCTGACCAGCGCGAACGCGCGCGCGCCGTCCCCGCCATCGAGCACGTGGTCAACGGCGCTCACCGCGGCGCCGGCGGCGAGATACACGGCGTCAACGGTGCCTGGCGAGGTGAACGTGTCGGTATCGAGTGCGACGGCCCGGCCGGCCGTCTCCTTGATGAGGGTCACATGATCGGCGTCGTGGACAGCGACGATCTCCTCGTCGGTGACACGACGTGGCTCTTCGACGCGACCGCCCCGCTTCCTGAATTCCGCGGCGACACCCTGCATCACCTCGAAGCGCTCGACGCGCTCAGGGTGGCCCGGAGGAGTGAGATGATCGGCGAATCGCGGCGAGGTAAAGAGCGTCAGCGACATTGAGGCGATTGTATGACCATCTTATTGTGGGTGATCGCCGTGCTGCTCGTCGTCGCCGGCGTGATCGGCGTCATCCTTCCTGCGCTGCCAGGCACGGTGCTGATCATGGCAGGGCTGGTGCTGGCGGCCTGGGCCGATGGCTTTACTCGAGTGGGAGCCTGGACGCTGGTCGCGATCGGGGTCATCGGCGCGGCCAGCTATCTCGTCGACTTCGCGGCGGCGGCGATTGGGGCCCGGACGCTCGGCGCCAGCCCGCGCGCGATGGTCGGAGCTGGCCTGGGCACGATACTCGGACTCTTCCTGGGGCTGCCTGGCATCATCATCGGACCGTTCATCGGCGCGGTGATCGGTGAGCTGACGGTCAATCGCAACCTGGCCCAGGCCGGTCAGGCGGGGGTCGCCGCATGGATCGGCTTCGCCATCGGCACGGCCGTGAAAGTCGGGATGGTGTTTCTGATGCTGGCCATCTTCCTGGGCGCGATGTTCGTGTTTTGATCCCGACGTAAGGCGCGCAGAGGCTGCCAAGGTCGCTGAGACAAGATCAACGCGGAGATCGCAAAGGAGCGCAGAGATACGCGTAGGGCGGGTCTTGCCTTAGGGCTCCGCCGGTGACCTAATGGAGCCCACTATGAGAGCGATGGCTTGCGCGATCGTCGCGGTCGTGGCGGCACTGTCGGCGACGGCCGCCATGCAGGATTCGACCATCGTGACCAATTCACCCGAGCGCTTCACGATGCGCGTCGTGACGTCGGGGCTGGACGGACCATGGGAAGTCGCATGGGGGCCCGATCAGCAACTCTGGGTCACCGAGCGCACCGGCCGCCGCGTCCTTCGGATCAACCCGGCGGATGGCACGCGCAGCGTCGCCGTGAGCATCCCCGAGGTGAACCAGAACGTCTCGCAGGATGGCCTGCTCGGCCTGGCGTTTCACGCCGACCTGCTTCGCGGCACTGGCAACGACTTCGTCTACGTCGCCTTCACCTACGACGATGCCCCGGGCACCGCGCTGGCACGGCGTCTGGCGATCCGACGATACCGGTACGACCCCGGCACGCGCACGATGGTCGAGCCGCTCGACATCCTGAGCGGGTTGCCGACGCACGACGATCACGTGGGCGGACGTCTCGCCTTCGGACCCGATGCGAAGCTGTACCTCACGATCGGCGACGGGGGCAGCAACTTCGGCGGCAACCGCTGCAACGCCAACCACGCGCAGGACGTGCCGACTGCGGCCGACGTGCGCGCGAAGAACTGGTCGAGGTATCAAGGCAAGATCCTGCGCGTCAATCTCGACGGCTCGATCCCGGCCGACAACCCGGAGATTGGCGGCGTGCGCAGCCACGTCTTCTCGTACGGGCACCGCAACCCGCTCGGGCTCGCGTTCGGACCCAACGGCCGTCTGTACGAGTCCGAGCACGGACCCAGCTCCGACGACGAAGCCAACCTGATCGAGGGCGGGCGCAATTACGGATGGCCGAACGTGGCCGGCTACAAGGACGACAAGGCTTACGTGTACGCGAACTGGTCGGCATCGAAGCCGCAGCCGTGTGCGTCACTGGGGCGTGGCGGTGGCGACGCGATTCCTGCGTCGGTTCCGACGCAGCCTGAATCGGCGTTCAACAACCCGCAGTTCACTCCCCCACTGCGGACGTTCTTCACCGTGGAGACCGGCTACGACCTGCGCGGGATTGGAAGCGGCACGATCGCCCCGGCCGGCGTCGATGTCTACACCGGCGATGCGATTCCCAACTGGAAGAATTCGCTTTTGATCCTCAGCTTGATTCGAGGCGCGGTCTATCGCCTGCCCCTCGCGGCCGACGGCAGGTCGGTTCGGAACCCGCCAATCGAGATGTTCAAGGCCGCCAACCGCTACCGGGACATCGCCCTCAATCCCGACCAGCGGACGCTGTATCTCGCCACGGACGTGTCAGGCCCGAGCCGCAATGCCGCAGGCGTGGCGAACCAGGCGCTCGCCAATCCGGGAAGCATTCTCGAATTCAAATACACGGGCAACTAAGCCGAATACGACACACCGAGGCACCGAGACACCGAGAAGACGATTTAGATCCTCTGTGCCGAAGCTTGTCCCGCCGAAGCCACCGGGCGTAGGCGGATGTCTCCGTGGTTCGTTGGACGTCAACGACGCGCGGCGTACGTCTTCGAAAACCCGTTGCGCGCGTTGGTCACGGTGAACGACCCGTCCTCACGCGCGGAAACCTTGATCCAGTAGGCCGAGCCGTTATGGGCCGGCGGCGGCGCCGCGCCTGGTCCCGGCGCCGGTGCCGCGGCTGCCGCGATGGGCAGGCTCGCCGGCTGCTCATCGACACTGTTCGCGATGAAGAGTCCCGGCACCGTGTACTCCTGCCCGCTCAAGAGCGAGAAGTGCAGCTGCCAGAGATCCTCCAGCCCCGGCGACGCGTACATCACCTTCATCGCGTCGGGCTGTCCGCCTTTGCGTGTGCCGTTGTTCATGATCGCCACCCGCGGCGCCAGCGCGTGCATGAGCACTTCTGAGTTCGAGACGGCCTGGCCATGGTGCGAGACGATGAACAGATCGACCGTGCCGAGCCGGTTGGTCGGACACATCAGATCGGATTCCTTGTTCCACGTCAGGTCGCCCAGGTGCACGGTCCTGAACCGGCCGAAGGTGTAATGCGTCCCGACGGACTGCGCGTTCTCAGACGGATCCGGATCCTTGGGCTTGTAGGCGGCGCAGTACGGATTGCGTGCGCCGGCGCCCGGCAGCGAGGCGGTCATCGGCTGACCCGCGGACTGGACGACGCGCACGTCGAGACCCTTCATCTCGATACGATCTCCGGGCTTGGCAATCGTGTGCCTGCTCTTTGCGTACAGCGTTGGATAGACCTTCTGCAGGAATTCGTCCGTGGCCGGATTCGGCTGCACGTTCGGCCCGTGGTCGATGAAGTCCCCGATCGGAACGCGGGACGCGACCTCGCTCATCGCACCGAAGTGGTCGCCGTGATAGTGCGTCGTGATGAGGTGATCGATTCGGCCGAGGCCGGCATCCTTGACGGCAGCCATGATGCGGTCCGCATCCCGGGCGGCGGCAGCTCCGCCGTTGCCGGTATCGATGAGCATCGAGGCGCCAGAGGGGGCCACGAACAGCGTGGCATTGCCGCCCTCCACATCGACGAGATAGATGTCGAGGGTCTGTCGTTGCGGGGTCTGTGCCGCCACGGCGGTCGCGGCCAGACACGCGAGAAGGCACGCTGCAGTGCGCATGAGACGCTCCTTCGAACTGTGGGCCCGCATCTTACCGCACCCTGGAACCGGTAGTGACTTGCCTCGCGCGGTGGGGTACAGTCCGCACGTCAGGAGAGGCCGATGGCAAAACGTGGACGAAACGACCTGTGCTCGTGCGGCAGCGGCAAGAAGTTCAAGCGCTGCCACGGAATCAAGGCCACCAATGAGCGGTCGTCGAAGATGCTGATGATTATCGTGGGCGGGGCGGTGATTGCCGCGCTGGCGGTGGTGGCCGCGTCGTTCACGGGTGAGCGCCGCACAGGTGGAACGCGCGTCTGGGATCCGGCCCACGGCCACTTTCACAACGAGAACGGCGTTCAAGTTCCCTAGATCGTTCGGATCGTTCGAACCGTTCGGCCGTTCGTAGGGCGGGTCTTGCCCTTTAGACCCGCCGCTAGACCTGCCGCAGCAGATCCCTCGCGCGATCCTCCAGCCCCGTAAGGCGCCGCTCGAGCTCAACGCGGGCTCGCTCGAGCGCCTCATCCGACCCGTCTTTCGGCACCTCCATCGGTTCCCCCACGGCCAGGGCCACGGTGCTGAACGGCTTCGGGATCTGCGTCCTGTCCCAGCTGCGCAGGCTCCAGTGCGACGAGGCGTCGAGGTGAAACGGCAGCACCGGGTTTCCGGTCGCGCTCGCCAGCCATACCGCTCCGGCCTGCGCCACTCGTGCGGGCCCGCGAGGCCCATCGAGGGTGAAGCCAGCGGGCCGGCCGGCCTTCATGTCGCGCACCAGCTGCAGCATCGCCTTCCGCGCGCCTCGCGATGTGGACCCCCTGGCGGTGCCGTAGCCGAACCGCTCAATGATCCTGGCGATCCACTCGCCGTCGAAGTTCTCGCTCGTGATCACGACGATGCCGCGGCGCCGGAAGTAGAAGGTGGCGGGCAGGATGCGGCCATGCCAGAAAGCCATCACCGGCTGGCGGCCGGACGCGATGACGGCGTCGAAATGATGGAGACCATCGACGCGCCAGCGAAGTGAATGCCCGAGCGCGTTGATCAGCGGATAGCCGACAGCTGCGATCGCCGACGCTTGAATCCGCTTGAGGCGAGACGCTCGCCAGGTGTCAGCCATAAACCACGAAGCGCACGAAGAACGCGAAGGTCACGACGCAGCCATTCTGTACCAAGATGAATTCGTGGCCTTCGTGATCTTCGTGACCTTCGTGGTTGATTACATCCCGTTGTATTGCGGTCCCCCGCCGCCCTCGGGCGGCACCCAGGTGATGACCTGATACGGATCCATGATGTCGCACGTCTTGCAGTGCACGCAGTTGGACGCATTGATCTGCAGCTGCGGCGGGCGCCCGGGCTCGCGGATGATCTCGTAGACGTTGGCCGGGCAGAACCGCGTGCACGGGTGGCCGTACTCGGGACCGCAGGTCGAACTGCACACCTCGGTATTGACCAGCAGATGCGACGGCTGATCCTCGTCGTGCGCGGTGCCTGAGTAGTGCACGTTGGTCAGCGTGTCGAAGGTGATGATCCTGTCGGCCGGCGTGGTGTTGCTCGGCCGGGACACGGGCACGTCGAGGCCGTAGTACCACGCCAGCGTCTTCATACGCGTATGCCCCGCGCGGCCACGCAGATCCTCGAACCACGCACCACGGGTCAGGAGCGCAAGGCCCGAGAACGCCAGGCCCGCGAACAGGCCGTAGCCGAACGCCTGATGGACGTTGCGCACCGGGTACAGCTCGGCGCGGATCGGGCTCGCGTCGATCTTGTCCTGATACCGCTTGAGACCGGCCTCGGATGTATCACCGGCACGAATCGCCTCGACGGCCGATTCCGCCGCGAGCATCCCGCTGCGCATCGCCAGGTGAATGCCCTTGAGGCGCATGGAGTTCAGGAAGCTGCCCGCATCCCCGGCAATCAGACCACCGTCCATGTAGGTTCTGGGAATCGTGTTCCACCCGCCCTCGGGCAGGGCCTTCGCGCCGTATCGCACGAGCGTGCCGCCCTGGAGTAAGCCGGCCACGAACGGATGCTGCTTGAAGCGGTTGAAGGCCATGTGTGGATCGAACAGGGGATCCGCGTAGTCGAGCCCGGCGACGAAGCCGAGGGACACGCGGCCCTCGGGCATGGCATAGATGAACGCGCCGCCGAACTCATCCTGCCGAAGGGGGTAACCCAGGGTGTGTATGACCGTGCCAGGCGCGAGGCGCTCGGGCGGGATCTCCCACAGCTCCTTGAGGCCAATCGCGAACTGCTGGGGCTCCTTGCCCTTGCCGAGCTCGAGCCGTTCGATGAGCGTCTTCGTCAAGTTGCCGCGGACACCGTCGCAGAAGATCGTCACCTTCGCCACGATGTCGACGCCCGGCTCGAACGTCGGCTTGTGCCCGCCGTGCTTGCCGACGCCGCGGTCCCCGGTGCGGACGCCAACCACGCGCGGCCCGTCCATCAGGACTTCCTGTCCCGCAAAGCCGGTGAAGAAGTCGATGCCCTCGGCCTCGACCCGCGCGGACAGCCAGCGCACGAGCTCGTTGAGCGAGACGATGTAGCTGCCGTGGTTCCTCAGCGGCGGCGGGACGATCGGCAACCGGATCTTCGAACGTTCGGTCAGAAAGTAGACGTGGTCGCGATGAACCGGTGACGCCAACGGGGCGCCTTTGGCCTCGTAGTCGGGAATCAGCTCGCGAAGCGCTGACGGATCGAGCACCGCGCCGGAGAGGATGTGCGCGCCCGCCTCGCGTGCTTTCTCGAGAACGGCAATCGACAGCGGCTCGCCACCATGCTGCTTCTGGAGCTGCGACAGACGCAGCGCCGCCGACAGACCGGCCGGCCCGCCACCGACGATGAGGACGTCGACTTCGAGGGTTTCTCGCATGCAGTAGGCAGTAGGCAGTTGGCAGTAGGCAGTGGACAATCCCGTGGCTTCGGCCTGGCGACAGCTTACGGCCTACTGCCTACTGCCTACCGCCTACCGCCTACCGCCTACTGCCTACTGCCTACCGCCTACTATTTCTCCAGCTCCGCCGTCAGCGCCGGCACGATCTCGAACAGATCACCCACGATACCGTAGTCGGCGACCTCGAAGATGGGTGCGTCGGGGTCCTTGTTGATGGCCACGATCGTCCGCGAGCCCTTCATGCCGACGAGGTGCTGAATCGCGCCGGAGATCCCCAGCGCCACATAGAGCTTGGGCGCGACGGTCTGGCCGGAGCTGCCGACCTGGCGCTCCATCGGCAACCAGCCGTTGTCGCAGATCGGCCGCGAGGCGGCCACTTCCGCACCCATCGCCGCGGCGAGCTTCTGGGCCAGTGGCAGGTGGTCCTGTGACTTGATCCCCCGGCCCACCGCCACGATTCGCTCCGCCTGACTCAGATCAACGGCCTGCCTGGCTTCCTGGAATGGCGCTTCAGGCTGTTGCCTGATCGCGGCGACGTCGATCGATACGTCGACTGGGACGACCGGCGCCGGACCGCCCTTCCGGACGGCGTCCACGCGGAACGCGCCAATCTGAAACGTGACGATCGCCGGCCCGCTCGATCTCGGCCGCACGGTTGCCGCGAGCTTCCCCTGGAACATCGGCCGGGTGAACGTGGCCGATGCGCCCTGGCCGACCACACCCGTCACGTCGGTCAGCAGGGACGTTCGCAGCCGAGCCGCCAGCATCGGTACGAAGTCTCGTGCCTGATAGGTGTGAGCCAGGAGCACGAAGGTCGGCGACGCGTGCTCGATCACACCACGCACCGCCATCGTGAAGGCGTCGGGTGTGTACTGTTGCAACGCCGGATGCTCGCCGGCGAGGACTTCGGCGACGTCGGCACCGGCCAGTTCCTTCGCCAGACCGGCGACCGATTCACCGAGGACCAGCACCTTGATCGGCAGGCCGCCTGACATCTGCTGCGCGGCAGCGATGACCTCCCAGCTCGCGCGGTTGAGCGCACTGTTGCGCTGCTCGGCGATCACCAGGATCACAGGACCCTCGCTTCCTCGCGCAAGACGCGTACGAGCTCGCGCGCGGCCTCGGCGGCGGAGCCGGCGATCATGTGGGTCTGCTTGCTGCGCGTGGGCATCGCCAGCGAGACGATCTCCTGCGCCGGCTGGAGTCCCTCGGGCATCGCGACCTTCTTGATGTCCTTCTTCTTGGCGGCCATGATGCTCTTGAGCGTGGCGTAGCGCAGCTGGTTGATGCCGCTCTGAATCGTCAGCAGCGCCGGCAGCGGCATGGCGATCCACTGAAACCAGCCGCCCTCGAGCTCGCGCTTGACGCGAAGCGCGCTGCCGTCAACCTGCACTTCCATGATGATCGTCGAGTGCGGGATCCCGAGGCGCTCGGCCAGGATGACGCCCATCTGCGCATGTCCCTGGTCGTCGGACTGCAAGCCGGTGAGCACCAGATCGAACCGCTCGTCGGCCATCGCCGCCGCGAGCGCGTCCGCAGTCACCGTGGCGTCGGCCGCGGCGAGCGCCTCATGTTCGACGTGGAGCGCGCGGTCCGCTCCGCGCGCGAGCGCCTCGCGGATGACCTGCTGCACGCGCGCGGGCCCGGCCGAACAGACGACGACCTCGCCGCCGTGCTTCTCCCGGAGGCGCAGCGATTCCTCGAGGGCATAGGCGTCCGGCTCGTTCATCTCGAAGCTGGCGTCCTGCTCCCGTATCCACGTCCTGGTGTCGTTCAGCCGCGGTTGCCACTCACGGGTGGGGACCTGTTTGATGCAGACGGCAATCTTCATCGTTGGTGATTCAGAACCACGAAGGCACGAAGGTCGCGAAGCTCACGAAAGCCAAATGTTTTCTGCCTTTCGTGTCCTTCGTGATCTTCGTGATCTTCGTGGTTATACCTCGAACTTCTTGAACAGCAGCGCGGCGTTGGTGCCGCCGAACCCGAACGAGTTCGACAGCGCGTAGGTCATCGGCATCGGCCGGCTCTTGCAGGGGACGTAGTCCAGATCGCACTCGGGATCCGGGTGCTCGAGGTTGATCGTCGGCGGCGCAATCTGATGGTGGACCGCCAGCGCCGAGATGCCGGCCTCGAGACCGCCCGCCCCGCCGAGCAGATGCCCGGTCATGGACTTGGTCGAGGAGATCACCAGCGTCCGCGCGTGATCGCCGAACAGCTTCTTGATCGCCAGCGTCTCGAGCCGGTCGTTGTACGGCGTCGACGTGCCGTGCGCGTTGATGTAGTCGACCTGGTCTGGGCGGATCCCGGCCTTCCTGATCGCCATCCGCATCACACGCACGCCGCCGTCCCCGTCTTCGGAGGGCGCGGTGATGTGATACGCATCGCCCGACATCCCGTAGCCGACGATTTCCGCGTAGATCCTGGCGCCGCGGCGGATGGCGTGCTCCAGTTCCTCGAGGATCAGCGTGCCGGCGCCCTCACCGATGATGAAGCCGTCGCGATCCTTGTCGAAGGGGCGGCACGCGTGCGCGGGATCGTCGTTGCGCGTGGACAGCGCACGGAGGGCCGCAAACCCACCCAGGCTCATCGGCGTAATCGCCGCCTCGGAGCCGCCGGCGATCATCGCGTCGGCATCGCCGCGCTTGATGATCTCGAACGACTCGCCGATCGCGTGCGCCGACGCCGAGCATGCCGTGCAGGTCGCCAGGTTCGGTCCCTTGGCCCCGAACCGGATCGAGACCTGACCGGACGCCAGGTTGATAATCGCCGACGGGATGAAGAACGGCGAGATCTTCCGCGGGCCACCCGCCAGCAGCGCGCTGTGCTCCCGCTCGATCGTCTGGAACCCGCCAATCCCCGAGCCGATGAACACCCCGATATCAGGAGCGTTCTCCGGCGTGATCTTCAGCTGCGCGTCGTCCATCGCGAATTGCGAGGCCGCGATGGCGTACTGAATGAAGACGTCCATCTTCTTGACGTCTTTCTTCTCGACGAAGTCCAGCGGGTCGAATCCCTTGACCTCCGCTGCGATTTGCGCCGCGTAGCCGGTCACGTCGAACTTGGTGACCCGGGTGACTCCCGATGTGCCGGCCAGCAGCTGCTGCCAGGTGGCAGCGGTGCCGATGCCCAACGAGGACACCAACCCGATGCCGGTGATGACAACCCGCCTGTTCAAACGCCCTCCAGCTCCGTGGCTATTTCTTGCCCTTGGCGTGAGCGTCGATGTAGTCGATGGCTTCCTTGACGCGGGTGATCTTCTCGGCATCCTCGTCCGGAATCTCGATCCCGAACTCCTCCTCGAAGGCCATCACGAGCTCCACGGTGTCGAGCGAATCGGCGCCGAGGTCGTCGACAAACGAGGCATCCGGTGTCACTTCCTCTTCATCGACGCCGAGCTGTTCCACGATGATGCTCTTCACCTTGTCTGAAACTGCCATCTAATCCTCCTAATCAATGCCCAATGCTCAATGCCCAATGCCCAAACCGTGCTCAATGTTCCACCCTTCAACGATCAAGGTCCCAGGTCTACATTGAGCCTTGAGCATTGTGCATTGTGCCTTGATTACATGTACATGCCGCCGTTGACGGCCAGTACCTGGCCTGTAATATACGACGCCTCATCCGAGGCGAGAAAACACACCGCTGCGGCGACGTCCTGTGGCGTGCCCATCCGCCGCAGGGGGATCAGCGACTCCCACTCGGCTTGCGCCTTGTCGGCCACGCTCTTCGTCATGTCCGTGGCGATCAGCCCTGGCGCCACGACGTTGACCGTGATGTTGCGAGACGCCACTTCCCGCGCCAGGGCCATGCTGAACCCGATGAGGCCGGCCTTGGACGCCGCGTAGTTCGCCTGTCCGGCGTTCCCCATCTGCCCGACCACCGAGCTGATGCTGACAATGCGGCCAGCGCGCTGCTTGATCATCGGCCTGAGCACCGCCTGCGCGCACGAAAACGCTGACGTCAGGTTGGTCTCGATCACGTCGTCCCAATCGTCCCGCTTCATCCGCAGCATCAGTTGATCGCGCGCGATGCCGGCGTTGTTCACCAGGATGTCCACACGGCTGTGGCGCTCCAGGACGCCGCTCACCAGCGCATCGACCGAGGCCGCGTCGGTCACGTCCAGAGTCACAACTTCGGCCTTGCCGCCGGCCTGCCGGATGCCCTCCACCGTGTCGGCGGCATGGTCGCCGCGCGCGGCCGCAACCACATGGGCACCGCGAGCGGCCAGCATCTCCGCGATCCCCCGGCCAATGCCGCGGGAGGCGCCGGTCACAATCGCTACTTTTCCGTTGAGATCGAACATGCGGCCACGATCGCCCCGAGATCCTCGGGCGACCCGAATGTCACGACGTGAGCGTCCTTGTGGATCTTCCTGACCAGACCGCTGAGCACGTTCCCTGAACCCACCTCAACATACGTGGTGACGCCCTCGGACGCAAGGCGGCGTACCACATCCTCCCACCGTACCGGCGCCGACACCTGCCGCACCAGCGCCTCCACTGCCGAACGGCCATCGCGCTTCGGCTCGCCATCGACGTTGGCCACCACCGGGACCGATGGGTCACTGATCGCAAGCCCCCGCAGCTCGGGCTCGAGCCGCTCCTGGGCAGGCTTCATGAGCGCGCAATGAAACGGCGCGCTGACCGACAACGGGATGACGCGCTTCGCCCCGAGTGCCTTCACACGCTCGGACGCCCGCAGCACCGCCGCGGCGTGGCCGGCAATCACGACCTGGCCCGGCGCATTGATATTCGCCGCGCTCACCACGTCGCCTTGTGCCACCTCGTCGCAAGCCTGTGTCACGATCGCCAGGTCGGCGCCCAGGATCGCCGCCATCGCTCCCGCCCCGGCCGGCACCGCTTCCTGCATGTATCGACCGCGGCGGCGCACGAGACCAACTGCATCGCTGAACGAGAACGTTCCGGCCGCCACGTTCGCCGAGTATTCTCCCAGGCTGTGTCCCGCGACGAATGACGGGGTGATCCCTTCCCCCGTGAGCACGCGACAGGCGGCGATGCTCGTCGCCAGGATGGCCGGCTGCGTCGTCTCGGTCAGGAGGAGGTCCTCCTCAGGGCCTTCGAAGCAGAGGCTGCTCAGACGGCGGGTCTGAAGACCCGCCGCTGCAAACGCATCATCGGCTTCTTCGAAGGCAAGGCGCGCCTGAGGGTACTGATCGGCCAGGGCCTTCCCCATCCCGACCTTCTGCGATCCCTGACCTGGAAAGATGAACGCAATCACGCGGCTACCTGGCAATGGCCGCGGCGCCAATGTCTTGCTCGACGCGGTGGATGAAGTCATTGGTTGCGAATCGATACGCCATGGCGATGGCATTGCGCACCGCCTTGGCCGACGAGCGGCCATGGCCAACGATGGCCAACCCCGCCACGCCCAGCAGCGTCGCGCCGCCGTACTCCGAGTAATCAACCCGTCGCCGGAACCGGCGGAACGCGCGACGCGAGAGCAGATACCCGACCTGGCTGGAGAACGTCCCGCGCAGCTCGTCCCCGAGCAGCGCTTCCACGGTCTCGACCAGGCCCTCGCTCGTCTTCAGCACGACGTTCCCCGTGAACCCGTCGCACACCACGACATCCGCCACGCCGCTGTAGATCTCCCGTCCCTCGACGTTCCCGATGAAATTGAGCGGCGAGGCCTTCAACAGCCGGTGTGCCTCGCGAGTCAGCTCGTTCCCCTTGGTTTCTTCTTCGCCGATCGACAGAAGCCCCACCGCCGGGCGCTCGACACCGAATGCCACCCGCGCGAAGACGCTTCCCATCACGGCAAACTGCAGCAGGTGCTGCGGCCTGCACTCCACGTTCGCGCCGGCGTCGAGCAGCACCGCTGGTCTGGTCCGCGTCGGGATCGCCGCCGCCAGTGCCGGTCGATCGACGCCGGGAATCATGCCGAATGCCGCGTGCGCCGCCATGACCGTCGCACCCGTGTGACCGACACTGACCAGCGCGGCGGCTTCCCTGCGCGCCACGAGCTCCGCGGCCACGCGAACCGATGCCTGCGGCTTCCGCCGCAGTGTGGCCGCCGGCGGATCGGCCATGCCAATCACGTCGGGCGCTTCGACGATGACGATGCCCAGTTTGGACCAGTCCGCATGCGGCGCCAGCGCGCGCTCGAGCTCCGCGGTCGGTCCCACGAGGACGATCTCCGCGTCCAGATGGCGCGCCGCTGCAACAGCTCCGTCGACGATCACGGACGGAGCATGGTCACCGCCCATGGCGTCGACCGCGATGCGCATGCGACCGTTATTCTTCGTCGACGGCCTTCGCCTGTCGTCCCTTGTAGTAGCCGCAGTGCGGACAGATGCGGTGCGGCGCCTTGGGCTCCTGGCACTGCGGGCACGCACCCGTCGTGCTCGCGGTGAGGGAATCGTGCGTGCGCCGCTTCGCGGTGCGGGTCTTGGAGTGTCTACGTTTTGGATTAGGCATGATGTCGTTTCACGTTTCGCGGGGTGGTCTGGCCAACCCCTTGAGCGGCGCGAGCCGTGGGTCCTCCACTTGTGGCACGCACGCGCACGTCCCGGTGTTGCGGTTCGTGCCACATTGCGTGCAGAGCCCCGCGCATGTCTCCTTACACAACGGCTTCATCGGCAACGCCAGATAGAACTGCTCGCGCAGGAGCTCGCTCAGGTCGATCTGATCGTCTCGATAGAAGCTCGTATCGAGGTCGTCCTCGGTCACCTCTCGCTCGCCCTCGGCCGCAGCCGCAGATTCGGGCAGATACCGCAAATCGAATGTGCCCTCGAACGGTATCCGAAACGGTTCGAGGCATCGGCCGCAGTCCAGCTCCAACTCGGTCCGGGCCGTCCCTGCGAGGCGAAACCGATCCTTGTCCTTGTGGATGTCGAAGTCCACGTCTACGGGCGCCATGATCCGGTAGGCATCCTCTTGCTGCGCCACGTCCTCGGGTTGGAACGTCCTGGCAAAGTGGCTGAGCGGCTGTCGATACCGGGTGAGGTCAAGCTGCATGACAAGTCCCCTCCCGCGAAATTCACGCGAAAGGCGACCTGCAATTATAGCTGATCCGGCCCGGGCCTATAGCTGGCTCCACGCCATCGGCCCAATCCACGGCTTGGGGATGAAGAGGCGCTCGTAGAGCGCGACCGCGAAACGGTCGGTCATGCCAGCCAGGAAGTCCTTGACCGCCACATCGAGCCCGTCGGCCTCGATGATGCGCGGGTCGAGCAGCTCGTTCGGACGCTCGCGGACCCGCTCCCAGAGGCCACCGAGAATGTCAGCGGCCTTCTTGAACTCGGCCGTCGCGATCTCGTTCTCGTAGACGGCGCCAAACAGAAACGACCGCATCTCGAGGGTCGCGTCCAAGATCGGGCGGCTCATCCGGACTTCCGTGAGGCCCCCCTCCTGAGTCTCGGTGACGACGTCCTTGACCATGCAGGCGATCCGGGCTGAAGAGGTCGAGCCCAGCACGCTGACCGCGCCTTGCGGCAGGTCGCTGTCCCGGAGCACACCAGCCCGCACGGCATCGTCGATGTCGTGGTTCACATACGCGATGAGATCCGCGACGCGCATGACCTGCCCCTCGAGCGTCGCCGCACGCTTCGAGGGTTCCATCCCGACGGGTGAACCGTCCTTGCCCTTGGAGTGCCTGCCGATACCGTCGCGAACCTCCCAGGTGAGGTTCAGGCCGCGACCGTCGGCCTCCAGGACGTCCACGATCCTCAGGCTCTGCTCGTAATGCCGGAAGCCGCCCGGGACGAGCGAATCGAGGACCCGCTCCCCGGTGTGCCCGAAGGGCGTGTGGCCGAGGTCGTGACCGAGCGCGATCGCCTCGGTCAGCTCCTCGTGCAGACGCAGCACCTTCGCGATGGTCCGCGCAATCTGAGAGACCTCGAGGCTGTGCGTGAGCCGGGTGCGATAGTGGTCGCCGGCCGGCGCGAAGAACACCTGCGTCTTGTGCTTCAGCCGCCGGAAGGCCTTGCTGTGAATGATGCGGTCCCGGTCGTGCTGAAACGCCGGCCGCACATCGTCTTCAGGCTCCGGGCGGAGGCGTCCGCGCGAGTCGGCGCTCATCGCCGCCTGGGGAGCGAGCGTCTCGCGCTCGCGCTGCTCGAGCGCCTCACGAATGCTCGACAACGACGTCCTCCAGGAAGCTGGTGCCGCGAGCCAACGGCCCGACGCCGAAATTGGCAGCGAGCGTCTGGCCGAGATCGGCAAACGTCGGGCGCGTACCGAGATCGGCGCCGCGCCGGACGCGCGGGCCCGCCATCAGAAGTGGCACGTGCTCGCGTGAGTGATCCGTGCTGGGCGTGGTGGGGTCGTTGCCGTGGTCCGCGGTGATCGCCAACAGATCAGTATCGCGCAGCTCGTTCAAGACCGAAGCCAATCGCTCGTCGAAGCGCTCGATGTTGGCGGCATAGCCCGCAACGTCGTTCCGATGGCCGTAGAGCGTATCGAAGTCAACCAGATTGGCGAAGATCAGCCCGGTCGTCGCACCGCGCATGGTCTCGAGCAATCGGTCCATCCCCTCGGCATCACTGGCGGTCGGGAACGAGCGCGTGATCCCTCGGCCGGCAAACAGGTCCTTGACCTTGCCGATCGAAACCACCGGGATGCCTTGCCGGGTCAGACAATCGAGGAGCGTGTCACCGGTCGGATCGAGGGCGTAGTCGTGCCGATTGGCGGTGCGGGTGAAGGCGCCCGGCGTACCGACAAACGGCCGGGCGATCACGCGACCGACGCCCATCCCCCGGCCGACGAGATCGAATGCGACCTCGCAGATGCGATACAACTCGGCGATCGGGATGATCTCTTCGTGCGCCGCGATCTGAAACACGCTGTCGGCCGACGTGTAGACGATGGGCTTGCCCGTCCGCGTATGCTCGGCACCAAGCCGCTCGATGATCTCCGTGCCGGACGCCACCACGTTGCCCATCGTGCCCCGTCCGATCTGCCGCTCGAATGCCTCAATCACATCGCGCGGGAAGCCCGAAGGAAATGTGGGGAACGGTCTCTCGAGCACGATGCCCATCATCTCCCAGTGACCGGTGACGGAGTCCTTGCCCGCCGACGCTTCAGCCATGCGGCCGTACGCGCCCATGGCCGGTCCGGCATCGTTCCCCCCAAGATCGACGAGGCGGCCGAGTCCGAGTGACCGTAAGTGCGGGATGCGGAGGGGTACCTGCCTGGCGATGTGCCCGAGTGTGTCGCTGCCCTGATCGCCGTAAGCGCCGGCGTCGGGCAGCTCGCCGCAGCCGGCACTGTCGAGAACGATCAGGACGACGCGAAGAAAGGGAGTCAGGTTACGAATGGTGCGATGCGAAGTAGTTCGCGACGGCGCGCGCGGTCTCGATCGTCGCGATCGCGTGCTTGAACACCAGCTGGTCGGCGCCGTCGACTTCGACGATGAGCGCGAACTTGTCGAAGTTCTTGATGCGAGCGTCGAAGGATCGTCCGTCCATGAGGTGCATCGTCACCGACAGGCGGTCTCGCCGCGCGAAGTTCAAGAAGACGTCCTGGATGTTGGGTTGAGCCGACACCGAGGCGCGTGGTTCAGATACCTGTGCCATCAGGGAGCGTCTCCTCGCAAACGCACACCGCGCGCAACGAGCGCTTCCTCGACGCGGTGCAGGGTCTCCGCCTGTTCTCCGGGACCGTCAAACCAGATAAGGTTAGGCTCTTTACGAAACCAGATCAACTGTCGCCGCGCATAGCGCCGGTTCTCCTGGACCACCAGCGCGCGCGTCGCGGCTTCATCCCTCACGCCGTTCAGCATCTCCAGGACCTGCCGGTAGACGAGGCCGCCGAAGGGTCGCGCCTCCGCCGGAACGCCGCTCGCGAGCAATCCCCTGACCTCGTCGACGATGCCGCGCGTGAACTGCTGGTCGACGCGGCGTGCCACCCGCTCCGCCGTGACCGCCGGCGGGATCTTCAACGCGATCGGGACCACCTCGCAGTCGGCCACAGGGGAGCGCGTGTCGGCGAAATGCGCGGTCAGGGGCCGGCCCGTCGAGAAGTACACCTCCAGCGCGCGCACCAGCCGTTTCAGGTCGCGAGACATGATCCGATCCGCGGAAGCGGGGTCGATACGCCGCAGCATCCGGTGGAGACGCTCGGGCCCTTTCCGGTCCGCCACCCGGCCCAGCCTTGCCCGCAGCGCCTCGTCAGCACCGGGTCCCGGGAACAGTCCGCGTGTGAGCGCCCGGTAGTAGAAGCCCGTCCCCCCGACGAGAATCGGGAGTCTCCCGCGACCATGGATCTCCCGGATCACGCGGTTGGCATCGCTGGCGAACTGCGCCGCGGTGTAGACCTCTGACGGATCGGCGATGTCGATCAGGTGATGAGGGATTCCGCGCTGCTCCGCGACCGGAACCTTGTCCGTGCCGATATCGAACCCGCGGTACACCGCCGTGGAATCACAGTTGACGATCTCACCGCCATGGCGCTCGGCCAACGACAGTCCGAGCGCACTCTTCCCGCACGCGGTGGGACCGAGCACGGCGAGAACGAGGGGCCTGACGCTCAAAGCACGCGGATGAACACGTAGGCGACGAGCGCGGCGAGCACGATGATGAGCCCCAACTGCTGGGTTCGCGTCGGCATTGCGGACGATCTCGTCTCAGCGCAGCGGGGGGGTTTCGTTGTAATAGAACGTGACGGTAAAGAACGCGACCGGATCGGGATATTCCGGCGGCAGAGGCTCGGTCGGGTTCGAGCCGAGAATCGCGTTGTTGGCGGCGCGGTTGAAGGCGTCGATGTCCGACGGCCCGGCGACCACAACCTGCGTGATCGTGCCGTCCTTGTGAATGTTGAACTGCACGACGACGCGGCCGCGGAAGGTCATCGCGGCGTACGGCACGAACCAGTTGCGCCGGACTTGCGCGACGAAGCGGCGCAGCCACGGGCCGAATTCGACGCCCTTGGTATCGAACTGAATCGTCGCGCCCGGGTCGTTGGCGCCGCCCTGCACGTTCTGGAAGGTCTCGTTCTGGACGTAGCGCTCCAGGTTCTTCAGCGCCTCGCCAAGCGCACCGGGCGCCGGACGCGACGTCTCCGGCGAACGTCGTATGCCGGTGTCGGCGCGTGGCAGCACCTTCGCCACCCGCTCCTCGGGCTCCGGCTCGGGCGGCTCGGCGTTGGGCTTGAGAGGGGTTTCCGGGCCGCGCGCACGCTCGGGCTGTGCGGCTTCCGTACGTTCGGCTGAATTGCCTTGTGAGAACGGGAGCGGGTTGTCCGGCTTGATCGCGCGCTCGCGCGCCTGTGCCTGGCGGTCCAGATCAGAGAGATCCGCGCGAGGCGGGGGCTGCAGCGCCTTGAGGTCCACCTTTGGCTGCACGAACACGAACCGTCGCGAGGCGCGATCCTCTTCCTGTTTTCGCCGCAACTCCTGCTGGCGCGCTTCGATCTCCTCAGGGGTCGGCTGAAAGATCTTCAGGTCGGGTCCAAACTGAAACGCGAGGATCAACACGAGATGCACGATGACCGACAGCATCACCCCTTCGCGAAACGAGAGGGCGCTGCCGACGACGTGTTCGTCCTGATAGCGTTCTTCGAAGTCGAAATGAACCAATGGCCTTCAGTTGGAAATTATAACATGCTGACTTGTAATGACTTACGGTCAGCCGGGAGGTCCGCCCCCCTCCGATGCTACCTTCTGACGGCCGTATAGAGATAGACGATGCCGAAAGTCAGGGGGACGGCGCGAACCTCGGCAAATCCTGCCTGGCGCAGTAATGTCATGAATTCCGCGGGCGGCGGGAACGTGCCGACTGAAGCGGGCAGATACGAATAGGCGGCGGTGTGGCCGGAGATCATGCGGCCGACCAACGGCAGCACATGCGTGAAGTACCACAAGTACATCGTGCTGACCCCGGGGATGCGAGGCACCCCGAACTCGAGAATCGCGAGGCGGCCACCGGGGCGAAGGACGCGGGCCATCTCAGCGCACGCCACCTCTGGCTGTTGCACGTTGCGGATCCCGAACGCGACGGTTGCCGCGTCGGCGCAGTGGTCGCGCGCGGGGATTCGCATCGCATCTCCGCGCACCAGCGCGATGCGGTCGTGATCGCCTGACGCGCGGACTTTGCGCAAGCCGAGGGTCAGCATCGCGCCGGCGAAGTCGACGCCCAGGACCCGCGCGGCGTGGCGCGCTTCGAGCGCCACATCGGCGGTGCCGGTGCACAGGTCGATGAGCGTCTCGCGACCGGTGAGCCCCAGTGAGGCGATCGCCTTTTTCCGCCAGCGACGATCGATCCCGGCGCTGAGGAGATGGTTCAGGAGGTCGTAGCGCGGCGCGATCGCATCGAACATCCCGGCGATGCGATCGGGCGCCTTGTCTGGCGCGCGGTCAGCCACGGAGATCACGGAGGTCACTGAGCTCTTGGGTCACTGAGTTCGCGTTGGCATGTCTGGTTGGGAGTTGGCCCCAGGTTCGGTTTGGGAGTTGGGAGTTGACTCGCGGCTATCCAATATAGAGAGCCAGCGCGGTTGTGGCGAAGTAGACAATCCCCACCCACCCGTTGAGATCGAACGCCTTCTCGACCTGCGACAGGTCATCGTCGCTGACGAGCGACTGCTCGTAGAACAGCAGGATGGCCACGAGCGCCACGCCAGCCAGATAGAGCGCCGGAAGATGCGCGGCTTGCCAGAGCGCGGCCATGGCGATCACCGCGCCCACGTGCATGAAGCGCGAGAGGCGGATGGCCATGCTGACGCCAAACCGGGTCGGGATCGAGCGCAGCCCGTGACCGCGATCGAACTCCACGTCCTGACACGCATAGAGGATGTCGAACCCGCCGACCCACAAGCCAATCGCCAGACCCAGAAGCCATGGCTCGACGCCGCCTCGCCCATCCGCCGCAATCCATCCCCCGACCGGCGCCACGGCAAGGGCGAGACCGAGAAACAACTGCGTGTAGGCCGTGACCCGTTTCGCCAGCGAGTACCAGAACACGATCACCAGCGCCACCGGGGCGAGGATGAGGCACAGCGTGCTGAGGCGTGACGCCGCGAACACGAAGAGGATCGAGGACACCGCCACGAACACTGCGGCTTCGGTGCGGCTCATGGCGCCCCGCGGCAGCTCTCGCATGGCCGTCCGCGGATTCAGCGCGTCGAAGCGCGCGTCCACGAGCCGGTTGAATCCCATCGCCGCGCTGCGGGCGCTGACCATGCAGACCACAATCCACGCCACCTGCGCCCACGAGAACGGCCGATCGCGCCAGGCCAGCAGCGCGCCTGTCAGCGCGAACGGCAGCGCGAAGACCGAGTGGCTGAAGCGGACGAATGAGAGATACGTCGTCAACTTACGCATCCGACGCGGTCAACTCCCGACTCCCAAACCGAACCTGTGGCCAACTCCCAATTGACAACTGCATTCACGACCCAACTCCCAACTGACTCCGTGATCCGTCTGGGAGCCACGAGATATCGCCCGGCTCGACTCCAGACACCAGGTATTCTTCCACATCGTCAACGCCGGCCGGCACACGCACGGCGATGAGCGCGGCCCGCTTGCCTTTCTCGATGCTGCCGAAGTCGCGCTCGAAGCCCAGCGCGTGAGCGGCGGTCAGCGTCGCGCTCTGAAGCAGCTGTCGCGCCGGCACGCACGGCGCAATCCGACGGGCCTCCGCCAGCTCCGCGAACATGTTGAGGTCGGCGACGCTCGCCAGACTGTCGGTGCCAAAAGCCACCGACACTCCCGTTGCGTAAAAGGCCTCGAGCGGCGGCTCGCCCACGCCGACGTGCTGATTGCTCCGTGGACACGACACCAGCGTCGAGCCCATGGCCCTCAATCGTCCGAGGTCGCCGCCGTCGCACTGGACGCCGTGCACGACGAGCACACGCGAGTCGAGGAAGCCAAGGTTGGCGAGGTACTCGACCGGCGAGACACCCGGCACCTGCCACGCGTCGGTCCACACGCCCAGCTTCTCGAGCATCGCCCTCGTCACGCCGGTGCCGTGACGCAGCAGCTCGACTTCGTCAGCGGACTCGCCCAGGTGAACGGTGGACACCGTATTCGGGTGGGCGTCCACGTCGGCGCGGATCGCCATGAAGAGCTCGGGCGAGACGGAGTACGGCGCGTGAGGCGCAAGGCTCACGCGCACGCCGCGCTCGTCGAGTCCCGCCGCCTGGGCCCTGGCGCGCGCCTGCCCGACCCTCTCTCCAGGGTCCGCGATATTGAATCCCATCAGCTCGTGAAAGACGTGCGCCGCCATGCCCGCGTCGCGCAGGATCTGCACCGTCACGAGTGTGTTGCTGATGTCACCGATGAGGCCCGTGCCCGATGCCCGGGCCTGTGCGACGCCCTGTGCCGCGGCGGCGAGGATGTCCGCCGCTGCGGGATCGGGAAACCCGCGTCGCAGCGCCATCAGCGTCACGACCCAGTCATTGAAGCTCGTGCTGGCAGGTACCCGCTCGTGCAGGTACGACAGCTCGAGGTGCGTGTGGGCATTCACGAGCGCGGGGAGAACGGCCACGCGGCCAAGGTGAACCGATCCTGCCGGAGGCCGGTCGTCGATGGCGACGATCCGGTCCTCGTCAACGGCCACGAACCCGTCGCGGATCGGTGGGCCCGTGATTGGAAGGATCCAGTCCGCTCTCAGGCTGATCATGAAGTGCGTAACTCAAAGTGCAAAACGCAAGACTCAAACAGAGCGCTCGGAGCGCGGCTGGTGTCAGTGTTTGAGTTGTGAGTCGTGAGTTTTCGAGCTATATGTTCGAGTTACTGCGCCAGGCGAAGCGTCTTCCCAGCGCGGCTTCGCGCGGGGTAGTTCCTGAGCTCCTCAGGGACGGACGCGTCGCCCTCGGAGCGCGCGGTCGCCAGCGCCAGCATCCGCGGCACATCACGCTCTCTGAAGATCGGATCGCCGAGGATGTCGTAGTGCATGCTGCGACGCTTGGCCCTGAATCCGGCGTCCTCGATGTTGACGACGATCTCGACCTCGTCCATGCAGTAGCTGGCCCCGGCGGCACGCACGACGTTCTCTTCGATCATCACGCTGCCCATGTCGTTGGCGCCGAACGCCAGACTGAGCTGCCCCACTTTTCCGCCCTGCGTCACCCACGACGCCTGCAGATTGTCGAAGTTGTCGAGGACGATGCGTGAGATGGCGAGCGTGCGGAGGTAGTCGATGCCGGTCGCCTCGTACCCGCCGTGCTCGGTGTGCTCCGGCTGATAGCTCCAGGTGATGAAGGCCGTGAACCCGCGGGTCTCGTCCTGCAGATCGCGCAGGCGCAACATGTGCTCGATGCGCTCCTCGTCGGTCTCCACGGTTCCGTACATCATCGTGGCGGTGGTCCGCAGTCCGGCGCGATGCGCCTCGCGCATCACGTCGATCCATTCGTCGGACGAGGCCTTGGCGTAGCAGTTCAGCAACTTGCGGACCCGGTCAACGAGAATCTCGGCGCCGCCACCGGGAATGCTGTCGAGCCCGGCGGCGACCAGCCGTGCGACCACGGTGGGCACGGGAACCTGATTCAGCCGTGAGATGTGCAGAACCTCTGGTGGCGAGAGCGCGTGCAGCTTGAACTCGGGATACCGCGCCTTGACGGCGCGGAACAGATCTTCGTACCACTGAATCGGCAGGTCGGGATTGTGCCCGCCCTGCAGCAGGAGCTGATTGCCGCCCACGGAGATCGTCTCGTCGATCTTGTGGAAGATCTCCTCGAACCCGAGGACGTAGCCGTCGTGCGAACCGACCGGCCGATAGAACGCGCAGAAGTTGCAGCGCGCGACACAGATGTTCGTGTAGTTGACGTTGCGGTCGATGATGTAGGTGACGACACGTTCCGGGTGCTTGCGGACTCGAATGGTGTCGGCCAGACGGCCCAGCACATGCGTCGGCGCGCGCCGATAGAGCTCGAGCGCCTCGGCCGCGCTGACCCGGCCGCCGTCCATCACCTTCTTCGCGATCTGCTCTACGCTCACGGCTAGCAACATCCACTCCCACAAGCCACGGAGACGCGGAGACACGGAGACAGATAGATCAAAATGTCCGTGCCTCCGCGCCTCCGTGGTTCGTGATTGGCAACCATCAGAAGAATTCCAGCACCCGCCGCTGCGGCGCCAGGTCAAGGGCGGCGGCATGATCCAGAAACAACTGGAGTCCGGCGGCTTCCTGAGCGCCGAGACCGTATTTCACATTATCCCTTAGGTAGGCCGAGGCCTTGGCGGTCCGCGCCGCGTCTCCCCGTCCATATTCGGCGGCAATCATGCCGGCCGCGGCCACACCCTCTGCCTGTGCCTGCCGCAGCGCCTTCACATCGTCCGCCGTCGCCGCACCCGAACGGCCGGTCCACGCGGCGTAGACAAACGGCAGCCCCGTCATCGCCGTCCATGCCTCGCCCAGGTCAATCTTGTGCAGCCCGAGTGCGGCATGGTCGGCATCGAAGGCCGGATCGCCGATGAGCAATCCGGCGTCGAAGTCGCGCGTCATGACGGCGAGGTCCGGACCATGCGGGACGAATCGCGGTTGAATACGAAAATGCTGATGGCACAACACCTGGATCAACACCACCGACGTGCGGGAGCTCGTGTCGAGCGCGATATGCCGGATCTGATCGACGGGCCTGCGCGTGTAGAGCGCCACCGAGGCGATGGGACCGCGCGAGGTCACGCCGACACCCGGCACGAGCCGATAGTCTGGCGACTGGAGATACTCGATCGAGGGCACGAGGCCAAGGTCGACCTCGCCATCCTGCAGGAGCGACGCGCAGACCGACGGCAGGTCGTACCGTACCTGCCATCGCTCGGGCGCGCGGTCGAGCGCCCATGTCAGCGGCCGGGCATTGAGGTACCCGACCGCGCCTATCCGCAACGGCTTGCGCGCTGTTCTCTCAGCAGAGGCGGCGGCCATCAAGCGATGACCGTGAACCGCCCCGTGCGCTCGGCTGGCTGAAACCCGGCGGCCTCGATATTCCGCTGAATCTCCTCGAGCGGCGCCCGCCGTCGTCCTTCCGGAGCCTCCTCCGAGGGAGACACGCCATCGATGTCATCGGCGCCGAAGGTCAACGCCACCTGCGCGAGCTTGGGACCATATCGTCGCCAATCCACTTGAATCGTCGGGACGTTCGGCGCGGCGAGCCGCGAGACGGCCACCATCTTCACATCCTCGTAGCCAGTCGTCGGCCTGAAGGCCCCGAGCACCATCGGCAGTGGATTGATCGCCTGGATGCACTGGAAATCATCCTGCAGTTCGGCGGCGCGCAGCAGGAGGTTCGTGCGATCGGCGGCGGCTACCTTGTCGATCGTGCAGCGCAGTTGCTTGAACCCCGCCGTCGCGAGGGCATCGATCGCTCCTGCGATGTCGGCCACACCGTCGAGCGGCAGCTCCGCGAGGCTGTCCAGACCCGCGTCCCGGAGTTGCGCGAGGACACCCGCGATGCGGCCACCGGCCGCGAGTCGCTCGACGTCGGCCCACGTGAAGCCGGACACCGCTCGAACACCTGCGACTGCCTTGGCGCTCTCGACGGCACCGATCGCCACCGACAACTGCTCGGGTGAGCCGGTGATCCTGATCTCGCCCGCAGTCGGCGGCACGGCATCGGCAAATGGCTTGTCGAACGCGCAGACGGCCACACGAAGAAACGTGACACGCGTGTCGTGCAGACGACGACGCGCGGCGTCGGCGAGCATGCCGAGCGGCAGGATGTCCGGCGCGCTTGCAAGCTCACGAATCTCTCCGGGCGACAGCCGCTCCCCGGCGGTGACCCGCTCCATGCAGGTGTCAAATGAGTTCAGAGTAGTCATGATCGGTGTAATTAGAGAGCGGCCTCCATCTTCTCAGCAATCCGCGTGGCGAGCGCCAGCGCGTCGCGCCCGGCGCGGCCCGAGACGCCCGGCTCGCGCCGTGTGCGCACGGCGTCCACGAAATCAGCGAGCTCACGCTTCAGCGGCTCATCGTTCACCACGTCGAGCTTCCCGCCTTGGATCACCGGCCGGCCTCTCGAGGCATCACCGTGGGTCTGGCCGGCGCCAGCGCCGGTCGAGGGCTGTGGCGCCAGCCGATAGACCTCGACCTCCTGTGACGCGTAATCGATCGAGACGTACGAGTCGTGCTGAAAAAAGCGCGCCTTCCTGACGCGATCGCGGCTGATCCGGCTCGCGGTGACATTGGCAATGCAGCCGGAGGCAAACCGCAGACGCGCGTTCGCGATGTCCGTGCGGGGCGTGAGCACGTTGACGCCGACGGCCTCGATCGACACGACCTCTGAGCGCACCGCGGCGAGCAGCAGATCGAGGTCGTGAATCATCAGATCGAACACCACGTCGATGTCGAGACTCCGCTCCGGAAACGTGCCCAGGCGATGGACCTCGATGAAGCGCGGATCCGAGACCAGGGGCAGCGCGGCCACGACCGCCGGGTTGAACCGCTCGGTATGACCGGCGGCGAGCGTCGCCCCATGACGGGCGGCAATCTCGATCAACCGGTCGGCATCCGCAACCGACGAGGCCAGCGGCTTTTCGACGAGCACCGCCACGCCGCGCTCGAGAAACGGCCACGCGACATCCACGTGCGAGACGGTCGGGACCGCTATGGTCACCGCGTCAACGTGTCCGACGAGCGCCCCCGCACTGGCAAAGCCGCGGGTCCCATGCGCAGCCGCGATCTCGTCGGCGCGACCGGGCTTGGTGTCTACCACACCGATCAGCTCGACGTCACCCATCGACGCGAAGAGTCGCGCGTGATGCTGGCCCAGGTGACCGACGCCGATGACGGCTACGCGTAAGCGTTCGTTCATGTCGTTTCCGGCGGGTCTGAAGACCCGCCGCTACGGACCCCCACTACGGGCGACTCCTGCCGACAATCGTGATTCCCGCCTCGTCAGCCGCGGCGAACACCGCGTCGCCGTCGAGCACGAGCGTCTTGCCGGCATCGACCGAGAGCGCACTCGCGCCGGCCACACGCATCGCCTGAATCGTCGCGAACCCGACAACCGGCACGTCGAAGCGCATGTCCTGGGTTGGCTTGGCCACCTTGATGACTCGCACGCCAGGGCCTGCGAGGTGCCCGGCGCGTCCAATCACCTCGTCGGTACCTTCCATCGCCTCGACGGCAACCACGGCCAGGTGCTTGACGGCAATCGTCTGCCCGATATCGAGGCCGGCGATCGTGTCGGCCATGCGGTACCCGAACTCGAAGTCGCGCGTCTCATCCTCTGTCGGCGCGCGCCGCGTGAGCACGCCTGGCCTGGCGAGGAGTGGCGACAGCAGCACCGTCGAGTCGATCAGCTCGATGCCGTTCTCGCGCATCACTGCGGCCACGGCGCCGATGAGACCGTCGGTGCTTCGCGACGTGAGCTTCTTCAGCACCGCCACGAAGGTCATGTCCGGGATCACACCGCCGAAGATCTTGGTGTGCTTGACCTGGCCAGCCATCACAGCGCTGGTGACGCCGGCCTCTCGCAGAAGGCTGATGCACTTGCCGAGCTGTCCCAGCGAAATCCAATGAATCGCCGACGCGTGGCGCCTGGCCGCATCGTTCAACTCGGTGAACGTTTCTTCCTTGATCGCGATGATGGTGACGTCGTGGCCCTGCGCACGCGCGGCGTCGAGGACCAGGAAGGGGAACCGGCCGTTTCCCGCAAGAATCCCGAGCTTCATTCGTCGGCGACCAGCTCCTCGGCGCGTCGCGTGGGACGGCGCAGAATCACGCCCCGCTGCGCGCTGCGGATGAAGTCGACGAGGTAGCGAACCTCCGGCGCCGTGAGCGACGCGTCCTGCTCAATCTGGACCAGCGCACGGGTCGTGTTCAGCTTCGATTGCAGCAGGTAGCGATACGCGTGTCTCAGCTGGGTGATCGTGTTCGGGGTGAAGCCACGGCGGGACAGCCCGATGGTGTTGACCCCGAAGATCCGTGCCGGCCGGCTGCCAATCGTGCGTCCGAACGGCAGCGCGTCTTTCGTCACGACCGAGTACCCGCCAATGAAGCCGTGCCGTCCGACCCGGCAGAACTGATGGACCGCGGAGCCGGCGCTGATATTGGCGAAGTCTTCCACGCCGACATGGCCGCCGAGGGTCGCGTGCGGGCCGAAGATGGTGTCGTTGCCGATGTGGCAGTCGTGCGCCACATGCACGTAGGCCATGAACAGGTTGGTGTCACCGATCGTCGTCTCGCCGCCGCCACCCACCGTGCCGCGGTTGATGGTGACGAACTCCCGGAAGATATTCCGCCGCCCGATCCGCAGCTTTGTCCGCTCCCCTCGATACTTGAGGTCCTGCGGCGCCAGCCCGATCGAGCCCATCGGATAGATCTGCGTCTCGTCGCCAATCTCGGTCCATCCGTCGATGACGACGGAGGCGCCGATCTGGCACCGCTTGCCAATGCGCACATCAGGGCCGATGACGCAGTGCGGCCCGACGACCGTGCCTTCGCCGATCCAGGCCGCCGGGTGCACGTGCGCGGACGGATCGACATGCGTCGCGCCCAGCTCAATCGCCAGCAGCAGCTCGGCTTCGGCGACGACCTGATCGCCCACGTATGCCGCGGCGTGCGCCTTGGCGAGGCGCGACCGCACGTGGCCGAGCGTCACTTCGAGCCGCAGGCGATCTCCGGGCACCACTTGACCTCGGAATTTGGCGGCGTTGACGCCGCGCAGCGATACCCGCGCCGTGAGTGGTGTGCCGGCGCGCTCGAGAATCAGGAGCGCCGCCGCCTGCGTGAGGGACTCGATGGTCAGCACCGCCGGCATGAGTGGTGTGCCCGGGAAATGGCCCTGGAAGAACTCCTCGCTGACAGTCACGTTCTTCACGGCCACGAGCCGGTTACCCGGCTCATGCTCGGTGAGCGCGTCGATCAGGAAAGAGGGATATCGGTAATGGAGGCGTCCGAGGAGCGCCGGGAGATCTAGAGACACCAGGTGTTCGGCGTCATGGCTTCGGAGTGACGGTCGCCGGAGCCGCCGGAGCCGACGGAGCGGCCGCAGGCGGTCGCGCGGCCGCACCCGGTGCATTCATCGCCGCGATGACGTCGCCCGTCAAGTCCATGCCCGGATCGGCCCAGACGAGCCCGCTCTGGGTGGCGTTGAAGACGAAATGGACCTGCTTGTCCTTGGCCACCTTGTCGATGATCGGCGTGAGCTTGCGATTGAAATCCTCTTCGACCGTGGCGGCCAGACTCTGGACGTCCTGCTGCGCATCCTCGGTGAAGCGCTGAAGGTCACGCTGCTGGCGCTCGATCTCGGTCTGGAGCTGCGTCCGGGCTGCGTCGCTCAGCACGCTGCCACCGGAGTCGAGCTTCTGCTGGGCCGCCAGCAGGTTCTTGTTCTTCTCCTGCAACTCGCGCTGCTTCTGCTCCTGCAGTGACTTGATCCGATCGGCTGCGACTCTTCCTTCGGCAGACTCCGCGGCGATGCGATCCACTCGCACGTAGGCGTACTTGAAGCCGTCCTGGAACTTGGGCAGCGGTGGCAGCGCAGCAGCAGCCGCCGGGGCTGGCGCGGCGGGCTTCTGGGTGGCCGGAGCCGGCGCGGCGGGTTTCTGAGTCGCCGGGGCCGGCACTTGCGCCTGGGCCACGCCGGAAACCAGCATCACGCTGAACGCCACAACAATGGCAAGCACTCTCATTCCACTCTGTCCTTTCGTTTCAATGTCCCGCCCCCATGATTTTACTCGACCATTCCACCTGGCGTAAGGTGCTTCCCACCCAGGCCCTAGAAGTGCCGTACTTCAATGGTGTAGTCGATGGCGGCCGTCAGTGTGCCGGCCGCGTCGTACACGCGCGCACAAAAATCCCCGGTTTGCTGCGCCGTTCCGACGGCCGCGGAGTTCAAGGTCGCGCTGTCGTTGGTGATAAGCAGCTGACAGGTCGCGCCGTTCCAGGTGCCGATGCTGAGGCCGATCTTCACGGTCTCGTCAGGGGCGAGCGCGGTGATTCTGGCCGAGACCTGCCCGCCACGCTGCGCGCCAAAGGGGTGGGTTATGGCCCCATTCGGAGTCAGCGTCCCGCTGAATGGCTCGACAAACTCCACCGGCGGCGACGGATCATCCGGAGCGGTCGGGGCGTCGCTCCCGCAGGCGGAGGCGACGAGCGGCGCGAGCAGCAAGAGGGCGAACAGCGTCGATCGAGGCATTAGGGGAGGATTCTCCTGGACACAAGGTCTACGCGTCAGCCTGCGTTCTAGAACGTCGTGCCGACGGCAAACCGGAACGTCGTCTTCTTCGCCGGCTGCAGGCTGTTGTCGAGCACGCCAGCCCGGCTCGGGTTGAACGAATAGATCAAGCGGAACGGGACGTTCAGCACGGGCATGAAGAACCGCAGCTCGACGCCCGTCGACGTCTTGAACGCGCTCGTCCTCCCGATCACTTCGGTCGTCGCGCCCTGGGCATTGGGATCGACCAGTGACGACGTCGCGAACGGGTCCGTCAGCGCGGGTATCGGTGGGTCGACCTGCCTCAAGAGGTCTTCCTTCCATCCAAAGCCTTGCCCGAAATCTCGCACCTGGCCGGCGTCGGCGAACAGGACGATGCGCACCTGGCTCATGATCGAAATCAGGTATTCCGCATTGAGGACCAGGCTCTTGTTGCCGCCGAGCACGACCGGGGAGCCAGGGACGGTCGGGCCGATCGACCGGATGTCGAACCCGCGCACGCTGTATTCACCGCCGAGGAACAGCCGCTCGAAGATCGGCAGCGACGTCGTGCTGCCGAGTGGGGCGATGTACTCGCCCAGCGCACGGACCCCCACTGAGGTCCGCGGCAGGTGCCGGTGGAACCAGATGGCTTCGACCCTCGGCTTGTAGAAATTCGTATTGCCGCCGAGCACGGCAAGGTCGATAGAGGCCGTCAGCCGCTTACCGCTGTTCGGGAAGATCGGATTGTCCACCGTGTTGTGCACGAAGGTGGGTACGACCTTGCTGATCGCGCGCCGGCCACCCTGCCCGACAAGCAGCGAGTCATACACGAACGGATTGCGCCGCAGCACCTCGACCTGGGTCGGCGTCAGCTGGGACAGGTCGCCCACCGACGAGATGATCGAACACCCGCCGGCCCGCAGCAGGCAGGACTGATCGATGAGGGCTTCGTTCAAGTCGGCGATCCTGACCGTCTCGTACGCGTAGTTGATGAACATCCGGCTGAAGTCCGCGACCGGGAACCCGAAGGTGAGGTTGCCGCCCGTGGACTTCTGGGTGTAGTAGCCGATGTACTGCAGCGAGCGCTTGTAGACGTCGAAGCCGCCGGTGATGTTGCGGTCGAAGAGGAACGGCTCGGTGAAGGCGAGCTGATAGTTCTGGGCGCGGTCGCCGGCCTGCATCGAGACCGTCAGGCTCTCGCCGCGGCCGAGGAAATTGGAGGTCTGAAACGCGAGCTGGCCGAAGACGCCCTCGTACTGCGACACGCCGGCGCCAAACGTCAGCTGATTCCGGTTCTGCTCCTCGAACTTCATCGTCACGTCCACGGTGTTCTCGGCACCGGTCGTCTTCTTCACGTCCATGTCCCGATCGTCGCCCTTGAGCTCCTTGAAGTAGCCGAGCTGATTCAATCGACGGACGCTGTACTTGAGGGATTCGGTGTCGAAGACGCCACCTTCCACCAGGCGCATCTCGCGCCGGATCACGTTGTCGCGGGTCGTGGTGTTGCCGGTGAACGTGATGCGGTTGACGAAGTACTGCGGCCCTTCCGTGATCTGCATCGTCACGTTGACGACGGGAGTCTTCTCCACGGCGGCCGCGGCCTTCCCGTTGGTCTCTGTTTCCGGTGGCGCTACCAGGGCTGCGGGCACGAGCGCCGCGAGCGCCGTCTCCGGATTCGCGGGGTCGTCGCTGTACTTCATCATCGGGAACGGAGTGAACTCCATGTACCCGCGGCTGCCGTAGATCTCCTGCGCCTTCTTGTTGCCGTCGGTCAAGCGCTTGCGGCTGTACCAGTCGCCCGGCGCGATCTTGTAGAGCGTGCGCAGTCCCTCGCTCCTGATCAGCTTGTTTCCCTCGAAGTCCAGATCGCCAAACTGGTAGCGGTGGCCTTCGGTGACCGGAATCCGTAGCTGCACCCAGCGCGTCTTGCCGTCCTTGGCGTCCTCGAGCGGCTTGATCTCCGGGTTGCCGACACGCGCCTGCGGGTACCCTTTGTTGTGGTAGTACTCGACGACTTTCGCGGCGTCTTCCTCGAACTCGGCTTCCTTGTAGGTCCCGCCTCCCGTGATGAACGAGAGGATGCCCTTCGGCTTGTTCTCTTTCATCTTTCGCTGAAGCGCGCCGTCGCCGATGGCCGCGTTGCCCACGAACTCGAGATCGCGAATCTTGATCTTCGGCCCTTCGCCCACAGTGAAGGTCACGTTCACGAGCTTTGGACCGCCGGCCACGGGCGTCACCTGGTGTGAAATCTCGGCGTTGGTGAAGCCCTTCTCCGCCATCAGCTCGCGCAGCACGCCCTTCACCCGGCGGATCGCGGTGTCGTCGAGAAACGAGTCGAGCCGGACCTCGATCGACTTCTCGCGGAGCTTCTCATCGATATCCGAGCGCTTGATGATGCTGATCGAATCGCCCTTCACATTGCGGTAATCGACGATCTTGACGCGCTCGCGTTCTTCCATCCGATACACGACGAGCTTGCCGACGACGCCGTTCGGGAAGGTGTGGTCGGTGATTTCAATCGACAGGTCCTCGAGGAAGCTGGTGCCCCACAACGTCTTGAAGTCGTTGAGCATCGTCTGTTCGGCCCGGTCGTCGTAGGGCACGAATACTCCCTGTGACGGCCGACTGGTCTGGAGCTTGATGTAGTACTGGTAGGTTTCGCTTTCAACGGTCGACGCTCCGCCCTGGCGGTCGAAGCACAGCTCCAGGATCCAGATAAACGGCGGCGACCCTGCCGGCGGGAGGGCGGCAGGCGCTGCGACCTCCGAGCCGCAGGCTGTCTTGGCAATCACCGCTGGGGTCGCCTGGGCGGCCGGAGCGGCAGGCGCCTGGGCGGCGGGGGCCTGGGCAATCGGAGCCACAGCCGCCTGAGCGGTCGGCGCGGGAGACACTTGGGCGATCGGCGCAACGGCCTGGGCGAACGCCCATGCGGGCGCAACCGCGCCCATCAGCGCCGCTATGACCAGCACTCTGAGAAACTGCTTACACATGCCTGGGAAATCCTGCGGAGGCGCCGGCGGCCGGCCCTCCGCGACTTGTCCGCCACGCCGTTCGGCGAAGGCGAAAACGCCTTAGTTTACAGGATTTATGACGAACGGGACTACTGAATGGCTTGGATGGGCGCCCGGGTGAGCACCGGGTCTCTAGAACAAGACCCGGCCTACGGGTGTAGGGCGGGTCCTTCAACGTGGGGCGGGTCTTGTTCTGCCCTTCGACTGTTCGCTCAGGGCACCCCGAGCAAAGTCGAGGGGTGCAGACCCGCCAAAGACTAGGTAAGGCGTCGCCCTACCGTTACCTCACCACCAATCGGGCGATAGGCCAGCTGGCCGCCGTCGAGGTAGACCTCGACCTCGCCGTCGCGGATGTTGCCTCGGATGAGCTCCTCGGACAACGGGTCCTCGACGTAGCGCTGGATGGCCCGGCGCAGCGGACGCGCGCCATACGACCGGTCCTTGCACGTGACATCGATAATCCAGTCGATGACATCCGGCGTCAGCGCGATCTTCATCCGCCGGTCGGTCAGGTTCGCATTGAGCTGCTCGATGAGCAACCCCATGATCCGCCGCAAGTCGTCGTCCGAGAGCGCGTCGAACACGATGATCTCGTCGATGCGGTTGATGAACTCGGGGTTGAAGGTGCGCTTGACTTCACCGAGCACCATGTCGCTGACGTTCTTATCGATCACCCCGGCATCACTGGCCTGGAACCCGAGCGACGACTTCTTCTGGATGAAGCGCGCCCCGATGTTCGAGGTCATGATGATGATGGTGTTCTTGAAGTTGACCCGGTTGCCCAGGCCATCAGTGAGATGGCCGTCTTCGAACACCTGCAGCAGGATGTTGAAGATGTCCGGGTGCGCCTTCTCGACTTCGTCGAGCAGCACCACGGAATACGGGTTCCGCTTCACCTTCTCCGTGAGCTGACCACCCTCTTCGTGGCCGACATATCCCGGAGGCGATCCGATCAGCTTCGAGACGGAGTGCTTCTCCATGTACTCGGACATGTCGAAGCGGATGAGCGCGTTGTCGCTGCCGAACAGGAAATTGGCAAGCGCGCGCGCGAGCTCCGTCTTGCCGACGCCGGTCGGACCCAGGAAAATGAAACTGCCGACGGGCCGATTCGGGTTCTTCAACCCGGCACGCGAGCGACGGATCGCGCGGGAGATGGCCGAGATCGCTTTTTCCTGGCTGACCACGCGCCGATGCAGGTCCGCTTCCATTCGCAGGAGCCGGTCGCCCTCGTCCTGACTCATCGACGCAATCGGGACGCCGGTCCACTTCGAGACCACTTCGTCGATGTCTTTCTTGCCGACCACCACGCGGCGGGCACTCGACTTCACGTCGAAGCGCTCGCGCGCGAACTGCAGGTTCTCGCGGGCCGACACTTCCTGCTCGCGATAGAACTGGGCCTTCTCGAAGTCCTTTTGCGAAACCGCGTTCTCCATCTGCTCGACGGCGACGCGGATGCTCTTGTTGATCTCGCCGAACTCTTCGCTGTAGCCCGCTTCCTTCAGCTTGGCCCGCGCGCCCGCCTCGTCAACCAGGTCGATGGCCTTGTCCGGCAGGAACCGATCGGTGATGTAGCGGCTCGACTGATAGACGGCCGCCTCGATCGCTTCGGAGGTGTATTCCACGTGATGGAACTGCTCGTAGCGGTCCTTCACGCCCATCAGGATCTCGATCGTTTCCTTCTCGGCCGGCGGATCCACTTTGATCGCCTGGAAGCGCCGCTCGAGCGACCGATCCTTTTCGATGTACTTCCGGTACTCCGCGGGCGTCGTCGCGCCGATGCAGCGAATCTCGCCGCGCGACAGCGCCGGCTTGAGGATATTGGCCGCGTCGAGCGAGCCTTCGGCCGAGCCCGCGCCGACCAGCGTGTGGAGCTCGTCGATGAACACGATGATGTTCGGGTTCTCGGTCAGCTCCTTCATGATCGCCTTCAGGCGCTCCTCGAACTGACCGCGGTACTTCGTGCCGGCGACGATCAGCGAGATGTCGAGCGCCAGAATGCGCTTGTCGGCCAGGAAGTGCGGCACGTCGCCGTAGACGATCTTCTGCGCGAGCCCTTCGACGATGGCCGTCTTTCCGACGCCCGGTTCACCGATGAGGACCGCGTTGTTCTTGGTCCGGCGGCACAGGACCTGCTGAACGCGCTCGAGCTCGTAGTCCCGCCCGACCAGCGGATCGAGCTGGTTCTTCATCGCCGCTTCGGTCAGATCGCGGCTGAACTCCGCCAGCAGCGGCGTTTCCTTCACCCGGGTCAACGTCGTCTTCTCGTTGAGCAATTGGACAATGTCCTCGCGGACGGTGTGGAGGCGCATCCCCTTCTCCATCAAGATGGAGGCGGCGACGCTGCGCTCTTCCCGGAGGATGCCGAGCAGCAGGTGCTCGGTCCCGATGTAGTTGTGGAGCAGCCGATCGGCTTCCTCGGCGGCGCACTGGAGGACGCGCTTGGTTTCCGCGCTGAACGGAATCTCGACAGAGGTCGAGACCTTCTCGCGGAAGACCGTGCGGCCTTCGATTTCCTTCCGGATGTTCTCCAAAGAGAGGTGCGAGCGCGCAAAAATGCGGCTCGTCAGCCCTTTGCCTTCGCGAATCAGGCCAAGAAGGAGGTGCTCGGTCTCAATGGAGATGCTTCCGAGCTGGCTGGCCTCATAGCGGGCAAAGAAGAGAACTCGTCGCGCCCGTTCCGTGTAGCGTTCGAACATCCGGCCTGCCTAGGGTTAGAGGTTGCTGAGGGTCTCAAGACCTCTTGGTCGTCATTATAAGGCAAAGCTTCGGCGATACCAAAGGTCCTTCCCGCCTAAGTCCCACGTGCGGTTAGGTTTCGCCGTACCCTTCGGGCAGATGCCTGCGGAGCAACGCCCCTGTTCCATTCGACGCCGCCTGCGACTCTTGGGTCTCAGCAACCCGGGACAGTCATGTTATCGGCGGGTCGGGGCCGCGCCTTGCCCCCCTTGGTCAGCCGGTAGCCGGTAGCCGGTAGCGGTTCCAGGTTCTTGCTACCAGCTACCGGCTACCAGCTACGAGCTACGAGCCAGCCAAGCTACCAGCTACCAGCTCGCCGCGGCTACTATCTAGCGTCATGGACACGATTGGTTTCATCGGGCTGGGACTCATGGGCCGGCCCATGGCGAAGAACCTCCTCAAAGCCGGCTACCCGCTCGTCGTGAACAGTCGAAGTCAGGAACCTGTCGACGATCTGGTGTCGTCTGGCGCGGCTCGAGCGATCACGCCGGCGGATGTGGCGCGACAGGCGACGCGCATCATCACGATGGTGCCCGACTCACCGGACGTCGAGCTCGTGCTCGACGGCCCCAGCGGCGTGTTCACCGCGCTGCAGCCCGGCACGATCGTGATCGACATGAGCAGCATCGCGCCCGGTGTCGCCCGTCGTCTGGCCGCGCGTGCGCAGTCTCTCGGCGCGACGATGCTCGACGCTCCAGTCAGTGGAGGCGACATCGGCGCCATCAACGGCACGCTGTCGATCATGGTCGGAGGCGATGCGGCCGCCTTCACGACGGTCAAACCGATCCTCGATGTGATGGGCAACCCGGAGAAGGTGCTGCACATCGGCGAGGCCGGGGCCGGGCAGCTTTGCAAGCTGTGCAACCAGATGGTCATCGGCGGCACACTCGCCGTCGTGGCGGAAGCCCTCGCACTTGCCCGCAAGGCAGGTGTTGACGCCGGCAAGGTGCGTGACGCGCTGCTTGGCGGATTCGCGCAGAGCCGCGTCCTCGAAGTCCACGGTGAGCGCGCGCTCAAAGGAACCTTCAAGCCTGGATTCAAGACGCACTTGTTCGCCAAGGACATGCGGAACGTGATGGCGACACTCGCCGACCACGAGACGGCAGGTCCGGTTACCGCCGTCGTGCAACAGTTGCTGCACGCGACGATGGCCGCAGGGCGCGGTGAAGACGACAACTCGATCATGGCCAAGACGGTGTTCGACATGGCGGGGCTGAAGTAGGCGGTTCGTGGTTCGTGGTTCTTGGTTCTTGGAGGGTTCGATGAGAGCGTCACGAACAGGTCTGGTGTCGGCGTTGGTCGCCTGCGCGTTCCTGCTTCCCGGCTTCGTGTACGCCGAGGTCACAAAGGTGACCATCGCGTCTCGGGCCGTGGTGGCCGGCGGCCAGGCGTTCGGATCGACCGGACCGTACGAGAAGCTCACCGGGACCATCGACTTCTCGCTCGATCCAACCGACCGTCACAACGCGCGCATCGCCGACTTGGCCCACGCGACACGCGGCAGTGATGGTCGCGTGCACTTCATGGCGGACCTGTACGTCCTGCAGCCGGCCGACGTGTCGAAGGGCAACGGCACGCTGCTCTTCGAGATCGCCAATCGCGGCCGCAAGGGCATGCTCGGCCGGTTCAATCGCGCCGGCGCCAGCCAGGATCCGATTGCGGCAGCGGACGTCGGCGACGGCTTCCTGATGAAAGAGGGCTACACGCTCGTGTGGGTCGGCTGGCAGTTCGACGTGCCCGCGCCGTTCCTCCGCGTCGAGGCTCCGGCCGCCAACCTCTCGGGCCGTGTCCGCGTCTCGTTCATCCCTGATGAGCAGCGCACGGACATCACACCCGCGGATCTGCCGGACTATCTCCCCGTCAACCCGAATGATCCAGCGGCCACGCTGACGGTGCGCGATCGCTTCTGGGACCGACCAATCACCATCGCCCGCAATACATGGCAGCTGGCGGTCGCGAACGGCAAGCCTCGCATCGTGCTCGAGAACGGCTTCGAACCCGGGCGTGTCTACGAAGTGGATTACCCGGCGACCGGGGCGAAGGTCGCGGGCGTCGGCCTGGCGGCTATCCGTGATGCGGCGTCGGCGTTTGTGCATCGCACGGACCTGCCCGTGCGTGGACGTTCGGCGTACGTCTTCGGCATCTCGCAGAGCGGCCGCTTCCTGCGCCAGTTCCTCCACGACGGCTTCAACGTCGACGAGCGCGACCGCCGCGTGTTCGACGCGGTGTGGCCACACATTGCCGGCGCCGGACAGGGATCCTTCAACGAGCGTTTCGCCATGCCCGGCTACTCGTCGTTCCCCGCGACGCGGTTTCCGTACACCGATCGCGAACAGCCTGACGCACGCGGCCGGCGCGATGGCATCCTCGCCGCCTACCGCCCCGAGCAACTCCCTAAAGTGATCTACACGAACACGTCCGTGGAGTACTGGGGACAGGGACGGGCCGCGGCCTTGACGCACACCTCGCTCGACGGCAAGACAGATGCGACCGTTCCTGACAACGTGCGCATGTATCTGCTGTCAGGCACACAGCACGGCGAGGCGGCATTCCCTCCGTCATTCGGCGCCGGCCAGGCGATGGGCAACCCCACGCCGCAAGCCAACGTCATGCGCGCGCTGCTGCGAGCCATGCACCAGTGGGCCAGTGCCGGCACACGTCCACCGGACAGCCGTCATCCGCGGATGCGCGGCGACACGCTCGTGCCGCTGACCGCGGTGCGTTTCCCGAACGTTCCCGGCGTCAGTGACCCGCGTCGCATCGAGGGGCCCGGGCAGGTCATCGACGGCCACTTCTTTCCAATGCCGTTCCTGGTTCCCCAGGTGGATGCCGACGGCAACGAGCTCGCGGGCATTCGCGTCGCCGAAGTGTCGGTCCCCCTGGCGACGACAACGGGTTGGAACTTCCGCGCCGAGCGCATCGGCAACCCCTCAACCATCTATGCCCTGTCGGGATCGTACGTGCCCTTCGCGCGGACACGGGCCGAGCGTGACGCCCGTCACGATCCGCGTCCGTCAATCGAGGAGCGTTATCGCGACCGCGGTGAGTATCTCCAGCGCATTCGCGCGGCGGCCGATGCGCTGGTGAAGGACCGCTTCATCCTCGCGCAGGACGTCGAGGACGTGATTCAGCGCGCGACACGGCACTGGGACCACGCCACGGGACCAGCCGGTAGTCGCTAGCTCGTAGCCGGTAGCCGGTAGCCGGTAGCCGGTAGCCGGTAGCCGGTAGCCGGTAGCCGGTAGCCGGTAGCCGGTAGCCGGTTAGAAGACCGTTGGGAGTTGGGAGTTGGCTTGGGTTCGGGTTGGGAGTTATCTCAAGCCGGACGAAGCTGCCCGAGCTCCATGCGGAGCACGCGATCGCAGGCGGCGGCCAGCCTCGGATTATGCGTCGCGATCACCGACGTCAGGCGGACCTCCGCGTGCATCGTGCGCAGCAGGTCATGCAACGCATCGGCGGTGCGCTCATCGAGATCGCCTGTTGGCTCGTCGGCGAGCAGCAGATCGGGGCCCATGACGAGCGCGCGCGCGACGGCCACGCGCTGCTGTTCTCCGCCGGATAACATCCCGGGACGATGAGCCACGCGATCGCCAAGCCCCACGCGCATCAGAAGGTCCGTGGCCCGCTGCCGGGCCTCCGATAGCGGCCGACGCGCGATCCGCATCGGCATCTCGACGTTCTCCACCGCATCGAACTCCGGCAGCAGATGGTGGAACTGAAACACGAAGCCCACGTGCCGATTGCGGAACTGGACGAGCGAGGCATCGTCGAGCGCCCGCAGGTCGGTGTCGGCGACCTGGATCTGCCCGGCATCGGGCCGATCGAGACCGCCCAGCAGATGCAGCAGCGTGCTCTTGCCCACGCCTGACGCTCCCACCACCGCGACCATCTCGCCGTGCGCGACCTCGAGCTCGAGATCCCGGAGTACGTGAATGCGCTGGTCGCCGACCTGATAGGACTTGTTGAGTCCGGTGACGCTTACAAACGCCATATGAGCGTCACTCGAATCGCAGCGCCTGAACAGGATCGAGCGCGGACGCCTGACGGGACGGATAGAGCGTGGCCAGGAAGCAAATGGCAATCGTCGACACGACGACCACCGCAAGGTCGGTCCACTCGAGGACAAACGGCACGTGAGACACCTGATACACGTCCATCGAGAGCTTGATCACTTCATATCGATCGAGGACCCAGCAGAGCGCGAAGCCACAGATGCCGCCGATGGTCGTGCCGATGACGCCGATGATCAGCCCCTGCATCATGAAGATGCCCATCACCCGCCGTGACGAGGTTCCCATCGTCTTGAGAATCGCGATGTCGCGGCTCTTCTGCCGGACGAGGAGGATCAGCGAGGAGATGATGTTCAGAGCCCCGACCATCACGATGAGGCCGATGGTGATCGAGATTGCCATCTTTTCCAGCCAGAGCGCCGAGAACAACGACCGGTTCAGCGCCGACCAGTCCTCGGTCACGTACTCCGGGCCCAGGCGTTGCGGGATGCTCTCGGCGATGGCGGATGCGGCGTAGATGTCATCGACGCGCAACTGGATCAGATCGGGCGAATCTTTCCCGAGCAGGCGCTCCGCGAACTCCAGGGACACGAACCCGTACGCGGAATCGAATTCGTAGAGGCCGAGCGAATAGACGCCGGCGACGCGAACGGTTCGGATTCGGGGAATCATTCCCATCGGCGACAACGTGCCGCTCGGAGTTGTGAGCGTGACCTGATCGCCGGCCTTGACGCCGAGCTGCAGCGCCAGATCGCGGCCCAGAAGAATCCCCGGCCGCTCTTCGCCCGAGTCCACCAAGGCCGACAGCTTCCCCTGCTGCATCGACGTCTCGATATCAGTGACGTGCGACTCCAGCAGCGGGTCTACTCCCTTGAGCGTGATAAAGGCATCGGCGCGGTCGGTCGAGACGAGGGCCTTTCCGACGACAGCCGGGCCCGCGCCGATCACGCCCGGGATCGTCCTGAGCCGCTCGACCTCGGCCTTGTAGTCGTCGATCTTGGCGGTCTTCCACACATATATATGCGCGGAGGACCCGAGAATTCGCGTGCGCAGCTCACCTTGCAGGCCGGTCATGAGGGCAAGAGCCACGACCAGCGCCAGCACCCCCACAGCGACTCCAATGGTCGAGAATAGCGACACGCGTGAGATCGAGGCGTGCTGCCGACGCGCGAGCAAATATCGGAGGGCGACGAACAGCTCAAATGACACGATAGGCACCACTTATATCAGGAACCGGGCCGAGTCGGGCTGTGACCAGAGTCCGGGTCTTGTGCGACAAGAGTCTGCGCAATGGCGGACTTGTCGAACCGTTGCGCGAAGATCCGGCCCATCTGCACACAGAATCTTGGCACGCGCCACGCTATACGCGTCGCGTGCCCTCTGTGCCTAAGACCAAGATCGTCGCCGCATTCGGGAAGCGCACTGCCCAGGCCAGTTCTGCTACCGAGGTCATTGGGCCGGACGCCACGCTCGAGTTTGCTGTTGAGACCGCCGTCGCCACGCGACGTGCGGAGCCCAAGCCGGGCCATCGCCGGGAAATCACCGCCGGAGCGTTTCTCGCGCTGTTCGCAGCCGTCATCGCCGTCGGCGTGTATTGGCAGGCCCGCCAGCCGGCGCCGGCCCCAGTGGCCAGTGGCAGCCTTCGCATCGAGTCGGACCCGGCTGGTGCCGAGGTTCGTCTGAACGGCGCAGTCAAGGGAACCACTCCCCTCTCTGTGACGATGCCGGTGGGCGACTACCAGCTGGCGGTTCAGCACGGTGTGAACATCAAGCAGTTGCCTGTCGCTATTTCAAACGGGGCGGTGACGGTCCACCACATCACTTGGACGGATGCGTCGCCCGCCGCGCTTGCCGCCGATACTGGCAGCTTGTCCGTCGTGACCGATACGTCCGGAGGCCAGGTCATCGTGGACGGCGAGGATCGCGGGCCGGCGCCACTGACGGTTCGAAATCTTTCCACGGGCCAGCACAGAGTCGTCGTGCGGGCTGGCGGCTCGACCTACTCTCGCACAGTGCAGATTGAGGCTGGCTCGACGGCCTCGCTGGTCATCGGCGGCGGCGGCGGTGTCACGCCCGGCTGGATTTCGATCACGTCACCGGTCGCGGTGCAGGTATTCGAGGGCCGTCGGCTCATCGGGACGAGCGAAATGGATCGCATCATGCTTTCCGGTGGAGAGCATGAGCTCGAGTTGGCGGCTGATGCACTCGGCTTTCGCGCGATTCGACGAGTGAGGGTGTCTGCCGGACAAACCGCGGTGGTCGCAGTGGAGGTGCCGCGAGCGCCACTGAGCATCAACGCCGTTCCCTGGGCCGAGGTCTTCATCGACGGTAGTCGAGTGGGCGAAACGCCGCTCGGGAATCTGCAGCAAACGCTCGGGCAACATGACATCGTCTTCAGGCATCCCCAACTCGGCGAGCGGCGAATGACCGCCACGGTGACGCTGAAAGACATCAACCGCGTAACGATGGATATGAGGCAGCGATGAACGTGCCGACCCGCCCCCGACGGTCCTATCGAGTCTGGTGTGGAGTCGTGGGTCTCTTGAGTCTGGCGGTCACGGCCAGCGCCCAGGAACCGCTCGCCAAGGCCAAGGCCCTTTACGACGCCGCCGCATACGAAGAAGCCCTGACGGTGCTCGGCCCATCTCAGGCACCCGAGGCGCAACAGTACAAAGCCCTGTGCATGCTGGCGCTGGGGCGCTCACAGGACGCTGCTGGCGCCATTGAATCGCTCGTGACTGCGCAGCCGACGTTCGAGCCTTCGACCGAGGATGTGCCGCCTCGATTCATCACCCTGGTTTCGGAAACCAAGCGGAAGCTCCTGCCGGCCATCGCACGCCGGACCTTCGCGGAAGCCCGGGAACAGTTCCGCAACGGGGCTCGCGAAGAAGCACTCCACAAGTTCGACCTGGTCGTGCTCCTTGCGTCGAGCTCGCCGTTCAAGGAGACGTCCGACGCGGAGGACCTGCGCACGCTCTCGTCGGGGTTCATCGAGCTCGCTCGGGCAACCGAGCTGGCGAAACCCGAGGTCAAAGCTCCGGAGCCACGCGTCGCGCAGCAGCCGCCGCCCGCGGTCGTGCCCGAAGTGATTCAACCAGTCGTGCTGCGACAGGTGATCCCGCCGGTTCCAACCGATGTCACCGGCCGCGCCGGCCCGTCGGCCTCCGTGCGCGTCGAAATCGGGGTCGATGGCAAGGTGACCGTGGCCACCATCCAGCAGTCGGCGCACCCGCTCTACGATCAGTTGTTGGTACAGGCCGCGCGCCAGTGGACTTACACGCCGGCCAGCCTGAATGGGCGCGCCATCCCGTCCGAGAAAATCGTGACGGTGCAGCTGCGCTGACCAGGCAGGGACCGCTCCCGCGGACGGCCGATCAGCGCGGGCGCATCAGCGGAAACAGAATCACGTCGCGAATCGACTGGCTGTTCGTCAGCAGCATGACGAGGCGGTCGATTCCGATACCCTCGCCGCCGGCCGGCGGCAGCCCGTACTCGAGCGCGCGGATGTAATCCTCGTCCATCGCGTGCGCCTCCTCGTGTCCGCCCGCCCGCTGCCGGAGTTGCTCCTCGAAGCGGCGGCGCTGCTCGGCAGGGTCGTTGAGCTCGCTGAACGCATTGGCCACTTCGAACCCGCCGATGTAGAGCTCGAAGCGCTCGACGGTGTCGGGATCATCCGGCTTCTGCTTGGACAGCGGCGATACTTCCGTCGGGAAGTCGTAGACGAACGTCGGATTCACCAGATCGTCCTCGCACAGCGCCTCGAAGATTGCTGCCGCGATGGTTCCGGCGCCACTACCCGGCGCCACGGCCACACCAAGCCGCGCGGCCAATGCGGCCGCGCTCTCGCGCGACCGCAGCTCGGCCTCCTGCACCTCGGTGCCCAGCCGCTTTGCCGCGGCGGCGCGGGCGCCCTCGCGCAACGACAAGCGCCGGAATGGCGGTGTCATCGAGATGGTGTGATCGCCGAAGGTCAACTGGTCCGTGCCCACCGACGTCATCGCCACGTGATGCAGCAGCTCTTCACTGAGCGTGATCAGGCTGTTGTAGTCGGCATAGGTCCAGTAGAACTCGAGCATCGTGAACTCGGGGTTGTGCTGCGTAGAGATCCCCTCGTTCCGGAAATTGCGATTGATCTCGAAGACGCGCTCGACGCCCCCGACGGTCAGCCGCTTGAGATACAGTTCCGGAGCAATGCGCAAGTAGAGACGCATATCGAGCGCGTTGTGGTGCGTGACAAACGGCCGGGCGAGCGCGCCCCCCGCAATCGGCTGCATCATCGGCGTTTCGACTTCGAGGAAGCCGCGCGCGATCAGGAACTCCCGGATCGCCGTGATCGCCCGGCTGCGCACCTCGAACACGCGGCGCGATTCGGGATTCACGATCAGATCGAGATAGCGCTGCCGGTAGCGTGTCTCGATGTCCTGCAGGCCGTGCCACTTCTCTGGCAGCGGCAGCAGGCACTTCGAGAGAAACATCAGCCCGGATGCATGGACGCTGAACTCGTTGGTCCTGGTTCGAAAGAGATACCCCTCGACGCCCACCCAGTCGCCGATGTCCAGGAGCTTGAAGATCGCGAAGTCCCGTTCGGGCACCGAATCCTGGCGGATGTAGACCTGAACCTTCGCGCTGCCGTCGGAGAGCTGCAGGAAGTTGGCTTTCCCGAAGCTCCGGATCGCGAGGATACGCCCCGCCGTCCGTGTGGTGATCCGTGGCGTCTCGAGCGCCTCGCCGGTCTTGGCGCCGTGCTCGGAGACGAGAGAGCCAATCGATGTGGCGCCCTCGAAACGGTTGGGATAGAGCTCGACGCCGAGCGCTTTCAACGCCTCGAGATTGGCCCGGCGTTGAACGACCTGATCGGATTCCTCTGTGCTCATTCGCGTGAGAGTGTGCGGCGGATGGCGTCCAGAATGCCGTTGATGAAGCGCACCGAGTCGTCCGCGCTGAAGGACCGCGCCAGCTCCAGGGCTTCGTTGATGATCACCTTGCCCGGCGTCTCGGGCTCGTGCAGCAGCTCATAGACGGCGAGACGCAGGATCAGACGATCGAGCACATTCATCCGCTCGATCCGCCAGTGTTCGGCGGCGTCGGTGATCAGTGGATCGAGCGCGGCGACGTGCGCCGCGGTGCCGGCGGCGAGCGTCGTGGCAAACGCCCGCAGTTCCTCCGTCAGCGGCGCGCCCTCAGGTGCATGGGCCCAGAAGGTCTGCCGGACGTCGTCCATCGAGGCGCGTCCGATCTCCCATTGATAGAGCATCTGGATCGCCGCCTCGCGCGCGCCATGACGCGACTCCAGCGGAGGGCGTGGTGACGTGGGCTCCGCTTCAGTGTTCATGAAGACCGGCCTCACCAATACGTCGGTAGAGCGTAGCCATCTCCACCGCCGCCAGCGCCGCCTCGCGTCCCTTGTTGTCCGGACCCTCGGCGGCACGCACCGCCGCCTGCTCGTCGGTGAGCGTGGTCAGCACGCCGAACGCCACGGGCACTCCGGTGGCCGTGCTGGCGTCCATGATCCCCTGCGACACGGTGGACGCGATGTACTCGAAGTGCATAGTGTCGCCCTTGATCAGGCAGCCGAGACAGATGATCGCGTCGAAGCGACCGGTGCCAGCCAGACGCCACACGGTGACGGGTATTTCAAAGGCGCCGGGTACGCGCACCAGCGTGATGTCCTCGTCCCGCACCTCGGCGGACGTGAGCGCGGCGCGAGCGCCCGTCAGCAGGCCTTCCGTAATCTCTTCATTGAACCGGGAAACGATGATCGCGAAACGGAAGCCGGTTGCGCTGCGTGCGCCATGCAGCTCCATCACGGGACGCGCACACGGAAAAGGTTCTCAAACATCGACGCGAAGACGAATTATACCCGGGGTCAGAGCGGAAGCGGATACAGCAGCCAGCCGAGCAACGTTCCGGCGCCAACGAAGCCGACGAGCAGGCGGCCGCCAAACGCGAGCTGCTCCGATGGCTCGTCTCGCATCAGGGTGGCGAAGACGATCGACACGAACAGCGAGAAGATCACCATCAAGCCGAAGTGACTGGTCATTTCCGGCCCTTCGCGATGTCGAACACGTCGAGCACGACCAGCATGTTGAGCATCCCGGCGACGATCACGAACGTGTTGCCGTACTCGTAGGTGATGGCGACCACGCGCCCCGAGCCGGCACCGATCGCCCGGGCGATGAGGTACGGGAGCCCGATACCCAGATCGGCCAGCGCGCCAAGGGCCACGAGCGGCTGCGAGAGTTGGAACGGAAAGATCGCGCCTTCGAGCCACAGCCCGAACACGAACATCAGCGTCAGCGCGACGAGAAACGTCACGCCCTTCTGCCGTCGTCCAAGCCAGAAATGTCCAAGGCCTGGCAACAGCCACGCGGCTGCGCAAATCAGCCAGGTGGTGGCGGCGGGCTGGGTACGGTCGGCCGTCGTGGCACGCATGAGCTGTAGTGTAGCGTAGCGAGCGCGCTCATCACCACGGTCGCCATTCCAATTCCGAGTGCCGCGCCCGCGACGGCCCGCCCGGCGTTCGACACCGGCCGGACGTCCAACCATTCCAGCGCGACCGTGACGATCGTGGGCAATGCGGCGACGACGATGATCCATCGCGCGGCGGAGGAGGTCAGATCGAGACGCGGCGGCGACTCAGAGGATCGAGTCAATCGCGCACGGATGTCTGCTCCCAGCACCAGGCAGCCCAGCGCGCCGATGGCCAGCCCGGCGTAAATCCCGAGACACCGCGCGCAGACCGGGAGTTGCGTAGCGCCCAGATGAAACGAGCGCTCAGGGAGCTGATGACAGATGAACGATCCGACACTGTAGGTCAGCGCCGCCATCGATGAAGGGAGCACGGGCGCCGCGACGAGCACCGCCAGCCAGACGGTGGCGACGAGCGCGACCAGAGGCGCGATCACGCGCCCTATTTTAGTGCCTGTCTAGCGCGCTGCCGCGATGCGCTGAGCGCGCGCGGCTGTGTATCCCGCCCGCGTCCGTGTCTTGACGCCGGGCTTGTCGGTGATTCGGACGATGACACGCCGATAGGCGCCATCGAGCTTCGGATTCTTCGAGGCGTATCCGATCGCGTATTGCGTGGCGAGCTCCTGCGCGATCGACGCATAGACGCCGGCCAGCTCGCTGATCTCCGTCGGGAAGTACGACCGCGCACCGGTTTCCTGCGCCAGCGCCTTCATCCCAAACTCGGATTGCGAAAAGTACGTATGGCCGCGCTGCGCGGCCTGCGTGACCAGGTACTTCGACCGCAAGGTGATCGTGTAGATGGCGATCCCTGACTGCTTCGCCAGCTCCATCAGATCGTCGTAAGAGACCAGGCTGGCGGTGTCATCGCCGTCCGACAAGACGACGATCGCCTGACGACGGATCTCCGCGTTGCTGCGTCGCTCCTTCACCATCTCCTTCAACGTGAGATAGGTGCCGTTGTACAGCGCCGTGCCACCGCGTGGCGCGGTCGACAGGATCGCGTCCTTCGCGGCCCGCAGGTCGGCGCCCAACGGAAACAGGATCCTGGTTGCGTCCTTGATGTCGACCACGATGGCCCGGTCACTCGACCGCAGCGTGGAGAGAAAGCCCACCGCCGCCTGCTGCACGAGCTGCATCTTGCCCGTCATGCTGGCTGATGTGTCGAGGAGGATGGCGAGATCGAGCGGGATTTCAGACGCGCCGAAAAACGAGACGTCCTGCTGAACGCCGTCCTCGAATACCGAGAAATCCGCGGGGTTCAAACCCGCCACGTACTTCTGATCACTGTCGGTCACCACGACGTTCAGCGCCACGATGTCCACACTGCCGCGGAACGTGGTCTTCGGCGTCGTGTTGGGAGTGGCAGCCGTAGTCGCGACGGCGGTGCTGTTGAGGGCGACCGGCGGGTCCGATAGCGGCAGCCCTTGCGCGCTCGCTTCGACCGTGAACAGGACACATGCGACGAGCAGTATCGAACGCCTCACGACAGCCTCCCACCGGCGATCACCGGATGATTACAGTTGTGCAAACGGTGTGCCCGATGTTGCACACGGTGTCGGCAAAGGAAACAACACGGAAATACCAGCGTATCTGCGTGCGGACGCGCATGTCTGTTCCGACCGGCGCGCCCATGTAGACTCGGTGCGATGACAAAATTCGTGGGTCACGACACATCGAGTGTCAATCGGATGGCGCTGGCAGGAATCGGCGCCGTATCGACCGCACTGCTCATGACCGAGCTCGCGCTCACGCGCATCTTCTCGGTCACGATGTACTACCACTTCGCTTTTCTTGCGATTTCGATTGCGCTGTTCGGATTGAGCGCCAGCGGCGTGCTCGTGTACGTGCTGCGCCACCGCATCGCGCGATACGACACACGCGATCTGCTCGCAACCGGCGCCCTCGTGCACGGCCTCGCGACGCTGATATCGCTCGCCTGCTTGGTGCGGATTCGCGTCGGACTGGACTATTCGCCGCAGAACTTGTTCCTGATGCTGGCGATCTATGTTCTGGCCGCGCTCCCCTTTTTTGCAGGCGGAGCCGTGGTTTCTGTGGCCTTTGCCAGGCTTGCCGATCGCATCAACGTGCTCTACGCGTCGGACCTTCTCGGTGCGGCCCTCGGGTGTCTTCTCCTGATCCCGCTGCTGAACGGCCTCGGCGCACCCGGTGTCGTCATGACGGCAGCCGCCTTGTCCATGGCCGCGGCGCTGTGCTTCTCGACGGCCCGAACGCGCTGGCGTGTCGGTATTTCGGCCATCGTCCTGTTAGCCGTCCCGTCTGTTGCCCAACTGGCGGGCCGCTCGCCCTTTGCGGTCGTCGATACGAAGGGCCACCAAGGCGACCGAGTGCTCTTCAGCAAATGGAACTCGTTCTCGCGGGTGGCCGTGTACGACCGGCCACATGGCGACTGGTCGCTCAGCCCGAATTACTCGGGCCCGCGTATCGAATCGTTGTTCATGGACATCGATTCCGCGGCGTCAACGCCGATCGTCAAGAGCACGGGCCGTCTCTCCGATGCCGGCTCACTGCGATACGAGCTGACCGCCCTCGCCTATCACCTGGTCGAGCAGCCTGCCGGATTCTCGGCGCTTGTCATTGGCCCTGGTGGCGGCCGCGATCTCTTGTCGGCCCTGGTGTTCGGCGCCACGCGCGTGGACGGCGTGGAGATCAACCCGATCATCGCCAACGACGTCATGCGAGACCGGTTTCGCGACTACTCGGGCGGCATCTATGAGGACTCCCGCGTGACCATCCACGTGGACGACGGTCGAAGCTTCGTCCGGCGCAGCCCGACGCAATACGACGTGATTCAGGCCTCGCTGGTCGACACCTGGGCGGCGACCGCCGCCGGCGCATACACGCTGACGGAGAACTCGCTCTACACGTCGGAAGCCTTCGGCGAGTATCTGGACCATTTGAGCGACCGCGGCCTGTTGACGATCACTCGCTGGGTGTTCGACGGGCTGCGGCTCGTGTCGCTGGCGCAGGCGGCATGCGCCGAGCGCGGGCTCGACGCCTCGCAGCATCTGGCGATCATCCGTTTCGATCGCGTCGCCACGTTCCTCTTGAAGAAGACGCCGTTCACCGAAGCCGACGTCGCCCGCCTGCAGCACGTCGCCCACGACCTGGGCTTCAGCGTGCTGTATGCGCCAGGCGTCGCGCCCGAGCCCATCGGGTCAGAGCCGGTTGAAATGGTCCGAACGGGCACCAGCGCGGCTGACTATCGGCGCCTCATCCTCGCGGGCAACCGCGAGCAGTTCCTGGCCGACTACCCGCTCGACATCCGGGCCACGACCGACGATCGACCCTTCTTCTTCCACACCACGCGGTTGGCGAAGCAGTTCGACGTCGCCTTCGGGCGGACGATGCTGTTTGGCAACGGGCTGAGCGCGTTGCTCACGCTGTTCGGCATCTCCGGAGTTCTGGTCCTGCTCTTCATCGTCGGTCCGCTGGTGATGGGCGCCGATCGCCCGGGAGCCGGCTGGCCGGCGTGGCTCGCCTATTTCGGCGCGCTCGGCGCCGGTTTCATGCTCATCGAAGTCGCCCTCCTCCAGCAGTTCGTGCTGCTCCTGGGCCACCCGGTGTACTCGCTCACGGTCACCCTGTTTTCACTGCTTCTTGGCACGGGCCTCGGCAGCCTCGTCAGTCGGCGCGTCGCGCCCGGCCGTTTGAAGGCGGTCACGAGCCGTGCGCTTGGCGCCATCGCACTCCTCGCGCTGCTCGCGCCGTTGCTGGTGCCCCGGCTGATTGACGTGGCGATTCCGTGGTCGCTGCCGGGACGGGTCGTCACAGCGGTCGCAATCCTGCTGCCGCTCGGCATTCTGCTCGGCCTGCCTCTGCCCGGCGGCATGCGCCTGCTCGCGGCGCGACGTCCCGACATCATTCCCTGGGGCTGGGGTCTCAACGGTGCGTTCTCCGTGGTCGGAGCCACGCTTGCCGTATTCATCGCCATGAACTGGGGATTCTCGACGGCACTCATCGCCGGCGCCCTCGTCTATGCCTCCGCAGCCGGCACGCTCCAGACGAGAGAGGGGCTGTGACCTGTGAAGGCGTAGAGGCAGCCCAGGGCGCGGAGACAAGATCACCGCAGAGATCGCAAAGGAGCAGAGGCACGCGGAGGGGACCACGGTGACCGCGCTCCGCGCGGCATGGATCGAGGAGAGACCGCGACCGCAAGTGCAATGAAGAGGCCCGATGCGTTTGCGATCGCGCGCTCTCCTCGATCCATGAGCCGGCCATTGGGCCGGCGTCACCCGTGGCCGCCACGGCAGTCCGTCCGCTGTGTGATATCCGTGCGTCCGCGTCGCATGCAGTCCTCTCTGCGTGACTCTGCCCCTCTGCGTTCTCCGCGTTTTGGGCGTTTTGGGTGTTTTGTAACTCCGCGTGCCCAGCTTCCCCTGCGCTCGCCCCAAACATGACGCACAACTGACGTTGGCGTTTTTGGGCGCGAACGGTAGACTTGCACCCCAATGGAGGACGCATGCTGACCCGGCGAGCGTTGTTGACGACAGGTCTGGGAATGCTTGTCGCGACCAGAACCGCCCGCGCACACCATTCCACGGCGATGTACGACATGGCCAACCCCGTGACCGTGAAGGGCGCGGTGAAGCGGTTCGAGTGGACCAACCCACATGCGTTCATCTTTCTGGACGTCAAGGACGACAAGGGCGCGACCGTCGAGTGGGAAATCGAGCTCATGAGCCTGAATCACCTCCGCTCGTACGGCTGGATGCGCAACACGGTCAAGTCGGGAGACCCTATCAGCTGCACCGGCGGCGCAGCCCGCAGTGGCGCGCCCTCGATGATCAGCGCGCTGATCGAGCTGCCCGACGGCCGCAAGATCCGCTCGTAAACGGAGAGGGCCATGCCACACCGCCGACTCAACCTGCGTCTCGCGAGCGCTGTCTCCGTGCTCGCTCTCCTGACCGCAATGCCCCTCGTCTCGGCACCCCAGCAGGCGCCGGCCGCCGGCCCGCCGCAGGCGCCGCCGCCGCGCTCTCCGTATCAAGAGGCGGGCACGTTGCCGGCGCGGATCATGGACTTCAAGGCCGAGCCGATCACCGTCAAGCCAGGTGAATCGGTCACGCTGACATGGGCAGTTGAAAATCCCCGCACGACCAGAATTGAGCCGACCGTCGGGCGCGCCACGCCGCGGGGCACGCTCAAGGTGACGCCAACCGCCACGACGACCTACACGCTCACGGTCACCGGTGTGAACAACACGACGTTGACTCGCACGGTAACGGTGACGGTCGCTGGCACGAAGCCGATCGCGGAGGCGGCAACGACAGTGCCGCTCGCGTCGCGACCGACGCCGCGCACCGCCGAGGGCAAGCCCGATCTCACCGGCGTGTACGGCTACGGCGCGGGACCGTCACGCGGAACACCGCCGCCGCCGGTTCAGCCAGGGTCGCTCCCGCGCACGCCGACGCTCAAGCCCGGCGCCGAGAAGTACAGAGTGGTTCGCGGCCCCACGGACACGGGACTGTACTCGTCGTGCACACCGCCCGGCGTTCCGCAGACGTTCATGGTTCCTTACTACGTGCAGTTCATCCAGGCGCCGAAGTACCTGGTGATCCTCCACGAGTACCTGCACCTGTCGCGCACCATCGCGATGGACGGCTCGCCGCATCCGCCGGATCCCGATCCGTTCTGGATGGGCCACTCGATCGGACGCTGGGACGGCGACACGCTGGTGGTGGACTCCGTGGGATTCAAGGAGAGCGAGATCAGCGGATTCCGAACCACTGAATCGCTCCATGTGGTGGAACGATTCCGCCGGCCGAACCTCGGCACGCTCGAGTACGAGGCAGTGATCGAGGATCCGAACGTCTTCGCCGGCCCGTGGCTCATCACACGCACGTTCCCGTTCCTGCCGGAATTCAACCGCGTGGACGAATTCTTCTGCGAGAACAATCGCGATTACAAGCCGCTCTTCGGCAAGTAACGAAACGCCAACCACGGAGGCACGAAGGCACGGAGAATCAAAAGGAAGTAACGTCCTTCTATGTCTGAGTTGCTAGAGCTGGTTCGTGGCTGTACCTTCGACGATTTTCTATTTACGCCTCAATACAGCGTCATCGAGCGGCGCGATCCGGCATCGATCGACCTGTCCTCCCGGTTCTCCGAGCACCTCACGCTGAAGCGGCCAATCGTGTCGGCCAACATGGATACGATCACGCGGGCGGAGATGGCGATCGCGGTCGCCGAAGAGGGCGGGCTCGGCATCATCGACCGCGGATTTCGGTCGGGTGACATCGAGCCGCAGGTGCGCGAGGTCGAGCGGGTCAAGCGGCGGCAGCACGGCATCATCGCCGATCCCTACACCATCGGTCCCGGCGCCCCCCTGACCGAAGCCCGCGAGGTGATGCGCCGTACTGGCGTGGGCACGCTCGTGGTCATCGACGAGAATCGGCGCATCGCCGGCCTCCTCACGACACGCGACCTCCGGTTTACGAACGACTCGGGCTCGGTGGCCGATCGCATGACCCCGCGCGACCGTCTCGTCGTCCGTGAAGGCGCGATCGAGAGCCTCGCGGCGGAAGAGGTCATGCGCGCGCACAAGATCAAGAAGCTGCCGCTCGTCGATCGGGATGGACGCCTCATTGGCCTCGTCACCGCGAAGGACCTTCTGAAGCAGGAACGGCTGCCCTTTGCGACACGCGATGACCAGGGGCGGCTCCGCGTGGGCGCGGCGATCGGCGCCAAAGGTGACTATCTGGAGCGGGCGGTGGAGCTGCTTCGAGCCGGAGCCGATGTCATCGTCATCGACATCGCGCACGGCCACTCGGCGGTCATGGGGCGGGCCATCGACGCCTTCCGCAAACAGTTCGGCGACGTGGAGCTCATCGCCGGCAACGTGGCGACCAGCGAGGGAACGAAGTTTCTCGTCGACCGCGGCGTCAACGGCGTCAAAGTGGGCATCGGGCCCGGCGGCGGCTGCACCACGCGGCTGAACACCAACTTCGGCGTGCCGCAGGTCGAGGCGCTGGTGGCGTGCCGGGCAGCGGCAGGCACGGTGCCCCTGGTTGCCGACGGCGGCATCAAGCGTGACGGCGCGCTCGTGCAGGCGCTGCTCTTCGGCGGCGATACCGTGATGCTCGGCAGCGTACTGGCGGGCACCATCGAAACGCCCGGCGACACGGTTCAGAAACCGGTAGTGATTCCCGAGTCGCACAAGACGGTCAAGGTGCCGTTCAAAGTGTTCCGCGGCATGGCGTCGCTGCAGGCGATCGTGGACCGGCTCGATGTCGAGGATGCCGAATCCGCCGACGTGGAGGCGCTCGGCGCCGAGGGGATGGAGATCAGCGTGCCCGCGCGCGGGTCGGTGCGGCCGATCGTCCGCGACATGTTGAAGCACCTGTGCTCCGCGATCAGCTACGGTGGCGCCAGCACCCTGGCGGACTTGCGGAAGATGTTCGGGAAGGACCCGCAGCGCTACGTGATTCGCCTCACCGAGTCGGGCCGCCGCGAGTCCTTCGACCGATAGCCGCGCACGCTGACGCGTGCGCGCTACCCCCGCGATGGTACCCTAGGAGCGTGTCCGAGTAATCGTCTGTGACATAGAGTCTCTCTCGCTGCGCGCCGCAGCCAGAGATGTACTACACTGCGGGCGATGGCCAAGACCTATCGCCCCTACGTGCCGGAGCAGGATCTCCTGCTGCCACCGAGCCTGCGGGACTGGCTGCCGGAGGATCACCTCGCGTTCTTCGTCAGCGACCTGATCGATCATGTGGATCTGTCGGCGATCACCGCGGTGTACGAGGACGAGGAGCGAGGGTACCCCCCGTATCATCCGGTGATGCTGACCAAGGTGCTGGTGTACGCGTACTGCGTCGGCGTGTTCTCGTCGCGGAAAATCCAGCGCCGACTGATCGAAGACATCGCGTTTCGGGTGCTGGCCGCGGGGAACGAGCCCGACTTCCGCACAATCGCGGACTTCCGCAAACGGCATCTGTCGGCGCTGCAAGGCTTCTTCGAGCAAGTGCTGGACGTGGCGCGCGACTTGGGGACGCTGCGGGTCGGGCGCATCGCGCTGGACGGCAGCAAGGTGAAGGCGAATGCCTCGAAGCACAAGGCGATGAGCTATGGCCGCATGAAGGAGAAAGAGAAACAGTTGCGCGACGAGGTCACGCACTTGTTGGCGCAGGCCGAGGCCACCGACGCCGCGGAAGATGCGCAGTATGGGGCCGACGTGCGTGGCGACGAGTTGCCGGCGGAGTTGCAGCGACGTGAGAGTCGCCTGAAGCGGATTCGGGAGGCCACGCGCGCGCTGAAAGCCCGCGCGAAAGAGGAGGCCGTCGCCAAGGGCGAGCCGGCCGAGGCGGCGAAGCCGGATCCGAAAGCGCAATATAACTTCACCGATCCGGAGTCGCGGATCATGAAGGGGCCCGACGGCTTCGTGCAGGCGTACAACGTGCAGGTGGCGGTGAACGAGCAGCAACTGATCGTCGGCCAGGCGGTGACGCAGGAGACCAATGATAAGAAACAGTTGATCCCGATGATCACGATCATCGAGGAGCAATCGGGCGCCACGCCCACCCAGTTGCTGGCCGACGCGGGCTATTGCTCGGACGCGAACTTGGCCGCGGTCGCCGACACCCCGATCGACGCCTACATCTCGACGCGGAAGCAGAAACATGGCGAGCGACCTGGCCGACCCGGCCCGTGTCCCCGCGGGCCGTTGCCGACGACCGCGACGCGGGTCGACCGCATGTCCCGCAAGCTGCACACGAAGGCCGGCGCGGCCGTCTACGCGATGCGCAAAGCGATCGTGGAACCCGTGATTGGGCAGATCAAGCAGGCGCGAGGCTTCCGGCAATTCTTGTTGCGTGGGATCGAGAAGGTGCAAGGGGAATGGTCGCTGGTGTGCACGACCCACAACATTCTGAAGTTGTATCGCCTTTACGGATGATCGGACGGCCAAGGGGCGTCTCGGGCTCGCCGCGCGTGCCCAACGCCAGTCAGGCGTCGCCATCGCCGAGGTTGGCCATGACATCGCCCGCCGATACTGTGAGCGCGCAGCAAAAGGCACTGTGACCATCACCATGATTACTCGGTCGGGCTCCTAG
>DATDOE010000025.1:0-10591 GCA_035293405.1 Vicinamibacterales bacterium | reverse complement strand
GATTGACGGGGAGTCCTATCGCAAGCGGGAGGCCGAGCAGGCCCAGAAGCGGAAGCAGGAGCAGAAGCCGAAGCGGTGATCACGCCGTCGCCCTCGGCGACGTCCGTCCAGATTTACGCGCTTTTACATGAGCGGCGACAGGTTCGATGATTCGGGGTTGCCGGGCATTACATTCTGGCCGATTGGCCCGGTCATGGAAGGCACGTACAACCGACCGGTTTCAGGATCGAAGGCGGCTCCGGTCCAGTCCGCACCACCAACCGTTCCGGGCATCTGAATCGTCCCCTGCTTGCCGTCCGGCCCGGGCTCGGGTAGCGACCCTGGCGTGAACATCGGAGCCAGGACGTAGGTCCTGGCGATCGCGAGCGCCTCGGCACGCAGTTCCGGGGTGAAGTCGATCAGATCATCCTCGGTGATCCCCTGCCGATCGAAGGCCGGGGGCTTGGTCGGAAACGGCTGCGTGCGCGACGCTCTTTCTCCGGGCATGTCCGACAGGTTGAAGCGGAACGCAACCTTCATCTCAAAGGGTTCGTTGGTCAGCGCCTCGCCTGACGGCGACGTGACCTGTGACGTGTGGATGGCTGGGCGCGGCTCCGTTGGGATCTCCTTCAGCAACGGGTAGGCTTCTTCGGCGCGAAGGCGTATGACGCGCGAGAAGACCTTGAGAAAAGCTGCGTCGTACTCTCTCAGTGAAACTGCTTCTTTCGGTCACCGGCCATTTTCGTCGTCACAGCCCGAGGAGCACTCGGAGTCGTTCTGTCACGTCGGTGAGGACATCAACCGGGGCGGTCGCGGCGAATTCCACGCGCCGAGCGTTCCAATCCAAATTCTTGACGTGATCCGCTAGGACGACGCCTGTTACCTTTCCGTGGTCGGGCAACGCAACCTCGAACGGATAGCCTTTCGCGTGACTAGTGATCGGGCAGGCGATCGCGAGGCGCGCTTTCGCGTTGTACGCGCGAGGTGACAAGATCAGTGCTGGCCGGCGCCCGCGCTCCTCGCGGCCGGCCTGCGGGTCGAATGTCAGCCAGACGAGATCGCCAGCGTCGGGGACATAGTTGCGCGCTACCACACCTCAGCCCCGAGCGGACCGCCCCAGTCGCTCTCGTCGTGGCGGTTCTTCGGAGTGATACGGCGGACGAGGTCGTCCAGCGAATAACGCGGGCGGCTCGGCCGGATCACGATGGTGCCGTTGTCCACCGACACTTGGACCGTGTCGCCTTCGCCGAGTTGCACCTCGCGTGCAACCGATTTCGGAAGGCGCAAGCCGAGACTGTTGCCCCACTTCGACAGTTGCGTAGTCGTAGCCATGTATCTACATTGAATATACACGAGCAGCCGGGCGTTGTCTACGAATCACCGACACGCGCCGGTGGTAAACGGATGCGAAGCGCTCATTCGTTCGCGCAAATCGTCGCGCGTGGGCAGTCGTCCGGAGGCGCGGAAGTGCATTTCGCTGGTGGCCGACCTGAGCTTCGCGATCGTCGCTGCGCGGTCGACGGGCCGCTCATCGACAAGTTCGACGGTAGGTGAACACGCTGACCTAGCGTGCCGCACAGAGGGACGAGGGTTGGTCGTAGAAGGTCGTGCGTGGCTCAGCCCGGCAAGATGGCCGTGATGCTGTTGGCTCCGATGGTCCAGAACGTCTCCGAAACCGACCGTACACCACACATGAACGCTTTCCGCATAGGCATGATGCCCGGAAAGCGCACGCGGTCCACGCTCTTGAGATGAACCGCTCCGCCAACACCCTGATCAATCTGCTCGTTCTCAATCGCCATGATCAGGATGGGCGCGCCAAGTGGACCATGCAGCTTCAGGAGAGCTTCCCAGCGGAGCCGCTGGTAGCCGCGCTTCGCTGCTTGGACGACTACGACAATTTGGCCTTGGATCCGCCTGCGGCCTGCGCAGAAGTGGATTGGGCCTTGACCCGCGCCCAGCATCGCCACCGAGAGTACACGCGCCTTTCCAGAACGATTGCAGATTACTTGTCTATCGCGGCAGAGCAAATCGACAAGCTGCAGGCTGAGGTCGATAGGTATGGATGGGACCAAATCAAGTATCGCGATGAACTCGAGACGCTGCAGCGGCAGGCATCCCAATTGGGTTGGATCGCCGCCGGTGAATTTGCTCTGGACATACTCCCGTTGCCAAAGTCCGGGGATACCCTTGAAAGTTACGCTGTTCGGGAGGGGTTGTGCGCTGTGAAATGGGTGAATTGGGTATGCGCGATCGGCTCCGCTGGGAACGCTCTAAGTCGAATGGATCAGCGAAAGGCGGAGCTCTCTGCTCGGGCGAAGAATCTGGTCGACCTAATCAACGGCGCCGAATGGCTCGCCCAGTATGACCGCGACCGTATCCAGGAATGGCAATCTGGCAAGAAACTCCAGGATTACAAAGCCGACCTCGATAACCAGCACCGTTGGTTCTGGGGTGAGCTCGATAACGAGATCTTCCGCCATTGTCCAGAGCTCGGACTGGATATCGAGCACGTATTGAACGACGTCGCAGGAAGACGATAGGAAGCATCCCTGTGTCGAGCCGAACCTTCAGGCGCCGGCGCGCATCAAATGTTGGTGTAGCCGAAGTCCTCGGCCGCGATGACCTCCGCGTGACATCCGAACCCTTGCACGGTGTCTTTAGTCGTGGCTAAGCACCGAGCGGGCACGATGAAGCAAGAGATGAACTCTCGCAACGGTGTCCCGTCGATTTGCTCCAATACCCAACAGTTGCTGAAGTACTCGTCGTCTCGACGAGCTCCACCGAGGTCATGTCGCAACTCTCTTATGGCATCGAGTCTGGCTCGAGCCAACGGGTTGCGAAAGACTGGCTGATTCCCAAGACAGTACCAAAGTGCACCTTGTCGCATGTGGTGTATCAATCGCCATTCGCGCTGCTGGTAGAACGCCAGTGGCGTGCCATCGAAGTACGAGTCCGTCTCTTGGAAGAGACTGAGCATCATGTCGATAAAGCCAACGAGACTCAGTGCGGGCTCCCGGTCGGTATTGAATAACTCAAACAGTTCACGACGCTGCGCCACAGACAGCTGGTACGCTTTCTTGATGATGTCAGGCTGGTAGGGCAATCCGATGTCTAGCGCTTTAAGCATGTCGTCGGTCGGTAGCTGCTCGCCACCGACCGTCAGTGAACGTTCGACAATCGCCAGAACCACGGAGACGTCTCGTAGCTCTTTGAGCTTCTGAATGATCTGTAGATGTAAGCCCGGGCTGCCGCCAAGGGCGTTGTACCTCTGGCCCTGCGCATCGACAGGCGAGTAGTAAGTCGCTGGAAGAATTCCAATTTGCCTCGCCGCCGGCACGTCGACCGCGAGCGAGAACGCCCCAAACAAATCGGCGTGAGCGGCAAGAGGTGGTCGTTCGCCACGGAATGAAGGAGGAACGTAACCCCGCGCGAATCGTTGGAATAGCTCGCGCTCTTCGCACAAGGTAAAACACATTCGCGACTGGATGTGCGTATACTCCGCTTCTCCGTTGGCCATCAGAGCTTGCTTCAACCGGTTCTGAGTGGATGGATGCGGGTGTATGTCGAGTCGCTCGGGAGTGCAGAGGAAGCCGTGACGCAATATTGACCGCAAAATCAGGTCTGCGCTAGCATCCTGAGCCTGCGCGTCCGGGCTGCCTTCTGGCTTCCGTTGTGTCCTTGGTCTCGGGAAGGAGTGAAATAGCCTCATGAGCGTCTCGCCTCGTCGGACAGCATGGCGTAGCAGCATCGCGCTACTGATTGGCGCCGTGCTGGTTCTGGGGGCGTCTGCGCTCGCTCAGGTGCGTCCCGGGTCGGATTATTCACCATTCATCAATCCAGCGACGAACGCTGCGACCTATCGCACGTTTAGAGCTGGCGGGTTGGCTGGAATCGCCGGTGGGGTGCTATTCCAGGGGAACGCCAGATTCTTTCGAGAGAATCGCACCGCGGAACTGGTGGACAGCGGATCGCTTGCCTTATCGGTGGATACACCGCCCGCGGTGGCGATCACGTTTGGCGCGACTCGATACAAGTTCAACCTACACGCCGGGCTGGCGTGCCCTCTTGGTCAGTTCGTCAACCGCGGCGGCGAGATCGCTTTTACGATTCCGCCCGACGAGAGCGTCGAGGCTTTCGCTCGCCTGAATGCTGCCGGAGCAGTACGTGTGGCGCAGTATTCGAATGCGGTTTTCGCCGCAAACGAATTCGCTCGTACTCCGTTCATACAGCTCTTGGAAAAGGCCGATTTCGCCGACGTCGTGCCGCTTCCTCGAGAGTTGGAAGCGAAGATCGCCGACAATATCAATCGCGCTTCCGGCACCGGTCCGGTGGAGGGTGAGGGCGTCTACGTCAATTCCGACGCTCAGACGACTTACGCTGTCTATCTAGTCGATGAGCAGCCGGGACGAGGCCGCGTTGAGATCTCTGGTGTTCCGCTGAAGTACTCGTGGGTCCGCCGCCGAGATGGCTCCTTCGGCGTTTTCAAAGTTGAAGCGTTCTCGCAGCAGTGGAGCGGTCCGCCATCGCTGACGGTGTTCCAGCGCAACTCCCAGGCGACGCAATATGATGTGGTTAGCTTGTATCAGGCCGCCGGCGTGTTCAGGGCCTTGCAACAGGCGAACGCGAATGCGTTCTCGGCCTTCGTGGACTCAGTCTGTGGCGTGCGTAAATTGCCGGTAAACGTCAAGTCGTCGAAAGCTCCGAGCGGACGGGCGAAACCGGCGCCGAAGGGCGGCACGGGCGCAAAGAAGACTACTCCGCGTCAAGGAACCAAGACGTAGTAACGGCCCGCTTCGCGAGGAAAACCGCGTGCTCGCGGCGCAGCTGGGCCGGCGGGCATCGGTCTAGAACTCGACGTGCGTCTGAGCGAGAAGCCGGCGGTCGAGCAGTAGCGAATTGCTCGACGCGTACTCCTGCACCAGCGTCACCACGACACCAAGTCGGCCGCGTCCGAGCTGATTCCAGTGCGCGCCGCCGAAGGTGAGACGGCGTCTCGAGTCGCTGTCGTTGTCCGCGTCGGGATCGAACAGGTCGAGACCACCAATGCCGGCCCAGCCCGTGGGGCCCTGCCGGCCTTCGCCGAACAGCGACAGGCCGCGGCGCTCGACGTCGACGGCGATGAACGGGTTGTCGGTCGCGGAGAGATACTGTGCGGTGACGAGGACGTGCGGCTGCTCGTAACTGCCCATCACGATGGCGACGTTGCGCGGCCGATCTCTCGCGTACCAGCCGTACTGATAGAAGCCCGAGACGGTCACGTTGCTGAACGTGCTCTCCCGGCCGAACGGCCGCACGGTCACGCGGCCGTCGATGCTCTTGTACCTGTCGATTTCCGCGCGTCCCTGGCCTTCGCCGTTGTACACGCCGACGTGGAACTCGGTGCGCTGGCTGCTCCCCTTGACGCTCACGCCGAGATCGGTCGGTCCGGGAATCAGCCCGAGGCGTTCCGAAAAGAACGGCCCGATCACGCGGTAGCGATTGACCGACTCTTCGAACGCGAGCCACGGCATTTCGTGAAGGCCGAACATGATCGAGATGCCGGGCGTCACGTTGACGTCGAGCGCCGCGTACTCCAGGCGCAGCGCCAGGTTCTGATTGAGGTCGGCATCGGTGGTCTCGCGCACGTCCGGTGTGAACCGGAAGCGGACACGGTTCGAGAGCTGCGCCCGGATATTGATGTAGCCGCGCGTGACGCCGAAGGCATTGAACCCGTTGGCCTCGTGCAGTCGGGCGTCGTACTCCAGGAAGGAGAGCATGCCGATCGTGACGGCGGGATAGGTGGGTGCGGGCGTTGGGGCCGGATCAGCCGCCTGGGCAGAGACCACGCCGGACAGGCTCACCCACACGAGTATCGCTACGCAGAGTCGCTTGAAGAGTCGTTGCTTGACGGGTCGCTTCACGCAGTTCACTCCTGAAAGATCAAAAGATGGCCGGCCCGCCGGCCCGAAAGTCGCCATTCAGAATCGGTATCGAGTTCACGCCCAGCCACGTATCGAGGACGCGCGCGTAGACCGACCGGAAGTCGGTCTCGTAGCGCACGTCTCCGGAGTTGTTCTCCAGCGTCGGATGGCCGGGCGCCAGCGATGCCGCGGTGCCGTGCAGCCCTCCTCGCACCATTCCGCCCAGCACCAGCATCAGACCCGCGGCGCCATGGTCGGTGCCGCCGCTGCCGTTCTCTGAAATGCGCCGGCCGAACTCGGAGAACACGATGACCGTCGTGTCGTTGGCGAGACCCTGGTTGCGTACGTCGCCGTAGAATGCGCCGAGCCCGTCGCCGAGCGTGCCCATGAGATTGGCGTAGCTGCCACCCTGTTCGGCGTGCGTGTCGTAGCCGCCGGTCTGCACCCAGAACACGCGCGTGCCGACGCCGCGCACGATCGCGCCGGCGACCGTCCGCAGCGCCAGCGCGAAGCTGGTGTTCGGATAGGCGATCGTCGGCGTGTACACCGACGCGAGCGCCACGCGATCCAGGGTGTCGAGGGCGCCGACGTTGGTGCTGTTGACGAAAGCGAGATGCGGCTTGCCAGCGGCCGGACTCGCCGCCATCGCGCGCGCCGCCGTGCGCTCCTGCTGCGCCGCCGTGCCGCGGTTGGGGCTCGCAAATGTATAGCTCGAGGCATTCGGGATGGCCGGGACGCCGCTGGTTGCGGAGATGAGCGCCCGCGGTGTTTCTCCCGTCGTGTTCCAGGCGGTGAGCGCATCGAGCGGGCGGGGCAGCGTGTCGAGATAGCGGCCGAGCCACCCCGAGCCGGTTGACGACTGCGGGTTCGCCGTCCCGAAGATGTCCGTGGCCTCGAAGTGCGATCGGCTCGAATTCTGGTAGCCCGCCCGCTGCACGAGCGCGAGGCGCCCTTCGTTGAAGATGTTCGACAGTCCGCCAAGCCGCGGGTGCAGCCCGAGTGTATGTCCCGCCGCGTCGGTCCCGACCTGCAGGACCTGGCCCGCCGGGATCGCAATCGATGGACGCCGGCTGTAGTAGGCCGGATCCTGATAGGAGATCAGCGTGTTCAGGGAATCGTTCCCGCCGCCAAGGTAGACGACGACGAGGTTGCGGGTGCGAAGGCCCTGTGCCTGTGCGATCGCGGTCAGGAACGACGGCGCGGCGAGGCCCAGCGTGACGGTGGCGACGCCGTTGCGGATGAACAGTCGGCGTGAGACTTCCATGGTCGGTGCCCTTCTACACGAGCTGATATTCGGAGGAGCCGATGAGCAGGCGCGCCAGGCCCGAGGCCCTGGTGGCGAGCTGCTCTCCGCTGCCCGTCCACGTGCCGGCGGCGGCGAGGTACGACGCCAGCGCCTGCTGCGGCCCCGAGTCGAGCGGCATGGTGGTGATGCGATCGCGCATCGCCGTCAGCAACGCCCGCGGCGTGCCGCTCTCCGATGCGAATGACGTGGCCAGGAAGCCCTTCTGACTGCTCGCGAGCGCCGCGGCGAAATTCGCCCGCGCCAGCATCGTTCCCGTGGAGAACCATGCAGCGCCAGGCGTCCACCCGCCGACGTTCGGCGGCTCGAACAACTGCTGCCCCATCGCGGCCATCGGCGATCGCACCTGACCGAGCGAGAAGCCCTGCCACCCCACCTCCCGGATCGCGCGCACCACGAACTCCGCCGGCCACGAGTAGCGCGCGTAGCGCACGGTCGGGTCGCTGAACCACGGCGACGACAGGATGTAGCGGATGACCGGCCGGATCTCCGTGTTGCTCTGACGATAGATGCCCGCCACGTTCTCGACGAAGACCGGATCGGGCGCATGGACGTCGCTGATGAAGAAGCCCCAGAACTTCCGCGCCAGCCGCCGGCCCGTTTCCGGATGGAACGCCAGCGCGGTGAGGAAGTCGATGCCGTCCTGGACGCCGTCGGACTCGCCGCGCGCGGGGATCGTCCGGCCGCCGTCGCTGTAGATGGCGAAGGTGAACGTCTTGGCATCCCCGTCGTGCTGATCGCCCTTGTAGACGAACTCCTGGTAGGCGTTCAGATCGCCATACTCGTCCCGGCGGTAGTCGTCGGACCCTCGCAGGTTCCAGCCGGTGAATACCCGTGCCGCGGCATAGACGTCGGCTTCGTTGTAGGCCCCCAGGCCGACGGTGAACAGCTCCAGAACCTCGCGGCCGAAGTTCTCCTGCGGCATCGCCTTCGTATTGGTCTTGCCATCGAGCCACACGAGCATCGCCGCGTCGCGCGCCACTTCGAGCAGCAGGTTGCGGTAGTTGCCGAGCGCGAAGCGGCGGAACAGCTCGATCTGCCCGATGGGTCCACGCAGCGCGCCGGGTTTGTGCGCGAGCATCTTGGCCGCCTGCCGTTCGCCGGAGTCGGCGACGAGCTTGCTGTAGGCGGTGGCGAAATGGTTGTGCCAGAACAGCGCCATCTTCTCCTGCAGCGGGCGCCGCGAGTGGACCATGCGGAACAGCCACCGCTGACGCGCGTCCTCGATGTCGATGTCCGGCACGAAGAGCTCGCGGGTCTCGATCTGTGCGTGGTCGGGCCGGCCGATACGCTCGTCGACGTCGTCCGGCCGTCCTTCGTAGTCGACGAGGTAGTCGACGGCACGCGCGTGCGACAGGTCGCGAAACGTGCCGATGTCCACGTCACTCACGCCGAATCCGGCGCGGCGGAGAAGGTGATCGAGTTCAGGGCTGACCTGGGCCATGGTAATTACCCCCGCCGCTCAAAGCATCCGCGTGTCGTCATCGACGTCAGCCTCTCGACTCAGAGCGCAATGGTGACGATGCCGGCGGCAAAGCTGGTGGCGTGCTGACGTAAGGCGGATTGGGCAGGTCCGGTCACGACGCGGCCGCTGCGGTCGTAGCGCGACCCGTGACACGGACAGACGTAGATGTTCCCCTCGGTCCCCGTGATCGTGCACCCCTCATGCGTGCAGACGGCCTCGATCGCCATGAACGTGTTGGCGTCCGTCCGCCCCACCAGGAAGAGACCGGCCGTCGACTCGACGAGCACCGCGCCGCCGACGGTTTCGAGTGCGGAGCCGGCAGCGTTGACGCGTACTGTCGATCCCGCGAATGTGCCCGTCAGCTTGCCGAGCAGCGAGGGGCCGCTGCTGCCGCCGCCACCGCCGCCGCCGCCGGGCGTCGGCGTTGGCGAAATGGGTGACGAGCCGCCGCAGGCGGTGAACAGCGACACCACGGTTGCGCCGGACGTGACCTGGCAGGCTCCCGCGCAGAAGCGGCGGCGCGAAACGGGCGTGCACGTATCAGACATTGTTCCTGATTGAACGTCTTCGACGAGTTGCCGCAGTTTGATTACCGAGGGGGAGGGGGCCATATTGTAAGCACAACTCGTCCGCATTCGGGAGAAGCGTGCTCACAGGTGGCGGCCGTCGGCGCATGTGCAGGGGTCGTGGATGGATGAGCCCGTGGCGAAGACGCCTGATCTGGTCGAGTGCAGTCAATCGTGGCCGGTCCGAGGAGAGGGGCGAAGAGAGGCAAGACAGGAAATGAACCAGCGCGATGCGGTGCGCAGAAACTGCAGACGGTCGACTTCGCCCTGCAGCACGGCCTCGGGCCATAACATCCAGACGACAGTCAACCAGGCCATGTGTCCGGCAATGAAACCTGACAGTGCCAACAGCGGTCCCACGACAGCAACCACAGGAACAAACACGGCTGACCCTCGCCACTCACCGGGGTGAACCAGTACAAGAACGAGTGACAACACACCGACCGCGCCCAGGAGCGACGCGATGAGATCCCCTAAGGCGAGCCGGGTTAACCCGGGCGATTCGACATGCGTTAACGTGCGCCGCCACAGGTGCCACGTTGAAGGCTGGAGCATGCGGAATGCGATCACGATTCCAACGAGGTAGCTGAATACCAACGCTGGCGTGGGAGTGGTGGAGCCCGACAGTCTCTCTCCAATGACACCAAGCCCAAAGAAGGAGTAGAGCCAGAGCACGCCAAAGAGCAGACCCCACCACAGGCGATAGTGATCACGCGCGGCCAGGGCGCGCCGATAGGGCCAGGCCAGCAGCCCCCCCGCCAATGCGCCGTACGCTGCACCGAGCAATATCTCGCTCATCACCGTGTTTGGCAGTACTGGTTGGCGAGCACGTCCGAGGTGAATGCCGGGATGGCGCCGATGGCCTGCATTGCCAGCTCGGGGGCCGGGCGATGGGCATCCGAGCTCACACCGAGCGGTTCGCCATCGAAAACCTTGTCCGCTGGCGTGCGCGCACCTTCAATGGGTGGGCGGATCGAGTTCTCTGAGGAAGTCCCGCGAACTCAGGTCCTTGCGTTCACTGATTGCCCGCCAAATTCGAATAAAGCCCTCACCTCGATCCTTGCTCGAAGTGATTCGACAGACCAGCGATAAGACATCGCCATCGTCGGGCCAAGCGCGATGATGAAGGAACCAGTAGCTTGCGTCCAGTACTGACTTACCGGATTCGCTGAGAGTAAATCGCCGAACCGGGAGCAGTGAGGTGTCGGCAATCTGTGCGCTGACTCCGGGTGCCCTTAGGGCTTGTCAGGGAATTATCGATCTACTGGCCGGTGATAGGCGCAGGATGAATGGTGTAATTCCAGTCGCCGTGAAAGCGATGGCGCTCCAAGCGGATGGTGGCCATCTGCGCGTCGGTGACGGTGACGCCGGCCGG
>DATDOE010000024.1:0-6687 GCA_035293405.1 Vicinamibacterales bacterium | reverse complement strand
ATCATGCCGCAGCGCCCGTGGAGCTGAAGAAACGCATCCTGCGCACCGTGCTCGAAGAGATCGTCGTGAACAACACCGATGATCCGCCGCAGCATCTCCTCCATCTCCACTGGAAAGGCGGCGTCCACACGGCGCTTCGGGTCGCCCGCAACGGGACCGGCCAGCACCGTCGAGTGGCCGATGACAAAGCGGTCGAGTTGATCACGGAGCTGTCAAAAATCTGCGACGACAAAACGATCGCCGTCGTCCTCAATCGCCTGGGGTACCGGACCGGCCAGGGTCAAACGTGGCGTGTGCATCATGTCTGGAACGTGAGATATTGTCGGCGACTCCCCAACTACCGCCATGATGGAACGTGGTTGCCGTTGGAGGCCGCCGCGCGCGAGCTCGGCGTCAGCAATACGGTCATCAAACACCTCATCGCCGACGGCGTGTTACCCGCCACGCAAGTCGTCACGTGTGCCCCGTGGGTGATCGCGCGCGTCGATCTGCAACGGCCTCCGGTGCAAGCTCGCATCCAAGCCGTCCACGATGGCCGCAAACTCCCACGCCCGATCCGTGGACAAGACGAATTGCCTTTGAAATGAGGCGTCTCTAACAGGTGGGTACTATGCCGACACGCTCCGCAGCGTGTGCGGCCCCACCCGTTTCGTCAGGCCGGCCGACCGCGTGGCCTCGGCCACGGCCTTCTGCACGACCGACTCGTGCAGGTGATACCGCGACGAGGGCCCGAAACGCGGATCCCGGCAGATGCGCGTCGCCGGAAACACGAACTGCCACCGCCACTCGGTCGCCGCCGTGGGGTACTTGCGATCCACCGCGAACGGCAGGACGACCCGCCCGAGCCCGCGCGCCCGATCCGCTTCGTGGATCCGGCGCACGTCTGCCAGGTGCGCCGTCAGCGCATCCCTCGCCACCGCGGGCAGCATCGTCATCCGGTCCTTTCGTCCCTTCCCCTGCCGCACGCTGATCTGGTGGCGATCGAAATCGAGGTCCTTGACCCGAAGCTCCAGACACTCCCCCAGTCTGAGTCCCGCCCCGTGTAGCAGCGTGACGATGAGCCGCATCGTGCCGGTAAGCGGCTTCAGCAGCGCCGACACCTCGTCCCGGCTGAGCACAACCGGCAACCGCTCCGGCGTGCGCGCTCGCACCACCGGTGGAATCCCACCGAAGTCGATCGCGAGCACGTTCTTGTAGAGAAACAGCACCGCGCTGAGCGCTTGGTTCTGCGTCGAGGCGCTCACATGCTGGTGCTCCGCCAGCCAGCTCAGGAACGTCGAGAGGTCGGCCGCGCCCAACGAGGAGGGATGAACCTTGCCGTGAAACACGATGTACCGCCGAGGCCAGTAGAATCGTCCTGGCGCAGCGGAATCCGATGATCAGCGTCCTTGGTCCTGAACGGCTTCCAGAGCGCCTCGGTCTCCAGGAACAGCCGTTCCAGCCTGCGATCTCTGCGTTTGAATTGTCTGGACTGGAAATGAAGCACGAGATCCGTTAGCATCCGCCTTGGAAAGAAATGAATACTGTGAAGATCGTCAAGGCTGCCTCCGTGTTGATCTTCGCGGCGCTGATCGCCGCGGTTGTGAGCGCCACCGTTGCCGGACAGGCTCAGCCGGCGGCCGCGCCTGCACCACCAGCGGCTCAGCCCAAGCACCCCTCGGGCATGCTCGTCATCGGGGGCGACGTCGTGAACTTCAATCCTCCCGCGAGCCCGAATCAGTGCACCGCTCAGAGCCGCTTCAAGCGTGGCGAGCGTATCGGCTTTCGCATGACGGCGGTCGACGGCGGCACGGGCGAGGTCGAGAACACGGCCGTCCTCACCGCGCATGTCACGTATGCCGGGAAGACCATTGACGTGCCGATGCGGTGGCGCGGCGGTGGCGGTCCGTACCCCGCCGACCAGTACCTGCGAGCGCCGAGTGAGATGTGGACCGGCGGCTGGGTCGTGCCGGCCGATGCGCCGATCGGCACCATCAGCTACACCGTGACCGCGCTGGACCGGTTCGGCCGCAAGGCCTCGTACAGACCGTTCGCTGCCATTCCCTCACAGCTCACAATCATCAATTAGCCGGCACCCCGCTCCTCGACGGCTGACCTGCTTCGCGCTCTGCGGGCTGGAAATGCCGTGCCAGATCCGCTAGCATCCGCGATTGTGAAGTCTCTCGAACGCATATCGGTTCTCGCCGCGCTGGCGATCGTGGTGACGATCGTGGGTTCCACGGTTGCCGGTCAGGCCCCACCTCCCGCGCAGGGTCAGCCTCAGGGACGCGGACGAGGCGCGCCGCCACCTCCACCGGAGCCGCAGACCGGCCACCCGACTGGAAAGCTTGTGATCTGGGGTGACGTCGCCAGCTTCGACGTGCCTGGAACCTTGCCCACACACTGCATTCTCACCAGTCGCTTCAAGCGCGGTCAGCGTATGGGCTTCCGCATGACCGCGATCGACGGTGGCAGCGGTGAGACCGAAAACACCGCGGTTCTGGTGGCCCACGTGAAATACGCCGGTGCCACGATCGACGTCCCGATGCGGTGGCGTGGTCAGGGCGGGTTCCCGGCCGCGGAATACCCGAGGCAGCCCTCGGAGATGTGGACCGGCGTGTGGGTGGTGCCGGCAGACGCCACACCTGGAGCGCTGAGCTACACCGTCACCGCCACGGACCGCTTCGGTCGAACGGCGACGTTTTCGCCGTTCATCAACCTCGTCTCGCAGATCACCATCGTCGAGTAGCAGGAAGAGACCAATGAGACGCTGCTTCCAGTTCGCCGTGACAGTGGGCGCGCTGGCGTGCCTCGTCGCCTGCTCACGCACCACTACAACTCCGTCCGAGTCCGCGTCGAATCCTGCGGCCGCGCCCGCAGCGCCCGCCGCGGCCGCAAACGGCCCGCCGATTCAAACGCTGACGCTCGCACACGATGCCAAGCCGACGGTTGGATCCGATGTGCGAGCCTCGGCGTCGGGTTTGCCGCCTGGAAAGAGTGTCGAGCTCACGTGGAAGACGGTGACCGGCGGCTGGGTGATCGAGGACTACTACCACTTCCGCGGGAAGAAGTACGCCGAGTCCACGCTGTCGCTCGGACGGTTCCCGGTGGACACCGGCGGCCGCCTCGACGCCCGGTTCACCATTCCCGAGGACTACGGCGGCGTGCACGATGTCATTGCGCTCGTCGATGGTCAGCCGGTTGCGCAAGGCGGCATCGAGGTCACACAAAGCTTCGAGATGAGTCCAACGTCCGGCCCCATCGGCACGCCGATCGAGCTCCGAGTGAAGGGCCTCGGGTGGCGGACGATGGAGAGCACGTGGGTGGTGAACTGGGACAACAACCTCGTGGGGTTCGTGTCGGCCGCGGGCACGAAGGGATCGGCGGTCGCGCGGTTTCGCGCCGCAGGGCCAGCCGGATCGCACCTCGTGAAGCTGCTGACCGGCTATCAGGGACAGGGCTACTTGAATCACGAGCAGTCGCCGATTCCGCACCTTCCACGCCCGCAGTTCCCGTTCACGACGACCTCCGAGGGCTCCACGCAACCCGCGATGTACGCGGAACGCTACCAGCGTCAACCCGTGCCGCCGTCCGAGGCGAGCCTCCCCGGTGCGACGCTCGCGCTCAGCCAGACACAGGGCCCAGTCGGTACGCGGACGCAGTTGCGCGGGGAGGGGTTTCCGAGTGGGTCGTCGCTGCAGCTCGTATGGCAGACCTACGCCGGCAGCCGCGTGAGCGGCGAAGGCTTCGCGGCCGAGGACAAGGCGTTGCACCGCGTCACCGTGGGCCGCGACGGGCGCATCGACGAGCCGCTGACGATCCCGGACGATCTTGGCGGCCTGCACGGCCTTGCCGTGCGTGATCGCGACAAGACACTCGCCCGCACGTTCTTCGCGATCGAAACGAGCATCGTCAGCATCTCGCCCTCGTCCGGTCCCGTCGGGACGCCGATCACGATTCACCTCAAGGGCGTTGGCTGGACCGAATACGACAACATCTACGTCGCCACCTACGACAACGCCTACATGGGCTACGTCTGTGGATTCAACAGCCAGGGCGACGTCGTCATCAATTTCACCGCGACCGGCGGGCCGGGCGTGCACATCATCGATCTCTATCCCGGCATCTACCAGGGGCCGCCCACCGAAACACAGCTCCTGTATCGTCAGCCGCAGCTGACCTACGCCGACGATCACCCTGGCAACAAGATTCCCGCGCTCCGCTTCACGTTCGAAGTGACGACAGACGCGACGAGTCGTCCGGTGGTGTCGTCGCAGTAGGAGAGCATGCTCGCACGCTGAACTCTCCACGTTGACTGCGAGGAGAATGCACATGCAAACGGCCCTACGAACGATCGCGTGTGTGCTGGCCTTCAGCGCCTGGCTGGGTCCCGATCCGGGCTTCGCACAGGGTGAGTCAACGACTCCTCGGGCGATCGGCACCCTTCCCGACTGGAGCGGCGCCTGGTCGATGGTCGGAGGCACGGTCTTCGACCGCGGCACGCAGACCGGCCAGGGCGGCGCGACGTCGGCGGGTGTCCGATCGCATCCTCCGTACAACGCCGAATGGGAGGCGATCTACACGTCGCATCTCGATCGGCGGGACAAGAATCTCTTGCCAGACACGATCTCGAATTGCGGAGTGCCGGCCGGATTTCCGCGACACTTCAACCTGCCCGATCCGTACGAGTTCGTCGTTCGTCCGGAGCAGGTATGGGTCCTGACCGAGAACGGTCCGAACGTGCTGCGGATCTATACCGACGGCCGGAAGCATCTCGAGGATCAATGGGCCACCTACACCGGCGACTCGGTCGGTCAGTGGGAAGGGGACACACTCGTCTTCACCACCGTGGCCCTGAAAGGGTTTCGCGACAAGGACGTGATTCTCGACCGGACCGGTCTGGTGCTCAGCGATCAATCGCGGGCGACGACTCGCATCCGCAAGATCGACCCGGCGACGATCCAGGTGCAGATGACCATCGACGATCCCAAGGCGCTGACCAAGCCGTGGGTCGTGACCAAGCAGTTCCGGAAGATGCCTGCCGGGACGCGCGTGTACGACTACGGATGCGCCGAGAACAACCGCAATCCAGCCGATGTCGAAACCGGCAAGACCTTGGTCCTTGGCCCGGACGGCAAACCACTCAATAAAGAATAGGGCCGACGGCACGTAGCGGCGGGTCTTCAGACCCGCCGATGTAACGAGGTATTCGCCATGAGGACGCTTCTTGGAGCTCTCGCGGTTGCGGCAATCTTCGTGATCGGTGCTCCAGTTGCTGCGCATCACTCCGGGGCGGGCTTCAACAGCGACAAGGTCGTCGAGATCTCGGGGACGATCAGGGAATTCCAATTCACCAATCCCCACACCTGGGTTCAGGTCATCGTCGAGGATGCCAAGGGCGCGAAGGTCGAGTGGAGCCTCGAATGGGGCAGCCCCAATTCGCTGGGACGGCAAGGCATCCGCCCTTCGACTTTTCCAGCGGGTGCGAAGGTGACCATGCGTCTGCGGCCGATGCTCAACGGCGCCCCGGCCGGCGCCTTTGTTGGCGCCAAGTTCGCGGATGGAAAGACGGTCGGTCGCTGGGATTGATCCGAGCCGCTTACATCACGCGCGCGCGACGCATGACCGCTTCCGCCTTGCGGCGGATGTCGCGGGCGACCTCGAACGGATCGCCCTGCTGAAATGCCGGCAGGAAGAGCTCGACCGAGAGGGGACCTGCGTATCCCTTTTTCGCCAGCCTGCGAAGCATCTGCGTCAGCGGCGCCTTGCCGTCGCCAGGAATCAGCCGGGTGGTGTTGTCCAGCAACTCTCGCGGCACATCGGGGACATCCTGAAAGTGCACGTGCCCGATTTCGCCAGGACGGATCAGATCGAGGTCCTCGAGTTTGTTGAGGCCCGACCAGAAGTGATAGAAGTCGAGCAGCGGCGCCACGTTCGGATGCGCGGCCGCGCGGGTCATCGCCAGGAGCGTGGGCAGCGTCGAGATGAACGTCGAGCTGCGCACGGCCTCGGCCATCGCCTTCATGCCGAACTGTCCGGCAATCTCTCCGACTTCACGCATGTTGTCCGCGCCGGCCTTGTAGTCCTCCTGCGTGAATTTCAGCGTGGTCGGTGTCGGTGAGTAGATGCGCGTCAGTCCAAGCGTGGCGAACCTCTCGCAGCGCTTCTTGAAGTTCTCGACCGACGCCGCGCGATCGGGGTTGGGCTCCCAGAGACCGAACACGTCACAGGCGCAGCAGACCGGCGTCAATCCCAGGTCGGTGAGGACCCGGCCGGCGGCGGCCAGGGAATCGGTTTTCAGGAAACCTTCCAGCTGGGTGTTGGTGAGCTCGACGTACTTGATGCCCGCGCGGGACCAGCCTTCGAGGGACCCACGATAGCCCGCCCCCGCGGACGTGTTCTGGTGAATGGCGAGCGTCATCTTCCCGGCGGCGGAGGCCGCACTCGTGGCCATCATGGCCACGGGCGTCAAGAGCATCGCTCTCCTGGACAGCATGGGGCCGATTCTAATCCGGGTGAGTCTCACGCCCAGTCCTGCCGCCGGTATCGCAGTAACTATCGAATGGGCTTAGGGCTTGTCAGGAAATAACAGCTTGTACTCCTGATCGGCGCGTGGTACGGTGCGGGCATGGATCAGGCCACGCTGCGGACCAAACATGCGGCCTTGTCGCCGGTGTTGACGGAGCGGGCGCGCCGGCTGTGGGCCGC
>DATDOE010000023.1:0-18340 GCA_035293405.1 Vicinamibacterales bacterium | reverse complement strand
TAACGCCGAGACGGCGCGCATCAAATGGATGTTTACTGTCGACCGTGCTCGCGAGAAGCTTGGCCGGGTGTATCCCCAGCCCGCTGGTCGCACCCAGGCCGCCGCCTGAACCGGTCAGATCCACTGCGGCCAGGTACTAGTTATGCCAGCCGGTATGAAGGTGGGGTTGGGTCTCGAACCGTTCCTCGTTCGAGGAGCGTTCTCGGCCCGCGAACGTTATATAACGCTCCTGCTCCGGGACTCAAGAGCTATCTTGCTAAAAACTAAGGGACTTAGCCTCGGTTTGAGTTTTTAACCGGCCGCTTCCCGCCGAAGGCGATAGGACGTGGCCGAAGTCGTCCCAGGCTCGGTATCGTCCGAGGGAAATTCCCCACCAGAAATCGAATCCTCGCAAGCCGAATCCCGGCCGCGAGACCTCCACGTCCCGAACGTCGTGATCGGGAACGAGAGAATCGGCGTGTTCGTGCCAGGTCTGTTCGCCGTCTATAACTTCGCCACGCCAATCGTTCAACGCCGTGGGGGGATGAACCTTTACCGAATCATCAGTAGAAGTCGGTCACCGTCTTGTGCTCAATGAGCTTCTCCGATAGGTCCCTACTGGCGCATGCGTCTGAGAAGAGGCATCGTCGCCTCTCGGTGGTGAGAGCCTTGTATCGTTCCGGTAGCTTGCAGTCTGATGGGCATGCGTGGCAATGAGGCTTCTCGTGCGTGCAGCAACCTCGATAGATATTCCAGAACAAGTAGTGAAGACGGGAAGGCGCGAGGCCCGTGCCAATCCCGATTTGTGAGATAGCTTCTGACACGGCCGCTCGGATCTGAATGTCGTCTGCCTCGGAGACCTCTTCGCCTTTTCTCACGCGCTCTGCCAGGGCGGCCTCAGTGATCTGGACGGTGCCGCATCGCAGGTGCCCTCGGACCTCGTGATAGTCGACCGGTGATGGCAGATTGTTGGGGTCACGGAGTGTCCACAGCGCCTGGTTCTGCATCAGCGCGACGAAGAACGCGCTCTTCTTCCTGACAGGATCTCGAAATGCGCGAAACTTGCTGATCTCTGCGAGGAAGCCAGACCCATCAGGTTTGCTGAGGGTTCTGTCGCATCGCTCGAACAGTTCGGTGATTGATCTCAAGCCGGTCGCCTTCATTCGCTCGCCGATGTCTCGCATGAGCGATGCTCGTTCAGCAAGAGTATTCAGATGAACCGGCGCATGGCCGATTTGGAGGATGGTGTTGAGGTCGTCTTCCGAAACGACGGCCAGGCGTTCCGGGGTGAACCATGCGTTGTCTCGTTGCGCCGCCCTCAGACACACTTCCCGAAGGTAGTCCCACCCTTTTAACTCACGCCCGTCTATCGTGCCGATGAGTGGCAGCTCTCCTATCGGGCTGGTCTGGTGACAGATCGCGACCAGAACGAAATAGATGTCCGGCAAAAGTGTTTTCGGTAGCTTGTCATCGACACTGGCCTCCTCAGACTCTGCGGGGACATCCGTGCGACTCAGTAACTCCGTCATTGCCTTCACGCGCTCTGTATCGACTACCACCGAGGTCGACATCACGCGTTCTCCGCAGACGTAAGCATTGGGTAAGGGCGGGCCATGTAGAAGTCCCAGCAGATGCCGTAGTCCACAACCGTTCTGAGCAGTGCTATGCCGAGAACCCAATTGGGTCGCGCGGCTTCGACGAGCTGAGCACTGTCGAGAACTCCGGAGACTGCCGCGAATGCGGCGACGTTGAGTGCTCCCCACTTCAAGGCGTGTTTTGCGTCCTTAGAGGAGTCTCCAGTAAAAAAGACGAACAAGGCCCAGAGTACGTCGATGAGGAGAATCGCTTGAAAGATTCGCACTGACAGACTGAAATCGTTGAGGCTGACTGCCAGCGCGAAGAACAGCACCCCTTCGAGAAAGAGAACACAAAAATCTAAGAGCAACGCGTATCGCTTCTCGCGTCTCTTTCCCGCAAATCCGTAGAGGTATGACTGGTCTAGATGCGCGTTCGCACCGTGATAGAACGGGACGATGGTGACCAGTAACACCACCAGGGAGCGCCAGTTTGCGAACCACGGTTGAAGTGGAGGGGTCTGCGCTATCAAGAAAACGCGCAGCGCTTCGGTGACTGCAAGACCGACCACGATGGTGTACAGGCGTTGAAGAGAATCGATAGACCGTTTCAGCTGCTCCGGTCCATCGGTGGGCCTTGCGCCTTCAATCCCTTCGCCGGTCACAGGGACCTACCTTTCAGGAGTGGAGTGACCTAAGCTGTCACATCTCCGAAATATCCTCGGAAGCATGAACACCGAATCAGTCCGGCAAGGTTCTTCCGCCGCGCGGCCAGGACTCCGGCGCGTTCTCTGGAGGATGCAGGGAACTCGTCGCACCATCTCTGCGGCTCTGTATCGGCACCCGTCAGGGCACGAACTAGTGGTGGCGTTCGAGGACAATCCGAACGACATCATCGAGACTCAGGTGGAATCGTTCGCAGTCCAAGCGTTGGTGCAACGCGCCGACGCTCTAAAGCAGAGTCTTCTGGAGAAGGGGCTCACTCCTCTTGAAATCCCAGAACACCCTTCCTCTCAGTAGCTTAGGTGGCCCATTGGGCCGATCCCCTGTAGGGACCGACCCATAACCTCGTTCGGCGAATCGGGTGAATCCCAGACTCGTTGGCGAGCGCATGACAAATGGGCGATCACAGCCTGTGTAATTGACAAAATGTAATAATTTTCGTATACACTTGCCCTATGGCCGCTAAGGAAAGGCGGCTGACGCTCACTCAGAGGGCTACGAAGATGGACACTCCGGCCGCGCTCGCGTTCCTGTCAGACCAGATCCCGGTAAAACATCAAGTTCTACTGCCACCGGTATTTAGGTCGGCATACAACGCCGTCAACGCGCTCGCGAATGACACGCCGTTTCTGAAAGTGCCCAGCGCAATCTTCAATAGAGGCCGGATGGTCACTTGGGCGGTTGACTACGCCATAGAGAATTTGATCCAATCCGGGCGATGGAATGTCGACTACCGCTGGGCAACCTTCGGCTCGCCCAAGGTGACGGGAAAGTACATCGAGATCATCCTTCCCCAATCTCGAATGATGATCAGTCAAATTAGCGATCCAACCCGTCAGCCTCGGAACGTCGGGTTTCGTGAGAACGCGCGGGTGTTCAACAGTCCCTTCCTGTTTAAGGAAATGGACGAGGACAGGATCACTGGGCGCCCATCTTTTCTGTTAGTCCACGGTCATCAAGAACTGTCCTTCCTCCACATAGGTATTCCTCACGCGACTCGGAGGTACGGGTACATCTGCACGAGCACCAATCTCCTGAATCTTCCTCATGAAGTCGTCGCCCCAGGGCCTCCGGCCGAAGACACTAGCTTCAACGACACGATGACCTTGAAGGATCAGATCGAGAGGTGGCTAAAGGATCATGGCGGATAACCCACTCGTGGTTTCGCTTACGGCGAGTTCGCCGAGGGCAGCAACGGCAGCGCGTCGTCTGAAGACATCGAAGCTTCGCGATGCACGAGTCGCGATGCGATTGACGCAGACCGAGTTGGCAGAACGAGTTGGGGTTAAAAGGCAGTCGATTTCGATGTACGAGCAGGGCCAGACAATTCCTGAGCCTCTCGTCATGGAACGAATCGCGACGGAGGTCGAGCAGCCGCTTTCGTATTTCTCTGACGACGCAGCACCGGAGTTCGGAGACTCCAGCGTCCGGTTCTTCAGAGCTATCGGACCGGAAACGAAGCGGCGAAACATGGCGTGTGAGGTGCTAGGTAGTTGGCTAGCTCGGACAGCGAAGTATCTGGACGAGTTCGTCAATTATCCCGCCCTTGATTTGCCTCTGGCTCTTTCGCCCGCCAGCGGAGACGGTCATTACACCGTCGATGAAATCGAGTCGGCCGCCGCTCTCTGCCGTCAAACGTGGGGCCTTGGACTCGGTCCCATTTCCAACATGGTCTCGCTCTTGGAGAACAAGGGTGTCCTCGTGTGCCGTTACGTCATATCGGACGAGCGCGTCGAGGCGTTTTCTTTCTGGAACGGGAGCAAGGCGCTCGTGTTCCTCGCTTCAGAGAAGGAAAGCGCGTGTCGCGCACGTTTCGACGCGGCACACGAGCTTGGACACTTGATCCTTCATCGCTGGGTCGGGCTTGAAGACTTGGAAGACAAGAAGAGACTGAAGAGAATCGAACGCGAAGCGGACCTTTTTGCAGGTGCCTTCCTCCTGCCGAAGGCTTCGTTCATGGCGGAATTGTTCAGTACAAAGATCGATGCATTTCTACCGCTAAAGCGGCGCTGGAAGGTATCAATCGCAGCGATGGTCTACCGGTCCAAAGAGTTGGGAGTCGTTGACGACGATCAAGCGACCAACCTTTACAAGACCATCTCGTTCAGGAAGTGGCGGCGCAAGGAGCCTTACGACGACGTAATTCCTCTCGAAGAACCTCAGCTGCTCAATCGTGCGGCGAGTCTGTTGCTCTCAAGTGGACACAAGACCGCTGATGAAATCGGGTTGGCTTTGCAGATCAACAGACGGGTAATTGAACAGATCTGCAATCTGAACGAGGGAGCACTGAATTCGACGACTGTGGTGAAGGAATTTCGGCCCACTCTCAAGTGACTGAGAGGATCAAGGTTGAAGACCGGCGTCCGACTCAACGAGCCGGACGCCGTGGAGAACCGAGAGGTATTCAGGCAACCTGACGGAGGATCGACCCGGTCACGAGATAGGGGTTTGATTCCCCCAGGGCGCACCAATCAAAGGTCAAAAGGCAAAGGTCAAAGGTAAGGTCCAGGTGTCAGTGACTTACCGCGTCTCGTTGACGCTTGATCTTCTCTCCGGCGTCCCGTAGCAATCATCCATCGAGCACCTGCGTGTACACGTACAACGTCGTATCGACGTTGGCGTGAGGCGACGGAGTGGTTTGTCGTAGGGCTGCGTGGTAGAGTCACCAACAGCAGGACGATATGGAAGTATTCCCAGGCATTTCGATGGATCCCGATGTCCGGTTCGGCAAGCCGTGCATCGCGGGGACGCGGATTGACGTTGCCACGATCGTCGGAGTGCTGGCCGCCGGTGAAACCGCGGAAACGGCGGCAGCCTGAATACCAGCTCACCGTCGAGCAAGTCCGAGCTGCACTGCGCTACGCGGCGCACGTCGCCGCTCACCTGCCTCCTGCCGTTCGTCAGGCGTCGTGATTGTTCTTCTCGACGAGAGTTTTCCACTCGGGTTGCTCGCGGCCTTGCAGGGCGACGGTGTGTCGGTCGAGCACATCATCACGTTGGGGTGGCGTGGGGCGTCGGACGCCCAGATCCGCGTGCGACTGCAGGATCCGCAGGTACTCTTTCTCACGCAGGATGAAGACTTCCTTTTCGGACTAAGCGGCGGGGCCGCGAAGGCGGCTTGCAGGGCGCACCAACCTTCGCTCACGTGTAGTGAGCGTGAGCTATGGTTGGCAGGCCACGCGAAGGTGACCAAAGATTTCCAGCCAGTTATCGCACCCGCCTCCTCGCGTTTGCGAACAATAGTGAACAAGCAATTCCCACTCCGCTGGCGGGGGAACGCGAGCCGCCAATCTACGGTGCCCGTCTAGGCTAGGCATCCGCCGAGACCTCAACGCCAATGTCGCAGATCGTGTCGGTGCACCTTCAAGAATTCCACGAGGGCGCCCGCGCTCTGATACGAGAAGCCGAAGACCACGCGATGCTCGACGCCATGTTCCGCGGCATTCCTGGCGATGCGCCGGAGGATCGGGAACCCGCCTTTGACGGCGGCGTCGATGGTCATCAGATCGCCGGCTTCCATGTACGACAGAATCCGCTTCCGGGCCGCCGCCAGGGGCAGGAGGTGTCGTCGTATGTGGCCCTCGACACCCAGCGCCAGATCGACGAATGGGTGTCGGCCGCGCACGCGAGACTGCAGCCCCGTGAACGTCGCCTGCAGCTCGGACGCCTGCGCGGCGAACCGATCCGATCGCTCCCGCGCAATCTCGATGATCCGGGCGACGACCACTTCTGATGGCAGCGCCGCGAAAATTTTCGGACGCGTCGGCTGGACCTGCACGAGGCCGAGGCCGGCCAGTTTCTCCATCGCCAGGTAGATCTTCGAGCTCGGGACACTGCCCTCGCGGCATAAGGTCGCCGCGTCGGCCACGCCGCAGAGCATGAGGGCCATCAAGGCCTTTCGCTCATAGAGCGTCAATCACTGGTGTCACCACCGCGAACAGCTGGTCGTCTATCTGCGACTGCTCAATGTGCCCGTGCCATCGGTCTACGGACCCACCGCCGACGAGAACCCGTTTGCGGATGTCTGACGGCATGTCCGTTGACGCGGCCGGCGTGACGAGGAGTAGGATCGCCCCGAGGACATCCGCCATGCCATTCGCATCGAGGCTTCCAGCGCTCGGGTCGCTCAGCTCGTCTCGTCGCCGAAGGGGCTTGCCGCTGCCGAACGCGGTGGCTCTCCGCGCCCGCTCTTCACGAGGTCCGGAATGGAAACGCCGACGTCCACGCCAGGGCCCTATTGAGTCATGACGTCAATGCTCGACGTGTCCGTGACCGACCTGATCGAAACCTCTCCCGATCGCGTGCGCCACATCATGTTCGATCCGCGTCAGGATCCGACCTGGATGGCGGCAGTCAAGAGTGTGGAGCTGCTGACCGAAGACATCCGCCCTGGCGCTCGCGTGCGTCGGATCGGCACATTCCTCGGCCGTACGTTGCGCTGGACGACCGAGGTCACAGCTGTCTCAGCTGGGACGCTGGACTTGAACATCGTCGACGGACCGATGCGCGGCACCGTGACCTACCGAATCGAGGCAGAGGGTGTCGGTTCGCGCGTGACGATTCGCAACGTGGGGCACGCACCGGGTTTTGCCCCTCGATGGCTGCTCACGATGGCGATGCGTCGCTCGCTGGCGGCGGACCTTCGTCGGCTCAAACATGTCGCGGAGCAGCGAACGTGATCGCTGCGCGTCCAACGTTGTTATGGGAGCGCGCGCCATGTCTCGCCTGAGGCCGATCTCGAGGGACGGCCTTGACTCCAGCGGGGCGTGTTGAGGTGACGACGCGCCGGCTGGTCACGGCTGTGCGCGCTCGCGGTCCAACTGTCGAAGCGTCACCGTCCAGGTGAGGGGTACCGACTGAGGCGTGAAACACAGCTTGTCGTCGCACGCCTGGTAGTTGAGAACGCCTTTGATCGTCAGCGAAGACAGGTCCTTCAAGGCCGCGAGGCCCTGGGGCGAGGGATCGATGAGGACGTCCTGCACAATCCGGAATGGCCGCCGATAGACCTGCACGTGTTCGTTCAAGGGCTTGAAGTGGTAATCCTCGGATCGCGGATACTGCGCTCCGCGCACCACGAGACCGGGCTGCGCTTCGATCGACAACGCGATCGGCTTGTACCCGGTGACGCCTGGCGCGTACACGTGAGCTCCTCGCCCTGGGCGCACATCGAGAACCAGAGAGAGTTGCGTCCCGGGGGCCACCGTGCTGTCGGTCGCAAACGAGGTCAGCTCGAGTTGCGCGGATGACACGGTGGTCGCTTGCACGGCGACCGTGTTGCCCAGTCTGGCCATGATGCTGCCGACCGTGCTCCGCTCCTGATAGGCCTGCTCGAAGAAGCGTGATGCGACGAGGCCTTGCGTGTTCAACATGAAGGTGCCGGGAAACGGAATGCCGTAACTCTGTTGATTCGTCTCGGGGACCGTCGTGTTGAGAATCCCGTACCGCTTGATGGTGGCCGATCCCGGATCCGACAGGAGCGGAAACGTAATGCCGCGGCGCTTCGAAAAGTCGGCGAGGATGGGCACGGCGTCGTAGCTGACAGCCGCGAGCCCGATGCCGTTCTTGGCAAGATCCGCGGCTCGCGTCTGGAGCTCAGCGAGCTGCGTCTTGCAGTATGGACACCAGTCGGCGGATCGGTAGAACACGAGCATCAGACCCTTGGGTCCCATCAACGAGGCCAGCGTCCGTGACTGGCCGTTCTGATCGAGGAGCGTGAAATCGGGCACCCGCGCGCCGATTTGTGGCCCAAGCTTCTGGACGTCTGGGAGTGTCGGCTGGGGCACCGACTGCTGTGCCGTCGGTTGAGCGACGAGACTCAACAGCGCGCCGACGACGGCAAACGCGACAACGCTAGACATTCGGCTGGGCGTAGGGTTCACAAGCACACCTGTCCTTCCTGTATGTGTCAACAAGCGGACGCGATCAACGTCCAAAGCGAGCTCGGTCTCACTGCGTCGTCATGTCAGGCCAGCGGAACCACCGATGGCCGATGAGGGCGCACAGAGCCGCGACCGCGGCGACGGTGCCTCCATGCCACAGGAGGACCGTCAGTGCGAACGCATGAGGCCGCGTCAGGCACGCTTCGATATTGGCAACGCTCAGCGCGGCCAGCCCGGCGAGGAAGGCCGTGAGGCCGGGCGTCAGCGGAGCGCCGCGCCGCAACATCCAGACAAGTGGCGCTCCCACGACCAGACCGCCGAGTGCCATTGAGGCGACGCAGGGCCAATCGCTCTGACTGGTCGCACCCAGCGTCCCAGACGCGTGCAGATCGAGCACGCCTGCCCATAGCAGCGACCCGGCCCATACCGCTGCACCGGCCGCCGGCATGACCCACGGGCGGTCGCTCCCGCCCGGAATCACCGACGCAAACGCGGCGCGTGCGGCCATGATCCCAGTGGCCAACGCCGCACCTTGCTGCACGAGATACAGCGGCGTGGGCATCACTCCGGCTGATGACATGACCGCGAACATCATCACGGCAACCACGACGAGGTAGATGACGGCCCAGACCATCCACACGGCGGTTCGTATCCCTGGCGCCGGCAGAGGTGTCGTGACGGTCACGTCGCGACCGAGCCGCTCAATCAGTTCGTCGGTCTTCATCCTTCGTCAGTCCCTCGAAGCGCCCGTCGCAGCGACGCCATCGCGCGAAAGGTCGCAAGTTTCAACGCACCAACGCTCAACCCCGTCAGCGCCGATGCCTCCTTCAACGAGAGTTCTCTCAACTTGAGCAACTCCACGGCCTGGCGCTGTCCCGGCGGCAATGCCTGAATAGCCTGCGCCAACGCGTCAGGATCGCCGAACGTCTCCTCACGGCTATTCGCTGCAGGAGCCTGGAAGGTTACGTCGAGCTCATCGACACCAATCTCGTGCGCTCCCTGACGAACATGCCGCCGCCCCGCATCCGCCAGCCGATGCCGAACGATGGCCGACAGCCACGGCATCAGGGGGCGCGCCGGATCGTAGGTCGCCCGCACGGTATGGACCGACAGCAACACCTCCTGCACGACATCTTCGACAACGCCGTCGCCGAGGAACCCTCGCTTTGCCCGCACGAGCTGCCGGACCCGCGGCGTAATCGCCCGTAGCAGGGTGACGTAGGCGTTGCTGTCGCCCTGCTGGGCACGCGCCATGAGACGGCTCAGGTGCTCGTCCGGCGATGGGCACTCATCCATCGAACTGCGATCGTAACCTTTCCCCCACCACCTCCGAATACACCATTGGCCGCCGATTTCCGGCCGCCCGGTCGTCGAATCGCGACGCCGCAACTCATTGGAGAGGGTACGCATGAACACTCGCTATCTGGTGGCATCTGCGTTGGCCGCGGCCATCGTCGCACCCGTCGCGCTTTCTGCGCAAAAGCCGGTCCCGCCGCCCACCGCGTTCAAGACGGAGAAGTGCTACGGCATCTCGAAGGCCGGCAAGAACGACTGCGCTTCGACCGGCAACAACTCGTGTGGGGGATCCTCGAAGCTCAGTAGCGATCCCAAGGCATGGATCTACGTGCCGGCGGGCTACTGCGACCGCATCGTCGGCGGCAGTCTTCAACCGAAGTAACGAGGAGAGGGAACGTGGCCATCACCAGTGACGCCCGACCACACACAGCTGAACGGACCGGTATCGGCCTTCGGCTTCCGCACATCGTGGAGGTGGTGGCCACTCGCCCACCCGTCGGATGGCTCGAGATTCATCCGGAGAACTTTCTCGCGAATCCGCACGGACTCGAGTTGCTGACGGATCTCGCTCGCGATTACCCGATCTCGGTGCACACCGTCGGCATCTCAATCGGCAGCGCCGACGGCATTGACCGTGACCACCTGAGGCGCCTTCGGACGTTGGTCGATCGGTTGGATCCGGTCCTCGTCTCTGGGCACCTCGCTTGGTCCACGGTGGGTGGCGCGTATCTCAACGATCTCTTGCCGTTGCCCTACACAGCGGAGACGCTTCGCGTTGTCGCGGCGCATCTTGCGGAAGTTCAGGACGTGCTCGGGCGCCCGTACGTCATCGAGAATCCCTCAACCTACGTCTCCCTGGCGACGTCGACGATGACCGAGCTCGAATTTCTGCATGCGCTGGTGAACGCGACCGGCTGTCGCCTGCTGTGCGACGTCAGCAACGTTCATCTGAGCGGCCACAACATGGGATACGACGCGTATCGCTTCATCGACGAGTTCCCGGCAGCGGCGGTCGCCGAGCTCCACCTGGGGGGATTTACCCCCGAAGACGATGAAGCGACGCCAGGCGGGACAGTGCTGGTCGATACGCACGCCCACGCCGTGGCCGACTCCGCGTGGAAGCTTTATGCGCACGCCATACGCCGCTTCGGCCTGCAGCCGACGATCGTCGAGTGGGACAACGATCTGCCGACCCTCGCGGTTCTGATCGAAGAGGCCACCACGGCCGACCGCGTCCGGGAGGCGGTGAGAGAGGATCGCCATGCTCACGCTGGCTGACATCCAGGCCGGCATTCGCGATGCCCTCGTCAACGGAGACGGCGCGGCTGTGGCGCCGGTGCTGTTGGGAGGGGCGCATCCCGAACGTCGACTCGCGATTCATCAGCGCCACTACGTGGCGAGCTTGACCCGCGCACTGGTCGAACGGTTTCCCGCCACCGTGTGGCTTGTCGGTTCTGAGTTGGTGACGCACGCCGCGACCGGCTTCATTCGCGAACACCCCCCGTCGAGACCGTGTGTCGCCGAGTACGGCGACGGTTTCCCGCGGTACCTTGGCGCGCATCCCGCTGCGGAGTGGTTGCCCTACCTGGCCCAGTTCGCCGAACTGGAATGGCATCTGGGACGCCTGGCACTCGCCACCGACGAGTCAGCGAACGTGCAGCACGTCCACCTGGACTGGGCACTCGACGAGCTGATTGGCCTGTACTTGACTGACACCTCACCCGACGAGTTTGCCCTACGGCGAGAAGAGGTCTGGCTGGAGATTCGGGGTCTTCGTGGAGACCTGGAGATGAATCGTCTTGCCGCCCAAGAGTTCGCCCGTCGAGTGGCAGCGCAACCAACCGGAGCGCACTCGTGAGCCACCAACCAGCGACGTCGGCGATTGACCCGACGGGCCTCGCATGGCTCGATGCCACGCGGGTGTGGCTCGCACGCTTCCCCCTGTCATTCATTCAACTCGCCGGACGCATTGGCGTCGGAGCCACATTCTTCAAGGCAGGCTTGCTGAAGTACCAATCCTGGGAATTCACGGTGAGACTGTTTCAGGAGGAGTATCGCGTCCCCTTGCTTGATCCGGCTGTCGCGGCACGCATGGCGATGGTGCAGGAGTTGACGATCCCGATCCTCCTGTTCCTGGGCCTGGCAACCCGCATGGCCACCCTTCCGCTCCTGGGAATGATTGCCGTTATTCAAACCTTCGTGTACCCCAACGCCTACAACGAGCATCTGGTCTGGGGCGCGATCCTCGTCCTGCTACTCACGCGCGGACCAGGGGTCTTTTCCGTCGACTACCTGATCGAGAGATACGCCGTCCAGAAACGACGGCGTCGACGCCCTATCGGATGACAGGTGGCACGACTCGCAAAGGCCGCGCGCGAATGGTCAGGTCGAGAGCTGTGCGGCGGCCACGACCGCACCGAACTCAGCCGGTGAGATCGTCCCGGCGTTCATCTGTGCGAAGCCGTCCATGGCCTTCTGATTGCCCTGTATCGCACCGAGCAACTGCTGCATCTGCGGCGGCGGGGGCTCCAGCGTCGCGAGCTCACAGGTGCCTCTTCCCAGGCGCCTCGCGCGAGCGCGTCACGGCCACGCTGCACGAGCGTGTGTGGCATCAGATGGAGTGTATGACAACGGAGGTGTGGCATGCCGCCGACCTTCTCGACGGCCTCGCGTCGCGATCCGTCGAGTACCTGTGGGTACACGTTCAACGTCGTATCGACGTTGGCGTGACCCATCAGTTGCGCGACGACCTTCCCCGGCACCCCTCTTCGTGCGACCACGATGAGTAGGTCCGCAGTCCGATCGCGGCCGACGATCGGCCCTTGAGGATCGTGCACCTTCCTGCGATCACGGCGTCTCCAGATCCTCGACGCGATAGTCCGCCGGTACCTCGAACAGCGACGGCGATGGCTCTCCGCGGACGATGTGCACGAGGCGGTACACCGTGTCGCCGATTCGTGGATCGGATCGGCGCGTCCGGACGAGCGCCTGGAGTTCCAGCGAGTACCATCGTTCGCTAACGATCGTGAGCGGAAGCTCGTTGCCGATGGCACCCGCGGGAATCGTCAGCGTCGTCCGCGATCCCTCCACTGTGACACCTTCGATCGTCCGCGTCCCCAACTGCTCGGTACGTGAGTGCGTGCGGGTCGCCGATGCGGGAGGCCCCGGCTGACGGCCGGCGGCCCACGGGATGGCGATGTTGAACTCTCCGCGCGCGGCGGAATCCGCGGGGGCGGTCTTGAGCCGGTGCGCCATGCGGCGCTCGGCATCGAGCGTCACGTGCGTGCCGGTGGCGGGATCGGAAATCGTGACCAGCGGCGTCTGCCGCTGGGCCACGAATGGGCCGACGATGGTCGCGTCGTGCTCCCGGCGGATGCGCCCACGGCCGTCGCGAGCCAGCGCGGCAGACGTTTGCTGGCGGATGCGACTGCCGTCCGGGAGCGTCTGTGTCCGTTCGGTGATGGCCTCGGCGCGGTACGGCGCACCGACGACCGGGCGCGCCGTGTCAAACGGTTCAACCGCGATGAGTCCGACCTCCGGGCTCTGGCCACGCCCGACGAAGGTGGAACCGCCGGGGCCGTTGCCTGTCGGGCGATTGAAGTCGGGCGGCGGCTCCTGACCGGCGGCGTGCCCGCTCCATGCGACCAGCACCATCAACACACTACACGCCCGCTGTGCCGCTGAAGTCATTGCGTTACTCCTGAAGCGCCGACGCGCGCGCAGCACGCACGCGCCGAATCTCACGAGGAAGCCCGTCCTCACCCACAAGAAGGTCCACGTCCACCAGCCCGGCTGCCTCAGGCTCGACGATCGACACGCCCAAGGCCGGCAACGCACTGCCAGGGATCCTGATGCGCACGATCTGCAGCGGCTCGGTGTCGAACGGCGCGTCCGCGCTGAGGATCGCGACCGGCGCGATAGTTCGCGCGGCAGTGGCCAGTGGCGCGGACGGCCTGGGCCGCACCGTGTCACGAAGCGCCACGACCGTGACGAGCGCGGCCGCCGCCACACCTGCCGCGATTGCGAACGGCCACAGTCGTGCCCTCGCTCGGGACGGCTTCCGGCTCGCCGCATCCCAGGCCTGCATCACCGCACCGGCGATGCGCACGGGCGCCCTCGTCTGTGCGTCCTGCCGGGCGAATGCGCACCAGGCGTCGTCGAACTCGCGATCGCTCACGATGCACCGACCTTTCCGACGGAACACTTCAGCGCATCGGCTGGCGTCCGTGCCCCGGCCTGCTCGGCCTGCCGCAGCCGGCGCCTCAGGAGGTCACGGCCGCGATGTAGTCGGGAGCGCACCGCGGCGACCGATGTGCGAAGAACTGCGGCGACGTCCGCGTACGACAGATCGTGGAGGTCGCACAGGATGACCACCTCCCGATACGACAGCGGCAGGCCGGCCAGCACTCGCCGGATCGTCGCGTTGCGCTCGGCGTCGGCGATGTCCCCGTACGGGTCGTCCGCCGCCGTGACGGTCGGCGCCGACCCCAGTCGAAAGGCCAGGAAGCGTCGTTCGCGTCGCGCGCGATCACGGCTGACGTTTCGAGCGATTCCGTAGAGATATGTGCTCAGCGCGGCCCGCTCGGCCACATACCGTCCTGCGTCACGAATCAGCACCACGAACACCTCCTGCGTGACGTCCTCGGCGCTCTGAACCGACCCGGTCATGGCGCGCGCAAATCGATAGACGCGATGCTGGTAGCGCTCGAAGATGGCGCCGAACGCGGCGCGGTCGCCGGCGGCCGCGCGTCGGAGGAGCTCCTCGTCCCCAGGGGCGTGACGGCTCGGGTCGTCCGGCATCCAAGGTGATTGGCCGGAGAGGCGGATTCGTTTCGCTCGCAGCCGATCATTCTGACGGTCCGCGCACGGTCGCGGCCGGACGGGAAACGAATCGGCCCTGACCGCCAATCATGCACGATGCCCGGCGCCTCCCGGCCTTTCGCGTGGCGCGATATACGGAGGCGTAGTGAGATTCATCGCATGGATTGCAGGCGTGTGGGTGGGAGTCGTGCTGTACGGGTCAATGAGCGTCGCCGCACAGTCGTCCGCGTCGGTCGCCGTTCTCGTGCGGGATGAGGCCGGCGCCCTCGTCCCAGGCGCGCACGTGACGCTGCGATGTGACGGTGCCCCGCCGGCGACGCGCGACACCAACCAGGAAGGCACCGTCCGCTTCGACGGTCTCCCTCCGGCGGCCTGTACCGTCACGGCCACATTCACGGGCTTCGCGCCGGCAGACAGGTCGGTCGTCCCCCGCTCTGGCTCACACATCGTCGTCGGTCTCACGCTGCGGGTGGGTGCCGTCGCCGAAACGCTGACGGTGGAAGGCGCCGGCGGGGTCACGGCGTCGGTGACGCGCATGGCCGTGCCGCTCATCGAGACGCCGCAGGCGATTCAGGTCCTGCCGCGTGAGGTCCTGGAGACGCAGCAGGTGCTGCGCGTAACCGAAGCGGCGCGCAACGTGAGCGGAGTCACCCGCGCTATCGGCTTCAACGACGCCGGTGACAAGTACACGATTCGCGGCTTTCTCGTGGACTACAGCCTCAAGAACGGATTCAAGAACAACAGCCTGCTGACGCTCACCGACGTCGCCAACATCGAGCAGGTCGAGATCCTCAAGGGGCCCGCCTCGATCGCCTACGGGCGCGTCGAGCCGGGCGGGATCGTCAACGTCGTCACACGCAAGCCGGCGGCAGGCTTCGGCGCGGCCGGTCAGTTCGTCGTCGATCGCTTCGGACTGGTGCGGCCCTCATTCGATCTGACCGGGCCGCTCAATGACGACCGCTCGGTGCTGTTTCGTGTGACCGGCGACCTCGAGCGGACGCGCAGCCATCGAGAAGGGGTCGCCGGGACGACGTCGTTCCTCGCGCCGGCGATCACGTGGCAGGCCGGCACACGCACGATCTGGTCGCTCGAAGGTGAATACCTCGACGCCCACGGCGTCCCCGACGCGGGGCTGCCGCTCGATACGCGGTCGCTCGATCTACCGGTGAGCCAGAACCTCGGCCAACCATCGTCGGATGCGTACAGGAATCGCAACGTCCGCGGCAGCGCGGTGATGACGCGTCAGCTCGCTCAGGGCTGGCTGCTGACCGGCGGCGTCTCGACGCTGTTCATCGACGCACGCGTGAACCAGGTCGGCACGAGCAGCACGAGCGCACTGTCGGGCGGCCCGCGAGCCACGACCGACACGCTGGAACATTCGGAAAGCATCTTTCCCCGGCTCGACGTCACCGGCCGCTTCCGTACGGGACGGATCACGCACGTGATGCTGGCGGGGATGGATGGTGGCTGGGAGGACTACGACGTGTGGCGGCGCGTGGCCTCTGACGTCAGCGCGGCCTTCGGTGCGCCGGCCACGCGCGAGCGCCGCGTCGGATCCGCCGGCGTCTACTTTCAGGATCAGATCTCGCTGACGTCGAAGTGGCGCCTGCTGGTCGGCGGACGCTTCGACGCCGTCTGGCTGCGCAGCGAAGACACGACGACTCCTCCCGCCGGTGGATCCATGACGCCGCCGGCGCCGGGCGGATCGGGGGGAATGGCCGGGCCCGGTGGTGGGATCGGCGGTGGGCCCGGCGGCGGGCTCCCGGGCGGCCCCGGAAACGTCGGAGGCAGCGACGTCGACATTGCGACCGGGGACGTACCGGCCGTAACCTCCTCGCCACATGAATCCACGCCGCGCGTCGGACTCGTCTACATGGCGCGCCCGGAGCTGTCGCTCTATGTCAGCTATGCGCGATCGTTCAACCCGCCGGTACTGAACCTCGGCACCACGAGCTTCGATCCGACGCGCAGCCGGCAGTGGGAGGGCGGCGTGAAGTTCAGCGTCTTCGGATCGCGGCTGCAGGGCAGCACCGCCGTGTTCGAACTCGTCAAGCATGGCCAGGGAGTCGGCGGCGTCGGACGCGGGGTCGAAGTGCAGGCACCGAGCTCGACCCAGCGCTCGAAAGGCGTGGAGCTCGACGTCCAGATTCGGCCGTCGCGCACCGCGGACGTTATCGCCTCGTACGCGTTCGTCGCCGGCCGGCGCATGGTCGGCACCGTGACGCAGACCGACGATGGCCGGATCTTCATGTCGCGGGACAATCTACGGACCGAACCGCTGATCAACTCGCCGCCGCATAGTGGATCGGTCTGGGCGGTTCTGCACCCGGATGCGGGGGGCCCCAATCGCTGGACGTTCGGCGCCGGGGCGCAACACGTCGGCGAGCGGCGCATCAACATCGTCGGCGACTTCGTCCTGCCTTCGTACACGCGTCTGGACGCCATGGCCGCATATGCGGTGAGCAACCGCTGGACGTTGCAACTCAATCTCAAAAACGTGGGCAACCGGCGGTACTACGAGACCGACGGGCACTTCGGCCTCCTGCTGCCGGCCGCGCCGATCAGCGCAGACGTCGCGATGCGCTTCGCGTTCCGCTAGGCGCCGTATCAGAGGGGCCAACGCGAGCTACGCGGGGGCAGAGAGTCCACCATCCGCGCCTCCCGGCCTCGACTACGGCTGATTCGCGACGCGTCCGGTGCCCGCCTCCGAGCGCGCCGCGCTCGTCGCATTCTTCGAATCGACCGGCGGCCCGGAGTGGACGCACAAAGTCGGGTGGCTCGGCCCGCCGGGCACCGAGTGCAACTGGCACGGTGTTGACTGCGCGTCCAAGTACAGCGAGCCGACGGTGACTGGCGGTCTGTACGGCACTCGCTGGAAGGTCGAAAGCTCCGTGTTCAACGGCCGGGAACCCGACGAAGAGCGGACGGACTTCGATTTCGCCGCGATGGACTCGTGGTCTGGGCGCGTGTGGTTTCTGCCGACCTCCCATTGGGCCTTACAGCTCTCGGCGGGGCGGTTGAACGAGGTCGAACCTGGGCACGATGGTGATCCGCCGGTCGATATCGACCGCGTCACGGCATCCGTGACCTATCACCGCACGACGCTTGACAACCTCATCTGGGCGAACACGCTGGGCTGGGGCCACAACGCCGAACGCGGCGGCGATGCCACGAATGCCGTGCTTGTCGAAACCAGTGTGACCGTACGTGCGCGTGATGCGTGGTACGGGAGGTTCGAGTGGGGCGAATAGAGCTGCCACGACCTCGCGGTGGGTGACGACGGCATTTTCAATGTGGCGAAGCTGCAGGGTGGGTACACGCGATACCTGGCGGCGTGGAACGGGTTCACTCCAGGCATAGGCACCGCCGTGTCGACCGGGATCGTGCCGCGCCGCCTCGGGTCCTCGTACGGAGGGCGTTTCAACGGCGGGTTCGGCGTGTATCTCACGCTGCGTCCAGCGGCGCGCCAGATGTAGCCATGCAGAAAGTCGGTCTCGTCCTCGGCGGTGCTGCGCTGGCCATCGGCCTGTTGCTCGCGGCGGCGCTCGCGCATCTGCGCTCGACGGGGGCTCGATACTGCCTCGGCCAAGAAGTAGCGCAGATTGGAGCGACGAACATGCCCTCGATGATCATGACGCCACGCGTGCGCAAGTTCGCGCTCACGACGCACGTCACCTCCTCAGTCGGGTGGCTCGGCGCCGTCGCCGCCTTCCTGGCGCTCGCCGTCGCAGGAGTGTCCAGCGCGGACGCACAACTGGTGCGCGCCGCGTATCTGGCGATGCACCTCATCACCTGGTACGTCATTGTCCCGTTCAGCGTCGCCGCGCTCGTGACCGGGCTCGTCCAGTCACTCGGTACCCCCTGGGGCGTGTTTCGCCACTATTGGATCGTCGCGAAGCTGGGACTGACGGTGGTCGCGACGCTGATCCTGTTCGCGCATACGCAGCCCATCGCGCAGGTCGCCACTGTGGCGTCGCAGACCCTGTTGGCGAGTGGCGATCTGCGTCAGCTGCGGATTCGGCTCATCGCTGATGCGGGTGCCGCCCTGATGGCGTTGCTCGTGGCGAC
>DATDOE010000022.1:0-6810 GCA_035293405.1 Vicinamibacterales bacterium | reverse complement strand
CCCACTGGCCGCTCATCATCACGTGCGCCGTTCCGACATACCGGCCCTCCTTCTGGTGCGTGAGCGTCGCGCTGTTCCTCATTTCCGGCATGTTCATCGCCGGCATGGCCGCCATGTAGAACATCACCGTCACCTCGGCGTCGGGGATGGGCTTCCCGTCGGCGCCGTTCACGAACACTTCAAAGGCGTTGTCGCCCACCTTGGGCGGAGTCGAGTCGGCTGCGCAGTCAGGGGCCGCCCTGCACTTCGGGCGGTGCCGTCAACCGCTCAAAGGCCTCGACAAAATGAAGATCGCGACCGCCACGAGCGTGGCGCCGTTCACCAGCGCGGCGAGGATCTCGACGCGATAGGACCCGTACGTCCGCTGGGCGGTCGCGGGTTCTGGGCCGTGCGTGTGTCGATGACCGGGCGACAGGGGGTTCAGTTCAGTGATGCGGCATCCACAGCTCGAATGTGAGCATGGCCAGAATTGCCGCAGCGAGCACTGAGACGAGCACCATCGCGAAATCCGGTTTCTTTAGTCGCATGACATCCTCACGCCGACGCTTCGTCCATGTGTCGCGAGCGGCGTTCTAACCACCCATGTACTTGCAGATAGAACGTCGGTAACACGAGGAGCGTGAATATGGTGGAAGTCACGAGGCCGCCGATCATGACCACAGCCAACGGACGTTCGATTTCAGTTCCTTGCAGCTCGAGCACTAATAGCGGCAGCAAGCCCAGCGTGGCGGTTGCCGCCGTCATCAACTTCGGGCGAACACGCCCGATGCTGGCTTCGCGAACCGCATCGAGTAGAGTCCGGCCCTCGGACAACAGGCCGCGCGTCTGCGTGACGAGTACCAGGCTGTTCTGCACCGCGATACCGAACAACCCAATGAGGCCTACGAGGGACGACACGTTCCACGTCTCACCCGCGATGAGCAACGCCAGGATGCCGCCGACGAACGCGATCGGGACAGTGCCGAGGATCATCGCCGCCTCGACCGCTGAGCCGAGCGCAACGAGAAGCAGGATGAACACTCCGAATAGTGCCGCCCCGATCGCCAACATGAGCGCCCGTGATGCTCGTGCCTGGCTCTCGACTCTTCCACCCAGGTCGAAGAAATATCCGGCAGGAAGCTTCAGCCGCTCGGTCAGCAGTTGCCTCACCTCTGAGGCCGTGCTGCCAAGATCTCGTCCGCTGACCGATGCTTCAACCGCAATCCGGCGTGTCCCAGACTCCCGTCGAATGGCCGAGGGGCCGAACGTTTGCGTCACGTCGGCGAGCTGGCCGAGCGGAATCTTCCTTCCGTCATGGCCATCGATCAGCAACGCGCGAATGGCCTCGAACGTATCCCGCCGATCATCGCGGAGGCGCACTACGAGATCGAAGCGACGCTGGCCCAGCCAGATCTGCGACATTTCTTCGCCGACCATTCCAACCCGAACGGCTCGGATGACGTCGCCGGGGGCGAGTCCCACGCGTGCCGTCGCCTCGCGATTGACCCCGATCTGGAGTTGTGGAAGTCCTGTGAGTTGTTCCGCACGCAAGTCGGCGATGCCGTTGACGGGCCGAATCAACGCTTCCGCCTGCGCGGCAAGACGCGAGAGCTCGTCCAAATCAGGGCCGAAGATTCGTATCGACAGATCCGCAGGCGTTCCGCCAAGGCCCTCGTCGATGCGCATGCCCAACGGTGTTGTGAACAAGACTGCGATTCCCGGCATGCCCTTGAGTTGTTCGCGCATGTCCCCCTCAATCGCCTCCAGTTCACGGCTGCGATCGGCCTTGAGCACAACGAGAACATCGGACACGGTGTGCGGCATTGGGTCTTCAGTTCGCTCCGAGCGGCCGGTGCGGCGCACGACATCTTCGACTTCAGGAATGGTCCGCAGCACGTCTTCGACTCGGTGATTCAACCGATCGACTTCATCGAGCGCCGCCTCCGATGGAAGCACCGTCTGCAACAGGAAGGCTCCTTCATCCAGCTGGGGCATGAAGTCGCTGCCGATTTGCAATCCGAAGGCGATGGCCGGAATGGCAACCAGGAAGGTTGCGATTGCGACGGCTATTGGATGCTTGAGACACCGGTCAAGTAGTGGCGCGTACCATCTCTTGAGTGTCCTGAGCAGGGCCACGTCGTCGTCCGTACCTGCGCGAGACGGCCTCAACACGAGCGCTGCGGCAATTGGCACGAGTGTGAGCGCGAGGATGAGCGCTGCGGTCATCGCGGCGATGACGGCGGCCGCCAAGGGCTGATACATGCGCCCTTCGATGCCAGTCATCCCGAAGAGCGGTAGAAAGACCACGATCACAATCAGGGTCGCAAAGGCGATCGGACGGGCGACCTCCGCCGCGGCGAGGAGGGCGCGCTCACGACGATCGCGCTGAGTGGTCGCACTGTTCAGTCGATGCAGGATGTTCTCGACCATGATGATGGCGGCATCGACTAAGAGGCCGACCGCGATCGCCAGGCCACCAAGCGTCATCGTGTTCAGACCGATACCGATGGGCCTGAGCAGCAACCCAGCGAGTGCGATTGACAGCGGAATCGTGAATGTCACGACGAGAGCTGCACGGACGTTGCCGAGCAGCACAAGGATGACGAGTACCACGAACACGCCACCGAGCATGACGGCGCGACCGACGCCGCCGAGAGCGGACGACACGAGCTGCGACTGGTCGTAGACGACGCGGAGCTGTACTCCTGTGGGCAGTGCTCGGCGAACGTCCTCGACGGCGCTGCGTATGCCAGCAGCAACCGTGACAGTATCTGAGCCGAACTGTTTGATGACGCGGGCGCTCACGACCTCGCCCTTGAGACGATGAGCGACACCACGCCTGACGGCTGGCGCCTCGCGAATGTCAGCGACGTCCCCTAACAGCACTGGAACGTCCCCTCGGGTGACCACCGCGGTGCGGCGAAGATCGTCAACGGTCTGTGCACGACCGAGCGCGCGTACGGTCCATTCGATCGAACCCTGGGCGACAATACCGCCCGACGCATTCAGGTTCGATTCCTCAACGGCGTGCATCACCTCGTCCAGGCTGACACGTCGTGCCGACATCCGCTCTGGATCGAGTTGCACCTGAAATTGTCGTAAATAGCCGCCAAGACGTTCCACCGCAGCGACGCCAGGGACCGCCAGAAGCCGGTTGTTCACGTCGAACTCCGCAAGATCCCGGAGCGTCATCAGATCGGCCGCGCCAGGATCGGCTTCGAGCGTGAATTCGAAAATTTCGTTCAGTCGACCCGTGAGACTGGAGATCAAAGGCGGATCTGTGCCAGCTGGAAGCTGGCCAGAGACCTGCGCGACCCTCTCAGCGACGAATTGCCGAGACCGGTAATAGTCGGCACTCGGCTCGAATTCGATCGTGACCTGCGCCACTCCTAGCTGCGAGTTCGATCGCACCCGCCGAACGTCGGGCAACCCCGCGAGTGCTAACTCAAGAGGGATGGCAATGGCTGTCTCGAGTTCCTCGGCCCCCATGGCGGAGTTCTGAGTAATGACGTTGAATACGGGTGCAGACAGGTCGGGAAATACATCTCGCGGTAAGTCCTGCAACCAGAATGCGCCAATCGTCGTGGCCGCGGTGACGAGCAAGACCGTCAACAGCGGCGTGTGGAACGATTGCCGAAGCAGTCGGCTAATCATGGCGTTCCTCAGTGGGCATCGTGGTCCGCTTCGCCCTTCTCTGCTTGAGCCTTCAGCAGGAAAGCGCCATCAACGACGATCGTTTCGCCGGCATTGAGCCCTGACAGGACTTCGACTTCGCCGCCGAGATCGCGACCACGACCGATGCGTCGGATTTCGAAATGGTTCGCGTCTTTGGGGAGGAAGACGCACCACTCGTTGCGGACACGCTGAACGGAGGCGACCGGAACCGCCAGGATGCTGTTACCTGTAGCCCCGGCAGGCAACGTAGCCGAGGCCGACATGCCCGGTCGAAGCAGATTGCCCTTGTTGATGACATCGATTCTCACGGGGACCGTGCGTGAGTCGCTCTCCACGCGATGTCCCACCATCCTCACCGTCCCCTCGAAGTCCTGTCCCGGAAGGGCGGGAAACGATAGGCGTGCGACGACACCTTGCTGGATGCGGACGGCGTCGCGTTCAAAGGCGTGCACCGTCAGCCAGAGGGTAGAAAGGTTGCCAATGCGAAAGGCTGGCGATGCAGGGTCGAGCATTTGACCGACGACCGCGGCTCGCTCGATGACCGAGCCGGCGACAGGGGAGCGCAAGATGAACGCCGACGACGTCGCCCCGTCGCCATCACCTTCCGGCGGCGCGACGCCAAATGCGGCGATTGCCGCGCGGGAGGATCGGAGCGCGGCGCGTGCCTCACCGGCCGCCGATTCTGCCTCCTGCACCTCGCGCAGCGGCACAATGTTCTCTGTGGCAAGGCCACGCTTGCGCTCGAGCACCGCTTCGGCAAGCGTGAGTCGCGCATTGGCGGAGAGGTACTCGGCGCGTTCCCGGCCGAGTTCCGGACTGGTGAGCTCTGCGAGGGTCTGGTCGGCTCGGACCGGATCCCCAGCGTTAACCAGCAGACGGGTCACGCGTGCGGCAACCGGGGTGCCGACCTCCGCGTACGCGCGTTGATCTACGGCGAGCTCACCTAGCAGGGTCACGAGATCTGCACCCGTGCGGGATTCGACGTCGCGCGTGGTGATTCTGAGATCGCGCAGCATCTCTTCCTGGACCTCCACCGTGTTCGGGTCTTCCCTGTGAGCGTCAGCTGATGAAGCGGTCGGTTCCGAGGCCGCCGGTTTGGCGGACTCGGTTCCCCGGCCGCAGGCGACTGTCGCCATGCACGCCAGAAAGACGCTGAGTGTCGTATAGGTCATCGCTGTAGTCCCGCACTGGCATCCAGATCAGTCCGGGCCAATGCAGCCTCCAAAAGCGCGTCCAGATACTGAAAACGTGTCTCGAGGATTTCACGACGAAGGAGCAACAGCTCGGGCAGCCCCAGTTGACCGACGTCAAAGCTCCGGGTCGTCAGCTGTTCGTTTTCATCCACGCCTGGGATCGCATCAGCCTCAAGAATGCGAAGCGCCGAGAGTCTACGTGTATAGGCATCGAACGCAGCCCGTACCTCCTGTTGCACGCGCGTACGCGCCGCGTCGAGTTCCGCCCGAAGCCGTGCGCCTCGCGCCGACCCAACCGCGCGTTGCTCCTGACCCCTAGAGAACATCGGCAGCGTCACTGTCATGCCCCCCAGGACGATCTGATCGCCCTCTTCTCGCGAATACCGCACTCCGACCCCGTACTCAGGCTTCGAGAAGCTCAGACCGAGGCGGAGTTCGGCTTCGGCCTCTTGGATACCAGCCTCGAGTGCTCGAAGCTCCGGTCGTTGCGACGCCGCCTGAAGTGCAATATTCAACTCGGCTTCCCCGGGCCGCGACAGCGATCCGGGTACGGCGACGTCACTTTCGAGACGAAGCAGTTGCCTCAGCTCGCCCAGCGCCAGCGCCTTGGACGCTTCCGCTCCCTCCCTGTCGGCCCTTACGCGTGCGAGCGATGCGCGAGCGATGTTGACGTCCAGCACCGCGATGTCGCCGGCTTTGAACCGGCGATCCGCTGTCGCGTACACGCTGCTGGCGAGTTCGAACGCGGCATTCAGCAGACTGATGCGCTCGTTCGCGTACACGGCGCGGTAATAGGCGGAGGTGGCCAAGCGAAGTACTGCCCGGGTGACTTCGTCGACGTTTGCGGAGCTTTGAGCGATCGCAGCATTGGCGCCATCGATACGGGCGGACCGCCTCGCGCCTGGCTCGAAGCTCTGGCCGAGCCCGAGCTCGAAGTCGGTAAAGCGCGTATCGGTTCCGTTTCGATTGCCAAGCGCCGCATCAATCTGAGGATTCGCTGGAAACCGTACGGACGCACCGAGCAACCGCGCTCGTGCTTCGTCGACTGCAAGCCGGGCGCTGACGATCTGAGGCGCTCGTTCCCGGGCGCGCTCAACTACGTCTGCAAGCGTCATATTCCTGACTTGTGCGGATGCGATAGACGTGTAGAAACACATCACCACGCACACCGCAACGGCGTTGGTGCCCGTGCGCATGCGACTTCCTTTACCGACTCGCGTCGGCACGAATTGAACGAGTTACGAGAAGGAAGAACTACGCGAAGCGCAGCTTGGGGACGTGTAGGATGTCGCCGGGATCCGTTGTTGGCAGGTGATGAATCGGAGAGGCTATTCCAGCTGCGGGAGTCTCAGGGGAGAGCGCAACAGCACACATGACCGGTTCGACAGCTTGGGCGCAGCAGCCGCACGTCACGCACGTGGGTGGGCATGCGCTGTCCTCACGTCCAGACTGCTCGTATGGCGTGCAGGGCTCATCGACAGTAAGAGACCAGAGACCAGAGGCGCCAAATGTCAGCAACCCGACGATGAGAGTCATGGCGAGCCGTCGCACCCTTCGAGTGTAGCATCTACGAGTTCCTTACTCAGGCTCCTTAACGTGTTTGCAAAACATTCCCTCAGATGTTTTTCAGGTCGTCACGTACGCGCCTGAACACATCACGCCGCTCACCGTCGGTCCCCTCCAACGCCGCGGGCGGCACAGCTCTCGCTCTTCTGAGCGGCAGGACCTTGACGGGCGAGCGCCGTGAAGTCGACGTGTGCATCCGGGCGCAGGTTCACGGCAAGCCCATCACCCAATCGAAGTGCCCGATGGAACACTGATCCCTGTTCGCGCATACGCAGCCCATCGCGCAGGTCGCCACTGTGGCGTCGCAGACCCTGTTGGCGAGTGGCGATCTGCGTCAGCTGCGGATTCGGCTCATCGCTGATGCGGGTGCCGCCCTGATGGCGTTGCTCGTGGCGAC
>DATDOE010000021.1:0-19911 GCA_035293405.1 Vicinamibacterales bacterium | reverse complement strand
CCGGCCGGCGTCACCGTCACCGACGCGCAGATGGCCACCATCCGCTTGGAGCGCCATCGCTTTCACGGCGACTGGAATTACACCATTCATCCTGCGCCTATCACCGGCCAGTAGATCGATAATTCCCTGACAAGCCCTTAGTCATCGAAGAATGCGGTCCACTATGATGGAGGCCGCATGGCAACCATCCTCCAGAGTGTTCCAGTAGGCGAGAAAGTCGGCATCGCGTTTTCGGGCGGGCTCGATACGAGCGCGGCCCTTCATTGGATGCGCGCGAAGGGCGCGGTCCCGTACGCCTACACCGCCAACCTGGGACAGCCAGACGAGCCCGACTACGACGAGATCCCGCGTAAAGCCCTGCTCTACGGCGCCGAGCAGGCGCGCTTGATCGACTGCCGCTCGCAGCTCGTGGCCCAGGGGATCGCGGCGCTGCAATGCGGCGCGTTCCACATCTCCACCGCCGGCGTCCCCTACTTCAACACCACGCCCCTCGGCCGTGCCGTCACCGGCACGATGCTGGTGCTGGCGATGAAGGACGACCACGTCAACATCTGGGGCGACGGCAGCACCTACAAGGGCAACGACATCGAGCGCTTCTACCGCTACGGACTGCTGGCCAACCCCTCGCTCCGGATCTACAAGCCATGGCTGGACCAGACGTTCATCAATGAGCTCGGCGGCCGCAAGGAAATGTCGGAGTACATGCAGCGCGCGGGGCTGGCCTACAAGATGAGCGTCGAGAAGGCCTACTCCACCGACTCCAACATCCTGGGCGCGACCCACGAAGCCAAGGACCTCGAGCACTTGAACAGCGGGATCAAGATCGTCGAGCCGATCATGGGCGTCGCCTCCTGGCGGCCCGACACGACCGTCAAGCCCGAAGCGGTCACGATCACCTTCGAGGAAGGCATGCCCGTGGCGCTCAACGGCCACCGCTTCGCCGACTCGGTGGCCCTGATGCTCGAGGCCAACCGCATCGGCGGCCGCCATGGCCTCGGGATGAGCGATCAGATCGAGAACCGGATCATCGAGGCCAAGAGCCGCGGCATCTACGAGGCTCCGGGCATGGCCCTGCTCTTCATCGCCTACGAACGGCTCATCACCGGCATCCACAACGAAGACACGATCGAGGACTATCGCGACAGCGGCCGCCGGCTCGGACGCCTGCTCTATCAGGGCCGGTGGTTCGATCCGCAAGCCATGAAACTTCGAGAGTCGGCTCAGCGCTGGGTGGCCCGCGTCATCACCGGCGAGGTCGCGATCGAATTGCGGCGCGGCAACGACTACTCCATCCTCGACACGCGCAGCCCCAACCTTACCTACAAGCCCGAGCGGTTGACGATGGAAAAGGGCGAATCCGCGTTCACGCCGCAGGACCGCATCGGACAGTTGACGATGCGGAATCTGGACATCGCGGATACGAGGGAGAAGCTCCTCACCTACGCGCGCACCGGGTTGCTGACGCCGGGTGAAGGCACCGCGCTGCCGCAGTTGCTCGAGGGGAAGTCGAAACCGGACCAATAGCCTCTCGACGTAGCCGCGGAGACGCTGAGACGCGGAGGATAATTGCGTAAAGTCCACTCCGCGCCTCCGCGCCTCCGTGGCCCGTGGGAGCGTCAGTTGCTGGTGATCATCCGTCTACGGGATGGGCTGGCGTCTCGAGAATCAGCTGGTAGAAATCGAGGTCGAGCCAGCGGCCGAACTTGAATCCGGCCTGCCTGACGCGGCCGCAGAGCTCGAAGCCGAATCGCTTGTGGAGCGCGATGCTCACGGTGTTCTCGGCGTCGATGCCGCCGATCACGTTGTGATACTGCTGTTGCTTGGCCCGCTCGATGATCGCGGCGAGCAGAAGCGTGCCCACGCCCTGTCCGCGACAGCTCCTCTCCACGTAGACGGAATGCTCGATCGTGTACTTGTAGGCCGGGCGCGATCGGAACGGTCCGTACGACGCAAACCCCAGCAGCCGGTTCTGATCGTCAACGGCGCCGATCACCGGGTAGTGGTTCTGCTCTTTGTCGTCGAACCACGCCTCCATCATCGCCGTCGTCCGCGGCCGATAGTCGTAGAGCGCGGTGGATCTCTCGATGGCCTCGTTCAGGATGGCGAGGATCGCGGGGCCCCGGGTTCGGTCGCATTCGACAAGTTGTGGATGCATGTCACAGAGAGTTGAGCTCTTCCGTCCCTCGGTGCGTGGTGAGCCGCGCGCGCGCGAGCTGCTCGCCGCTGGCGCCAACGACCGGCTCGATGAACTGGCGGTACGCGTCCTCGTAGGCGCGCTCGACCAGCTCGGACAAATCCTGCCGCCGGTCCGATGCCTCGTCATACGCGCCGCCCAGATCGAATGGACCGATCGGATTGTGCGCGGGCTGAATGACATAGACCGAATCGAAGTGGAGGCTCGTGGCCTCCAGCGCGTCGCGAAGCGCCACCGCTTCGGCAGCACTCTGCACGTCGCCGAAGCGACCGCGGAAGTCGAGCCGCGGAGGGCGAAGGCGATGCGGGGCGGCCGCGGGCGCGACCGCGCTGACGATGATCGCCTGGCGCGCACCTGCCGCGGCGACCTCCTCGAGCAGGCGCTGGATCGCGCCCGGGCGGTCGCAGACCCGATGGGTCTCGCCGCGCCAGTAGCTGTCCGGGGCGAAGGTGACAGGATGTGGATCGCAGGCGAGCGGCGGCGTGAGCCCGGCGGCGATCACGTCGAGCGCGTGGTCGCGGCCAACGCCGGCCAGATCGAGCACCTCCGATCGCCGATCGCGGCCGACGCGCGGCGCCAGAAACTCGTGACGATGGGGCTCGCGCAGCATGGCCGCCACGATGTCGCGACGGGCGTCGAGGTCGCTCGCGACCAGCACGAGCTCGCGGAATCCTGGCTGGCCCAGGTTCTCGGCGAGCACCTCCGAGTAGCGCCGCCCCAGGATCGTAGACGAGGGCCGCGCCAGCGGTGCGGCGCCCCGAATCAACTCCCAGATCGCATCGGCAAACCGATCGGTTGCCGCAATCGCGCCGAGCGGCGCACCCGCGACACGCCACCACCAGCCGCCGCGTGCGTGTCGCCCGCCCGCCGTCCGATTCGCGAGCAGCCCGCCCGCGGCGAGCACCGCGATGAGCGCGGCGAGCGCAATCGTCGCCGCCCTCGGGACCGTTGTCGGCAGGTTTGATCCGGCGAAGGCGGATTGCAGCCACGCCGAGTAGCCCGACACCAGCGTGGCGCCTGCCTGCACCTGCAGCATCTCGAGCAGGAAGCCAACCAGGTAGACGAACAATCCAGCAATGAGCACCGCGATCGGCGTCAGCAGGATCGTGACGAGCACGAGGCCAATCCACGAGGCCACGCGAATCGGCCATCGCCAGTCGTAGAGCGTGGTCGCCGCACGCGATCGCCACACGCCGTCCGGGTCCCAGAGCCGCGCTGCCCCATCGAGAGCCGCGAGTGCGGCGCCGCCCGCGCCGATGCCATGACCCGCAAGCAGGTCGATCTTGACTCCCGCTTCCTGGAGCGCACGGAGGACACCGGCGTGGTAGGCGCCGTGGGCGCCGGTGCCCGTGAGGACCAGTGCCGTGCGGCGTTCCGGTGAGTAGGAGGTCACGGGCTGTTCGGCCTCGCCCTACGCGTCGTCGTGGATGGTCGTCAGCTTGATGAGGTCGAACGTCTTCTTGCCGCCCGGCGTGGTGACGCTGATCGCGTCGCCCTCTTCTTTGTTGAGGATCGCCCGGCCGATCGGCGAGGACGTGGAGATCATGCCCTTCTCGGCGTTGGCTTCTTCGGGCATGACGAGCTGATAGACGATGGTTTCGCCTTTTGGAGTTTGAAGCTCCACCGTGGATCCGAAACCGGCCTTGCCGTGCGGAATCCGAGCCATGTCCATCATCGAGATCTCGCCCGCGCGCTTTTTCAGCATCGCGATGCGGGCGTTGACGATGTCCTGGCGCTCCTTGGCGGATTTGTACTCCGCGTTCTCGCGCAGATCTCCAAGCTCACGGGCACGCTGGATCTCCTTGGGGAGATCCACCTTCAGCTCGCGCTCCAGCGCCGCGATCTCATCGTTGAAACGCTTCAGAATCCGGTCTTTCATTACTCGAATCAGACTGTAGCACAATGGTTGGTGGTTAGTGGTTCGTGGTTCTTGGCAAAGGACGAACCCCACCCACCAACCATAAAGCTGACCAAGAACCACGAACCACACACCACCAACCATGAGGATCATCCACAGCCGTCAGAACCCGATCGTCAACACCTTCCGGACGCTTGCCGATGAGCCCGACTCTGCCGCCGCTCGCCTGCTGCTCGATGGCGCCCATCTGGTCCATGAGGCCCGCGTGGCTGGCGCCAGGTTCGAGGTCGTGGCCGTTGCGGCATCCAAGCTGACGTCACAAAGCGAGGAAGGACTTCTCGCGCGGGCTCTCGAGGCCGACGGCGTGGACGTCGTGGAAGCATCCGACGCAGTCTTCGAGGCGCTCAGTCCCGTGAAGAGTCCCTCGGGCATCGTGGCCATCATCGGCCACAAGCAGGTGACGCCGGCTGAGATCTCCTCGCTGCCCGATGCATTGATCCTCGCGGCCGTGGACGTCCAGGAGCCGGGCAACGTGGGCGCGTTGCTGCGTGCCGCCGAAGCCGGCGGTGTCACCGGCGCATTCGTCTGCGGCTCGTCGGCCAATCCGTTCTCGTGGAAGGCGCTGCGCGGCAGCATGGGCAGCGCGCTGCGATTACCCGTCGTGGGTGGAATGACGACGCACCAGGTGCTGACGTGCATACGGAAGTCCTCTGTGCGCACAGTTGCCGCGGTACCTCGCGGCGGTCAGGACCCGGACGCGATCGACTGGCGCGGTAAGGTGGCGCTGCTGCTCGGAGGCGAAGGTCCCGGCCTCACCGACGAGGCGATCGCGTTGTGCGATGCGCGGGTGTCCATCCCGATGGCCAGTCCAGTCGAGTCTCTCAACGTCGCCGCCGCCGGCGCCATCCTCGTCTACGCCGCCCGTCGTCAACGCTCATGAGCACGCTCTTCGACGACGAGGATGGGCCACCACGTAGCGGCGGGTCTTCAGACCCGCCGACTGCGGGCACTCCGCTCGCGGAACGCATCCGCCCGCGGACGATGGGCGAGGTCGTCGGCCAGGAAGAGATTCTTGCGCCGGGCAAGCCGCTGCGCGAAGCCATCGAACGCGATCTCCTGCAGTCGATCATCCTGTGGGGACCGCCCGGCACGGGAAAGACGACGCTCGCGCGCGTGATCGCCGAGATGACGCAGGCGCACTTCGTGCCGTTCAGCGCCGTCCTGGCCGGCATCAAAGAGATCAAAGAGGTGATGGCCGCCGCGCAGGATCGACGACGACGGTCCGGCCGGCGGACGATCGTGTTCGTGGACGAGATCCACCGCTTCAACAAGGCGCAGCAGGACGCATTCCTTCCGCGCGTCGAAGCCGGCGACATCGTGCTGATCGGAGCGACGACCGAGAACCCGTCATTCGAGGTGAACGCCGCGCTGCTGTCGCGGTCGAAGGTGTTCGTCCTGCAGCCGCTCAGCGCCGAGGCCGTCGAGGGCATCCTCCGCCGCGCGCTGACCGACAAGGAGCGCGGACTCGGAGGCACGGAGATCAACGTGTCGGACGAGGCGATCGCGGCCATCGCGCGGTTTGCCAACGGTGATGCGCGGACGGCGCTGAATCTTCTGGAGTTTGCGACCGCCTCGGCACCGATGGATCCGGAGACCTGCATCCGGCAGCTCGGTCTCCCGCAACTCGAGCAGTCGATTCAGCGGCGCGCGCTGCTCTACGACAAGGGTGGCGAAGAGCACTACAACCTGATCTCGGCGCTGCACAAGTCGATGCGGAACAGCGACCCCGATGCCGCGGTCTACTGGGTGGCGCGCATGCTCGAGGCCGGCGAGGATCCGCTGTATATCGCGCGGCGACTGGTGCGCTTCGCGTCGGAGGATGTGGGCAACGCCGACCCGCAGGCATTGACAATCGCCGTCGCCGCGAAAGACGCCGCGCACTTCATCGGCATGCCCGAAGGCAACACCGCGCTCGCGCAGGCCGCCATCTACCTGGCCACCGCGCCGAAGAGCAACGCCGTGTACACCGCCTACAACGCCGCGGCCGCTGACGCGCACACAGAGGCCGCCGAGCCCGTGCCGCTGCACCTCCGCAATGCGCCGACGACACTCATGAAGCAGTTGGACTACGGGAAGGGCTACCAGTACGCGCACGACGAACGCGACGCGGTCACGGGCATGGACTGCCTTCCTCCGTCGCTCGCGGACAAGACCTACTATCGGCCGACGGAGCGCGGATTCGAGAAAGAAATCAAGCGACGGCTGGAGTTGTGGGAGAAGGTCAAGCGAGATCGGCGCACGTAGTGTCCGGCTTTCCGCCTACGCCGAAGGCTCCGGCGTGGCCCGCCGAAGCGCGATTTACGCGCGAAGGCGGCAGCCGGGCCGTCCCGCCAGGATGTTCATATCCCGCGAGTAGAGAATCGACTTCGAATATCCGCTGGCGGCAGCCTCGATGAGGGCCCGGCCCAGGTTCGCGGTTGTCGTCGTGCCCTGAGGCAACAGCCGATGGACGATCGGATAGAGCGGCGCAATCACGGAGTAGGCGGCCTGAACCCATGCCGTCTTGGATCACACTCCGCCAATCGGCTGAATATATCCGGGACGAAACATGTAGGCGCCCTTGAACGGCAGGGCGAGCAGCGCATTCTCCGTTCGGCCTTTCACCCGGGCCCACATCGTCCGGCCGCGTTCCGTGCTGTCGGTTCCTACTCCCGAGACGAAGCAGAAGGTCAGGCCACGGTTGACGTCGGCCATGACTCGCGCGGCCGCCAGGTCAGATCGTAGGTGAGATGTGTATACGCGGCCTCGCTGAGGCCGATCGACGAGACGCCGAGGCAGAAGAAGCAGGCATCGCACGACGCGAAATCGCTCCGCAGCGAGTCGTAGTCGAAGAAGTCCGCATGCAGCACTTCGCGAAGCTTCGGATGACTCCGGCCGGTCGGTGAGCGCGACACCGACAACACCGACCGCACGCGAGGATCGGCCAGACACTCGAGGAGGGTTCCCGCACCCACCATACCTGTGGCGCCGAAGAGAACGACATTCATGGACTATGGAGTGTGCCGCAAGTCAGTGAACAATATGATTGCCGATCCGTATTCAAGCGAGATCTTCACGACCGGGACACCCGGATTATCATCGACAGCGAGTGCGTCAACGGAGGTCCGAATATGATGCGAACCTTTTCCTTCATAACCCTCATGGTCCTTCTGTCCGTTCCCATATTCGGACAGTCGGCCCCGACCCCCGCCACGTTCGAGATCGCCGACGTCCACGTGAGCGCGCCCAGGGCAAACCCGAACGTGTGGGTCGGTCCCTTTCGCGCTGGCCGCTATGAAATCCGCAATGCGACGATGGTGGATTTGATCAGGACCGCCTACAGCGTGGACGCGGAGAAAGTGGTCGGCGGGCCGAATTGGCTGGAAGTGGACCGCTTCGATGTGGTCGCCAAGGCCCCGGCGTCCACGTCGGCGGATGCGGTGAAGCTGATGCTCCAGGGCCTCCTGGCTGACCGCTTCAAGCTCGTGCTCCACCAGGACACCAGGGCGCTTTCGCAATTCGCACTGACGGTGGCGGGCAAACATAAGCTGAAGGAAGCGTCGGGCTCAGGCAACCCCGGATGCCAGCCCCAACCGCAGGCTCCCGAGCCCGGCGTCATCCCCACTCAAGTTGCGGTGTGCCGCGGCATGACCATGACCGCCCTGGCGCAATTGCTCCCGCGAGCGGCCGGCGCCTATCTCACAAGCCCGGTCGTGGACTCGACCGGGCTGCAGGGATCCTGGGACTTCGAAATCAAGTGGCACGGGCGCGGTCTGCTCGCGCAAGCCGGCACCGACGGCATCACGATTTTCGACGCGCTCGAGAAGCAGCTCGGGCTGAAGCTCGAGTTGCAGAAGCTTCCGGCTTCGGCGTTCGTCGTGGACAGCGTGAACCAGAAGCCGACTGAGAATCCCCCTGGCGTAACAGCGGCCTTCCCGCCTCCGCCGCCACCCGAGTTCGAAGTCGCGGACGTCAAGCCGAGCCCGGACGGCGCTCCGGGACCGATGGCGAGGATTCAGCCCACCGGCCAGGTCAATGTGAGCGGTATGCCGCTCCGAATGTTGATTGCCCTTGCCTGGGATCTCAACCCTGATTCGGGACTGCTCGACGGACCGAAATGGATCGAGTCGGCGAAGTTCGACATCGTCGCGAGAGCCTTCACCTCCGTCGGGCCCACGGACCAGCCGCCGATCGACATCGATGCGCTTCGCCTGATGCTCCGTGCGCTGCTGGTGGAGCGCTTCAAGATGAAGATGCACACTGAAGACCGGCAGGTCTCGGCATACACGCTGATGACGGCCAACCCGAAACTTACCAAGGCCGATCCCTCGAGCCGCACCCGATGTGTCGAAGGTCCCGCACCGGACGGGAAGGATCCACGGAACATCAACCCAATCAATTCACGACTGGTGACCTGCCAGAACGTGACGATGAATGCGTTCGCGGCGCGGCTTCAGAGCCTTGCGTCCGGATACATTCGCACCCCGGTGGCCGATGCGACGGGGCTCGAGGGCGGCTGGAACTTGACCGTGAACTTCAGCCCCGTCGGCGTGGTCGGGGGCGGCGGAGGCCGGGGCGGAGATGCAGGCCCGGCAGCAGGCGCGGGGCAGCCCGGAGGCGGTGCGCTTGCCGCGTCGGACCCCAATGGCGCCATCACATTACTGGAGGCCCTCCCCAGACAGCTCGGGCTGAAGCTGGAGATGCAGAAGCGCTCGATGCCCGTGCTCGTCATCGATCATGTGGAGGAGAAGCCGACGGAGAACTGAGTCGAGACGCGGGGGCTGAAGCCCCCGCTCTACAGAAATAACAATTCATCGTCGCCGGTGCGGTCTCCCTACTTCGTCACGACCGGCGAGGCAACCGGCTTCCCTGGCTCGACGATGTAGTTGGCGAGGACTCGAGCCCGCACCGAGGCCTTATTAGTGGCATCGTGAATCATGCCTGCCGGGATGAAGAATGTTTTTCCCGCCTCGAGAGTCACGGGCTTCTCGCCTGCCTTCTCGAGCACGATGGTGCCTTCCAGGATGTAGCCGATTTCCTCACCTGGATGCGTATGACGGCCCACTGTCGCGCCAGGCTGAAACTCCGCGATGGCGGTCACAGATTCGCGGCCGGGCACCGACAGCTTCGACTGCTGCAGCACCGTGCGCGTGAAGCCAGGCTGCTGTGCACTGACGCCGACAAGGATGCCGGTCAGCGCCAGCGTCGTCACAATGATCGCTTTTAGTGGTCTCACGAACGTCTCCTTCTCACGGTGTACCCGGCTGGCATTTCACCGAAACCCAGCCGCCTTCTCTTCTGCCCGGCCGCTCACTGTAACTCACAAAGTTCCAGAGACGCCTGTGTCGGCCGATGCCGCCGCTGTGCGAGGCTGCCAGGTGCGGAGATCACGGAGACACACCAGGATTGCCGCATAAGGCCCCACGAGGATTGCCGCGGTGATGCCCAGCCCGAGGAACCACGCCATATCCAACGGCGTCGCATGTGCGCTGCTGTGCTCCCGAAGCAGCTCGAGGACCCACGATGCGATCGTCACGATCATGGGCAGCCACACGAAACCCAGCCGGAAGAAACGCCCCGGAAGGGTCGCAAATGACGGGAACATCCGAATCGCTTTCAGAATGTCTTCCTGAGGATTGAGCGCTTCGAGAGCCGCCTGATACCGGCGCAGCGCCGCGTACGCGAGCGAACCGAAGACCACGTAGAGCGCCTGCGCAATGGCCCAGGCCACCGGCGCACTCAACGTTCCCGAGAGCAGCGCGACCGGTGGCGCATTGGGATCCCTGAGGGCCAGCGTGATGAGCCCTCCAGAGAGCGCCGCCGTCGTCGCCCACACGAGGCTGCGCTGGTAAAGCGCAAGCGCCTCCTTGATGCTGTCGAGAAGAATCTCGTCGCTGGAGAGTGCCATGCGATCCGACGATCTATCGTTTGACCGGCTTGCCGTACACCTCGAACCGGCCCACGTTGACGAAGCCTCCCCACCCGTGGCCGCTGCCTGGCAGCAGGTCGGCGAAGCCCACTTCATCGACCTTGCTGAGATCCGGCTTCTCCACCCAGGCCTGACCTCTCGTCACCACGCGCGAGATGTCGAGGGTGAGCCAACGGATGCTGGCCACCGCAAACTCCGACTCGAGAAACAGCGTGGAGTTGCTCGATGGGGCTCCTTCGCCGTAGTCGCCCACGAGCCAGGTCCCGTCGGCGAGCTTCACCACGGGACGCGCCACGTGGAAACCCGAGACTCGCGTCACCCAGCGGATCCGGGCCAGGCCCGTCAGGTCCACGTAGTTGTTCTTGTCCCGCAGCGTCGCGGCGACCGGCGTTTGACACACGCCGGTCCATAGGTTTGGGGGATCGCTTGACTGGCCGGCCGCCGGTTGTTTCGGCGCGTTGCTCTGGTTGTAGCCCGCAAGCTGGATACACGCGGGCCCGGTCCAGTCGCGGACGATGGAGCCGGCAGGCGGCTGCCTGGCGTACGCGGACACGCTTTTCGCGTTGGGGTCGTAGAGTCTGAGCTCCAGATTTGGATTCGTCACCGCCGAGGGTGTCACGCCGCGCTCGGGCACGAAGTCGGCGGCCGCATCCGGCGGACGATCGATCTGCCGCCAGTCCTCGCGGAAGAACAGCGGTGGAAGACCCGGAGGCGCCGCTGCCCCGCGCCCCGCCGCCGGCTGCTGCGCGCCGATAGCGCCGGCAGCCATCACGACCGACAGAAGGACCAACGGCAACAACGTGCTCAATCGATGCATGGGCGCCTCACGGCTCGTTGCGGATCATATATGCACGGTCGGCGGTTGATGAGTCCTCCCAGAGTTGGAACAGAAGGTCAAGAGTTCAGGAGTATTGGCTCTCTTGATCTTTTGATCTCTTGATCTCTTGTGAAGACTCATGGTCAGATTCGTTGGAAGTTCTTCTCGACTTCGCGCCGGCTCAGACGGAGCATCACCGGACGGCCGTGCGGACAGATCGTCGAATAGGCGGTGCGGCGCAGCTCCTCGAGGATGTGGGCCATCTTCTCGGGCGTGAGCTGATCGTGCGCCTTCACCGCGGCATGGCACGCCATCGTCGCGGCGATGCGTTTGATCGCCTCGTCCACCGTGGCGGTGCTGCCCGCGCTCTCGAGGTCCTCGGCCAGCGAGCGAAGGGCGGCGGTGCATTCCTCGCGACGGAGCAAGGCGGGAAACGCGGTCACGCGCAGCGTGTCGCCGCCGAACTCCTCGACTTCGAACCCCAATCGATCCAGTTCCGCGGCATGTGACGCGAGCGCCTGCCGCCCGCTCGGTGGCAACTCGAGGAGCAAGGGCTCCAGGAGCCGCTGACTCTCCATCCGGCCGCTCGTGAGCCGTTCGGTGATGCGCTCGAACAGCACACGCTCATGCGCAACGTGCTGATCGATGATCGCAATGCCGTCCTCGTCCACGGCGATGATGAAGGTGTCGCGGAATTGACCGAGCGCCATCATCGGACGGAGGGTTGGCACGTCTGTCGGTGCGAGCCCGCTATCGCTGGTCGGTGCGACGGTGCTATCGCTGGTCGGTGCGAACCCACTACCGCTGGTCGGCGAGATCCACCTGCTCGGAAAGACGTTCGTATACGTGTTGGGCAGCGGCAAGGTCGATGACTCTACTTGACCGCCTCGGGGAGCATCGAGCTGGAAGTCAGGGACACGGCCGCGGCCCAGGGCATCGCCGAGCGTGCGTCTGACGATCTCGTGCATGTACGACTGATCGCGGAAGCGCACTTCGGCCTTGGTCGGATGAACGTTCACGTCCACCGCGTCGTGCGGCATCTCGATGAAGAGGTGCATCTCGGGGCTGCGCTCCTTGATCGAGGCCTGACTGTAGGCGTCGATCACGGCATGCGCGATCGTGCGGTCCTTCACGACGCGGCGATTGACGAACAGATTCTGCGGTCCGCGCGTCGGCCCCTGCTCCGCCAGCGCGGCGATGTAGCCAAGGAGCTTGACGTCCCCGCCATCCCGGCGGACCTCGACCAGGTCGCTCCGTTCCCCGTAGAGCTGATACAGACGGTCGCGCAGCGTGGCCACCGGCGGGCACTGCACCACTTTGCGGCCGGCGCTGGTCAGCGTGAAACCAATCTCGGGATAACAGAGCGCAAGCTGGGTGACGATGCGGGAGACCTGGGCCGACTCGGCGCCATCGGATTTCAGGAACTTGCGGCGGGCCGGCAGGTTGTAGAAGAGATCGGCGACCTCGATCGACGTGCCCTCGGGCATCCCGGCTTCGGCAACCGAGGCGACGGCGCCGCCGTTGACGCGGATTTCGGTCCCCGAATCCATCTGTCTGGTCCGGGTGCGCAGCTGGAAGTGCGACACCGAGGCGATCGCCGGCAGCGCCTCGCCGCGGAATCCGAGCGTCGCAATCGCCGCCAGATCATCGGCGCGGCGAATCTTGCTCGTCGCATGCCGCTCGATGGCCAGACGCGCATCGTCCGGATCCATCCCCTCGCCATCGTCCTCGACGCGAATCAGCTTCTTGCCGCCGAGCTCGACGGTGATCGTGAGACGCCGCGCGCCGGCATCGATGGAGTTCTCGACCAACTCTTTGATGACCGAGGCCGGGCGCTCGACCACCTCGCCGGCCGCGATCTGATTGGCGAGATCGGCCGGGAGCCGATGGATCCTACCCATTTGAGACTAATTCAACCACGAAGATCACGAAGGGCACGAATGCCATCAAAGGTCTTCATGAAGTAATTGCTTCGTGACCTTCGCGATCTTCGTGCCTTCGTGGTTTAGATCCATTTGTTACGACGGAACACCGCGAGCATGACGACGCTGACGGCAATCATGATGCCGGCAATCCACCAGAACTGGACCTCGTCACCACCCGGGAACCGCGGGAGATGGATGTTCATCCCCCACATGCCGGTGAGCACGGTCAGCGGCAGGAAGATGGTCGACATGACGGTGAGGAGCTTCATCACCTGATTCAGGCGATGGGACACGGTCGACAGGTTCACCTCGAAGATGCCGGTGACGCGGTCCTGGAACAGGATGGCCTCTTCCGTGAATCGCACGACCTGATCGTAGACATCGCGGAAGCGGTAGGCCATCTCGTCGGTGATCATCGGGAACTCGCGCCGCGCCAGGCGGCCGACCGCATCGCGCTGCGGCACCATCACCCGGCGCATCGAGCTCAGCTCGCGTTTGAGCTTCATGATCTGGCGTGACATCCGGTTGTAGCCGGTGAACGCCTGCTCCTCCAGGTGGACGATACGGTCTTCGATCTCGGAGATCACGGGCCGGTAGTTGTCCACCATCGCGTCGACGATGCGATGCAGCAGCGCGACCGGCCCTTCCGACAGGATGTGCTGATGCAGGCCGCAGATCTCGCGCAACTTCCCGATCGACCGCGACTGCCCGTCGTGGATGGTCACGAGATAGTTTCGGCCCAGGAAGAAGTCCACGTCACGCGTCGCGAACTGGGCCTGCTTCGGCTTGGAGTCGATGCCGTGGAGGACCAGATACAGATAGCCCTGATACGACTCGATTTTCGGAAACTGCAGGGAGCTGGTGGCGTCTTCGACCGCCAGCGGATGAAAGTGAAAAGTGTCGGTCAGCACGCGACGCTCCTCGTCGGTGGGCGCGGCCAGGTCGGCCCAGAGCGTGACGAGTGAAGATGGGTCGAGCCACTCGGGCTCGACCCGATCCGCACGTGATGTGGCGCCGTTCTCGTGAACGTAGACGTTGAGCATGTCGTCGCACACGTAGTGTCCGGCTTCAGCCGGACCTCGCGGGTCCGCCTAAAGGCGGACACTACGACACGGCGCCTTAGTTTTCCACTTTCATCGACAGCCTGGCCTGCGCCGCGGCGAGCCTGGCCACCGGCACACGGTACGGTGAGCAGCTCACGTAGTTCAGCCCGACCTTCTCGAAGAAATGGATCGAGGACGGGTCACCGCCGTGCTCGCCGCAGATGCCCAGCTTGATGTCAGGCCTGGTCTGGCGTCCCTTCGTCACAGCGATCTCGACGAGCTGGCCGACGCCGGCCTGATCGATCGTGGCGAACGGGTTCGCCTTCACGATCTCGAGCTCGGCGTAGGTGGGGAGGAACGAGCCGGAGTCGTCGCGCGACATGCCGAGGGCTGTCTGCGTCAGGTCGTTGGTGCCAAAGCTGAAGAAGTCGGCGGACTGCGCGACCTCGTCGGCGGTCAGCGCGCCACGCGGGATCTCGATCATGGTGCCGACGAGGTACTTGAGCTTCACCTTCTGCTCGGCCTGCACCTCACGCGCCGCCTGGTGCACGACCTCGATTTGCAGGTCGAGCTCCTTCTTGAACGCGACGAGCGGAATCATGATCTCGGGCAGGACCTTGATCCCTTCTTTCTGCACGATCGCCGCGGCCTCGAACACGGCGCGGGCCTGCATCGCGGAGATCTCCGGGTGGCCGATGCCGAGACGGCAGCCGCGGAAGCCGAGCATCGGGTTGAACTCGTGGAGCTGGTGGACGCGCGACTGAATGGCCTCGACGGTGACGCCCAGCTTCTGGGCGAGCTCCTTCTGCTGGTCCGCCGAGTGTGGAAGGAACTCGTGCAGCGGCGGATCGAGGAAGCGAATCGTCGCCGGATGGCCCTTGAGCTCGCGGAAGATGCCGGCGAAGTCGTCACGCTGATACGGAAGCAGCTTGGCCAGCGCCGCCTTCCTCGCCTCGATCGTCTCGGCGAGGATCATCTCGCGCATCGCGTCGATGCGGTCGCCCTCGAAGAACATGTGCTCGGTGCGGCAGAGGCCGATGCCGACGGCGCCGAAGGCGATCGCGTTGCGCGTCTGCTCGGGCGTATCGGCGTTGGTGCGGACGCTCATGCGCGTCGCCTGGTCACACCACTTCATGAGCTGCTGGAAGCTCTTGAACTTCTCGGTTCGCTTGGCGGCCTCGTCGCCGTGAACGAGACCGGCGACTATCTCGGAGGGCGCCGTCTTGACTTCACCGGCGTAGACCTTGCCGGCGGTCCCGTCGATCGACATCCAGTCGCCTTCCTTGAAGGTCCGGCCGGCCACGGTCACCGTGCGCGTCTGGTAGTCCACTTCGACGGCGGCCGCGCCGCACACGCAGACCTTCCCCATCTGGCGGGCAACGAGTGCAGCGTGCGACGACACGCCGCCGCGCGCCGTGAGGATGCCTTCAGCGGCGATCATGCCCCGGAGATCCTCGGGCGAGGTCTCGACGCGCACCAGAAGCACTCGCTCGTGCTTCTCGGCGGCGGTCACCGCGCGATCGGCGTTCAGATAGATCCGCCCCGAGGCCGCGCCAGGCCCCGCCGGGAGGCCAGTCGCAATGACCGGCGCTTTGGCGAGCTCGGCGACGTCGAACACCGGCGCCAGCAGTTGTTCGAGCTGATCGGCGGGATTGCGCATGACCGCAGTTTTCCAGTCGATCAACCGCTCCTTCTGCATGTCGATGGCAAACTTCAGCGCCGCCATCGCGGTGCGCTTGCCGTTCCGCGTCTGCAGCATGTAGACCACGCCATCCTCGATGGTGAACTCGAAGTCCTGCACGTCCTTGAAGTGCCGCTCCAGCGTCTGCCGAATACGCTCCAGCTCGTGGTAGGCCTTCGGCATCTGCTTCTTCAACTCGGCGACCGGCTCCGGCGTGCGCACGCCGGCGACGACGTCCTCGCCCTGGGCGTTGATCAGGAACTCACCGTAGAACTCCTTGTTGCCGTTGGCCGGGTTGCGCGTGAACGCGACGCCCGAGCCGGAGTTGTCGCCGGTGTTCCCATAGACCATCGCCTGCACGTTGACGGCGGTGCCCCACTCGGTCGGGATGTTGTACTTGCGGCGATAGACGATGGCGCGGTCGTTCATCCAGGAGCCAAAGACCGCACTGATGGCGCCCATGAGCTGATCCCAGGGCGAGGCCGGGAAGTTCTTGCCGACGCGCTCCTTCACGAGCGCCTTGAAGCGGGCCACGAGCTCCTTCAGATCCTCGACCGTGAGCTTGGTATCCTCGAAATCCTTGTGATAGCGCTCGTGCTTGAGCGTCTCGATGACCGTCTCGAACGGTTCGTGATCCTCGTCCGGCCGCTTCTGGAGGCCCAGCACGACGTCGCCGTACATCTGCACGAAGCGGCGGTAGCAGTCCCATGCGAAGCGCGGGTTACCGGTCTTGGTCGCCAGCGCTTCGACGGTCTGATCGTTGAGCCCGAGGTTGAGGATGGTGTCCATCATGCCCGGCATGGAGTCGCGGGCGCCTGAGCGGACGGACACGAGCAGCGGATTCTTCAGGTCACCGAGCTTCTTGCCCGTCTGCTTCTCGATGGCGGCGATCCCGGCTTTCATCTGACGCTGGAGCGCCGGCGGATAGGCCCGCTTGTGGTCGTAGTAGTAGGTGCAGACCTCGGTCGTGATGGTGAAGCCCGGGGGCACCGGCAGCCCGATGCGGCACATCTCGGCGAGGTTGGCGCCCTTGCCGCCGAGGAGCGGCTTCATGGTGCCGTTGCCGTCGGTCTTCTTTCCGAAGAGATAGACGTACTTGCCGGCCGTCTTGGTCGCGGCACTCTTCCTCGCGGTCTTCTTCACGACACTCTTCTTCGCGGCCTTCGCCGCCTTCTTCTTCGCCATCTGGACTCAGTCTCCTGTCACGATCTCAGAGATATCCGCTATCTCGAGAATCAGATCCCGCATGGTCGCAACCAGCCCGAGGCGCGCGGCCCGCAGCCGCTCGTCCTCCGCCATCACGAGCACATCGTCAAAGAACTTAGCAACCGTCGGTTGCAATGCTGCAACGGCGGTGAAGGCTTCGCGATAATCGCCGCGCTGGGCGGCGGCCCGAATCGTCGGCGCGCCGGAGGCGATGGCGGCGGCCAGCGCCTTCTCAGCCGGCTCGGTCAGGAGTCCATCGGCACCTGAAGACGCCGCCGGCGCGGCGACACCTTTCGAGATGTTCTTCACGCGTTTGAGCAGCGTGGCGACACCGAGGAACGCGGCCGACCCCGTCATCTGCGCCAGGGCCTCGAGCTTGCGCCGCGCTTCGAGCGGACTCGTCTCCTCGATTCCTCCGTGCATCACCGCACGCACGCTGCGCACGTCGAAGCCCCGTTCCGTCAGCAGATACGCCAGCCGATCCGCCATGAACGAAGCCAGCGGCGGCGCCGCATCACCGTAGCCGCCGAAAGGCACCGCGGCTCTCGCCAGCAGCGAGCCCAGCTTTAACCGTGCGTCGATTCCGGTGAGCTCGGGCAAATCGGCCAGGATCTTCACCGCGCCCTGCGCCTGACGACGAAGGCCGAGCGGATCGCGAGAGCCGGTGGGCCGCTCACCGGCGATGAACATGCCGACGATCGAGTCGAGCTTGTCGGCCAAAGATACCGCCGCCCATGTGACGGCGGCCGCCCCGATCTGCGGTTTGGTTGGCGGCGCATCGGCCTCGACGCCGATCGGCAGATAGTGGAAGTAGATCGCCTTCCAGACCTCTTCAGGCAGACCCTCTTCGCGGCCGTAAATTCCGCCCATCGTGCCCTGTAGCTCGGTGAGCTCGCGCACCATGTCCGTCGCCAGGTCGGCCTTGCACAGCCGCCCGGCCCGCTCGGCATGCGGCGCCGCCGCCGGCCGCGCGAACGCCTCGCCCGCGATCCACGCCGCGAGGGAGGCCACGCGATCGGCTTTCTCTTTGTAGCTCCCCAGCTTCTTGTGAAAGAGGATGGTCGCCAGCCGATCGAGGCGCGACTCGAGCGTCGCCTTGCGATCCTCGTCCCAGAAGAACCGCGCGTCGCGGAGCCTGGCGGCGAGCACTCGCTCGGAGTTGCGCGCGATGATCTCCGGTTTCTCGACCTCCATGTTCGTGACGGCCAGGAACGCGGGCTTGAGCTTGCCCTCTTCATCCACCACCGGGAAGTAGTGCTGGTGATGAATCATCGTTGTCGTCAGCACTTCCTCGGGGAGCTGCAGGAACTCTACGGGGATGTGACCGGCAACCACCGACGGATACTCCACGAGGTCGGGCACTTCGCGAAGGAGCGATGACTGCGACGCCACGCTGGCGCCGACGCGGCCGTTGAGACGCCGAGCATGCGTCTCGAGCTCACGGCGGATCTTCTGCTCGCGCTCGGTCCGGTCGAGAATCACGAAGTTCTCGAGCAGGCGCGCCTGATAGTCGTCGAAGGTCTTGACCTTGATCGCCCGCCCGGCGCGGCCGCTCGTCGTCTGGAAGCGGTGGCCGTAGGTGTTCGGCCCCGAGCGGATGTCCTGCACCGTCGGCCCCTGCGCCAGCTCGGTGCGCCGGATCACAAACGGCACGACGCGCCCGCCGTAGAGGAAAATCAGCCACCGAATAGGACGCGCGAAGACGAGGTCGCCTTTGCCGTCCTCGAGATACGCGTCCCACCGCATCTGCTTCGGGAACGTCATGTCGCGCAGCACACCGCCCATGACGTCCGCCAGCACGTCAACCGTCGCCTTGCCGCGCTGCCGCACCCGATAGGACAGGTACATACCCTTGGGCGTCTCCTGCCGTTCGAGCGCGGTCACGTCGACCCCGTATTTCTTCGCGAAGCCCACGGCCGCGGGCGTCGGCTCGCCGTCCGGCTTGTAGGCCGCGGACACCGGCGGCCCGGTGACGAGCTCTTCGAAGTCGGTCTGACGCTCGGCGACACGAATCACCCGCGCCGTCAGACGCCGCGGCGTGCTGTACGCCTCGGCCGGCGCATCGCTCGTCAGCCGCACCTCTTTCAGACGCGCATCGACGTGCTTCGCCATCTGCGCGGTCAGTCCGGGCAGCCACCCCGCCGGAATCTCCTCGCACCCGATCTCGATCAGCAGCTCGCGATCCATCTCCTATGCGCCCTCGGCTGCGTTCTCGGGCTCGACGTGCGCTCGTGCGATCGCGATCGCCAACTGGCGCACGCGCAGAATGTAAGCGGTTCGCTCGGTGACGCCGATGCTGCCACTCGAGTCGAGGATGTTGAACAGATGCGAGCACTTCAGGCAGTGCTCCAGCGCGGGCAGAATCAGCTTCGAGGCCAGGAGCTTGCCGCCCAGCTCGAAGTTCTTGTCGAAGAGGTCACGATGCCGTTCGCCGAATTCGGCGGCGTCCATCCCCTCCACCTGGCCGAAGACGTACTTGGATTGCTCGATTTCATCTTGCAGCCGGACCTCGCGGTACTTCACGCCGCCGCCCCACTCCAGATCGAACACGTTGTCGACCTTCTGCAGGAACATGGCGATGCGCTCCAGCCCGTAGGTGATCTCACAGGAGATCGGCGCCAGGTCCATGCCCCCGACCTGCTGGAAGTAGGTGAACTGCGTGATCTCCGTGCCGTCGAGCATCACCTGCCAGCCGATGCCCCAGGCGCCCAGCGTGGGCGACTCCCAGTTGTCTTCCTCGAACCGGATGTCGTGCTGGCGCGGATTGATGCCGCAGGCTTCCAGGCTTTCGAGGTAGAGCTGCTGCACTTCATCCGGAGACGGCTTGAGGATCACCTGATATTGGTGATGCTTGAACAGCCGGTTGGGGTTCTGCCCGAACCGGCCATCGTCGGGACGCCGCGACGGCTGAACGTAGGCCACGCTCCACGGCTTGGGTCCGAGCACGCGGAACAGCGTTTCCGGATGGGAGGTGCCGGCGCCGACCTCGAGATCGAGCGGCTGCTGGAGCAGACACCCATGCGAGGCCCAGTATGACGACAGCTTGAGAATCAGGTCCTGAAACGTCACGCGATCCTGCTAGTCCCCTGGAATCGTGATGACTTGCACAAGTCCCGGAGCGCGGCGCCCGGCTGGCAAGGCGCGAAGAGCGAGCATATTGGGCATATGTGAGCGATGAGCAACGCCGCCAGACGGGATGCCCCGCCCGGGAATTGTGTG
>DATDOE010000020.1:0-60302 GCA_035293405.1 Vicinamibacterales bacterium | reverse complement strand
TAACGCCGAGACGGCGCGCATCAAATGGATGTTTACTGTCGACCGTGCTCGCGAGAAGCTTGGCCGGGTGTATCCCCAGCCCGCTGGTCGCACCCAGGCCGCCGCCTGAACCGGTCAGATCCACTGCGGCCAGGTACTAGTCCGTCTGAAGCGCCGTCACCGGATCGAGTCGCATCGCGCGACGCGCCGGCACGGCGCTGGCCAGGATGCCGACGGCGAGGAACACGACGGCCACGCCGGCAAACGCGAAGCGGTTGGCACCGCCGGTCCCGACCAGGAAAGCCGGCAACACCCTTGCGACAGCGGCGGCACCCGCCGATCCCAGCACGAGTCCGATGGCGAGTTGCCGCACTGTCGTGCCCGTGACCGCCCACCAGATGCTGCGGGCATCGGCCCCGAGTGCCACGCGCACGCCGATCTCCCGCGTTCGGCGTGAGACGGCATAGGCCGTGACCGCGTAGAGGCCAGAGGTCGCCAGCAGCATCGCGATCGAGGCGAAGACGGCGAACATCGAGCCGAACAGGCGTTGCGGCCATTGCTGATTCGCCAGGAGCTCATCGACGGTCGTCATCCCGAACAGTGGCAGGTCGGGGTCGAGTGCGCGCATCTGCTCACGGACGAACGTCGCGGCCGCGGCCGGTCCGGCCGCCGATCGCGCGATGATCTGCATGAATGGTGGCGGATCCTCTGCGTACGATGCGTAGACCACCGGATCGAATTCACCGGACGGCAGGGAGCGCTGGCGTACGTTGCCCACGACGCCGACGATGGTCATCCAGCGGGCCGCGCCGGCTGCGGCCGCGGGTGCGTTCTCGTCGATCAACAGCAGGCGCTTGCCTATCGCCGGCTCATTCTGGAAATGCATCCGCGCGAATCGCTCGTTGATGACGAGGCCGTCGCGCCGTAGGAGATCGTCCGCGGTGAACGCACGGCCGTCGATCACGCGCGCGCCCACCACGTCGAAGTAACCCTGCCCGACACGGACGAGCGAGACGAACGGGAGGGCATCAACCTCGGAACCGGGCCGCCCGTCGATGCGAAGTCTCAGGACCCGTGCCCCGGCGATGGGCGCATTGCTGGTCAGCGCGGCGCTCACGCCAGAGCTCGAGGCGAGGCGTTCTTCGAGCTGGCTGAAGAACAACAGCCGCCGTTCTGGCGTATCGTCGGTGCGTCGAACCTCGAAAGCCATCTGCATCAAGCTCGTGGTCTCGACGCCGACGTCGATGCGCACCAGGCCGATCAGGTTCTGCATCATCATCGCGGCTCCGGTCAGCAACACCAGGGCCGCGGTCACCTGAGCGATCACGAAGGCGCCCGTCCAGCGGCGGCGGCTGCGGCTCCCGGCACTGCCGCGTCCGGCGTCGTTGAGCGTCGCGGCGAGAGTCGTTCGCGAGGCGTGCCAGGCCGGGACCAGGCCGCATACGAGGGCGCTGACCACGCACACCGCGGCAAAATACGAGAAGACCATCCCATCGATCGTGAACTGCACCCAGTACGGTGGCGCGGAATTCGCGGGAAGATTCCGGAACACCTGGACGCCTGGATATGACAGCGCGAGCCCGCAGACACCGCCCGCGGTCGCCAGCACCAGACTCTCGACCAGCAGTTGACGCCTGATGCGCCATCGGCTGGCGCCCAGCGCCATGCGAAGTGTGATGTCCCGCGATCGATCAGCGGCCCGCGCCAGCATCAGGTTCGCGACGTTGGCGCAGGCGATGAGTTGAACGAACACGACGGCGCCGAGCAAGGCCAGCGTCGCTGCGATGATCGGTCCGGCTATGCCAAGCGGCTCGACGATGGGTGCCGTATTCCGGTTCGTGTCCGGATAGCGCGAGGCGAGCGACGCCGTGATCCCGGAGAGCTCCGTTGTGGCCTGCTCCACGGTCACACCAGGTCGGAGCCATCCCATCGCGTCGAGCCGACGTGTACTTCGCGATGTCCGTTCCTCCTGCGGCAGCGCCACGAACGGCAGCCACAGCTCTGAGTTGTCAGGAAAGCCAAACCTCGGTGGCATGACACCGACGACCGTCGACGGCACACCACCAACGCGAACCGTCTTGCCCACGATCGACGGGTCGCCGCCATACCGCGCGCGCCAGAGGCTGCTGCCCAGGATGACGACAGGTTGTCCTCCTTCACGATCGTCGGTCTCCGCGAAGTCACGACCGAGCGCGGGAGGCTGCCCGATCAGCGAGAACGTGTTCCACGACACATAGGCCGCGTTCACCCGAGCCGCTGGCCGCTCATCACCCGAAAGAGCGACGCTGCGCTCTGCCGTCCCTTGGATATCCTCGAACGTACTGTGGGCGGTCCGCCAATCCTGAAGGTCCAGGTACGAGAGGCGATCCTCCGGATCCTCCGCGTTCCCGATGTTCGCCACACTCAGGCGAACGACTCGCTCCGCGTCCGTGATCGGCATTGAGCGGAGCACTGCCGCGTTGACGATGGTGAACACGGTAGTGTTGACGGCGATGCCCACGGCGAGCGTCACGACGATCGTGGCCGCGAAGCCCGGCTGTCTTCTCATCGTGCGCAGGGCGGACCGCAGGTCCTGCCACGACCCTCGCAGCAGGCCTCCGTTCGGCTGCCCGTGGACCACCGGTGGTGGAGTATGCGCCTGCGACAGCGCGTGCATCCGATGCGCGAGTCCACCTGCCTCATTCAGCTCCGCAAGGGCGAGGCGACGTGCGTCCGCGTCGCTCGACCCGGCGGCGAGAAGCTCGTCGTACCGGTCGTCCAGATGCTGCGATAGCTCCTCGACGACCTCGGCTTCGCGGGCGGGACTCAGACGCAACCGGGCCAGGCGCGCGCGCAGGTCAGACGTCCAGTTACCCATGGTCGACCCCCGTGATGAGTCCCATCGCCTCGACGAAGCTCTTCCACGTGCTCCGCTGGCTCGCCAGGACCCGGCGCCCGTCCGCGGTCAGGTTGTAGAAGCGGCGTCTCCGCTGTCCGGCCTTCTCGACCCATCGCCCCTGCAGCCATCCGCGTTCTTCCAGGCGATAGAGCAGGGGATACAGCGAGGCGACGTGGAACTTGAGGTGCCCGTTCGATTGCGCCTCAATGAGCTTGCTGATCTCGTAGCCGTGGCGCGGCCGCGGCTCGAGAATCGAGAGGATGATGAGCTCGGCCGACCCCTTCTTCAGCTCGCGGTCGAGGATGCGGCGGTCAATAGATGGCATAGCCACATATGCTACAGGCATGGTTAGTCGGTGCGCAAGCCCAAAGCGGCGACCGATCGTCGCCCTTCGGCGCTTCGTCTAAGACGGGGCCTTCACTGCGACAGGAATTTGCTCGCCACCTCGATGTCGCACTTCTGATTCGACGGCTTCATCGTCGGCCGGTACTCCCACTTGCCGGACCACTCCACGGGCTTCGCCAGATAGACCGGATCTTCCAGCACGCCTGAATAGACCAGACTCTTGCCATCCTCGCTGAGCGCGAAGCGCTCGATCAGGCGCTTCTGCGTGCTCGCCGGCATCGACAGCGAGAGGCCCATCGGGTGCTCCTTGAAGTTGGTCGTCTCGACCACCAGCGTCTTGCCTTCCCAGCGGCCGACTGAATGGCCCTGCAGGGACGTCTGGCTGGCCGGCGGATGCGCGCGCCCATCCAGATACATCGTTCGCTTGGAATCCATCCAGTCCACGTCCATGACCACGCGGTCACGCTGAACGGCGATCGTCGTCGCGACGGGGTAGAACATCAGCGCTGGCGCGCCCACGGGGATGCAGTCCTTCAGCGCGTTCCTGGTTCTCTCGTCCGCGCTGCTTGCGGCAGCCTTGCCTTTGTCGGTCAGCGTCCATCGGCCAGTGCTGCCGATGAACCCTCCGAACTCGGTGCGCGGTGAGAACCACGTCCCGGCGATGGTGGTCGCGATCGCACTCTTCGACGCGTACACACTGCGCGAGGCAATGTTCAGCGGCACGTAGGTCCCGTCCCGTTTGTAGAGCTCGCGGCCCAGGACGAACGCGTCCGGCTTGCTCCGGGCGGGGTTGCCGACAACGGTGACAACCTCTCCGGCGGCGACCGAGCTCTTCGTGAAGCCGAGTCCGTTCAATACCGCCGCGGCTCCCGCTTCGACCTCCACGGTTGATGTGGACCCATCGTCTTTTTTGATCTGCAGCGTCAGATACACGTGTGGGTTGGCAAACCGGTACTGAAGCACCGTCCCGGTGACCTTCACTTCCTTCTGCGTGTCGTATGCGGCGGCGCTGTGGTGCGCGAGCGCCGGAGCCGCGAGCGCCAGCGCCATCGAGCAGGCCAACAGTGTCTTGGTGATTGCGCTCATCGTCGCTCCTCGTTCTGTGGATTCTCTCATGAAGGCGCAACGCGAAGGCGAGCGAGGCTGGTAGCATTGCGCGACCATGCCGGCGCCCGCTGTCACTATCGTCAACGTCGGTTATCGCTCGACGAACTTCTGGGTGATTAGCGCAGGTCGATCGCGGGTCCTCGTGGATCTCGGCTGGCCCGGAACAATCGGGACGATGCGCGCGAACCTCGGTCGCATGGACATCGCGCTCAGCGAGATCAATTACGGCCTGGCCACGCACTATCACGCCGATCACGCCGGTGCCGCGCAGGACCTCAAGAACGCCGGCGTTCCGCTGCTCATGCTCGATGTGCAGGTGCCGTTCGTTCAGCTGATGAAGCGGTACATCAAGCCCCAGGATCATTTCACCGAGATCGCGATGCAGGGGAACGTCGTCATCCCGGTCGCGGAGAGCCGCGCGCTGCTCCATCGCGTCGGTATCGCCGGAGAGATCCTGCACACGCCTGGACATTCCGAGGATAGTGTGTCGTTGCTCCTGGATGACGGCCCGGCGTTTACCGGCGATCTCACCGATCCGCGATGGGTCGGCGCTGAGGATCCCGATGTCGTCCGTGCGAGCTGGCAGCTGCTGAAGGACCGGGGTGCGACACAGGTCTACGCCGGACACGGTCCTATTCGTCCCCTGCCGCTGCTCGATGGCTACATCTCCACCTGAACGCCCAGTTCCACCACGCGCTCGGGCGGCAGCCGGAAGAAGGCCGTCGCCCGAACCGCATTGCGGGACATCAGCACGAAGAGCTTTTCGCGCCAGACGGCCATGCCCTTCCGCCGTGTGACGATGATCGTCTCTCGACCGAGGAAATAGATGACATCGTCGGGATCCATCGGAAGCCCCTGCTGGCGCGCTTGCAGCAACGCCGACGGCACATCCGGATCCTCCATGAACCCGTACTGTACGCGCACATTGAACAGGTTGTGGCCGAGGGTTTCAACGGAGATGCGGTCCGCGTCAGCCACATGCGGCCGCTGCGCCGTCGTCACGGTGAGGATGATGACGTGGTCGTGCAGCACCTTGTTGTAGCGGAGGTTGTGAGCGAGAGGAGGAGGCGTGCCGGTGGGCTGGGCGGTCATGAACACGGCGGTCCCAGGGACGCGGAGCGGCTGAGTGGCGGCCACGGTGGCGATGAACTCCTCGATTGGAACCGCGCGCGCGGTCAGTCGTTCGGCCACCAGACGCCGGCCGGTCTTCCACGTGGTCATGAGCGTGAAGAGCAGCAGGGCAACGGCGAGCGTGACCCAGCCACCCTGCATCAACTTCAGGGCATTGGCGCCGAAGAAGGCCAGGTCGATGGTCAGAAACAGCGCCAGCACGGTCAGCGCGGCCGGCTTCGGCCATTGCCAGCGCTCCGTCATGACGACGTAGAGCAGCAGCACGGTGATGACCATCGTCAGCGTGACGGCGATGCCGTACGCCGCGGCGACGGCACTCGAGGAGCCGAAGCCGATCACGATCAGCAACGTCGCACACATCAGGCCCCAGTTCACCTGGGGCACGTAGATCTGACCCATCTCGCGAGCGGACGTGTGCTCCACGTCGAGGCGAGGCGCGAGGCCAAGCTGAATCGCCTGGCGGGTGATGGAAAACGAACCGGAGATGAGCGCCTGTGACGCGATGATCGCCGCGGCCGTGGCCAGCGCCACGAGCGGCACCAGGGCCCACGTCGGCGCGAGGAGAAAGAATGGATGCTCGACGGTGGGATTGTTCAACAGCAATGCGCCCTGGCCGAGGTAGTTGAGCACCAAGGCTGGCAACACGAAGGCGAACCACGCCACCCGGATCGGTTGCTTTCCGAAGTGCCCCATGTCGGCGTAGAGCGCCTCGCCACCGGTGACCACAAGGAACACGGCGCCGAGTACTGCGAATCCCGTAAAGCCGTTGGCGACGAAGAAGGTCACTGCGTGCCGCGGGTCGAACGCGGCCAGAACGGCCGGTGCTCGCGTGATCCACACGACGCCCAGGGCCGCGATGGTCACGAACCAGAGGACCATGACCGGCCCGAAGAGTCCGCCAACACGGTGGGTGCCGTACTTCTGAATGGCGAAGAGGCCTACCAGGATCACCGATGTGACCGGCACCACGTACGGGCGAAACAACGGCGTGATGACTTCCAGGCCTTCGACGGCACCCAGGACGGAGATGGCCGGCGTGATCATGCCGTCTCCGTAAAGCAGGGCGGTTCCGAAGATGCCGAGGGCGATGAGGAGTGGCCGCCCGACGGCCAGTCTCGCCGGTCCACCAGCGACGCCGGCACGGCTCGGGATGAGGGCGGTCAGCGCCAGAACGCCGCCCTCGCCCTGGTTGTCGGCGCGCATCACGATCACCACGTACTTGATCGAAATCACGAGCACCAGCGAGTAGATGATCAGGGACAGCACCCCGAGCACGTTCTCGTGCGTCGGTGGCACGGAGTGCGAGCCGAAGAAGCACTCGCGAAGGGCGTACAACGGGCTCGTCCCGATGTCGCCGTAGACGACGCCGAGCGCCGTCAGTGTGAGAGGGAGCAGGCGCCGCCGGTCGGTATGTGCTTCCGATGGCGCATGGGGTTCTGGCGAATCAGCCGGATCGGACACGGGCAGATCTTATTATTGAGGAGTTCAAGCAGGACTTCGGCCGTGTGGGGTGGTACTTACGAACTCTATACGACTTTCTTGCTTGCGCAAGAAAAACCACCTTGATCTTCGCGCCACTGCACGGATCGCGCACTGCCGAGACGCCGGCGACACACTCGTGCCGGTCAATGTTGCCGCCGCACTGCCGATTGCGTTGATGTGCGTGGTGGCAGGACGTTCGCGGACGTGCTCGCGGCGGAGCTGGAAGCGGGCGGGGACGACCCTCGTTCATGGAGCCGGCTCAGCGATCGGCCGATGACGCCACCGCTGTTCGTTTTCGGCACCCCCCAGTTTCATTTCCGGCAGCCGCAATTCGGTCAGGCAACGTCCCCCTCGATCGGGGAACGATCGGCTGGGCGAGCGCTGCCGCTGCCGACGACGCTGACCGCCGACGAGCAGCGCGCGCTCGGCGTGTTGAACGATCTTGGCGCGGATCTCACCGCGACGCCGTCATCGTCAGATCTGCGACGGGCCTACCGCCGGCTCGCGCGGCGCTATCACCCCGACCGGCATCCTGGCAGCAGCCACGCCGAGCAGGTCCGTCTGTCGCGGCTGTTTGCCGAGTTGACCGATGGCTATCGCGTGCTCGCGGCCGCGCTCGACCTTGGCGCGACGCGTCACTAGCCTGCCGACGCTGACAACTCCCAACTCCCAACCCGAACCTGGGGCCAACTCCCAAGGTTTGGTTCGTGGTTCGTGGTTCTTGGTTCTTGGCGGATCACGACTGAACTCAACTCCCAACTCCCAATCCGATTCCCGAACCAACTCCCAAGCCCGGCGCGCACGCGCTACTCGGAGCGCAGCGCCACGGTCGGATTGACGTTCATGGCGCGACGAGCCGGGACGTAGGAGGCGAGGAGCGACGAGGCGAGCAGGATCAGCGGCGCCGTCACCAGCACCACCGGTTCGACGGCGTTGACTCCGTACAGAATGCCCTGGAGGAACTGGCCGGCACCAACCGCCAGCAGCAGCCCGATTGCGATGCCGATGACCGTGGTGCGGCTGCCTTCGCGCATCACCTGCCACAGCAGCGCACGTGGATGTGCGCCGGTCGCGATCCGGATGCCGAACTCGCGCGTCCGGCGCGACACCATGTACGACTTCACTCCGTAGACGCCAATCACGGCCAGCAGCAGCGCGATGGCCCCGAACGCCGAGAACACTCTGGCGCCCGCGCGAAAGAGCCACAGGTCGATGCCGGTGTCGAGATGGTCCCGCCACGTCTTGAGACTGAGGACGGGCACGCGGTCGTCAACGCTCCTGATGACACGGGCGACCGTTCCCAGCATCACTCGTTCGCTCCCTTCAGCCACGCGAAGCTGCAGCGTCATCGCACTTTCATAGTGCTGTCCGAGTGGCACGTACACATGGGGGACCGGCCGCGGATTACTGAGTGAGTGCTTCACGGCCGGGATGATGCCAACGACACGCATCGGCTGTCCGACCGTTGGTCCCTCTTCGTCGAGGAACTGAATCAGTTGACCAAGCGCACTCTCTCCCGGCCACACACGCTGCGCGAGCGCATCGTCGACGATGGCGACACGCTCCGATGATCCAGGCGCCAATTCGGCGTCGGTGAAGTCCCGGCCACCTAGCATGGGAAGTCCGAGCGCTCGCGCGTAGTCGCGGCCAACTGCGCTGAACACGGCGTCAACTGATTTCGATCGCGCATCGCCGCCGACAGCCGGAGCCACGAGGCGACTGTCGCCGAATGGTGAGAAAGGCACACTCGACCCGATGGTCACGGACTCCACGCCAGGCACCGTTCTCAGACGATCGACCAGCGCGAGATGCGCTTGTCGTCCTCGCGCCTCGTCGTAGCCGGCCAGACTCGGATCGATCTCGACGAGCAATCCGCCATCGAGACGAAATCCCGGTTCAGCGGTGGCAGCCGAGATCGCGCTCATCAAGAACAGGCCACCGGACGCGAGCAGGAGCAGCGACAGCGCGACTTGTCCGATCAGCAGGGCACTGCCGATCCTGAGGCGGCCCGGCCGGCGCCCCTCTTCGCCACCGTGTCGCTTGAGGTCGGTCACGGCCGCGCGCCCGGTCAACGTCCAGGCCGGCAAGGCACCGAAGGTCAGCATGGCTGCCAGGCTGAACCCGATCGTCCCGACGAGTACTCGCCAGTCGAAGTCGAGTTCAGGGAGGCTCAAGGCGACGGGAATAATCGGCCGCAGCGACGACAGCATCGTGCTCGTCGTCCACGTCGACAGCACAAGGCCGGCCACTCCTCCGGCCAACGCGAGGAGCAGTCCTTCGGTGAGGAGCTGCCGGGCGAGGCGCCCTCGGCTGCCACCGAGTGACGATCTGATGGCCAGTTCCTGCCGGCGCACGTGACCTCGAGCTAGCAGCAGATCGGCGAGGTTGAGGCAGGCGACGAGCAAGACGATCGCCGGCATGAGCATCAGGAGTCCGGTCAGGGTCGCGGTCATCGCGCCACTCGCGGGACCTGGCATGAACATCAGACGCCACGGCGCGGACATCTGGAATGTGAAGCCGGCGTTGACCGCCGGAAACGCCTGCTGCAGTCGTCGGGAAACAGTGGAGAGTGCGGGCGCGACGGTTTCGATTGACGTGCCGGCGCGGAGCCGCCCGACAACGCTCAACTCGTGCGCCTCTCGCGCGTTCTGCGGCTCGAGGGGCGTCCACACGTCAGGTCCGGGAATGCCCGTTCCGGTGAATCCTTGCTGCGCAACGCCGATCACCGTGAACGGTTCACCGTTGATCCGAACAGGACTGCCGACCATGCCTGGCTCGGCGCCGTGCTGCTGCCACAGTGAATAGCTGATGATGGCGACTCGGATGTCTTTTACGAGCCGTTCGTCCTCGGCGGTGAACGGGCGTCCAAGTGCCAGCGGCTCGCCAAAGAGCTGGAAGTAGTTCGCGGTCACACCCGACGCCATCGTGCGCCGAGGTCCCTCGCCGAGGTCCACACCGACAAAAACTGTGTCGGCGGCCGCCAGGGTCGCAAAAATTCCGGTCGTGCCTTCCCGGAGATCGAGGTAGTTCGGATAGGAGACGCCAACCCCTGCGTCTGGCGTGGTGTGGCGGCCGTACACCGCCACCACTTCTTCAGGACGTTCGTAGAGCGGTCGCAGGAGCAGGCCGTTGACGAAGCGGAACATGCCGACGTTGACGCCGATGCCAAACGCCAGAGTCACGATCGCCGTGAGCGTGAACCCGGGACTGCGACGCAACGTCCGCAGGGCAAAGCGCGTGTCCTGCACGAAGTCATCGAGCCACGTCCACCCCCAGGCATCGCGCGCCTCGTCGCGCAGGCGCAGCGTGTTCCCGAAGTCCCGCGGCTCCTCCATCAGCGCACGGTGCGCCTCCATCTCCCGGCGCAGTTCGTCCTCCACAGCGCCTCGTCTGAGCAGGTAGCCGAGACGACGGATCCATTCACCGATGATTGCCATGAAGAACCTCACGTCTCGTCCAGCAGCAAACAGAGGCGGCCGCGTTCACCCTTGGTGCAGGGCCGTCATCGGGTCCACTCTCGACGCGCGGTGCGCCGGCAGGTAGGCCGCGATGAGAACAACGAGGAGCAGCACGCCGGTCGCCAACGCCAACGTGAGCGGATCCCAAGGAGCAACGCCGTACAGCCGACTCGTGATCATGCGTGACCCGAGATAGGTCAGCGCGCTGCCCACCAGCAACCCGGCGACAACAAGTCCAGCGGTCTCGTGAAGGATCATCGCGATGATGCCGCGAGAATGGGCTCCCAGGGCCATCCGGATCGCGATCTCATTCGAACGCCTGGTGATGCCATAGGCGAGCACGCCGTAAAGCCCGATGGCCGAGAGCGTCAGCGCGACCGTCCCGAATACCACGGCCAACCGCGCAGTGGTGCGCGCGTCCGCGGACGAGGGCGCCATGTGCTCCTCGACGGACGCGAGGTCGAGATCGAAACTTGACAACCGGGGATCCACGCCGTTCAAAGCGTTGCGGACGGCTGGCATCACGCCGGCGGCGCTGGCTGCCCTGCGAATCAGGAACGTGCGGCTGGTCCCCTGTGATGGCCGCTGCTCGGCCGGCACGAAAAAGCGCGGCTCGACATCGCCCCGCACGGTTTGCGTGCGAGCATCACCAACGACGCCCACGACCTCATAGGTCGTGCGGACGCCGTCATCAACCGTAGTGACGCGCATGCCAAGCGGATCGTGCCCGCCGAAGTGCGCCTGGACGAAGGCTTCGTTGACGATGCATACCTTGTACGTGTCGGCGCGATCGTTGTCCGCAATGTCACGTCCCCGCAGGATGCGGATTCGCAGTGTCGTGAAGTAGGAGGCGCCCACGCGATCCAGCGCGGAGTCGCGACCACGGGTAGCCGTCGCATCGCTTCCCGACACCTCGATCGTGGCCGTGGACATTCCTCCGCGGAACAGACCGAGCTGGGAGAAGCTCGCCGCCTCCACGCCAGGGATCCGGTGAATGCGTGCGAGCAGCTCGCGGAGCACGCGGTCGCGGCGGGGGACATCCTGCACGATCGCGCCCAGATCGACCTGTGCCAGAAGCAGCCGCTCGGCATCGAAACGCAAGTCCGGGCGCTGCAGGTTGTAGACCGTTCGTACCAGCAGCCCGGCGCCCACGAGCAACGGTAGACACAGAGCCAGCTGCACACCGACCAACCATCGGCCTGAGCGCCGCTCGCTGGATGAGCCAATGGTGCCCCGGCTGTTGTCCTTGAGACGCAGGCTCGAGTCGGTCCTGATCATGTGCCACGCGGGAAGTGCCCCACACGCCAGAGCGGCGATGAGCGTCGCGGCGAGGACGAACACCAACACGGGCAGGGTGAAGGCAAAACCCATGAAAAAGCTTGGCTCCGCGTCCTGCAGCATTCGCACGAGCGCCCCGTGCATAACGGCGGCGGCGGCGATCGCGACGATACCTCCCAGGGTGGCCAGCGCCAGACTTTCGGTCACGAGCTGGCGAACCACGCGCTCACGCCTTGCGCCCAAGGACAGGCGAACCGCGATCTCCGTGTGGCGCGCCGCGCCACGAGCGAACAGCAGATTGGCCAGATTCGCACACGTGATGAGCAGTAGCACAGCGGCCGACGCGAGGAGCATCGTCAGCGACGAGGACAACTCGTTGCGAGACGCGGAGGCCCCGCGCGCACCAGGCTGCAGGCGAAGCCGCTGATCGAGGAGCTCGCGCTGTCGTTCGGCACCGTAGAACGACTCCAGGCCTGTTTGAAAGACGGCGCTGGCCTGCGCTTCGGCTTGGGCGTAGGTTATGCCAGCCTTCAAGCGTCCGAAGACGTGGAGCCACATGACCTTGTCGGGCGGCTTTTCGTGGAGCCAATCGCCGCCGGGCAGCACGCGAGGCTGCAGCCGCAGTGGCAGCCACAGGTCAGGCTGCTGGCCGCTGGTTTCGCCGACGAAGTCTGCGGGTGCGACGCCGACAACTGAGACGGGCGTGTCGCGGACGATCAGCGTCGTGCCAATCACATCCGGGCGACCGCCGAAGCGTCGCTGCCAATAGGCGTGGCTGATGACGGCGGAGGATGGCTCGCCGCGGTCCTCGGTTGTCGTAAACAGCCGACCGATGGTTGGATGGACGCCGAGCACTCCAAAAAATTCACCCGACACCAGACGACCGCTTGTGTCCTCCGGCGCGCCATCGTCGACGCGAACCCGCCACGTGTTCAGGCTGCTCTGCGAAGCCATCAGTCCGGAGAAGCCCGTCGCGTGGTCCCGCAACCCCTCGAATTCCGCGTAGGTGAGCCAGCGTCGGGCGCCGCTCAAGTGGCCGCGCACCATGCCGGACGCACCGGGGTCCGTCAGTAGTACCAGGTCCTCGGGCCTGTGGACGCCGGGCAGCGGCGCATACAAGACGCCGTTCCACACGCTGAAGATCGCGGTGTTGACCCCGATGCCGAAGGCCAGGGTCACGACGGCGGTGAGCGCGAACCCGGGACTACGCCGCAACGTGCGCAGCGCAAAGCGCGTGTCCTGCACGAAGTCGTCGAGCCACGTCCACCCCCAGGCATCCCGTGCCTCGTCCCGCAGGCGCAGCGTGTTCCCGAAGGCGCGCGGCTCCTCCATCAGCGCACGGTGCGCCTCCATCTCCCGGCGCAGGTCGTCCTCCACAGCGCCTCGTCTGAGCAGGTAGCCGAGACGACGGATCCATTCACCGATGATCGCCATGAAGAACCTCACGTCTCATCCAGCCGGATGCTGACTCCGCGAAACCGTTCACAGCCGCAACGCCGCCACGGGATCGATGCGCGACGCGCGCCGGGCAGGCAGCCAGCCGGCGAGGGCACCAACGGTTGCCAGGATCGTTGCGGCCACCGCGAACGTCATGGGATCGCGCGCTGGCACCCGCCACATGAGCGCGCCGACGAACTGAGCCAGCCAGACGCTCAGCACCGCACCCACGGTGATTCCACCCAGGAGAGGCCAGGTCAAGCCGTGCATGACCAGACGGATGACGCTCGACGGCGCGGCCCCCAGCGCGAGCCGGACGCCGATCTCGGCCCGTCGCCGCGAGACGGCGTACGCCGTGATGCCATAGAGGCCGACGCTGGCCAGTAACAGGGCGAGGAGTCCAAAGATCCCTGAGACCGATGCGACGAGACGTTCCCGAAGCATGGCCGCATCAACCTGCTCCGAGAGTGGATTGAACTGCAGGGTGAGCCCGGGATCGACAGCGGCGACCGCCGCTTCGATGCTTCGAGTCAGCACGGTTGGTGGATCGAGCGCGGACAGGATGCTGATGCGGGTCCACGGTCGCGCCGCGGCTCGCTGCATCGTGGATGTATAGAGGGTCGGCGGTGCCGGGTCGCGGAGCGAGCGGTAGACGGCGTCCTCGACGACGCCGATGATTTCGACCCTCGCCTTGGAGCCGGGACCTCCGACACCAACCGCGCGGCCGACGGGACTGGCATCCTTCCAGAATCGACGGGCGAACGCCTCGTTCACCAGGGCGACCGCGAGTGCGCCCTGCCCATCGGTCGGCGTGAAGTCCCGCCCCTCGAGCAGCCGAGTGCCGTAGGTCGCCAGCCATCCCGGGCTGACGACATTGACCATGACGAGACGGTCGCCCGTTGGCAGAGTCTCCGCACCGGGCACGTCCACGAATGCGCTTCGAGAGCTGTCACTGAGGGGCGTGATGTCGGACAGCGCCGCACGCTCGACACCGGGCACCCGCTCGACGGCTTCACGTACGCGCTCATAGACGCCGACGAGCTGCGGCAGCGTGTAGCGCGTCATCGGTGCCGTCACATCGACGACGAGGACCCGATCGGTCCGGAACCCCAGGTCCTGCGAGGCGAGCGCCACGAACGTACGCAGAAAGAGCCCGGCGCCGACGACCAGCACGAGCGAGAGCGCGAGCTGGGCACCGACGAGACTTGCAATGAACCGGGAGCGGCCCCCCGCGATACGTCCCCGGCCCTGCTCGTTCAGGGCACCGGCCGGATTGGCCTGGGCAGAGTGCCATGCCGGAGCGGCGCCGAACAGCAATGCCGTGGCGATGGAGACTGCCGCGGCGAACAGGAGCACGCGCCAATCCAGGGTCAGATCGACCGACACCATGTCGTTCCGCGGCGAGAGCTGGCGCACGAGGAGCTGGCTGAGCCAGGTGGATAGCGCGACACCCAGCACGGTTCCTGTGATCGCCAGCAGGGACGCTTCTGCCAGCAGCATGCGGACGAGGCGGGCGCGCGAAGCACCGATCGCCGTCCTGACGCTCATCTCGTGGAGTCGGGCGACGGCGCGCGCCATCAGCAGGTTCGCGATATTCGCACACGCGATGAGGAGTACCAGACCGACGACGACGAGCAGCACGACGAGCGGGAGGCGGTATCGGCTGCGAAGGTTCGAGTGTCCCGAGGTGGCCGGTCTCAGAATCCACGGCTCCTTGAGAACGATGGTCCGCAACTCGTCTGGCACGGCGGAAATGACCGCTTCGCGGATCTGCGGCTGGATCCCGCGCAGGATTGCGGTACCTGTGTCGGCCGACTGGTCGCGGCGAAGGCGGACGATGATGGTGAGCCAGTTGCGGGTCGCCAACTCCAGTGAGCTATCGACGCCACGCACCAGGGGCTCCGTTCCGAGGGGCACCACCACATCGACACGCTGCCCGACATCGGTCCCGAAGAATCCGCGAGGCATCACGCCCACGATCGTGAAGGCGACCGAGTCGAGAAGCAGCGACCGCCCGAGGACGTCCGGGGAGCCTGCGAAACGGCGGCGCCAGAAATCGTGACTGATGACCGCCGCGGGACCCTCCGGACCGCCGCCCCGCCGGTCGTCTTCAAGCGTGAGGGTTCGGCCGAGCACGGATTGCACGCCGAGGACGGTGAAGAACTCGCCGCTCACGAACAGTCCTTCGACGAACTGCGCCTCGCCGCCCCTCGCGAGGTTCAGCCGCTGCGCCGCCAACGCCAAGGCTCCGTCGAACTGCTCGCGCCGGTTGCGGATCTGCTCCCAGACCGGGTAGCTCGACGACAGCTCTTCCCGCACGGCGTCGCCGAGAATGGCCAGTCGATCTGGATCTCGCACGGGAAGCGGACGGAGCAGGAGGCTGTTCACGACGGAGAAGATCGCGGTCGTCGCGCCGATGCCGAGCGTCAGCGTCAGAATCGCGGTGGCCGCGAACGCCCGCGCGCGGACCAGCTGGCGTATACCGTGGTGGAGATCGAGGCCCAGATCGTCGAGCCATCTCCATCCCCACACGTCGGCCGCCCCCTCGCGGAGCCGCAAGGCATTCCCAAAGGCCTTCGGTTCCGCCATCAGCGCGCGATGCGCCTCCATCTCGTGCTCGAGCTCCCGCTCGAACCGCCGACGGTTCACCAGGTACCACGTCCGGCGCGCCCATTGACCGATCGTCATCCTGCCCTCTCAGGCTCCGTCGAGCAGCAGGTCGATCGCGCGACCGACCCGGCGGTACTCGGCTAACGCCGACTCCAGCTTCTTGCGTCCGCTCGCCGTCAGCCGGTACTCGCGCACGGCGCGGCCGGACTCGGACGTCGTCCACGCGGCTTTCACCCATCCGTTCAGCAGAAGTTTCTGCAGCGCCGGATAGAGGGACCCTTCCTCGACGCTCAGCACCTCCTGTGACAGCAGGTGAATCCGTTGCGCGATCGCGTAGCCATGCAGAGGGCCGGTATCGAGCAGACGGAGAATGAGCATCATCAGCGTCCCGGGTGGGAGGCCAGTGTCCCTAGGCATAGGTGAACTATGCCTATCCTATGTCGCGACTGGGCTGGCCTGTCAAGGCCGGTGAAGTGGTTGGTGACCTAGTCCCGTGACGCGACGCGTTCTGAGGCGAGATGTTCAGGCCACTCGAACGACGCGGACACGTGGATCTGATCGCGCTCGTGCTCGGTGGCGGCAATGAGCGGCGTTCGCCCGTTGCGATCCGGGCCCAACGGCCGATTCGCCATGAGAAGATCCTCGGCGCACTGGACCGAGAGCGGACGAGAGAAGAGGAACCCTTGTGCGTGCGTGCAGCCGAGGCGCTCCAGCTCGCGCGCCTGCACCTCGCTCTCGATACCTTCGGCCACCACGCTGGTGTTCAGCGTCCGCGCCAGCGCCAGGATGCTCTCGACGATGGCCGGACGATCGGGGAGCAGCAGGCTCTTCACGAACGAGCGGTCGATCTTGAGCGCGTCCACCGGAAGCTTGTGGAGGTGACTGAGCGACGAATAGCCGGTGCCGAAGTCGTCGAGATAGATCTTCGTACCGAAGTCACGCAACTGACGGAGCACGTCCGCGACCACGTGAGGGGTGTCCATCAATGCGGTCTCGGTGATTTCGAGGCGGAGATCGCACGGCTTCAGTCCGGCCTCATGCACCACTTCCTCGACGATCATCGGGAAGTTCCGTTCCATGAGCTGCCGGCTGGACACGTTGACGGTGATGCAGTCGAGCTTGCTGGCAGGAAACCGCTGCTGCCAACCGGCGAACGTGTGGCACGCCTGCTGGAGCACCCACGTGCCCAGCGACTCGATCAGCCCCAGCTCCTCGGCAATCGGAATGAACGTGGCCGGCGGGATCGGCTCGCCGTTGCGCGTCCATCGGACCAGGGCCTCGAAGCCGACACACATCCCGGAGGTCAACGAGACGATCGGCTGGTAATGCACCTCGAAGTCGTGGCCGGCCACGGCGTGGCGCAGATCATTTTCCAGGCCCAGACGGTCGCGCTCGCGCGCGTGCATGTCGGCGTCGAACAGTTCGTGCCGCGCCTTGCCGCGCGACTTGGCGTGATACATGGCCGTGTCGGCGTCGCGCATGATCTCGTCGGGGCTCGCGTACTGGGCCCCGCCGAAGGCGATGCCGATGCTGGCCGAGGTGAAGACTTCGCGCCCACCGATGGAAAAGGATCCGCTCAGCGCCTTCTGAATGCGAAACGCGATGGCGTTGGCCTGCTGCTCGTCCTCGAGCTCGTTCAGGAGAATGGTGAACTCGTCTCCGCCCAGACGGGCAAGCGCGTCGCCCGGCCGCAGGCACGACTCGAGCCGCCGCGACACCGCCGTGAGCAGCGCATCGCCGACCAGGTGACCGAGGCTGTCGTTGACGACCTTGAAGCGATCGAGGTCGATGTAGAGCACCGCGAATTTCAGGCCTCGGCGCTGCTTGAACTCCTCGAGTTGTCGCCCGAGCTTCTCCACGAAGACCGAGCGGTTCGACAGTCCGGTCAGCGGGTCGAGGAACCCGGCGGTGCGGAGCCAGTCACGCGCGATCGCGCGGTCCGTGGTGTCGGTGAGCGAACCCGCGATGCGAGTCGAGCGCCGGCCCGGGCTTCGCATCGCGACGCCGCGGCACAGAAACAGCCGGTAGGTGCCACCCTCGTGGCGGATCCGATGCTCGAACTGAAAGTGGTCGGTCTTGCCGGAGAGATGCCCCTCCAGCGCTTCCGTGAGCGGACCGACATCGTCGGCGTGGACACGCTCCATCCAATCTTCGAGACGACCGATGCGCGTGGTCGCGGGCAGGCCCATCATCGCCCGCCACCGGGCTGAGACGTAGAACTCGCGGCTGCGAAGATCCCACTCCCACAGGCCGTCGGTCGCGCCTTCCGCCGCGAGCGCGAGCCGCTCTTCGCTTCGCTTGAGCTCGTACTCCGCGTGCATGCGCTCGGTGATGTCCTGCCACAGCAGCGTCGCGCGACCCGCAGCTGGAAGTACCTGGACCTGGAGAATCCGCGTCTGCGCGTCGGAGTGCACTCGAAACGGCGCCAGCATGCGCGGGATTTGACGCGTCAAGGCATCGTCGATCGCTTGCGGGAGATCGGTCTTGACCAGCGAGGGCAGCACGCCAACCAGCGGACGGCCCACTGCATGGTCGCGGGGACAGCCCACGATGCGCTCGAGTGCATCGTTCCAGAGTGTCACCCGGCCGTCGCTGTCGATGACGGAGATGCCCTGATCCACCGATGCGATCACGTCGAGGCTGAGGTGTTCGTCCTCGCGTTGCTGCAAGTGGACGACGTACGCGCGGTAGAGGAAATACAGCGGCACCGCGGCCACCGGCAGGATCTTCCACATCCGGTGGTCGATCAGCTCGACGAGTCCCACCGCGAGGCTGGCGCCGATGACGTAGTGCGGACACAGCCGGAGCACCGTCCTCGCCCACGATGGACGGACCGGCTCTCTCGACAGCACAGGTACGACGACGTCCGTCGACACGCTCTGGACGAGGCGATAGACAAGAACCGCGGCTGCGATCGGCGCTGCCTGCCACGGCCACACGAACTGGCCCGGCGTGCCGCCAAGCAGCTGGTGCACGAAGCCCGCGGCCTGGATCGCGAGAGCGACAGTGGCCGCGTTCGCAAACGTGTATCGAAGTGGATGCGAGCGCCGCGAGTCCGCCAGCAGGCGTGTGATCGTCCCCACCACCACAACGAGCATCGTCGTCAGCGGACCGAAGAGCAGCAGTGACGTGAAGTCGATGACGAAGGACAGCGGCATCATGTCCCGGTCGTCCGCGGCAGGCTGCTGTACGGCGAGGACCGAGGCCAGAATCGCCGCGACGATCAGGGCGGAGAATTCAAAGGTCCCATGCGGCTGCGAGCCGGTGAGGCCGAAAAGCATGGCCGCGCCGGTCGCGATCGTCGCGAAGACGAACAAGCCGGAGTGACGAGGTAGCGTCCCCATACGGGTGGACTTCGCACACCTGTGCCCAGTCGATCATGTGCATGAGGCAAAGCCGGGACCACCCTCGGCTCTGGTGCAACTGGTTGCTGAATAACGTGTTAGAGGAGCCCGCCGCCCGCCCGTCCATGCCGTGGTGTGCCGTGTCGGCACAGCCGCTACCAAAAGCGCTTGCGCAAATACAATGGACGCAATGACTTTTCATTCTCGCGTCCGGTCCGCCTTACTCATTGCGGCGATCGTGGCGGCGGTGGCGCTTGCGGCTGCGCAACAGCCGGCAGCCATCCCCGAGGCGGTTCGAACAGCCCGGCTCGATCAGATCGTTCCGGTCGATCCGCTGATTACAGTTGGCACGCTGCCGAACGGGTTCCGCTATTACATCCGCGAGAACCGGCAGCCCCAGGCGCGCGCCGAGCTTCGGCTCGCGGTCAAGGCCGGGTCGGTACTTGAAGAGGAAGACCAGCGAGGTCTCGCGCACTTCGTCGAGCACATGGCCTTCAACGGCACGCAGCATTTTCCCGGGGGGGCCGTTGGCGCGTTCATGCAGTCGCTCGGCATGCGCTTCGGCGCACACGTCAACGCGCACACCAGCTTCGACGAAACCGTCTACGAGCTGCAGATCCCGACCGACAACGCCTCGGTGATCGACCGATCGCTCCTCATCCTCGAAGACTTCACACGCAACGTGTCGTTCGATTCGGAGGAGGTGGCCAAGGAACGCGGTGTCGTCCTGGAAGAGTGGCGCCTTGGGCTGGGAGCCGAGGAGAGAATCCGTGACGCGGAGTTCCCCATTCTCCTCAAGGGCTCGCGTTATGCGGACCGGCTGCCGATCGGCAAGCCAGAGATCCTCCGGACCGTGACCCCTGCCAGGCTGAAGCAGTTCTACTCGGATTGGTACCGGCCCGATCTGATGGCGGTGGTCGTCGTTGGTGATTTCAGCAAGGCCGCGATCGAGGCGCAGATCAAATCTCATTTCGGCGGGATCCCGGCGGCCACGTCGCCGAGGCCGAGGCCGGTGTATGCCATACCGGATCAACCGGGTACGACGTACTCCGTGATCACCGATCCGGAGGCCACGAGCACGCGCATCAGCGCGACGAGCAAGATGGCGGCACGAGAGCAGATGACGATCGGCTCCTACCGGCAGCACATGGTCGAGCAGTTGTTCGGGGCGATGCTGTCTCAACGGCTCGGCGAGATCGCGCAGTCGCCGAATGCCCCGTTCCTGCGGGCGCAAACTGATCGTGGACTGTTCGTGAACACCGCGGAGGTCACATCGCTTGATGCGCTGGTCGCAAGGGGCGGCGTCGAGCGGGGCCTGACCGGGCTCTTCACGGAAGTGGCGCGCGTCGCGCGTTTTGGCTTCACCGCGCCTGAGCTGAATCGGATGAAGCTGAATCTCCAGCGTGGGCTCGAGCGAGCGGTCGTCGAGAAGGACAAGAGCATCTCGGAGACGCTGGCCGACGAGTTCGTGCGCAACTTCATCCAGGCGGAACCGATCCCTGGCATCGTCTACGAGTACGGCCTGAACCAGCGCTTCCTGCCGGAGATCACGCTGGCCGAGGTCAACCGCCTGGCCAAGGATTGGATGCCCGATCGCAATCGTGTGGTCGCCATCACGGCGCCCGAGAACGATCGGCCCACGCTGCCGAACGACGTGAAGATGGGCGGCGTCATCAGCGCGGCCAGTGCCACCGGCTTGACGGCCTACGTCGATTCTGTGAGCACGAAGCCGCTGCTCGCTCGTGCGCCCACGGCCGGCGCCGTTGCCAGGACCTCGACCACCGACGCACTCGGGATTACCGAATGGACGTTGTCCAACGGCGTCCGCGTCGTCCTCAAGCCGACGACGTTCAAGCAGGATGAGATTCTGTTTCGGGCGGTGAGTCCCGGTGGCACATCGCTCGCGAGCGACGAGGACTTCATCTCCGCGACCACCGCAGACACGGTGATCCGGCAAGGTGGTATCGGCGACTTCAGCCGCATCGATCTCGACAAGATGCTCGCCGGCACCACGGCATTCGTTGGCGCCGATATCAGTGACACAGCGGAAGGGCTCGGCGGCGGCGCGGCGCGCAAAGATCTCGACACACTGTTTCAGCTGATCTACCTCACGTTCACCGCCCCTCGTGCCGATCCCGTGGCCTTCCGCGTCCTGGTCGATCAACTGAAGGTGACGCTGGCCAATCGGCAGGCGCAGCCGGATACGCTGTTCAACGAGGCGCTCGAGTCCGCGCTGACCCAGAACCATCCGCGGGCGCAGCCGCTGACGCCGGCGTCCATTGGCCGGATGAATCTCGACAAGTCGCTGGCGTTCTACAAGGACCGCTTCGCCGATGCGAGCGACTTCGTCTTCGTCTTCGTCGGGAGCCTCGATCTGCCGGCGATGAAGCCGCTGGTCGAGAAGTATCTCGGCAGCCTGCCGTCGCTCCGCAGGAGCGAGATGGGGAAAGACGTCGGTATGCGTCCGCCGGCGGGCGTCGTCGAGAGGCAGGTGAAGAGCGGCATCGCACCCCGCAGCCAGGTCAGCATCGTCTTCACCGGCGCGTTCCAGAACGACGAGCAGCATCGAGTCATCGCCGGCGCCATGGCGGACACGCTGGCTGGCAACCTGCAGCGAACGCTGCGCGAGGATCTCGGTGGCACCTACGGAGTCAGCGTCGTGCCGCGGTTCACGAAGCGTCCGACGGGGGAGTATCGCCTGACGATCACGTTCGCCTGCGACCCCGCGCGCGCGGACAGCCTGGTTCGGAGCGCATTCCAGGTGATTGACGAGTACAAGAGGACCGGGCCGGGTCAGGGGCAGGTGGTTGACACGCGCAGGACGCTGGCGCGGGACTTCGAGTCGAACAGCGCGCGAAACGACTACCTGCTGAATCGGATGCTGTTCAAGTACGAGTTCGGAGAAGACGTCAAAGACGTCTTCAACATGCAGCCGTACTACGATCAGGTCACCATCGCGGCGCTCCGCGACGCGGCGCAGCAGTATCTGAACACCAACCGGTACGTGGAGGTCACGCTGGTCCCTGAGGGCAAGTAATAAAAGGCGCCTCGGCTGAACAACCCATCGTCGTTCTCCGTCTTAAGGCCCGTATGGACATGGGACATTCCACTCCTCGGAGGCCGCTTCGGCTGTGGCCGGGCGTGCTCATCGTGGCGCTGCAGTGGCTGACAATGTTCGGCCTTCCCATCGTCGCTCCCGCACAAGGCGCCATCGCGGTGATTGCCGGCCCCGTCGGCGGGCTGATCGTGCTGCTCTGGTGGCTGTTGTTCAGCCGTGAGCCCTGGCCGGAGCGGGTGGGTGCGATCGTTCTGATGGTCGTCTCCGTGGCGATCGCCTCACGTCTCGTTCACGCATCCATCACGAACGGGATGATGGGCGCCATGCTCTTCATCTACGCCGCGCCGCCGGTAATGGGCCTTGCCCTTGTGACGTGGGCCGCGGCCAGCCGCGGCCTCCCGAGCGGATACAAACGCGTGGCGTTGGTCGTGGCCATGCTGCTCGCGTGCGGGGCGTTGACGCTGGTCCGGACCAATGGCATCAACGGCGACAGCGTTGTGGATCTCGCATGGCGGTGGACGCCAACCGCGGAGCAGCGGCTGCTTGCGCTGGCCAACGACACGGTCGTGCCGCCATCAATTTCGCCGGCCGCGAACCCGCCCGAGAATCGCCCACCGAATCAGCCGAGCGAGCCGGTCGCTACTCCAACGTCGGCTTCACCAGTCGCGGAGACTCCCGAGAAGCGCGGCCTCGCCGCAGCCGGCGAAGAGGAAACGGGCGGCGCAGCCACGTTGGCGAGCGTGAGCTCGGGCGCCGCATGGCCCGGCTTCCGTGGACCCGCGCGCGACAGCATCGTTCGCGGTGTACGCATCGACACTGACTGGGCGCGCACGCCGCCGGTCGAATTGTGGCGCCGGCCGATCGGACCCGGCTGGTCATCCTTCGCCGTTGCCGGCGATCTTCTGTTCACGCAGGAGCAGCGCGGCGACGACGAGGTCGTCTCCGCCTACAACCTGAAGACCGGCGCGCCCGTGTGGAGACACAGCGACGCAGCCCGGTTCTGGGAATCGAATGCCGGCGCCGGCCCGCGCGGGACGCCGACGCTCAGCGCCGGTCGCGTCTACACCCTCGGTGGAACAGGAATCCTGAACGCGCTCGATGCCCGCGACGGCAAAGCCATCTGGTCGCGGAATGCGGCGGCCGACGCGAAGAAGAGTATTCCGGACTGGGGTATCTCGAGCTCCCCGGTGGTGAGTGACGATGTAGTCATCGTCGGCGTCGCCGGTCAGTTGGTCGCCTACGAGCTCGCGACCGGGAAGCCGAAGTGGTTCGGCCCCGTTCACGGTGGGAGCTACAGCTCGCCGCATCTGATGACGTTCGACGGCGTCGCACAGATCCTGCAGCCGAACGGCGTCGGCGTGACCAGCGTCTCGCCGGCCGACGGCACGCTCCTCTGGGAGCACAAGTGGGAAGGCACGACCATCCTGCAGCCAGCCCAGATGCCCGAAGGCGACGTGCTGCTCAGCATCCTGAGCGGCGCCGGAGGTGCCGGCACTCGGCGCCTTGCCGTTACCCACGCGCCCAGTGGATGGACCGCCGAGGAGCGCTGGACGTCGACCGGGCTGAAGCCGTACTTCAACGACTTCGTCGTTCACAACGGCCATGCCTTCGGCTTTGACGGCGCCATCCTGGCGTCGATCGATCTCAGCGACGGCACGCGCAAGTGGAAGGGCGGACGCTACGGCCACGGCCAGATGGTTCTGTTACCAGAACAGAACCTGTTGCTCGTGCTGTCCGAAGAGGGCGAGCTGGCGCTCGTGTCAGCGACGGCGGACAAATTCACGGAGCTGGCGCGGTTTCCAGCCATCGAAGGCAAGACCTGGAACCACCCCGTGCTCGTCGGCGACACCCTGGTGGTTCGCAACGGCGAGGAGATGGCCGCGTTCCGGCTGTCCCTCGCGCGCTGAGGGGGCTGAGGCCGCGAAGACAAGCCAAACGCAGAGCGCGCCGAGGTGCAGAGAATCGCAGAGAAGGCCACGTGTGGCTGCCGGCCTGCGGCTGCCTGCGGCCGGCTACCTGGATCGAGGAAAGGCTGATCGCAAACGCCTGCACGTTTCATCGGGCGCTTGCGATCCGCTTTTCCTCGATCCATGCCGCGCGAAGCGCGGGCCACACGTGGCGGGTCTTGCAGCCTCCGCGTATCTCTGCGTTTCTCTGCGGTCTCTGCGTTAACGCTCTTCCCTGCGCCCTCCGCTTCCTCTGCGGCGCCACAACATCCACACCCCTTCTTGGCGACCCCTTGCTGCCGAAGCCGGCCCTCGATGCGAGCCGCTCTGTGCCACGGCTGCGGTGGATTCTTCAGGAAAATGCCAGCCCGAAAAACATTCGTCAACGTTGTCGTATTAGCATTAGCCAAGCGATTCTGCGTGCTGGGACGCCCCCAAGACGTGGCGAGGCCTTGTGACGAGGTGAGAGGTTGAGAATGAAGAGCGTGGTTTCCGGCGTCATCGCGGTCGTGATGGCCTGTTCAGTGTCGATGGCGGCGCAGTGGCCGAAATTTCCAGTGGCGGGCGTCCCCCGCGACGCGCAGGGCAGGGTGCTGATGACCGCGCCGATGCCGCGCACGGCAGACGGCAAGCCCGACTTTTCCGGCGTCTGGATGCGCGCCAACAGCGGCCCTCCGAACGAAGGTCGCGGCGGACGCGGCCGGCAGGGTCAAGGCGGACAGGCCGCGGCCGGAGCCGCTGCTCCTGCCGCAGCCGCCGCGCCGGCGGGAGCAGGCGCCGCCGCCGGGGCACCCGCGCCAGGCGACACGAACGCCGCGTTTGCTGGAGGGAGAGGCGGCGTGCAGCTCGAGCCGCCGACCGATCGCTTCCCGTTCGATCCCAACGGACCGCCGGTTGCCACGTTCTTCGAGGCCGGCGGCAACATCCCCGGCGGCCTGCCATACACCGAGTGGTCCAAAGCCATCCGCAAGCAGCGGTTCGACATCGACAAGGCCAAGGACAATCCCGACGCCATGTGCATGCCGATGGGATTCCTGCAGTTTCACCAGCAGCCGCAGCCGCGCAAGATCATCCAGACGCCGCAGTTGATCCTGATCGAGTACGAGGCGAATTACGGGCTGCGCCACATTTATCTGGACGGCCGCCCGCTCCCCAAAATGGGCGAGCCGCAACCCTGGTGGTATGGCTACTCCGTCGGCCGCTGGGAAGGCGACACGCTCGTCGTCGAGACCAACAACCTGCGCGGCGCGGAGGACGGCCCGTACGACGGGTGGCTCGACGTCAACGGCAGCCCGTACAGCCAGCAGGCGACATTCACCGAGCGCTTCCGGCGTCCGGCGTTCGGCCACTTGCAGATTGACACCACCCTCGAGGACCCGAAGGCGTACACGAAGCCGTGGACCGTTCGCATCGATCAGCGGTATCTGCCTGACGAGGAGCCGATCGAGTTCATCTGCAACGAGAACCAGCAGTTCCGAAAGAAGATCAAGATCGACTAGCGCTTGAGCGCAAACGAGCGCGTCGCGTCCTCGTAGGGGCCGCCTTCAGGCGGCCCCGCCCTACCCCTTCCCGCCGCCTCGCCAACCAATGGAACGCTTTCGGTGTCCAAGAGCAAGGAGTAGTGGAGCAACCATGCGAAACCTGATGATCCTGGCTGGCGTGGCAATGGCGATCGCCTTCGCCGTCCTGACCGCACCGCGGCCGCTGGCGCAATCGTTCACGGCACCGGCCGGAACCGTCCCGGCGCCCGACCCCAACATTCCGCTCTACTTTGAAGCGGCCTCGATAAGGCCGGCCAACCCCGACGCGCAAGGCCAGGGCATCCGGCGGCAGCCGGGCGGACGGTTCAATACGATCAATGCGCCGATCAGAATGCTGATCACCTTCGCCTACCAGTTGCAGAACTTTCAGCTGGTTGGAGGGCCGGACTGGGTGGCCAACGAACGCTACGACATCGTGGCCAAGATGGAAGGGGATCCTCCGCCGATCGTTCCCGGATCGGGCGCCGACCACATGATGCTCGCGATGCGGTCGCTCCTGGCCGATCGCTTCAAGCTCGTAATTCGTCGCGAGACTCGACAGCTCGACATCTACGCCCTCACGATGGCGAAGGCGGGTGGGAAGCCGGGCCCCGCGCTCAAGCCGGCGTCAGAGGATTGCTCACCGGCGGCGCTTGCCGCCAGGCGCGGCGGCCCGCCTCCGACTCCAGGTACGTCGCCTGTTGTGTGCGGGATGCAACAGGGACCCGGCAGAATCCGCTTCGGGAGTTTCCCACTGTCGCTCTTCGCGAGTGGCATTTCCAATCGAGTCGGACGCATGGTCATCGATCGCACGGGCCTCAGCGGCAACTGGGACTTCGAGTTGACGTTCGCAGCCGAGCCGCTCAATGGACCTCTCCCTCCGGGCGCGGTAGCGCCACCGGTCGATCCCGACGCGCCGAATCTATTCACCGCGATCCAGGAACAGCTCGGGCTCAAGCTCGAATCGACAAAAGGACCGGTCGAGGTTCTGGTGATCGAGAGCATCCAGCACCCGACGCCGGACTAGAAGGAGAAGGACGAGTCGGGAGGCGACGTGCGCCTCCCGTCGATGTGGGGCGGGAAATGATGTCGCGTCCGCAGGACGGGTCGCGAGCGAGGATGCCCGTGAATCAGCAAGCGCGGTACCAGCTCACGATCCGGTAAGAACGCTAGGAGAATCGAAGGAAGGGTTCCCGTCGTGCCGTGGAAATGTAAAAGTGCCACGTGCGGCGAGCAAGAAACGCAAAATGCGTGATGCGAGCTCGAGCACAGAGCGGCTGAGCGCCGTTCAAGCGTGGCGAGGGCCTTGCACTGGGGTGGGTCATGGAGCTGACCCTTCTCGCTGTGGTGATCGTGCTCTCTCTTCTTCTAGCGCTCGGTGGAACGCGCGCGATCCTTGGGGTTGTGCTGCTCCTGGTGATCCGAACGGCACCGGCTCCATCGATCGGCCACATCATCCCGGGCCCTGACGTGCTGGAAACCCACCCGACAGTTCCGACTCCGGACTGACAACTCCGAACTCCCAACTCCCAACTCGATACGAGAGCCAACTCCCAAGGGCAACTCCCAACTCCCAACTCGCTACCCGAACCAACTCCCAAGCTGCACAGGACGTGTCCAACCGGATCGCATGTGGCGTGTTCGACTGGACACCCACGTACGGCGTGACCTAGTCGCCAAACAAATCGAGCTGACCTTTGCTCCGCTTCGCGTAACCCTTGTCGGCTCGGTCATCGAACACCGTGCGGCCGCCGTGCAGCGGGAGGTTAGCAAAGCCCGGTCGCTTCACTCGTTGATCCCTACGCCGTGGGCGGGTCTTAGGCGGGTCTAAAGACCCGCCTCTACGACTGTCCACTGTAGTGGCGGGTCTTTAGACCCGCCTTTGCCTCGGACGCTCGCGATGTGCGGCCTCGAACAGCCCCGTCCCACGGCCGGACGGGCTCATCCGATCGAACGCGCCGGGGAGCTGATTTCATTCGGGTTTTGGCGGGTCCGGTCGGCATGCGGTTTGACACCGGGCCACGCGTATGTGGGCGCTCCTGTCGTTCGACCATGTCCGGACGGACGTACGGCATGCCGTCCGAAGCCTTCGACGATCGCCCGGGTTTGCCATCGTGGCGCTCCTCGCGCTGGCCATCGGCATCGGCGGGAACACCGCGATCTTCAGCGTGATCGATGCCACCCGGGCGCAGGCGCTCCCGTACACAGATCCTGAACGGCTGGTCGGGCTGTTCGGGAATGTCGAGCGCGGAGCCGTCGAGCGGCGGGGCGCGTCGTATCCGGATTTCCTCGACTGGCGCGCACAGGCAACGACGCTCGTCGATCTCGCCGCGTACGATTCGCAGTTGATGACCCTGGCCGGGACTGACGAACCCGACCGCATCAATACCGAGTTCGTTTCCGCGCCGTATTTCTCGATCCTCGGAGTGAGTCCCGCATTGGGCCGGACATTCCGCGCCGACGAGGACCAGGTCTCGAAGCCAGCGGCCGCGGCGGTCGTCGTGCTCAGTGATGGTCTGTGGAGACGCCGGTTTGGTGCCGACCCGCAGATCCTCGGCCGTGCGCTGACTCTGAACGGCCAGCCATTCACCGTCGTCGGCGTGATGGCTCCTGGATTCACCGGTGTGACCGACACCGCCCAGTTGTGGATCCCATTCGCGATTTACGCGCCGCAGCCGAGGATGGCCGACCGCGGCCTCAGAGGGTTCAGTGTGCTGGGGCGTCTGAAGCCAGGCGCGACCGTGGCTGCCGCGCAGAGCGAGCTGGACACGATTTCGGCGAGACTCGCGCGCACGTATCCGAAGACGAACGAGAAGCGTGGAGTGGAAGTGAGCCCGCTCGCGACGGAGCTCTTTGGAAGGTTGCGTCAAGGCCTGCGACTGTTGATGGCGGCCATCGCGTTCGTGCTCCTCATCGCCTGCGCCAACGTGGCGAACCTGCTCATCGCACGATCCGAGGTGCGGCGACGTGAGATCGCCTTGCGCGTCGCGATAGGCGCTGGCCGGGGCCGGCTCCTGCAGCAGCTCGTGACTGAAAGCTGTGTGCTGACGCTGCTCGGCGCCGCCGGTGGTCTCGTGCTGGCTGAAGCGACGATCGGGCTGCTGATGACGCAGAGTCCCGTGACGTTCCTCACGCCTGGACTCGATGCGCGCGTCGCCGTGTTCACGATCGCGGTCTCGCTGGTCTGCGGTATCGGCGTTGGCCTCGCGCCCTGGTGGCAGACTCGGGTCGCCGATCTCAGCGCGCGGCTGAGAGAATCGTCACGGGGCAGTGACGGACCTCGCTCGCAGCGCCTGCGCAATGCGCTGGTGATCGCGGAAGTGTCGCTGGCCATCGTGCTGCTCGTCGGCGCGAGCCTGATGATCCAGTCCGTACGCAATCTGTCCGTGGTCGATCCCGGGTTCGATCCCGAATCGCTCCTGACCGTGCACGTCAGCGTTCCGCGGGCGTCCGTGTCAGCGGCTCCCGCGCCGGCCGTGGTGGCGGGACAGACGCCTCCACGGCCGGTGATCGAAGGTCGCGCCCTGCTCGATCGTATTCGCGCGGTGCCTGGCGTCGTCGCCGCAGGCCTGGGCAGCGACATCCCGCTCGACGGCAACGCCGGTGCCGATTTCTATGTGGCCGAAGGCCAGGGCGTCTTCACCGCCGAGAATCGGCCCCGTGCCTACGTCCATCGCGTGTCGCCGGAGTTCTTTGACGCGCTGCGGATCCCACTCGTGGCTGGACGAACGTTCCTCGACAGTGAATTGACGCCCTCGTTACCGGCGGTTGTGGTCAGCAAGAGAGTCGTCGACCGGTTCTGGCCCGGTCAGGATCCGATCGGGAAGCGCGTGAAGTTCGGCACGATCGATTCGGACGTGCCGTGGCTGTCGATTGTGGGAGTCGCCAGCGAAGTGAAGTATCGAGGTGTGCCGGACAACCCCACGGCCGATCCGGATATCTACATTCCGTTTCTGGATCGCAACAACCAGATCGCGCTCGCGATTCGCACCAGCGTGCCGCCGTCGGCGCTGATTGCGCCGGTGCGAGCCGCCATCCGATCGGCCGACGCCTCGGTCGCTATCTACGGCGTCTCGCCGATGGACGAGATGGTCCGCAGCCAGACCTCACGATCCCGATTCCTCATGTGGGTGATGAGCGTCTTCGCGGGAATCGCGCTGTGGCTGTGTGCCCTCGGGATCTACGGCGTGATGTCCTACGTCGTCACGCAGCGGACGCGCGAGATCGGAATCCGTCTGGCGCTCGGCGCGCAGCCGCGCGAGGTTCTCGCGGGGATTGTCGGCGGCGGCGCGCGCCTGATCATCGCAGGCGTGCTGCTCGGCGGCCTTGCGTCGTTCGCGCTCCAACGTGTGGTGTCGGCTCAGCTCTTTGGCGTCACCATCACGCATCCCGCCGCCGCTGCCGCCATCGTCCTCTTCGCACTCGTCGGCCTCGCGGCGTGTTGCGTGCCTGGCCTTCGTGCCACACGCCTCGATCCTGCGCGAGCCCTCCGTCAGGAATAGGCATCAATGCCGTAGGCGGGTCTTAAGACCCGCCTTCTACGAATCAGAGAGACTCGCGCTTGACATATTCCGTAATGGGAATATGATGGCTTCATGCCTCGGGCCGCCACGACGTCCGACACCTTCAACGCCATCGCTGAACCGCGTCGTCGAGACATCCTCGACTACCTCGCGCCCCGCGAGCGTCCCGTCAACGACCTCGTCGCGGCACTGGGCCTCCCACAGCCGTCGGTCTCCAAGCATCTCCGCGTGCTGCTTCACGTCGGCCTCGTAGAGGTACGGCGGGACGGCCGCCAGCTGTTCTATCGCACCAACGCAGAGGCCATCAGGCCGCTCCATGAGTGGACCAGCCGATTCGAACGCTACTGGCGCAGCCAGCTCGGAAGAATCAAGGAACGCGCCGAAGAGCAATCCAAGCGCAGTGACAACGACAAGACCAGGAGGAAGCCATCATGACTGCAGTTGCTCCAGCTATTGAAAGTCTCTCGATCGACATCACCGAGGAGATCCGCGTTCGCGCGGCGCTCGCCATTACCTTCGCGGCGCTGCTCGAAGAGATGGGGCCCTCGAACCAGGGGCACAACGGCGTGCCCATGCCGATGACGCTCGAGCCGTGGCCCGGCGGCCGCTGGTTCCGAAATCTTGGCGACAACAACGGGCACCTGTGGGGTCACGTGCAGGCGATCAAGCGGCCGACACTGCTCGAGATCACGGGGCCACTGATGATGTCGTTCGCCGTCGCGTCGAACGTGCAGTACCGGCTCAAGGAAGTGGACGGCGGCACGTTGATCACGCTCCGGCACACGGCACTCGGCCTGTTTCCGCCAGACGGCTATCGCGAGGCGCTGGGGCAGGGCTGGTCGCTGCTGTTCGATCGCCTTCGGCGGCGGGTCGAGAAGGCGTAACGATTCACACTTCAAGAACGGGAGGCGCACCGATGGCACTCATCGACGGTATGTTGCAGGAGCTCGAACAGGAATCCCAGACGACGCGGCGAGTGCTCGAGCGCGTCCCTCAGGATCAGCTCACGTGGCGGCCTCACGCGAAGTCGAGGACGCTCGGGGAGCTCGCGCTGCATATTGCGACTGTGCCTGGCGCCGTCGCTGAGCTCGTGGCTTCGCCGTCTCCAGTGCAGGCCCCCCAGTTTGTCGACCCCAGTCCGAAAAGCGCCGCGGAGCTCGTCCCGGCGCTGGATCAGAGCATCGCGAAGGCGAAGCAGGTGCTCGGCGGCCTGGACGATGCCGCGCTGATGGCGACGTGGCGGCTGATGGCCGGCGATCGCGAGCTGCTCGCCGTGCCGCGGATCGGGATGCTGCGGTCAGTGATGCTCAATCACTGGTATCACCACCGCGGTCAGTTGACCGTCTACCTGCGCGAGCTTGGCGTGGCGATCCCTTCGATCTACGGGCCGAGTGCGGATGAGAATCCGTTTGCCTGAGGACTAGCGATTGTTCTGATTATCGATTCGTGAATCGTTGTTGATTGACGAATTCCGATTGTCGATTCGGCAATCGACAATCTGCAATCAACAACGAATCACGAATCAAAAAGATCACAGAATCGCCAATGTTCTACTGCCTGAGCGACCGCGCGCGGGCTTCGTAGAGGCGGGTCTTCAGACCCGCCTGCAAGCTGATGTAGCCTCGAGAAGCGGACATGAAGGACGTCGACGAGAAGCTGAGGTTCGCGATCGCCAACAAGCGGCTGCTCCAGTTCACCTACAAGGGAGCGCTCCGTGTGGCCGAGCCACACGATTACGGGGTCATGAAGGGCGCCACGAGGCTCTTCGTGTATCAGCTGCGCGGATCGAGCACCACACGGGGGAAAGGCCTCCTCGGTTGGAAACTGCTTTTCGTCTCGGAGATTGCCGCGTGCGTGGTCCTGGAGGAGTCGTTTCCAGGTAGCAGGGGAGCCTCCCATCAGCGCCACTACGAGTGGGACGTCCTCTACGCGCGCGTCACTTGAGGTCCGCCTGCCGCCTTCGCCGCCTGCGGCTACAGCGGGCCAAGGAAGGCGGACACTACGACAATCAACAATCTCCAATCAACAACGAATCACTAATCCAAAATCGGGAAATCACGATTGTCGATTACTGTCCCGGCTCGATCTTGATCACCGCACCGAACGTCTCGTCGGTGATCGCGTAGAGGAAGCCGTCGGGCCCCGGCTTCACTTCGCGGATGCGCTGCTTCAGCTCGCCGAGGAAGATCTCGCGGCCCGTCGGCTCGCCCTTGGCGTTGAACTGCACGCGCTGAATGTGCTGGCCCGTGTTGTTGCGCATGCCACCGACAAACGCGTGGCCCTTCCACGCCGGGAACTTGTCGCCGTCATAGAATGACAAGCCCGAGATCGCAATCGCCGGCACCCAATAGACCACCGGCTCCTCGAGCCCGGACGCGCTGAAGCCTTCGCCCACCCGCGAGCCGTCGTAGTTGCGGCCGAGCGAGACGCGCGGCCATCCGTAGTTCTTGCCCGCCTCGATCTTGTTCAGCTCGTCGCCGCCCTGCGGACCCTCTTCCGTGGACCAGAGGTCGCCGGTCGTCGGATGAATGTAGAGGCCGAGCGGATTGCGATGACCGAGTGAGTAGATCTCCGGCTTGTATCCGGGCCTGCTGACGAACGGGTTGTCCGCCGGCACGCTGCCGTCATCGCGGACGCGCAGAATCTTCCCGATGTGCGACGCCGGGTTCTGTGACGCGGGCGGATAGTTGCGATCGCCGAGCGAGACGTAGAGGAATCCGGCTCGGTCCCACGCGAGGCGCGAGCCGTAGCTGCCGCTGGCCGGACCGAGACCTTGCGGCGATCCCGGTCCACCGTGATACGCATCGGCGACGAGGATGTCCTTCACCTCGGTGAGTGTCGAGCCGCCATCCCACTTCGCGCGCATCACCGCCGTCGTCGCGTTGCCTGCACCCGGGCCCGGCTTCGAGTAGGTGAGGTAGATGAACCGGTTCGTCGCAAAGCGCGGGTGGAGCGAGACGTCGAGAAGACCGCCAAGGCCAGTGGCCAGCATCTCCGGCATCGGCCCGATCGGCGTGGGATCGAGGACGCCGTTCTTGATCTGTCGCAGGCGCCCCGGCCGCTCGGTCACGAGCGCGTTCAAGTTACCTGCCCCGAGCGGAGTCGAGGGGTCGGGAAGGAAGGCGATGCCCCACGGATGATCGAGCCCTTTGGTGACCACCGAGACGTGGATGCGTGCGCCGCGGCCCGCGGTGAGATCCCACGGCCCCGCGCCCAGCGTGTCCACCGGAGCCGGTCCACGGCCGCGGCCCTGACCTTGTGCGGGAGGCGCAGCACCAGCACCGCCCTGTCTTCCGGGCGCCGGCTGCGCGGGTGCCTGTTGCGCCATCTCAGAATGGCTGGCAGCCAGCGCGACAAACACAACGACTGCGGCACACCACCACGCGGCCCGCGCGCGGGTCACCCATGAATTCGTATTCAACGGTTTCTCCCTCAGAAAAGGGGTTCAGTATATTGCGGACGAGGTGTGTCGTGGGGCCTTTGAGGCAGGCCCGGGCGAGCGACGGGGGCATGAAGCTCGAATCGACGAAGGGCCCTTCTGTTCGGATCCCGCTCCTTCGTCGTTTAGCTCAGGTGAGATTCCACTGAGGTGCCCTTGAGAGACCCTCAGAACCGAGAGGTGTGGTGTGGGCAAGAGCTCGGAAGTCGCGCTCATTGTGCTTGGGGGAGTGATCGGCGGGCTCATTTCTGTACTGGACGCGTGGGCCGATCCAATTTCGTACCCGTTGACCCTTTCCAAGCTCGCGTCGCTGCTGATCATTCCAGGATTGAAGGGGGGAGCTGCGGCCGGAATCGGCGTGTATCTGCTGACGCAACTCGATTCGACCCAGTTGGTTCGGGGCTTCTTTTTTGCCGTAACCTGCGGACTGGCGTTCCCGTCCATTCTCTCGAATGGCAGCACTTTCTCCGACAGAGTCACCTCTCAGGTTGCGAGCAAGACGATTGCCGAGAACGTCGAGCGACTCACGACTGCCGGGGGATCGTCGAGTGGTCCCTTGTCCGCTTCCGAAGTGGCAGAGATCAAGAATGCGTCAATCGCCATCTTGCAGGCTTCACCAAAGGCTCCCTCGTCTGACATGAAGTACGCCGACTCGGTTCTTCAACAGGCTGTGTCGGACCTCGGGAAGTCTGCGACGGAATCTCGTGATACAGGGGCGCTCGAGGCGCTGACATCGATCGGATCGGTGGCAGCGACTCACGATAGCCGCGGCTCGTTCGACGCCGCGCTGGCCGAATTGAAGACCCTCAAGGCGGCACCTGACGCGCGGGAAGACCTCCGACTGGGGGCGGCCACTGCCATTGAACGAATCCAGGGAGTAGCACGCTCACACGAGACCGTGGCACTCGAAAGGTAGGGCTTGTCAACGATCGCGTCGAACGACCAACGCCTGACTGATTGCTACGTTGTAGCCACGTTGTAGAGGCGGGTCTTCCTTGGCCCGCCGTAGCCGCAGGGCGGCGAAGGCGGCAGGCCCGCCTACCTCCGAAAGATGAGCCCAGGAGGGGACAAGGGCAACTGGGCTAAATCCTGAGACAACCGCTTACTCCTGGTAATGCTTGGAGACTTCGGTCGCACTCGTGGGGCAAGACCGCGATGATCATCGGTGGGTCTGCCGCAGGCGGAGCCGGCGTGGGCGGGATTGTCGGCGGCAAGAAGGGCGCACTGATTGGCGCGGCGATCGGCGGCGGTGCCGCCTCGATACACGAGGCCACGCAGCGACGCTAGTTCCACACCGTCAGTGCGCGAGGGGTCGGGGCACAGTGCCTCGTCCCCCTTTTTGTGCACCGTCCCTGTTTCAACTCCTTGCCAACCCGAAGACTCATGCCTTCGTCCAAGTGGCTGGCTGGTAGCCGGTAGCTGGTAGCCGAAGTCCAGGAAAGCTCTTGGCTCTTGACTACCGGCTACCGGCTACCGACTACAGCTTCGGCTTCCCACGTTGTTCCGCTTCGATCTGCCGCGTGTCGGGCTTCCTGTTCAGCAGCCCGCCTCTCAGATCGCGGCGCTGGCGGCGGCGGTGCAGCCGTCTGCGCCGGTGGAAGCGGCCGGCCGAGAGTGCCACACGCGCTTCGGTGCCGAGCGGGCGAGCAAGACCGCCAGCTGACCCCACCAACCGGAATTCATTACTCGTGTCTGCGAAAGCCGATCCGCCGTTGCGGAGTTGCGGCAGGCTCCATCAGTTGACGAATCGCTTGGAACACCGACCTGAACTGGGAATCGTATTGCCGTTCGAGCGCATCGATCCTTGCCGACAACTCAGAGTGAGCCACGAGCATCGCTCGAAGATGCACGAAGGCACGCATGATCTCGATGTTCACCGCAATCGCGCGCGGGCTTTTGAGCACGGTCGAGAGCATAGCCACGCCTTGCTCCGTGAACGCGTACGGACGGTGCCGCCGACCGCCGTGGCGGCGATGAGTTGAGGTCACAGATTGTGACCTCAAGTTGGTGGCCTCGGTGACGGTGAGCTGAAACATGAAGTCTGACGGGAAGCGTGCGCGATTTCGCCGAACCGCTTGATTCAATGCCTTGGTCTGCACTCCGTAGAGCGCGGCCAGGGTGGCATCAAGGAGGACCTTCTGACCACGGAGTGACTGAATGGCGTCTGCAATCCCGTCGGCCCGAGCCGGTTTTGTCGCCATCCTCGTAACGCTCCGTCGAGAGCGGTGCAAGCGAGGTGCCCCAGAAGGACAGCACACGATCAGGAAGCGTCACGCGCGATCCGGGTTGGTCCTGTATCCTTGGACCCGGCTGGCGGGTCTAGGAAGCAATGCAGCGAATCAACGACCGCCTCGTCTTCTCACCAAGCGACCTGAATCACTTCCTCGAGTGCGAGCACCTGATTCAGCTCGAGCGGCAGCGGGACCCGCATGCCCCTCGGGCTCCGCGAGATGCACACGCGGATCTGCTCGCTGAAAAGGGCGCCGAGCACGAGCTCGCGTGGCTCAATCGCTTTCGCGCAGATGGCAAGACCATCGTCACCATTGAATCGGCCGGCCGGGACCGCGATTGGGCAGCGGACGCCGAATGCACCGCCAGAGCCATGCGCGCCGGCGCTGACGTGATCTACCAGGCCGTGTTTGCGGACGATCAGTGGCACGGCGTCAGCGATTTCCTGGTGCGCGTCGAGCGGCCATCGATGCTGGGCGATTGGAGCTACGAGGCCTGGGACACCAAGCTCGCGCGGCACACCAAACCGTACTTCGTGTTGCAACTGGTCTTCTACACCGAGCAACTGGAACGAATCCAAACCGTGGTTCCTGAAGGGATGGTCGTCGTGCTCGGCACCGGGGAGCACGATCGCCTGCTGTATCGGGACTTCGACGCCTACTACCGCTCCGTCCGCCGGCGCTTCGTCGAGGCCGCGAGCGCCGACCGCGAGAGCTATCCGTATCCCGTCGCGCACTGCCGTATGTGTGAGCACGAGGCCGATTGCGAGCACCGATGGGCCGAGGACGATCATCTCAGCGGAGTCGCTGGCATCCGGCGCGATCAGGTGCAGCGCCTGAACGAGGCCGGCATTCGCACGTCCGAGGAGCTCTCAACGATCGACACGACGAAGCGGATCGGCATCGGCGCGTCCACGCTCGAGAAGCTCCGCCATCAGGCGGCGTTGCAGACCGGGCATCGCAACACCGGTGTACATCGATGCGACTTGCTCCCCGTTGACGAACGCACCGGGTTCCGGCTGCTTCCGGAGTCCTCGTCTGGGGATGTGTTCTTCGACATGGAAGGCGACCCGTACTTCGCGCCCGAGCGGGGACTCGAATACCTGTTCGGCTTCATGACCATCGATGGTGCTCGCCCGGAGTTTCGCGCGTGCCAGGCGTTGGATCGCGATCAGGAGAAGGTCGCGTTCGAGCAGTTCATCGACTTCCTGTGTACGCGGCTCGCGCAGTGGCCGGACCTTCACGTCTATCACTACGCCGCGTACGAGACCTCAGCGCTCAAGCGGCTCATGGCCGAGCACGCGACGCGGGAGGACGAACTGGACGACCTGCTGCGGCGCGAAGTGTTCGTGGACCTGTATCAGGTCGTGCGGCAGTCGATTCGCATCTCGCACCCGAGCTATTCGATCAAGAAGGTGAGGACGTTCTTCATGGAGGGAGCCGGGCAGGGTGCCGTCACCAAAGGCGGCGACTCCATCCTGGAGTTCGAGCGGTGGCGGCGGACGGGGGACGCTGCCATCCTGCAGGCGATTACCGACTACAACGAGGAGGACTGCCTCTCCACCTTGAAGCTCCGCGACTGGTTGATCGCGCAGAAGGCCGAGGCCGAGCGGACATCGGGTGTTGCCGTTCCATGGAAGACCACCAAGCCGTACGAAGAGACGGAGAAGCGTGCGGAAGAAGACGCGTTGACCGCTCTTCGTCGAGAGCGGCTTCAGGCGCTCGGCACTCCGGATGCGCTCCTGCTCGCCGAACTCCTCAACTACCATCGCCGCGAGGCGAAGCCAGAGTGGTGGGCGTATTTCGATCGCCAGAAGAAGTCGCTGGACGATCTGATCGACGACACCGAGGCCATCGCCTACCTCCGGCCAGTCGAGGGTGTGAAACCTGAGAAGGTGAAGCAGTCGCTCGTCTACACGCTCGAGTTCCCCGATCAGGAGTTCAAGCTGGGCCCGGATCCGAAGGCGCAGGTGGAGGATCCGTTCCTTCGGGAAGCCGTCGGCACGATCGCGTGGCTCGATTCGGCCGCACGTCGCCTCGGGTTGAAGCGCGGCTTCAAGCGAAGCGAGGAGCCGCTTCCGTCGGCCCTCGTGTGCGGCAAGCCGATTGACGACAAAGCGCAGCGCCAAGCGATCGGTCGCGTCGCCGATGGACACTACTCCGCGATCCTCGACATCCTCCGCGCCGCGCCGCCGCGCGTGATCGGCCGCGCACCTGGCTCGTCGCTGCAGACACTCGACCTCGCGGAACAGCAGTCTCTCGTCGCGTCACTCGACAACAGCTACCTGTTCATCCAGGGCCCTCCGGGATCGGGCAAGACCTGGACCGGCGCCAGGCTCATCGTCTCGCTCATCGCTGCCGGCAAGCGGGTGGGCGTGGCAGCGAACAGTCACAAGGCCATCAACAACCTGCTGGCCGGCGTGGAGTCCGTCGCGCGGGACGAGCACCTCGTCTTCACGGGCATCAAGAGGTGTTCGGACGAGGACGATGGATTCGAGGGGACGCAGATCGTGAATGTGTTCGAGGCCAAGGAGTGCGACGCCTCCGATGCGTCGCTCATCGGAGGAACCGCCTGGCAGTTCTCGCGCGAGGCGATGGACGGCCGGCTCGATTGCCTGTTCATCGACGAAGCCGGTCAGGTGTCTCTAGCCGATACCGTCGCCATGGGCACCGCCGCGCGGAACCTCGTGCTGCTCGGCGATCCGCAGCAGCTCCCGCAGGTGCGTCAAGGCATTCACCCTGGCGAGTCCGGCCGCTCCGTGCTCGAGCATCTGCTGGCCGGGCGAGCCACCGTGCCCGAGGATCGCGGCGTGTTCCTGGACCGGACGTGGCGCATGCATCCGGATGTCTGTGCGTTCATCTCCCAGCTCTCGTATGAGGCCCGCCTCCGAAGCGCCGAGGGTCGCGACCGTCAGCGCATTACATCGCCGGGTCTCGACGGAGCCGGCCTGCGGTTCCTGCCCGTCGAGCACGCCGGCAACGCGCAGGCATCAGTCGAAGAGGCGAACGCCGTTGCCGTGGCGGTGCGTGGTCTGCTCGCCGGCGGCACGTTCACGGATGTGGATGGACAAGTCAGGAAGCTCACGGTCCGAGACATCCTCGTGGTCGCGCCCTACAACATGCAGGTGCGCTGCCTTCGCGAGGCATTGCCCGCAGGCATCGAAGTCGGGACCGTGGACAAGTTCCAGGGCCGCGAGGCGCCGGTCGTCGTCTTCTCGATGGCCTCGTCGAGCGGCGAGGACGTGCCGCGGGGACTGGAGTTTCTCTTCAGCCGCAATCGGTTCAACGTTGCGATCTCAAGGGCCAAGGCGCTCGCTGTCCTGGTGTGCAGTCCGCGGCTTCTGGACGTGCCGTGTCGTAAGGTCGATCAAATACGCCTGGTGAACTCCTTGTGCCGGTTCGCGGAGAATGCGTCGGCTCAATCCGACCAGGTGCGTGCTCTTGCACCAAGATAGCGCGTAAGGCCCGTAGGCGGACCCCCGGATATACTCCCGCCGAGGCTCCATCTCGAACCCATGGCCGATCCGAATCTCTCGTCCTTCATCTGGTCCGTCGCCGATCTCCTCCGCGGCAACTACAGGCAGTCCGACTACGGCAAGGTCATCCTCCCCTTTACGGTCCTACGTCGGCTGGACTGTGTGCTCGAGCCGACGAAGGCGGCCGTCCTCAAGGAGAAGGCAAAGCGAGAGAAGGCGGGGCTGAACCCCGAGCCGTTCCTGCTCAAGACGTCGAAGCAGAACTTCGTCAACACGTCGCCCCTCGACATGAAGACGTTGATGGGCGATCAGATGAACATCGGCGAGAACCTGCGCGCCTACATGCAGGGGTTCTCGCCGGTCGTGCGCGACATCTTCGAGCACTTCGACTTCCACATCCAGATCGACCGCCTGCAGAAGGACGGCCTGCTGTACCTGGTGACGGAGAAGTTCGCCACCATCGATCTGCACCCGGACGTGGTGTCGAACGCGCAGATGGGGGCGGTGTTCGAAGAGCTGATCCGCCGCTTCGCTGAGCTCTCGAACGAAACGGCGGGCGAACATTTCACACCGCGCGAAGTCATCAGGTTGATGGTGAACCTGCTGTTCATCGAAGACGATGAGGCGCTGGTGAAGCCAGGCATCGTGCGCTCCCTCTACGACCCCACCGCGGGAACCGGCGGGATGCTGAGCGTGGCCGGCGAGCACCTGGGCGCGCTCAACCCGCAGGCGCGGCTGGTCATGTACGGCCAGGAGCTGAACGCGGAGTCGTACGCCATCTGCAAGGCCGACATGCTGATCAAGGGCCAGGACATCGCCAACATCGTCTTTGGCAACACGCTCTCGGCCGACGGCCTGCCCGGCAAGCGGTTCGACTACATGCTCTCCAACCCGCCGTTCGGCGTGGAGTGGAAGAAGATCGAGCGCGAGGTGCGGCGCGAGGCCGAGCAGCAGGGATTCAACGGCCGCTTCGGTCCCGGCCTGCCGCGCGTCAGCGACGGCTCACTGCTCTTCCTGCTGCATCTCCTCTCGAAGATGCGTCCCGCGACCGACGGCGGCAGTCGCTTCGGCATCGTCCTCAACGGCTCGCCGCTTTTCACCGGCGGCGCCGGGTCGGGGGAGAGCGAGATCCGGCGCTACGTGCTGGAGAACGATCTGCTCGAGGCGATCATCGGCCTGCCGACCGACATGTTCTACAACACCGGCATCAGCACCTATGTGTGGATTGTGAGCAACCGCAAGCCGGCGGCGCGCAAGGGGAAGGTGCAACTCATCGACGCCAGCAGCTTCTGGCAGAAGATGCGGAAGAGCCTGGGCAGCAAGCGCAAGGAGCTGAGCCCGGCGCACATCGACGACATCACCCGCCTCTTCGGCGGCTTCGAGGAGGTGACCCGAGATGGTGTCCCGATCGGCCGTATCTTCAGGAACGAGGACTTCGGCTATCGCACGATCACCGTCGAGCGGCCACAGCGCGACGAGGCAGGTAAGGTCGTGGTGGCCACAAAAGGGAAGACCAAGGGCAAGCTGGTGCCGGACGCCGACCTGCGCGATACAGAGAACGTGCCGCTTTCCGAGGACGTGAAGGCGTACTTCGAGCGCGAGGTGCTGCCGCACGCGTCCGATGCCTGGATCGACGGGGAGAAGACGAAGGTCGGCTACGAGATTCCGTTCAACCGTCACTTCTACGTGTTCAAACCGCCACGCCCCCTCGCCGAGATCGACGCTGACCTGAAGGTCGTGACCGACCGCATCCTGACGATGATCGGGGAGCTGTCGAAATGAGCTTCCCGCGGTACCTGGAGTACACGATGCGCAGTGAGGATTGGCTGAGAGAGGTGCCGAGCCACTGGGATGTGAGACGCCTTCAGAGATGTGTCGCGGTAACCGAAGGGCAAGTGGATCCAGAAGATCTCAAGTACTCGGCGATGCCTCTCTTGGCCCCAAACCACATCGAGCCTGGAACGGGAAGACTGCTTGGCCTAGAGTCGGCGGCCGATCAAGCGGCAGAGAGTGGCAAGTATCTGTGTCGGAGCGGAGACGTCGTCTACAGCAAGATTCGACCTGCGTTAAGGAAAGCTGCGATCGCACCAGAGGATTGCCTCTGCAGTGCGGATATGTATCCGTTGCGCGCGCACTCCGGGCTCACCAACGCATTCTTGTTCTGGTGGCTGTTATCCGAACAGTTCTCCGGAGTCGCGGTCCTCGAGTCGCAACGTGTCGCGATGCCAAAGATCAATCGCGAATCGTTAAAGCAACTCTCAATCCCTTTGCCTACCCTTGGCGAGCAAACCGCCATCGAGAGATTTCTGAGTTTCGAGACGGCGAAGATCGACGCCCTGGTCGGGGAGCAGCGGCGTCTGATCGACTTGCTCAAGGAGAAGCGTCAGGCCGCCATCTCACATGCCGTCACGAAAGGCCTGAATCCTGACGCTCCGATGAATCCCTCCAACATCGAATGGCTCGGCGACGTGCCTGAGCACTGGCGAGTTACGCGGATCAAATATCGAGCGTCGGTCAGCAATGGCTCGACGCCCAGTCGCGAGCGCCCGGATTACTGGACCGCAGGCACGTTCCCCTGGCTCAACAGCGGCGTGGTTAACGATGACCCAGTTGCTTCTGCCGAACAATTCGTGACGGCGCTAGCGCTAAAAGAATGCCACCTCCCGATTGTGCGGCCACCAGCCATCGTTGTTGGAATTACGGGCCAGGGAAGAACGCGTGGGATGGCGTCCGCGCTGTTATTTGAGGCCACAGTGAGTCAACACTTGGCAGTATTGAAGCCGATCGACGGAATGATGGACGTGTACTTTCTGAAGCGCGTAATCGAGATGGCGTACTCGTACCTCCGGAGAGATAGTGATGCCGCAGGGAGCACAAAGGGTGCCATAACATGTGAGGAACTTGGCAACTTCTCGATACCCTGTCCTCCTATGGGAGAGCAACGGGCGATATCGGCGTACACGGATCAAGTGGTCGCCGAAATCGATAGCCTCATTGCCGAAACGGACCGGGCTATCGACTTACTTCAAGAGCGCCGTACGGCGCTGATCTCCGCCGCCGTCACTGGACAAATTGACGTTCGCGGGCTTGTTCCGTCGGAGGCGGCGGGAGCTGGCACAGCACAATGGCCGAATTGACTATTATGATTACTATGTCCAGAATGGACGTATGGCGAAAAGTACGCCGCTGACGGTGACCGCGACCGAAGCCAAGACACGCTTTGGACCGTTGCTCGAAGCCGCGATTGGCGGTGCGTCGGTCATCATCACCAAGCACGACGCGCCCAAGGCCGTGCTGCTCTCGATCGCCGAGTTCGAGACCCTCGGCGGGACGCGGTCACCGGACCTGAATGCCCTGAGCGCCGAGTTCGATGGCCTGCTCGCCCGTCTGCAGAAGCCGGCCGCCCGCAAGGCGTTGAAGTCCGCGTTCGCGGCACCGCCGAAGACACTCGGCCGGCTGGCGGCCACCCGCCGGCGGCGGCGTGGCTAAGGCCAAGGCCAAGGCCAAGGGTTCCGGCTGCATCTACGTCCTGGCCGGAACCAACGGCGCCGGCAAGAGCAGCATCGGCGGGGCGGTGATCCGCGCCATGGGCGCCGACTACTTCAATCCAGACGAGGCCGCCCGGCGCATCCAGTCGGCGAATCCTCATCTCTCCGGCCGGGACGCCAACAGCGCCGCGTGGCACCAGGGGAAACGGCTGCTCGAAGCGGCCATCGCGGGACGTCTCGTGTTTGCCTTCGAAACCACGCTTGGCGGAAACACCATGACCTCGTTGCTCCGGAAGGCGCTCGCCAAGGGCATCGAGGTTCGCATGTGGTACGTCGGTCTCGCGACTCCCGAACTGCACGTCGCGCGGGTCCGTGCCCGTGTCGCGAGAGGCGGACACGACATACCCGAGAGCAAGATTCGGGAACGGTACGAGCGCAGCCGTGTCAATCTGATTCGCCTGTTACCGCACCTGACGGAGCTTCGACTCTTTGACAACAGCGTGGACGCCGATCCAGCCTCCGGGAAGGCGCCGGCGCCGGCGCCGCTGCTCGTACTGCACATGGTGAACGGGGCGATGACGGCAACCTGCGATCTCTCACGGGTGCCCGAATGGGCGAAGCCAATCGTCGCCGCCGCAGTGGGTACGGCAAAAGGGAGACAGGGCGCGTGAGCCTGCACAAAGAAATCTCGTTCGAGGACGAGATCTGTCAGTACCTGGCCACGCACGACTGGCTGTATGCCGCAGGCGACGCGACGAAGTACGACCGGGCGCGTGCGCTATTTCCTGACGATGTGCTGGCGTGGGTGCAGGCGGCGCAGCCGAAGGCGTGGGAGTCGCTGGCAGCAAACCACGGTGCCCGAGCAGGCGACACCCTGCTCGACCGGTTACGCGCGCAAGTCGATCAACGCGGGACGCTGGACGTGCTGCGCCATGGCCTCGAGCTGCTCGGCGTGCGTCAGCCTCTGAAGCTCGCGGAGTTCAAGCCGGCCTTCTCGATCAATCCCGATATCCTTGCCCGATATAAGGCCAATCGTCTGCGCGTGGTGCGGCAGGTGCGCTACTCGCAGCACAACGAGAACTGCCTCGACCTGGTGCTGTTCGTGAACGGCGTGCCGGTCGCCACCGTGGAGCTGAAGACCGACTTCACCCAGAGCATCGACGATGCGATCGACCAGTACCGGTTCGACCGGCATCCCCGTCCGAAGGGGCAGGCGCCGGAGCCGTTGCTGTCGTTCCCGAGCGGTGCGCTGGTGCACTTCGCCGTCAGCAACAGCGAAGTCCACATGACGACGAGGCTCGAAGGCCCCGCCACGAGCTTCCTGCCGTTCAACCGGGGCGACCACGGTGCGAAGGGAAATCCCAGGAACCTGAGCGGCCATCGGACGGCGTATCTGTGGGAGCAGGTATGGGCGCGCGATAGCTGGCTCGAGATCCTGGGCCGCTATCTGATCACCAGGCGCGACGAGAAGAAGCAGATCGTGTCGGTCACCTTCCCGCGCTTCCATCAGCTCGACGTCACGCGGAAGCTCGAGGCCGCGGTGCTCCAGGACGGTGCCGGCGGCAGGTATCTGGTGCAGCACTCCGCTGGCTCGGGCAAGACGAACTCCATCGCGTGGACGGCGCACTTTCTGGCCGAGCTGCACGACGCGCAGAACGCCAAGCTGTTCGACTCGGTGCTCGTGGTGTCGGATCGCAACGTCATCGATGCCCAGCTGCAGGAGGCGCTCTTCGACTTTCAGCGCCAGACCGGCGTGGTGGCGACGATCACGAACAAGGAGAGCAGCAAGAGCGCGGCGTTGGCCGAGGCATTGTCGGGCGACAAGAAGATCGTGGTCTGTACCATCCAGACATTTCCCTTCGCGCTCGAAGCCGTGCGCGCCTTAGCCGCTACCGAGGGCAAGCGCTTTGCCGTCATTGCAGACGAGGCGCACAGCTCGCAGACCGGCGAGGCGGCGGCCACGTTGAGGGCAGTGCTCTCCGCAGAAGAGCAGAAGGAACTGGAAGACGGTGGCGAGGTCAGCGCGGAAGATATCCTGGCCGCGCAGATGGCAGCGCGAGCGAGCGATGCCGGCATCACCTTCGTCGCGTTCACGGCGACGCCAAAGAACAAGACGCTGGAGCTCTTCGGCACGCGACCGGATCCGTCGCGCAAGCCAGCGCCCGACAACGTCCCGCGCCCCTTTCATGTGTACTCGATGCGCCAGGCCATCGAGGAGGGGTTCATCCTCGACGTCCTGCAGAACTACACCACCTACAAGCTGGCGTTCCGGCTCGCACATGAGGGGCACGACTACGACGAGCGGACCGTCGAGCGCAGCACCGCCCTGAAGAAGATCATGGGCTGGGTCCGCCTTCACCCGTACAACATCGCGCAGAAGGTCGAGATCGTCGTGGAGCACTTCCGCCAGCACGTGGCGCCGTTGCTCGCCGGCCGCGCCAAAGCGATGGTGGTCGTGCCCAGCCGCGTGGAGGCGGTGCGCTGGAAGCTGGCGATCGACCGCTACATCACGGATCGCGCCTATCAGATCGGCACGCTGGTGGCGTTCTCGGGCGAAGTCAGCGACGCCGAGTCCGGTCCGGACGGTTTCACCGAGCACAGCGGGGTGCTGAATCCCAACCTGCGCGGGCGCGATATTCGCGAGGCGTTCAAGGGCGACCAGTATCAGATCCTGCTCGTCGCCAACAAGTTCCAGACTGGCTTCGACCAGCCGTTCCTCTGTGGCATGTACGTGGACAAGCGCCTTGCCGGCATCCAGGCCGTGCAGACGCTGTCCCGCCTGAATCGTGCCCACCCGGGCAAAGACACCACCTACGTCGTCGACTTCGCGAATGACGGCCAGGAGGTGCTCGAGGCGTTCACGACCTACTACGAGACGGCGCAACTCGCGTCGACGACGGACCCGAACCTGGTGTTCGATCTGAAAGGCAAGCTGGACGCCGCCGGGCACTACGACGACTTCGAGGTGGACCGGGTCGTGCGTGTTGAGCTCGACCCGAACGCGAAGCAGGGCGATCTGGTCTCGGCGCTCGAGCCGGTGGTGGACCGGCTATTGAAGCGTTACGGCGCGTACCGAGCTGCCCTCGAGGCGGCGACGCTTCGCCAGGATGAGGCGGCGATCAAAGCTGCGCAGGACGAGCTCGACGCGCTCGTACTGTTCAAGAACGACGCCGGCACCTTCATCCGGCTCTACACGTTCCTCTCTCAGATCTTCGACTACGGCAACACCGCGGTCGAGAAGCGCGCCATCTTCTTCAAGCGACTCCTGCCGCTCCTGGAGCTCGGCCGCGAGCGCCCGGGCATCGACCTGTCGAAGGTCGTCCTCACGCACCACGCGATCAAAGCGCGACCGCAGACACCGATGATCCTCAGCGGCGATGCCGCCTTGCTCCCGCCCATCGAGGGAAGCGGAAGCGGACTGGTGCGCGAGCGCCAGACCGCCTACATGTCTGAGATCATCGAGAAGCTCAACGACCTCTTTCACGGCGAGCTCACCGATCAGGACAAGCTGGTGTATGTGAACGACGTCCTCATGGGAAAGCTGCTCGAGTCCGAGACGCTCCGTCAACAGGCTGCCAATAACTCCAAGCAGCAGTTCGCCACATCGCCTGACCTCAACACGGAGCTGCTCAACGCCATCATGGGCGCGCTCGACGCCCACAACGCGATGAGCACGCAGGCGCTGAACTCGCCCGACGTTCAGCGGGGACTCAAGGAGATCCTGCTGAATCATTCGGCCCTTTACGAGCGCCTTCGGGGCGGTGCAAAGGGATGATCTTCTATCCCTCCTCGTCGTCAACGGCCGTTTCCTTGCGCGTCGGACTGACCACTCGACGTTCGGCCAATGACCTGCAGCACCGCGTCTGGAAAAGCCTCGGCGTAGGCGAATTTGCCGCGCTCGCCTTGCCACATGCCGGCATAGCTCATGCCGAGGACCGCGCCGGTCGTGAGATCGACCAGCGGGCCGCCGCCGGTGCCGCCGCTGGTGCTGATGTCGGTGGTGAAAACCCGCTGCGCCTTCGCGGCGGGGCCAGCACCGAGGGATGCGCCTGGTTCGCCGAAGGCGAGAATGCGCCCCGGCATGATCCGTTTGTGCCCGGCGACCTTCCCGAGCAGCAGATCGATGAACCGCTTGGGCAGTCGCTGATCCTCGAACGGGTAACCGATCACGAACGCGTACCGCCCGGTGAGCGTGTTCGCATCTGGAAGCGATCCGGACACGGCGAGAGCCGGATGCAACACGGGATCGTGGCCGGACAGCCTCGCCACGGCGATGGCTGATTCGTCGCTGCGATAGACGACGTCACCAATCGTCAACATCGAATCGCAGGACTCCTGGCTCGCTCCAAGACACAGCCGCAGCGCCGATTGGCTCTTCGGCTGGCCGCCAGAACGCGCGACGTCAAGTACGAACCGTGCGGTGATCATCAGGCCTGGACCAGCAATGAATCCACTGCCGATCGGCGTGCCGTCACTGCCGATGACCAGCCCGGTCGATGCTTCAGTCGCCCGAATGGCCGCCTCGTTGCGCACCAGCAGGCCAGCCCAGTTGTCCGGCGCCTTGAGCGGCTGCTTGGGCGGAAGGAGAATCGCCGGGCGCGCGAGCGCCAGCGCGGTCAGGCGCCGTTCCTCCTCTGGCAATTGCTGCAGCTTGGGGCTCAGCATCGCGTAGCGCAGTCGATCCTCCTGCGCGTCGACCAGCTCTCCCTGCGTACGCACGCCCTCCGGCAGAAGGTCGAGCAGATCTGCGCGCAGCCGATAGATCTCCGCGAAGATGCCGTCCGATCCGTAGTGGCTCCGAAGTTCCGCGGCACGAGCCCGCACGACCCCAGCCTCGTCGGCGCTGAGCCCACCTGCTCGAGACGCCTTGGCACCCAGCGCGTACAAGTCGCCGAGCGCGGCGGCGAAGTCGCAGAACTGTGCGCGCGAGAACGACGCGACGGTCGCTTCCTCGCTCGCCGCTCGGGCCCACGACACGGAGCAGGCCACGTAGGCCGCTGCCTCCTGCAGCGTCGATCGGCTCGGCGTCAGAAAATACGTCAGCGGCGGCTGGCTATCGGCACGTGCCGGCGCGCGCGGCCAGTCCACGGCGGTGAGCACTGAACCCTCCCGCGACGTGACATTGCCGCGAATCTCATTGGGAGCGAGCAGCGTCTTGCGTACGACCGACAGGATCTGGCTCAGATTCACGTTCTGAACGGTGATGTCCACGCCCGCGAGCGCATTGGGCGGAAGCAGGAGCGGGGCGGTCCCAGGCAGCAGGTAGGTCGCGTCGGTCGGGGCGTCGGCCGCCCTCCGCGTCTGATAGTCGAGCAGTTGTCTCGCGATGATCGCCTGCGCGCCGACGATCCGCTTCGCGAATGCCTGCCCCGCCTCCGCATCGTCGCCGGCTTCCGACACCACGTCGAAGCGGCCGATGTAGATCTGTGGATCGAACCAGACGCTCCACAACTCGCGCATCAGCACGGCCGACAGGCCGATCAGCAGCGCGCTGTAGAACAGCTTGGGCAGCACACCTTCCATCTGCGGTACCCCCTCGGGCTCACCTACTAGTCATCCTTGAGCAGGTCGGACAGCCGCACACGCTGAAAGCCCGGCGGAGGCGTCGCGCCCGTCGCTTCGAGGACGACGGCTTCGGTCTTGATGAACTTCTTCGGTGTGACCTTGTTCGCGCGAGCCCAGTCGATCTCGAACGCGTCGGTGTAGTAGCTCGCGACCTCGGCGTCGTCGAAGAGCAGCGACGCGTCACGGTTCAGCGAAACGCCCGGCTTGCTCCAGTTGTGGCTGCCGATCAGCACGCGCTTGCCGTCGACGATCATCCCCTTGGTGTGGTGGTTCTCAATCACGCGCAGGCGGTTGTCGATGTCCACGCCCTTGGACTTGAAGAACCAGCCGGCATGGGCCGGGGCGGAGAATTTGCTGCCGCCGGATCGCAGAATCACGCGCGCGTCGTCGAGCGTCTTGAGCTTTCGCGTGAGCGCCTTGATCAGCTCGTCGATGAACCCGCGATCGACACGCGGGTTCGGGGGCATGCCGATGTAGGGAATCTGAAACAGCAGGCTCGTTCGCGCCGATTCGATGAGGCGCAGGACCGCTTCAGAGAAGACGGCGCCCTCGCGGTCAGGCGTCAGCAGCGGCTTGACCTTGACGACCCGGTCGATCTTCAGCGGTTCGAGGATGCGCCGTGGCGGCCGCCGTTCGAGCACCATCGTCTCCTCGAGCGGAATGTCCACCAAGGTTTCCTCCATCAAGGACGGTGAGACAGGGCCGCCGCCGAGGTCGGTCGAGCGAGCGAAGTCCTGAAGGATGTGGCTCCTGAAGCGCGTGGCCAGCGTCTTGTTCTTGATGACGACGTGCCATTCCCGATTGCCGGGCAGGTCAACCTCGGTGGCGTTCTCGCGCTCTTCTTCGGTGATGATCGGCTGGCTGGACTTCATCTTCCAGTTGCCGGACGACAGCCAGAACGTGTCGTCGTCGCGGACGGTCACCTTGATGTGATACGAATCCGAGATGAGCCCGGACAATCCCTCAGGCGCGACCACGCGAGTGAACGTGAACTTGTCCGCCCACTCCTCGAACACGTCAACGCGATCGAATTCCTCGTCCGGGTCCTTCACCTTTGAAAAGCTGGCGTTGTCCACGACCAGCGTGAGCGAGGCGCCGTCCCTCAAACGCGCCTCGAGCGCGTCCTTGATATGCGACCCGTGGAACTCATACATCGCGGAGACGAGGCGTCCTTGCGCATCTCCGAGGAACTTCTCGAGCACCTCCCATGAGTACTCTGGGCCGACGTGCAGCGTGATCTGCATTCGCTCGTCGACTTCTGCGAACGAGAATCGCTGACCGGTCCGGGCATCGTCGTCGTAGGCGATGGAGTCCACGGACTCGAGCCCAGGGCGTGCCTGGATCTGTTCGTCGACGTCGGCTGGAAGGTAACGCACCGGCACGCCTTGAAAGGCCTGCGGGCCGGTCGCCTCGAACGCCGCCCATCGCGCCGGCTCGACGGAGGCGGCGATGCAGGGCACATCCCCGATGCCGTCATCGGTGTCGAAATAGCCGACGCGTACCGCGAGCACGCCTTCAGGACGCGCATCCCAGAAGCTTGCGACCGCATCTTCGACGCGGGGAACGTCGACGCGACTTGGTGCGCCGGGTGGCGCTCCGGCATGGGCAACCGCAGCCGGTGGCACGCCAAGGCTCACCGTGATCGTCAACGGGACCGTGAGGCTGACGGATCCGCCACCCACACTGCTCGCTGGGGCGACCGTCGATGCACTGACCGTCGATGCCACGGGCGCCACGGGCACCGCGCTCGGTGGGGCCGCCGAAGGACGCGTCTCGATCTCGGGCGGCATGTTCCACCGTTTGCGGCGGATGTAGTCGGACAAGATGGAGGCACGGACGGCGAAGTTGTCCTGTTTGTAGAGGCCAGCGAAGTGGAGGCCCACGGCGGTCCCGGTCTCCAGTTCGAGCACGACCGACCCTGAATTGCCTCCGAGGGTCGTGCAGTCGTGCGTGCTCGCGCCCCGTTCGATCCCGCTGCTGAAGCCAGGCGCCGCCCGCTTGACGTCGAAGCGGCCGCGGTAGAGGTCGTTCATGAGCGCCTGATCGGGGATCACGCTCTTCGGCGCGCGCGCGGGATACCCGATGACGCACACCGGGACCTCGGCGGCGACATCCGAGGACGCCACCGAGATGAATGACGGCCCTCGTCCGTCCGTTCGCCTGTCCACCTTCAGAAATGCGATGTCGTTCGGACTGGAGTCCTTCTCGATATAGAGCACTTCCTTGACCGTGAACACCCGGCTCGCGTCAGGCGCCAGATCGTCGAATTCGTGCGCGTTGCAGACAGACGACTGGAGCACCCGGCCGGCGATGCCGCGGGCGAACGCAAAGCGCCGTCCGTCCCATTTCGCGATCAGGGATGCCACGTGACGGTTCGTCACCACGACATCGGTATCCACGAACCATCCCGTCCCGAGAAAGTCGTTCCCTGGAAAGTTCACGACGTCGATGCGGCCGATCAGCGGGAGCATCGGGAGAAGGCGGCTGCCTTGCCGCTTCATCCGCTCGATCAAATCCTCGGCCTCCGGGCCGAGGATGGTGGCGTCCGTCGTGTCGAATGCGCCGTCCTTGACGAACAGGACCGGCCGTTCGCGGCTGACGATCGTTTCAAGGGCGATATCGCGGGGGTCGAATGCTGCGCCCGGCGCTCCCGTCAGATCGAACGCCGCCTCAGGCCGTCCCGAGACATCAAATGCCCTCTCGCGCGTTCCCGGGAAATCGGCGAATGCGGCCTCGGGCTGCGCGAGAAGCTGCTCGTACTGTGTCCGATCCTGTGGGCGCCTGGCGAGCAGACGTCGATAGAATCTCTCGTTGAAGTTCGCGCGTTTCTGCTGGTCCATGACTTGGACTCCCTTCAACCGCTGGACGTCGGACACGGACCAGGCCGCGGCTTGGCCCGCTCCTTCATCGATCACACTGCGGGGCACGCCGTACCACCGGACGATTCGTTTCATGCTGGCCCGCTGGGACGCGTCGTTCTGCACTGCGCCCACGGATTCCAGCGCCGACGCGGCTGTCGCCACCGCAGACGAGGGCCGTCGTGCGGTGCTCTCGCACTCGTGGCGCCACGCGCGGCGCGCCGCCTTCGCGACTGGGTCCGCCACGACGGCCGTTCGCGTCCGCGATCCGATCCGTTCGCTCCGGGAATCCGAGACCCACGACATCCACACGCCCTGACCGACCACATGTCCGCCGACCTGCTCGGCAAGCGATTGGGGGTGAATGAGGCCGGGTCGGTCCACCGACTGCTGAAGCAGGAGCTCCCAGCTCCACCGCAGCATCGGCGGCTGCTCGATCGGCGGCACGTCCGCGTCGGGATCGTGTGCAAGCGTGAGCGCCGCGATATCCGGAAGCGGCCCCAGCATGCCCTGGAGATTGCGTGTCACGAGGGACAGCAGGTCCGGCTCGATCGCCTTCCGCTGAAGCAAGGCGTGCGCGCTGAGCAGCCCCAGCATGGGATTCTCGAACTTCATGTAGAGCGCGTCACGCAGGCCTTTGTCCGTGATGTGATGGCGTCCGGACTGCGCGGCCGTGCGCGCGGACTCCAGAATCCGGAAGTCTTCGCGATCGGGATCGAAACGGGCTCCAAGCCGCACCCACACGATCGACGCGTGAGAGAAGTCCGGTGCGAGCACGCCTGCGGTCGGCTGTGACATCACGAAGACCTGTGTCTGCCAGCCCGCGACGGCGAACAACGGGAGCTCGATCACTTCATCGCCAGCCCGTGACATCAACCGGTAGAAGCCGGCGCGCACGCGCACGCCGCGGCCAGCCGCGCGATCCGCTGTGGCTCCGTTGGTGGGTGTGGTATCGAACGTGTGAAGCTCGGCTCCATCCGCCGAGCACAGGATCAGTTCGGGCGCGAGCGGGCCACGGTCGCGCCGTCCATGCCCTTCCGGCGTCCACTCGCGAAGGAGCACGAACAACGCCGAGTCGGCTGCCGGATCCAGTGCAGGAGTGTCGGGGGATGTGGACAGGCGAGCCGCGTCCTGATGATATTCGTGGCTCGTTGCGCTGCCGTCCAGCGGAATGGCGCTCGCCACTGCTGGCGGGAGAAGTGTCCGTTCGAATGGCTTGCCGGGGCGTACGATCAGGCGCTCGTCCCGCGACGCCTCGCCAATCCGTACTCGGGCGGTATAGATGCCAGGGGGCACATCTTTGCGGATCTCCTGCAGCGCTCGGTCAACGAGCCGCAGTTGACCGTCCACGAGCAGCACCTCGGCGCCAGGAAAGTCACACGTGAGGTGCAATGAGACCGGCGCGGAGTCGTCTGTGCGCTGGAGCACGCTACTGGAGGACGACATTCACCACCCCTTCATCGCCAATCAACGTGAAGTCATTCTCGAGACCCACTGACGGAATCTCCACCAGGTAGCCGCCGCGCGGCAGGCCGGTGTGCTGCCACGGGGCTCCGGCCACCGTCTGGCCGCTCGCAACGACCTTGAACCCTTCACCGCGGATGCGGATCGTCTGAGCGGCGGCGACCGCGGGGAACGTGACGCTGACGGTGACCCTGGGTGGAGGCACAGTGCCAAACACGAGCTCCACGGCCGGCGGCGGAATGTCGGGGTGCTTCGGGAAATTGGGATCTGCCAACTCTTCGGGAGTCAGCAAATCCTTCATGTGATTCAGGAGGTAATTCCTGAGGCTGCTGCTCGTGACCGTGCCGTCGGGGTTTGCGCCCGCACTCTTCAGGCCCTTCATCAGCGCCGCCGTGAAGATGCCGCGCGGCTGACCGCCGATCGGCTTCTCGCGGGCAGTCAGCGCCCATTTCGTGGCAAACGCGAAGAACGCGCGCCGCTGACCCGCCGCGTCGTTGATGGCATTGATGTCGATGTATGTGGGAAAGCGCGGGTTCAGCCGGCTGTAGACCACGCGGCAGCAGTCCATGAAGACGGCGACTTCGTCGAAGATCGCCGCGTTGAGGAAGTAGAGGGCATAGAGCCGGGCCATGACGTGCGTGGCGTTCCATCGGCTTGCGTCCGCCACAAGGAACGCGGCGTCGATGCGATCGGGGTCGAAGGCAAACGGCAACGCGGCGCCGTGGCCGGCCACGTAGATGTAGAGTCGCCGTCCAAGCCGGCGAGCCACGCCCGTTGCGCCGACGGCATCGAGGTGCAGCCGATTGAACGCCTCTTCGACGTCGTCGGCGTTGGGGTGTTTCGTGGGCGCCGGGGTGTTCGGCGGCTGAAACGCCGAGCTGACGATGTAGTCGACCCGGCTCGAGGGGACATCGCCGCCGGCAGGCGACGTGAGCCAGTCGTAGAACTCCTTGGCGTCGTGCTCGGGGCCGTCCAGACCGTTGAAGTCGGGATACGTGGTGATGCCAACAACGATGCCGCGGTCATCGACAGCCATGATTCACGTCAATAGATGTTGCGGATGAACGTGATGTCGGTTGGCGACAGCTTCGTGTTCAGGTTGGTCGAGAAGCCGTCGAGCGTCCAGCTCTTCTTGAGGGGATACATCATGATCGACTGCGGATCGAGCGACGTCATCGCGGCCTCCGCGGGCTCGATCGTGTCGAAGATGTTCCGGTCGATCTTGTCGTACGACCACGCGGGATACAGGTCGGCGTAGACTGCGGCCTTGTTCCACTTGATCCCGCCCGCCGGATGCTGATGCTCGTGCACGAGGCCCAAGGCATGACCGAACTCGTGCAGGACGACCCGCTCCAACTCCGCGTCCGATGAATGGGGCGTGAGCCAGCCGAAGTTCATGGTGGGTTCGGCCGTATCGGTGACGCTCTTGCAGGTCGTGCCGAGGACGGACCACGAGCCTGGACGTGAGAAGGCAATGCGAATGTCGGTCTTGGTCGTGTCCTGGCGAAAGTCGAAGAGGAGGTTGGCGCGGCCCGCGTCGATCCACTGGCGCGCGACTTTCTCAATACGCTGATGGAGGGACGGGTCGCCTTCCAGGAACGAGATGGTAATGACCTGGCCGGCCGTCCACTTGGCCTTGAGCCATAGCGCTGCACGGTCGCGACCCTCGCCTCGAGACGCCTCGAACCAGGCGAAGCACCATTGATTGAGATTGTCCACACAGCCTTCTGTCACCGAGGCGTTGCGCGCTCCCGGTCGCTCTGTAAAACGGCAAAGCGGTCATTTCCGAACAGGGACGGATAGCAGAAAGAAGTCCGGAGTCGGCATCGTGGTCAGAGGCTCCTGGAACCCTCGTACAGAGAAAGACTTACGTCGATATACAATGCCCTCACTGCCAACCCCGGTCCTACGAAGGTTGAGAGCCATGTCCACACGCACGATTACCTTCTTAGCCGCAATTGCCTGTCTGGCTATCTGCGCCGCGACTCCCGTCGGCGCGCAGGGCCAACAGCAGGCCGCGCCGCCGGCGCAGGTGGGTGCGCTGGCACCGGCCAACCTGGCGAAGCCGAGGCCCAAAGCGCCATTCGACCTCACTGGCACGTGGCAGCACGACGGCCGGGCGAATACGTGGCGGTTCGTGCCGGAGACCTTCAAGCTGACCCTCGAAGCGCAGGTGCACTACGACCGGGGCGTGAAGGCGCTGAAGGACGGCGGCGTATATCGCGACGACATCGGGCAATGCTGGCCAGCCGGTCTGCCGCTGATCATGACCAGGGTGTGGCCGATCGCCATGATTCAGCTGCCGACGGCGATCTACATGGTCAGCCACTTCATGAACAGCACGCGCATCATCTACCTCGATGGGCGTCCGCACACCGATCCCGACCTCGTGGTGCGGACCTTCAACGGTGAGTCCATCGGGAAGTGGGAAGGCGACACGCTGGTCGTCGATACGAAGTACTTCCCAGGCCATCACCACTGGCTGGATCAGGGCGGCTCGTCGGTGCCGGCCAGCGAAGACCTGCACATCATCGAACGCTTCAAGATGGTGGCCGACGGACGCATGGACATCGAGTACATCATGACGGACCCGAAGAACTGGGTGGGCGAGTGGAAGATGACCAAGACCTTCCGCCGCCGCGACGAGCTCGACATCACCGAGGTCCAGTGCCTGCCGGATCTGAACGACCATCTGCCGGCCACCAGCTCGAAGAGCATCGTCAAGTGATCAGGCCTTCGTAGGGGCCGCCTTGAGGCGGCCCAGGAGCAGACTCATGAAGCGCTCAATCATCGCGTGCGCCGGCGTCATCGTGCTGTTGGCCGCCTCGTCCATCGCCGCGCATCACTCGCCGGTGATGTTCGACCGCTCGGTCGCGAAAACACTGGTCGGCACGGTGGTCGAGTTCGCCTGGACGAATCCCCACGCCTCGATTCAGCTCGATGTGGCGAACGACAAGGGCGGCGTGGACCGGTGGGGCGTCGAGCTCGGAAGCCCGAACTCGATGGTGAAGACGGGCTGGCGCTCGTCGATCCTCAAGGCCGGCGACAAGGTGACGGTCGTCGTCAATCCGCTGAAGAGTGGGGAGTTCGGCGGCATCTTCGTCTCGTTGACGCTTGCCGATGGCCGCAAGCTGGGTGGCCGCGCCACCGACTGACGCGCGTCCCCTATAGCGTTGACGCTCTCCGGGTCCTGTCGCCGGGTTTCCCCAGCCGTCCTCGGCGCACAGAGAACATTGGGTGAAGCGCCTGCGGGGCGGCTGGGGATGCCCCTCCCGGCGCCACCCGCCCCCAAGAGCGTTCGTCAACGCCAGATGCGCGGCGCGCACAGGGGCAGTAGCATGTCCACATCCGATCTGCCACCGATCCGTAAGTGGGAAAAGGTGAGAGCGCCTGTCGGCGCTGTGCACATCATTCACGGCCTCGCCGAGCATGCGGAGCGCTACGACGAACTGGCCGGCGCGATGAACCAGGCGCATCTGATCGTCTGGGCCCACCATCAACGCGGTCATGGCAGGAACCCGATTCCCGGCATCAAGGGACACTTTGCCGACAAGCACGGGTGGCGCGCGCTCATCGATGATGCATGGGCGGTCTCGAAGAACCTGCTCGACACGTGGCGCCTTCCGGTCGTGATGTTTGCGCATTCGATGGGCTCGTTCGTCGGTCAAGGCGTGCTCGCCGAGCACGGCGCGGCGTTTCGCGCCGCCGCCTTCTCCGGAACCAACGGGCCGCCGCCAATCAGCGAGCACCTGATTCGGAATCTCGCCAAGTTGCAGGTGGCGGTTCTCAAGCCGCGCAATCCGGGGCTGTGGCTCCAGAAGATCGTGATTGAGGACACCTACAACGCCGCGTTCGGTAAGAACGCGCCGCCCAACACGTGGCTATCCAGAGATCCGGACGAAGTCGAGAAGTACACGCACGATAAGGAGTGCGGATTTCCTCTCACCTCGCAGGCCTGGCTCGACATGCTCAACGGACGGGCCGATCAGAGCAGCGTCGACTTCTTCAGGAAGATCCCGCCGGCGCTGCCGATTCACATCATCGCTGGAACAGCCGATGCCGTCGGCGAACATGCCAAGGGCGTGCGCCGGCTGCTCAAGGTCCTGGAGCAGGCGCAGCTGTCCAACGTCACCTCGAAGTTCTACGATGACGCACGGCACGAGCTGGTGCACGAAACGAATCGCAAGAAGGTCATCGAGGAATTGGTGGACTGGATCGTCGCTGCAGTGCGGCGGTGACACCAAGCCTCGTCAAGACGGGCGGGCAGCCTAGCGTGGCTTGAAGGTGAACACGCGATAGATAAGCAGCGACGCGAACAACGCGCCCATGATCAACAGGCCATCGTGCAGGAGGTCGCCTGCCTTGCCGTCGATGAGATGGATGACGTGGTTTGTGGAAAACGCTGCGAGCAGACAGACGAATGCCGCACACTCAAGCCAAAGAATGGTTTTCTTCTCGGAAAAACGCCCGTGCGGCTCATGAGTCGTGATGACCTTGTGGATGGCCCACACGACCATGCCGGCAGCGACCAATGCGAACAGGGCAACGAGCTGTTCTGTCACATCAAGAATGTCTCAATTGAGGACTTGAAGCGGTCGAGAGTCCAAGCATGAAACTCTTCGCAAGGCTGTACTGCCGATTGACCATCAGCACCACCTCGATGGCGATGATAAACGCGGCGACGTAGATCAGGGTCTTCGACCCGAGATCCACTGTTGTGCGTGCGCGCAGGATCAAGGCAAACGCGACCGAGAGGCCGAAGCCTCCCGCGAGCGATACGAACAGATTCTGACCAAGTTCGCGCGCTGAGGTCGAAGGAATGCGAGGGCTCGCACTCGGAGCGGGTGGTTCGGCGAGGAATGAATAGGTGGCTCGAACGAGAGCAATCACAATCTGTAATACGAGCAGCCCGACGATCGCCGCCGTCATGAACGCGTCCCAGTAGATGATGATGCGCGCAAGCCAGGAGTCGGTCGGCAGAACCGATCGCCCGATCGCGTTGACTGCCGAAATGCACGCGATCATGGCTGCGGCGGCGACGGTGTGAAGAAGCGTCAGGCGGAGCAACTGCCAGGTGTGCTGGACCATGTTCGTCGGATTCTAGCTCACACGGTGGCGACGCCCGTCGGCAGTGCGCTTGCACGCCGCTTCCGCCATTGACTCGGCGGCGACCCGACCGCCTTCTTGAATGCGCGGCTGAACGCGGCCTCTGATTCGTAGCCGACCCGCGCGGCTACTGTCGCGACGTTGTCCATGCCGCTCAGTAGATGATTCGCGGCAAGCTGCATCCGCCAGCTGGCCAGATACTGCATCGGCGGCTGTCCCACGAACTGCGTGAAGCGCTCGGCCAGCGCCGATCGGGAGAGTCCCACGTCATGGGCCAGTGCCTCGATCGTCCAGTCACGCGCGGGGGTTTGATGGAGCGCGGTGAGCGCGCGGCCGACAAACGGCTCGCGCAAACCGGCGAGCCATCCGGTGCGATCGGCCGGGAGCGTTTCCAGGTATTGCCGGACGACGTCCACGAACATCAGCTCGCTCAAGTGGCCGAGCACGCACTCGCCGCCGATGCGCCGCGCTTTCGACTCGGCGACGGCGAACTGCACGAACGCCGCGATCGCGCCGCCGGCGCGATCGCTGACGCGAATGACATTCGGGAGCGCCTCCAGTACCGGATTGAACGGACGCGCATCGCAGCCCAGAAACCCGCACACGAGATTCGCCGGCGCGGTGTCGCTCGGGCCCATCGACATTGAGAAGGGGAGCTGCCCGTTGCTCGGATGGCGGAACCGCGTCAGGTCCGGCGGCTCGCGCATGCCGGGCGCGCTCGACATCACATGGGCATCGCCGTGCGGAAAGACGATGACATCGCCGACCGAGAGCTGAATCGGCTCGTCGCCAATCGCGCACGCCCAGCAGGTGCCGGCGGTGACCACGTGATAGGAGATGAGATGCTCGGCGTCCGGAAAGATGGTGCCGACGATGTCGCAGCCGGCCGGCGTTTCGGCCACCCACGGCTCTGACGCGCGGACGTCGAAGAACACCGCGCCTGTCAGCCGCACCGCTCGCAAGACATCCGACAACGCATCCATCTGTCATCTCCGCTGAAAACTCTGGGCTCTGCCCGCCGCCGCCTGACGCATCCGTCACGAGCGTCAGACTTTGGCGAGGCCCCGCCGAAGCGCGCATGGACTCACCCGCGCGAAGGCGGGGAATTGGACGATGGGCAACGCTGACCGGACGCACGGTCATTCGCTTGTCCGGCGCCGCTCGCTACACTCGCAGGCGTGAAATTGGTTCTTGGTTCTTGGTTCTCGAAACCCCATCTTACTAAGGGCCGGTCCAAAAGGACCGGCCCTGCAAAGAGGCACGATCATGGTGAAGACGAGCGAGAGCACGATGGAACACACGGCCGAGCTGCCAGCGGCGCCCGGCGAGCTGGACGCCATCAAGCAACGGCAACGCGCCACGTGGGCCTCCGGCGATTTCGGGATCATCGGCACCACGCTGCAGATCGTCGGCGAAACGTTGTGCGAAGCCGTGGACCTGCGCTCCGGATCGAAGGTCCTCGACGTCGCTGCCGGCAACGGCAACTGCTCGCTGGCCGCCGCGCGGCGATGGTGCAGCGTGACGTCAACCGATTACGTCCCGGCGCTCCTCGAGGATGGCCGCCGCCGCGCCGAGGCCGAGCGCCTGGCCATCGAGTTCCAGGAGGTCGACGCGGAGGCGCTGCCGTTCGAGGACGGCAGGTTCGACGTCGTGCTGTCGTCGTTCGGCGTCATGTTCACACCGAATCATGCTCGCGCCGCCGGCGAGCTGCTGCGTGTCTGCCGCCCGGGCGGCCGCATCGGCCTCGCCAACTGGACGTCGCGCTCCTTCATCGGGAAGCTGTTCGGCGTCGTCGGCCGTCACGTACCGCCGCCTACGGCGCTCACGCCGCCGTCGCGCTGGGGATCGGAGGGGCATCTCGAACACCTGTTCAGCGCGTCGGCTCGAGAGCTACGGATGACCCCGCGCGATTTCGTCTTCCGCTATCGTTCGCCGGAGCACTGGGTTGAGGTGTTCCGCACGTGGTACGGCCCGGTGCACAAGGCGTTCGCGGCGCTGCCCGCGGAGAAGCAGGGGCGGCTGGAACAGGACCTCCTCGCCCTGATCGCGGAGTTCAACGTCAGCGGCGATGCGACGATGGTCGTGCCGAGTGAGTACCTCGAGGTGGTAATCGTGAAGAAGTGAGAGCTGAGGCGCGTCTGAAAGGGCGCGCCCAACTCACGAAGAGCTGTGCGGCATTGGAAGGGCCATGCCCTCGCTCCTGAGGCCTGCACTCCGGAGTCCTTTTCATGTTATGGGTTGTTGGCAGGCAGTGTCAATTCCATCCACTGTGATGCGCCGCAACATGCCAACGCGATGCCGGACACAAGATCAGAGAATTGCCTGGACTCTCCGTGCTTCGGTTTCAGGACTTGCAGCTGTTGCGTACCCCGGGCGGCGAATTGATCGCAGAATCCGCGACAGCGATCGGGTGCATGTCGCAGCGCGGCCAGTGGCGGGACGACGCCCCGCTGTCGACGAGTCAGGTGGGCCGTGACGCTCGCGTCGTGGATGGGGATCGACTGGCGGGCGCAACCATCCCAACGCCGGTGTGCCGATTCGATAGACGCAGATCGCGCAGGCGGGTTTGAAGACGAGGCGGG
>DATDOE010000019.1:0-3736 GCA_035293405.1 Vicinamibacterales bacterium | reverse complement strand
GCCCGTGGGCTCGATGCGGATCGGGCCGGCGATGACATTGCCGTTGGCGATGTTGCTCAATTCGACACGCAACGTATCGCCGAGGAACACGAATGTCCCCAGTAGCCTGAATGCGAGACCGCCATCCTCATCCTCTACGCCACCCGGAAATTCCGGGTCTCCCGCAAAGCGACGCTGATTGACCGCGTCCGGCTGCGTGGCGAATGCCGTCGCGCCGTCTTTGACGGTGTACTGAGCGTTCGTCGCGGGCAGAAGATGCTGGTCAGGGTGGGTCGAGTTGCCGAGGTTGTCGACCGTCTGTGTGACGTTCGCTTGCCAGGTGGCGTAGATCCTGTACTCGCCCGGCGTGATAGTCGTCTCCCAGACCGCGGGGCTCGGGGTGCCGGTATTCACGGTACTGACGCGGAACAAAGCGGTGGTGGTCGTCATGCTGTCCGCGCGCCACACGTGATCGCTGTCGATCGATACCAGCCATGGCCTGCCTTCGGTCCCCGGGACACCCGGCAACGTCGTAGTGAGTATGTTGCCGCCGTGCGCGCCGTTCAGGTTGAGCAGCGCGAACTCATATGCAGACGGCGATAGGCTCAAGTCGGCCCGCACGTCGGAGAACAGCGCGCTCAACTGGTTGGCGCCGGTCGTCGCGCCGTCCACCGGGTTTTCCTGCAGCAGCAGCATCTTCGCCAGCGTCACGGTATTGGCGTACGCTGCAAACGTCGTCTTGTTGAACTCCGCAGCGTCCGTGAGAGTCCCTTCCACGTCGGCATAGAACGTGAACGTGACCCCGGCGATGGTTACCGGGTTCGCGAAAGCCACGGGAAGAGCATTGTGATGATCCTGCGGGGTGATCCCGAGGAACGCATCAAGCCTCTCGTGGTCGCCCGGCTTGAACACCGGGATCGCCGTTCCGCCGACCTCTATGGTTGCGAGGTCCATCTTCGAACTCAGGTCGGTGAGGAACTCGAAGACCTCGAAGCTGAATCCGAAGACCTTCTCGATCTGGCCCTTGATGAAGTCGGTGACGAAGTCCTTGACCTCGTTGATCGCCGCCTCGATCGGGTTGAAGACCGCGGTGATCGGCGCAAGCAGGTCGCCTACCAGGCTGCTGAAGGCCTGCAGGCCCGCGCGCAGCACGCCCAGCTCTTCGGGCAGGCCGAACATCGGCAGCAGGTGCTTGTTGATGAACGAGTCGGTGGTCGAGTCGTCGCCGTTCGGGTCGTCGAGCTCCTCGAACAATACGTCGATGATCCCGACGCTCGCCTCGGCGTCCGCGCGCAGCGTGTTGCCGAGCGTGTCGGGTCCCTCGGATGCGCCTTCCTCGTTCTGCAGGTCGCGGCGGCTCTGCGGGTCCAGCAGTGCCTTGGTGACAGCCAGCCCCAGCTCGGGCCAGTGCGCCAGGCCCTCATTGATCTCGTCCACCCAGTTGTAGAGATAGGCACGGTAAAGATCGGTCAGCGTGGACAGGTCGGGCAGCGTGCCTTGCGTGATCTGGTCGAGCAGATCGCCGACCTCGGTTCCCAGCTCAATGCGCGGGCCCGCGATGATCGCCGCCGTTTCTATGGCATCGCGCAGCGTGAAGATGCCGTTGAGCAGCTCACCCCGTTTTCCCTGCGCTACGAGCTGCTCATCGCCGCTGCCGGTCTCGTTGCCTGCGTCGAGGTCCTGCTTGACGGTGAGCGTTAATCCATCGGGCGAGATAGAGTCGACCAGGTAATCACCGTGGTAGTCGTTGAATCCGTAGACGGTGAAGCGCTGGCCGGCGACGAAACCGTCGTCTTTGAAGCTGCCGCTCGTGCGCACGAACGAATCAGTTGCCGCATCGACGTTGATCGTAGTGGGTTCGTTATACGGGACACCGACGACGATCTTCTCGTCGCCGCTGGACGTTTCGTCGACCAGCGTATTCGCGGTGACGGTCAGCCGTGAGGCCGTCACGCTCTCTATGAAGAAAGTGCCGTTGTTCGCGGGATTGCTGAATCCGGAAACCGTGATCTTCTGTCCGGCTTTGAAACCGTTCTCGACGAAGCTGCCGTCGACGTTTCCCGAACGGACGAAGGCGTCCATCGCGCCGGATGCGTCCACGCTAAGCGTTTCGTCGTTCTTCAGCCCCATCTGTACGAGCGGCGACGGGTCGAACGGGAACGGCCGGATCAGGGTCTCGTAGATGAAACGGATCGGCGCATCGAAGGGGATGCCGGGCGTGCTGTCGTCGCTGACATCGCCGTCCGGAAGTACGGTGCGGTCCGGATTATTGTCGAAACCAAGGGTCGCGTCGCCGATATAGCCTTCCACCAGGTTGTGGCGCAACGCGTTGGCGAGTTCCCTCTGTTCCGTGGATATGGAAGAAACGACTTCGCCGACTGCGGGGAATACCCCTTCGGCGAACTCGTTGACCAGCGTGTGCGCCCAGTGATCGCCCGCGGCATGGGTGAGGAAGCCGTACGACCAGGCGAGGATCTGGGACTTCTCGGCGGTCGTGAAGGAGGAGTCAGTCTGCGCAGCCCACGCCATGTCGAGGATGCGCGTCAGCCAGGTCGCAGTGTCGGTGGCGTGGATGACTCCCAGTCCCATGACGAGGTCGGGGAAACCATCCGGACCCACTGTTCCGGCGTAGTAGAACGCCTCGTAGTCGCGAATCGCCTCGAACACCTTCGGGTGGACGTCGTACTCGTGGCCGGCGATGGTCAGCTGTCCATCGTCGAGCAAATCGGCGCGCACATCCTTTGCGGTCTCAACGTGGGTGTAGGGCTTCCATGCGACTTCGGCGAGCGGATCCTCGCCCGCGTTCACGGTATGCGCGTGCACCAGTCCCAGCAGGTGACCGGCCTCGTGGGCCGCGTAGTCAGCCAGCAGCTCGCCGTACTGGGCTGCTGTGAGGCCCGCCGCCGAAATATTCCCGCTGAAAACGAAGGCGATGTCGCTGTGGTCCTGATCGCCGGTGTCGATTTTCTCGGACAGGCCGTAGTAGCGGCCCCATTGCGTAAACTCGGCGCCATCCCCGCCAATGTACACCGTGGAAAAGTCGCCGCCCTGCGGTTCCTCGACGGTGAAGGCGATTCCCGAACCCGAGAATTCGTCGTTGAGCGCCGCAACCATCGCTGCGACCACGTCGGCTTCGCGGCTCGTCAGGCCGTCCGGCGCGACGAACGCCGGAATGTCGATGTCCTCGACCGCCACCGGGCCGTCGTAATCGATGCCGACAGCTCCGTCGGTGTCCAGATAGAACAGTTGTGTGTAACCCTCCTCCCCGGCCGTGGTCGATGCAACGCGCTCGTGTTCGTCAAAAATCCACGAGCGCGCGGTCGCATCGGCGTCATATTCGACGTCGACGAGAGCAGTGGTAATCAGGACCGGCGCTGCACTCGTGTCCAGCTGCAGCAGCGCAGCGTCGTGGTTGGGGTCGGACCGGTTGACAGTCGCGGCCAGCAGGTCGGCAACTGCAGGAGATGCGGCGTCCGCCGAGAGCAGCAGCCTGGGTTCGAGCGCCTCGAACAGCAGCTTGCGGCGGAACGGCGGCGCCGGAGAAACGACGCCGCGCTTGCGGTTCCCGGACTTCAGATACCCGTCAAACGGCGGGCTCATCGCCGCTCCTTCTTCTTATTGGTACGCGGCGTTATCTGGCGCTGTGCCGAGAGGAACGAGACCCACGGAGAAACACCAATGAAAGGAGCAGCCGAAACGCAGCGGGTGACAGAAATGTCACCGATCGCCGGCAATCCACGTGCGGCTGACACGCTGC
>DATDOE010000018.1:0-3167 GCA_035293405.1 Vicinamibacterales bacterium | reverse complement strand
GAACTGGAGCGCCCAGCGAGCCGGGCCCTGCGGGCGCAGGTCGAGATCGGGAGGGCCGAACGTGGTCGTCGACGCGAGGACGTGCTGGGCGGAAGCGGCGCCACACAGGGCGCAGCGGACGGTCACGGGCATGGACGTCGTCATGCCCGTGAATCACCGACGGAGCGTACGAGTCTTACGGACAGGTCAGGATGTGAGTCCGAGGACGAGCTCGAGTGCGCGGCCGACCCGCTCGAGCTCGTCCCAGCGCAGGCGATCCACAGACTCACCAAGACGTCGACGATCGACGACGCGAGTCTGCTCCGCCATCAACCTGGTGGGTTCGCCGGCGACCTCGATCTCGGGTCTGAACATCGCCGGCAGTGTCTGCGTCGAGGTCGGCGCGACGATCACGGTGGAGAGCTGGAGGTCGGTTTCCTGAAGGGCGACCACATACCGAACGCCTCGCTGCTCCTTGCCCAGCGCGTCGGGCAGTCGAGCCTTGAAGACTTCACCCCTCTGAATCGTCGGGCCAAGGTGCACTCAGCGCCTCCATGAACGCCAGGACGTCTGCGGACTCACGACGGTCAGCAGAATCGGACATCACACGGCGTGCATCCTCGACAAGCCGGGTGCTTCGCCTCCGAGCAGCTGCCTCAACGAGGGCTGTGCGAACTGCCTCGGACTGAGTTGCGCCCGAGGACATCAATTCGTCGAGCGCTCTCTGCGCTCGCTCGTCGAGTCGGACCGATATCGGCTGTTCCGGCAAAGCGGCAACTGTAGCATGATCTGTCATACAATCAGTATGGCGCGCGATGCTCGCCAGTTGTCAACGGTGTGTTACCCCAGCGGGACATCGCCGGCTCGACACCGCCGCCTACGACCGCCCGAAAACTTCCACCGAGATCAGGCCAGGGTTGTTACTCTTGACCAGTGCGGCGGCGCACTTAGGGTCGAGTGGTGGTACTTGATGATCTGTTAGCGGCGCCAGCGATCCGTTCGCTCCTTACCCCGCTGACCGAAACGAGTTCGGGGCGTGAGGTTACTGCCATCCATGTCATCGAGTCGATCGACGGACTCGGCGACATTCCACCGAACGCAATCGGCGTCCTCGGTCGCGGAGCATCCGCTGACGTCGCGTCCTATCGATTTGACATCGGATTAAGACTCGCCGCCGACAGCGGCGTCGCGGCCGTGATCCTGACCGGCGTCGAGCTTGACGAGCTGAGCCCGAGCGCTCGGGCGATCGCGGAGAAAGCTCGAATGTCGATCGTGGTGGCAGCGCCTGCGTGGGACCTCAGCTCTGCTCTCATCGCCCTTCACCGCGAGTTATCGGGCGACGCTGACGTCGCCTTACACCGCGCGAGTATGGCGCTGAACGCCGTGCGAAAGTCCGAAATTCAGAAACTGAGCCCGGAAGACCTCGTCGCGGAAGCGTCCGCCGCACTGGGACTTGAGATGCAAATTCGAGAGCGTGAGGAGGGCGAGCCGTCTGCACCGGTCATTGTCGACGGCAGCGCACGATCATTTGTGGTGGGACCGCATGTGACCGACTCGAGCACTGAGGCATGCCTCTCGCTCACCCTCGAGATCGTCGCGGCTGCCGCCAGCCGACTTCTTGCCGAACGGCGGCGCGCTGAGGAACTCCCAGCGCTGTCGCGCGCGCAGCTACTCGGCGAATTGCTTCAGAGCCCGCCCGGACGTGAGACCGCGCTCCGCGAACGGGCTCGGGCTGATGGAGTGCCGCTCGACGGCTGGCACACCGTGCTTCACATCGAGTTCGAGAACCTGCTTCAAGTTTCTGGTGACGAGGAAGCCTCAGCATTCGAGCTGTCGCAAGCACTCAAGGCGCTAGCGCTACAGGGAGCGCGGCAAACCGGCGGCATATGGCAGGACGCGTACGTGGGTCAGGCACTCGTCCTAATCCGAATGGACCGCACCGACCCAGGCCCGCGGGCAGGTGCGGCAATCACGACCGCCGCTGAACACGTGATTCGCCGACTCCGCTCGCGTCTCCCCGAGCTGATGCTCCACTGCGGCGTTGGCAGCGCCCATGCTGGCGCTGCCGGCCTGCTTGCGTCGGCGGCTGAGGGGCGCACGGCACTCGCGGCGGCGCGCACAAGTGGGCGCGTGAACACAGCGGTTGCCTTCGACACCGTGGGCATGCGACGGATGGTCATCGAGTGGTACTCACTTGACAGCGCGCGCGAGACGGTCAGAACGCTACTCGCCCCGCTTGACGAACTCGGTCAGCACCGGAGTGAGGTCGCGGTGAGAACGCTCGCCGCATACCTCGACAACCAAGGGTCTTTATCGCGGACGGCAAAGGCCTTGCACGCTCACCGAAACACCGTCGCTTACCGAGTCAAGAAGATATTCGAGCTACTGGACATCGACTCCGAGGATCCAGATGAGCGCTTGCTGCTTCACCTTGCGTGTCGCGCTCGCTCCCTCCCCACTAGCCCACTAGCCGGCAGACGTGAATCGACCTGAGATCGAAATCCGGGACGCGCTCCATCGAAGGACGTATCCCTACCAGGACAGAGTCGTCCTCTCTCCCCGAGCCCCAGTCCGAGCCGGACCGGCACGGCCGGCTCGCTCCGTGCTGGCCTCCGTACTGATTTCTGTGCCCTTGATCGGTTATTTCTTGTGGTACTACCGAGCGACGCGCGACTGCGAGGAACTGCTCGGCGAGGATTTGAATCCCTGGCAATGGCTTGTCATGCTGTTCCCTGGCCTCGTGCTGTTGTTTCCATACGGGTACGCCCAGGCAAAGCTTGTCGCGCGCGTGGAACTGGCCGCCGCAGAGCCTCTAAGAGCCATAGCTTTCGTCGCCCTCTGCGTCGGCGGCTTTCTACTCCCCGCTTTACTGCCACTTGTTCTTCAGCCCCGTCTCAACCGCGCTCTCGCCGCCGATTCAATGGAGCTCCGACGCGCCCGCGCCGTCATGCTTCGGGCAGACTAGTGCAGCGTTCCGTTAGTCTCTTGTATTTGTAGGGGAGTTGCGGTACGGTGGTTGTCGTGGCGCGTGCGGCGGTGGAGATCGGGCTTTCTGAGGAAGAGGAGCGGCGTTTGCGAGCTGTGCTGCGGACGCCGTCTGCCTCCCAGCAGCAGGCGTTGCGGGCCAGGATCGTGCTGCGCGCGGCGGAGGGAGCGACGAACACCGAGATCGCAGCCGAGGCGGGCGT
>DATDOE010000017.1:0-47677 GCA_035293405.1 Vicinamibacterales bacterium | reverse complement strand
GGCGGCGCCGGTGGACGCCACAGTCGTCCCTTCATCCACGAGGATCTGAAGGTCGGTCGATCGCGCGTACTCAGGAGTGTCCGAGCGGAAGCTGCACATCTGCCCGCACCAGTCGTGATTGCCCCACGTGAGGAGCTTGTGTGTCGCTGGCGTGGCGGCGAGCCAGGGCCGTACGGTCCGGTCAAACCACGCCTGCTGTTGATACGGGTCGTGGACCGCCGTGAACGGCCCGAAACGGTCCGGGCAGACGTCGCCAGCGAGGATCAGGAGATCGCACGGGGGAACGTCGGGCAGGAACCCGTGTTGATCGCTGAGCGCAAGAATTCGCATGCGGTGATCTCAACGCCACTGTCGCATCGTCCGGTCACCGCGGCCATAGGTCCTGGTACCTCTCGCCATGCGTTGCCATGACTTGCCATGCGTCGATGACGTTGACGGCCGTGGCTCGCCTGACCGACGCCAGATTGCCCGGGGCTATGGGCGGCCTGCCCGGACTGGTTCCGGGTGCCGCGTCCACTTCCAGGTCTCTTGACACCAGGTCTCTCGACCGTTGACGTCGAGCGAGAGCCTGCAGCCGGAGGCCACATCGTGAGGGCGGTGCGGCGAGATGATCGCGCTCGAGTGGAGAGACGTCGATCTCGGCAAGCGACAGATCTGCGTCCAGCGGTCCGACTGGAACGGCCAGGTGACCACACCGAAGGGCGGACGGCTGCGGTATGTGCCGCTCATCATCCGACTCGCGGCCGCGTTCCGCGATCATCGGCATCTGCCGAGCCCCAACGTGCTGTGCCAGGACGACGGCCAGCCGCTGACCCGGCAGATGGTGCAGTACCGCGTGCTGCGCGCGTCGCGTCGAGCGAAGCTGTCGCAGGACGGCGTACACATCCTGCGGCACACGTTCTGTTCGCGTCTGGCCATGCGCGGCGCACCGGCGCGCGCGATCCAGGAGCTCGCAGGACACATGGACCTGTCGATGACTCAGCGCTACATGCACCTGAGTCCAGCGGCGCTCGACAGCGCGATTCGGCTGCTGGATCAGCCGTTTTCCGTACAGAGTTTTGGAGACATTTTGGAGACGGGGAGGGTCTCCGAAGAAAAGATCAATGGCTAGAACAACTTAACTGGCGGTGAGGCAGGGATTCGAACCCTGGGTAGGACTTTAAAGGCCCTACAACGGTTTAGCAAACCGCCGCCTTCAGCCTCTCGGCCACCTCACCGCAGACTGTAAGTGTACGTGAAAGCAGCATTTGCCGGATCTAACTATTTCTTTCGAACCTACAACGGTTTTTCAGACCGCCGCCTTCGTCGATTTCGACAGGGAAATCGCATGACATCACGATGCAACCCACGGACTTTGGGCACACTCGCGAAAAGGCGTTGAGATTCCGGCGCGCGCTGATGGCGCGCGTTGTGCGTCGCTGCGGTTCTCCGAGTGTGTCCGAGCAAGAGTACCGATGATCACCGAAGCGAGGCATGTGAGTCCTCCGTGCCTTGCGGCCTGGCCGGGAGCGTCGCGTCCCGGCGTCGCGGCCAATGGACGGCATGCGGCATGCCGCCTGCTCAACTACTTGCGGCAATCGCCACAACCGTCCTCCGTGATCTCGATCGAGAGACACACTCGTCGCGCGAATGAGACGGCGGGGCTTGGCGTGCCCATGCGACGACTGCGATGATTAGCCCGCCATGAGCCGGCACTTGCCGCGCGTGGGAACACTCATCGACGCCACCTATCGCCTCGATGCCGTGCTCGGCGAGGGTGGCGCCGGCGCCGTGTTCCGAGCCACGCATCTCGGGCTGCAGAAACCGTTTGCCCTGAAGGTGCTGCTCCCCCCGCCCGGCGCCAATGTGCGCTTCTTCGAGCGGTTCAGGGTCGAAGCTGAAACGCTCGGCCGACTCTCCCACCCGGGCATCGTTCGCGTGACCGACTTCGGGGTCGATACGCAGGGCGAAGGATTGCCGTACCTCGTGATGGAGCTGGTCGAGGGATCGACGCTCGACGCCCGGTGTTCGGATGGCCCGATTCCGCTCCCACAGGCGGCACCGATTCTCGAACATGTGGCCGCGGCTCTCGATGCCGCCCACGATGCAGGCGTGGTGCATGGCGATCTCACGACGCGCAACGTCATGGTGACTTCCCACGATGGCACCGACCACCCGGTCATCATCGACTTCGGCCTCGCGCAGATCGCTGCCGATGATGCGATCCGCTCCCGCGGAACGGATGGGACCCTGACTGGGACGGCTGCCTACATGGCGCCGGAGCTGGCGGCAGGCGGAGTGCCGACTCCGGCCAGCGACATTTACGCCTTCGGGGTGCTCGCGTACCGCACGTTGACGGGCCAGTACCCCTTCCCTGGCTCGCGCGCGGCCGCGCTCGACGGGCACGCAACGGCACCGCCGCCCGCTCCCTCGAGCGTGACAACCGGCCTGCCTTCGGCGGTCGACGATGTCGTTCTCCGAGCGCTGGCCAAGTCCGACGGCGGTCGTCCGGCGTCCGCTTCCGAGATCTCGCGCACGCTCTCGAGCGTGGTGCGACAGATCGCCCGCAGGTCGTGGTTCCGCAGTGAGATTCCACGACGCGCAGCTGCCGCACTCCTGGTCGCGATCATCGTCACGGCCCTTCAGCCTGTTCTGGGCAGCCTGGGATTCCTGCGCCGCATCGAGGGGATCGCCTTCGACACAGCCGTCCGCTGGTCGTCGCCCCGACAGCCCGACGCGCGTCTCCTGCTCGTTTCCTTCGACGACCGCTCCCTTGCCGCCGACGCCACACCTCTCCCCGACCGGGCGGATGAAGTGGGTGGCCGATTGAACCGACTCATGGCCGCGGGCGTCGGCATCGTGGCCGTCGATCTGTTGTTGCCCGCGCACTGGAGCGAGTCGCGCGAGTTCGCGGAGCTCGTCCTGGAGCATGCGCCTCGACTCGCACTTGCGGTTGCCCAAGAGGGACAGACAGTCGTCGGCCCCGAATCGATCGCTGGTCTCATCAGCGCTGCACTCGGGCCTGACGCCGCACGAGCCGTCTTCGCCTCTGTCAATGTCGAACCCGATCTCGATGGCGTAGTCCGATCCGCGCGACTCTTCCGCATCACCGGGGACGGCACGCGGCAGCCCACGCTGGCAGCGCGCATCGCCGGGTGGCCGAATCGAGAGGACATGGTCAACGCGCATGAGAGCTTTCCAATCGACTACCGTCTCGAACGGCGGTCGGTCGAGCGAATCAGCTGGGTCGATCTCGACCTCAGGCTGCGCACCGATCCCCACCACTTCGAGAATCGTCTCGTCCTGGTCGGCGCCGAATTCGCAGGCTCGGGCGACCGACATCTCGCGCCTCGCACGGGTGGACCACCGGCCGACATCACCGGCCTTGAACAGCAGGCGCTCATTGCGGCTACGGTGCTCGCACCCGGTCGGTTCACGGTCCCTCGAGGCTGGCGCCAAGGCGCCGGAGTCGTGGCGATCGTGATGATTGCAGCCGGAGTCGGGCTGGCTGCGCTGCTCAGAGCCGGTGCCTTCCGCCTGCTTGTGGCGCTGGCGGGCGGCTCGATCCTCTGGACGCTGGGCTCGATGATGGCCTTTGCGGCCGGAATCGTACTGCCAGTCGCCGTGCCGCTCGCTCAACTCCTTGTGACAGTGGCCGTCACGTCGGTCTGGTCACGACGGTTGTCCAGCCCGCCCGCGCGGGCATGACCCGCGGCGCCCCGGCACTTACGTGGCTCGGGCCCTGTGTCGCACGGCGAGCGCAACCCTTGGTGTGCCGGTCTCAGAACAGTGATGCGAAGTGGCGAAGATGCGACGGATTGCCTGGCCGGGCGCACCCGTGCCGGTAGTAGACTGATAGCCCGAACGTGCTTCAGGTGGGCACTCTGTGCAGACCAGACGAGTAGTTGTCCTCGTGGCGTTCATCGCCGTCCTCACTCCGCTGACCACGATGGCGCAGCGCGCGAAGGCAGACTCGCGACCTGTCGCGATCGTGACCGAAGTCCATGGAAACGTGTGGGCCGAGACGGCTGGCCCTGGGAAGCAGGAGGCCCGGACATTCGACTGGTTCAGCGCCGGTGCCGTGCTCTCGACGGACGCGGGTGCCACGATGGTCGTAGTGTTCGAGAGCGGTAAGCGCACGCGACTCGGTGAGCGCTCGCGTATTCGTGTGACCGCTGACGGACCCGCCGATGCGAGAGGCATCACGGAACCGCTCACGCCGGTACCGCCACTGCCGCACGTGAGCGTCGTGACACTCGAGGGACCGGCCACTCGCATCAACGCGGTGCGCGTCCGTGGCGACGCCTTTGCCCGTCTCCACCCGGACGGCTCTGCCCTCATCGCCGATCAGGCGCGGCTGCAGTTCGAGCCGGTGCGCGAGTTCTCGTCGTACGCCATCACGATCGAACGGGAGGACGGGACGCTTGCGTTCGATACGACGACGTCGGCCACTTCTATCGACGTGCGCCCAGGCGTTCTGCAACCCGGCACGCAGTACTACTGGCGCGTTGCGGCGCAGGATCCACTCGGACGCGTCGTTCGTGGCACTGGCCGCTTCGTCACGTTGACAAGCGAGCAGGTCACGCGTCGCGAGGAGCTCCGGCGCCATCTGGGCTCGAGCCCAGCTGACCTCGCGTTGCTCGCCGAGGTCGATCGTTCACTCGGTCTCGTCCGCGAGGCGCTGCCGCGCTGAGGCAGAGCCAGCCCGCGCTGCTCATGGAACTTCGACTCGTCGTCACTCTCGACGGGGGGCACCTGCGCGTGCCTCTCTCCGACGGTGAACACACGGTCGGGTCCGACCCGTCGTGCACGATCGTGCTTGCCCACCCGAGCGTCTCACGGCACCACGCGCGCCTCATCGTGCGAGGCGATGTGGCTGAGATCGAGGACCTCGATTCCAGCAACGGCGTGATCGTCGGATCGAGACGGATCAAGCGGGAGGTGCTTTCTCCGGGCCAACTGCTGTACTTCGGCCGCGTCTCGGCCGTACTGGAGCATCTCCCCGCTGGCGATGTGGAAGTCGGAGTCCGGCTGCAGGGCTCGAACGAGATCCACCCCACACCCGCACCCACCGAGCCAGCCCAGGCGACCGTGATGCTGGCACCGGTCGAGCGCTTCACGATCGACCACCTGCCGCACATCCTTCGCGCCGCCTCGACCGGCGCCGACATAGGCGACGTGGCCCGCCTGGCGGGCCAGGCACTGCTGACGTCGTTGGCATGCCAAACAGTAGAAGTCGCTCGTCTTTCTCGAAGCGGTGAAGGACTGCTTTTCGATGGCCGCTCATCTGCGGGCGATGGTCGGCCGTCCGCAGTAGTCGAGCACACGGGACCGTGGGTGCTTGTCCGTGCGACGTTCGCCGATCCGCGGACTGCGAGCCTTTTCTCCCCAGTGATCGAGAGCGTGGCCTGGTTGATCGGACTCACCTCTCCATCCCCAACCCGCCCGCCGACTCCACGCCCGGCCGTCCTTCCATTGCCGGATCCACCGTCAATCGTGGAGTCGGTCGTCCGGATCTACCTCGAGGCGGCGCGCGTGGCCACAGGCGACGTGTCGGTGCTCATCACGGGGGAGTCGGGCACGGGCAAAGAGATCCTGGCCCGCTACGTCCATGCGGCGTCCGGCCGCGCCCGCGGTCCGTTCGTTGCGCTCAACTGCGCCGCGCTTCCACGAGACCTGCTGGAATCGGAGCTGTTCGGAATCGAGCGTGGCGTGGCCACGGGTGTCGAGGCTCGACCCGGCAAGTTCGAGCTCGCCGACGGCGGCACGCTGTTCCTCGACGAGATCGGCGACATGGCACCCGAGACGCAGGCTCGCCTGCTTCGCGTGCTGCAGGAGCGCGAAGTCTTCCGGCTTGGCGGCCGCGACCCACGGCCGGCCCGCATCCGCGTGGTCGCGGCCACCAATCGCGATGTGGCCGCGGGCTTGGCAGACGGTCGGTTCCGCGAGGACCTCTACCACCGCATCGCGACGTGGGTGGTCGAACTGCCTCCGCTGCGTGAGCGACGGGCCGACATTCCTAACCTGGCTGCGTTCTTTCTGGCACGGGAGGCCGCCCGTCACGGGCGCCGGGTCGGCGGCATCTCACGAGCTGCGGTCGAAGTGCTGCGCAGGTACGAATGGCCGGGCAACATCCGCCAGCTCGAAAACGAAATCAGCCGCGCGGTGCTCTTCCTCGAGCAGGACGATCTCCTCGACACGATCCGGCTGAGCCCGGCGATTGCCTCGGGCCGGGCCGCCGTCGAGCAGAGCGGGCGGCTCGAAGACAGGCTCGCGGCGGTCGAACGACGGGAGATCGCCGACGCCCTCGAACGATCCGGTGGCGACGTCGAAGCCACAGCCGAGACACTGGGGATGAGCCGCGCGACGCTGTATCGACGGATGAAGACGCTCGGCATTGAACCGGGCTGACCTGACGTGCTGACACTTCCCTCCCGGCATCCGTGGGGCCGCGTCGCCGCGGTGCTCGCCGCCCTCTGCCTCCTGCAACCGGGGTTCTCCGCCTGGCAATCGCCGGCCGCCGCCCGGGCCGGCGCGGTCATCGAATCAGTGGAGCCGGCATGGGCTGGAGATGCGGCCGGGCTCCGGCGAGGCGACCTGATCACCGGCTGGCGTCTGGCCGGCACCCCGGTCGCAGGTCTCCCGGCCGGCGGTGCGATTAAGGATCCATGGGAGCTGGAACGGCTCACGACAGAGATCGCACCCCGGGCCCTCGTGGTCGTCGAGACACGGCGAGGCGGTGCGCTGCTCGAGGTTGCCCTTCCCGTGCGCACGTCGCGATGGGGTATCACCGTGAGACCCGCCCTCGATCCGGCGGACGAGGTGACGTGGATCCAGGTGATGGAGACGCCGCTGACCGACGGACTCGACCTCGAGAAGCAAGCCGCGGCCGACATCCGCGACATCCTGCGCCACCTTGCAGAGGCGGGCCTCGAACGTTCGGCCGACTGGCTGCGCCTGCGCCTTGCGGACCACCTGACCGAGCGCCGCGCGTTCGAGCGTGCGAGCCGCGAGTACCGCGAATTGCTCGCGCGCCCGGCGGTGTCGGCCGACGCCAGCCGCGCAGGCGTCGTCCATGGACGCCTCGCCGATCTCGCGCAGCGCCAGGCACGATGGGACGAAGCCGTCAGCGCTCTCGCCTCCGCGATGGCGCTCGAGCCTCCCGATGCACGGACCACGACGCGTGCCGCGTGGCTCCAACGTCGAGCGGCAATCGAGCGTGCGCGGGGCTCGTACGATGACGCCGTACGATCGGCTGAACAGGCGCTGGCGATCCGGCGTGAGCTGGCGCCGGGAAGCTGGGACGAGGCCGACACGCTGGGCGAGCTTGGAGCGATCGCGCTCGCCCGGCGCAGCCTCGACGAGGCGTCGGCGCGGTACGAGGCGGCACTCGGCCTCGTATCCACGCCGCCCGCGCCTCCACTCGAAGCCGCGCGTCTCGGATTCAACCTGGCGATGGTCGATTGGCGGGGCGGGCGCCTGGCCGAGGCGGAACGGCGTCTGCAGTCGGTGCTCGAATCCACGCGAACGCTCGCGCCCTCGTCTGCGGACCACGCACGCAGCCTGAACTTGTCCGGCATTCTGCGCGGTCTGAACGGCGACCTGCCCGCCGCCGAGCGTTTCTTCGAGCAGTCGCTCGCAATCCACGCCCGCATCGATCCGGGAGGAGCGGAAGAGGCTGGGGCGCGCAACAACGTCGGCATCGCGGCGATGCAGCGCGGCCGTTTCGCCGAGGCGGAGCGGCAATTTCGCACGTCACTGGCCATCAAGGAGCGGCTGGGCACACCGCCGCTGGATCGTGCGAGCACCCTCGGGAACCTCGGCATCATGTCGGTCGAGCGCAACGATCTCCACGCGGCGCGCACGTACCTGCAGCAGCAGCTCGCCTTGTCACGGCAGGTGTCCGGCGACAGCCTCGAGGTCGCCGCCGGGCTCAACAACCTCTCACGTATCGAGCGCCTTGCCGGCGAGGTGGCTGCAGCCGAGTCGCATGCACGAGAGAGCCTGGTGATTCGAGCGCGCCGGGCTCCCGACACCTCGCTGCACGCCTTCACGCTGTCCGAGCTGGGCAAGGTGCTCGAGGCGGCGGGCCGATTGGCGGAGGCATCGGAGGCGCATGGTCAGGCGCTCAGGATTCGCGAGCGCCTTGTACCGGACGGCAGCAACGTGGCGGACTCGCTGGACGCGCTCGGCCGTCTAGCGGCGCGGCAGGACCGACTCGACGACGCCGCCGAACTCCATGCGAAGGCCGGAGCCATCTGGCAGCGCACCGCGCCCGCAAGCGTCTACGAAGCCCTCAACCTGGCCGCGCGCGGGCGCCTTGCGCGCGGGCGGGGGCGCACCAGCGACGCGCTGGACCTGTACGCCCGCGCAACAGCGGCCCTCGACGAGCAAACAGGAAGCATCGGAGGATCGTTCGAGACGCTGGCGGACTTCAGAAACAGCATCACGGGCTACTACGCCGAGTATGTGGACCTGCTGATCCGGAACGGCCGCACCGAGGACGCCTTCCACGTCTCGGAGCGCGCGCGCACGCGCGCGTTTCTCGCGCTCCTCACGGAGCGGGACCTCCCCGGCGCCGGCGTGCCAGTGGAGCTCGACGCGAAGCGCCGGTCGCTGACGCGCGAGTACGAGCGGATCCAGGGCGAACTGTCCACGCTCAGCGCCACTCGCGATGCCGTACAGATCGACGAGCGCCATGACCGCATGCGCGAGGTGCGGCTCGAGCTGGCCGCGACCAGAACAGAGATCACGAGGTCGTCGACACGGCCGGGCGGGAACCGTGGGGCCGAGCCGCTTCGATCAGAGGACGTTCAGCGCCTGCTGGACGAGGGCACCATCGCCCTCTCGTACCTTGTGGGCACGCAGGGAACCCATGTGTTCGTGCTGACACGCGCTCGGCTCGAGGTCTTCGAGATTCCCTGGAGCCGAGAGGTGCTTGCCGAGAAGGTGCAGCGACTCCGGCGTCTCGTCGATCGATCCGGCGACGACGCCCTGGCTCTGAAGACATTGTCACGCGAGCTTTACCAGGGCCTGGTCGGCCCGGCCGAAGCCGCCATCGCTGCACACCATCGCCTGCTCGTCGTGCCTGACGGTCCGCTGCACGCGCTGCCGTTTGCGGCGCTCGCGCGGGGGTCGCAGTATCTCGTCGAGTGGCGCCCGGTGCATCAGGTGTCATCGCTCACCGTCTATGGTGAGCTTCCTTCCTCTGCGCGGGCGCCTCGCTCGTCGGCCAGGCTCGTGGCGGTCGGAAGCCCGAGCTACACGCCGATTGCCGGTCACGCGCTTCCGGACCTGCCCGGCAGCCGCCGCGAGGTCGAGCTGCTTCGCCAGATGTACGGCACGCGGGCCACGACACTTGTCGGCGATCAGGCATCAGAGACACGCGTGCGCGAGCGGATCGCGGACGCCGACATCCTTCACATCGCCGTGCACGGCGTTGTGAACGAGACGTTCCCGCTCGACTCGGCACTGGCGTTCTCCACGCCCCAAGAAGACGAAGGCCACAACGGGCAGCTCCAGAGCTGGGAGATCCTCGAGGACGTGCGCCTGCGTGCCCGGCTCGTCGTACTCTCTGCCTGTGACACGGCGGGTATTCGCGAAAGCGGCGGCGAGGGTCTCCTCGGGCTGACGCGCGCCTTTCAGCTCGCCGGCGCGCCATCGGTCGTGGCTTCGCTCTGGCGTGTGCCGGACGAGGTCACGCCGACTCTCATGCGAGAGTTCCACCGCCATGTGCGGAACGGTGTCGGCATCGACGAGGCACTGGCTCGCGCGCAGCGCGCGATGCTGCGCGATCCGCGCACGGCGCATCCCTACAACTGGGCCGCCTTCGTCCTCAACGGCCGTAGATAAGCGGCGGACGTCGTCCTCGCGTCTCATCCCCGCGACGGTCCGTCTTGCGTCTGAGATCAGGTGTCGATGCTTTGACCGTCGTCGTGCAGTGCCGACTCTCGCAACTGATTCCGCGGTCGAAAGTTGCGCGGCACGAACGGTGTCAGGGACGGGATGGCATGGCCCCTGCTCTATCGGCATCCGGCCACGCCCTGCGCGGACCATCCTGGAGGAGATCATGAGCACACGTCGAGCCGTCGTCGCGGTGGTGGTGAGCATCACGCTGATGTGGTGTGCGGGGCCACTCGAGGCCCTGACGTCCTCTCAGCTCAAGACCGTGGCTTCTGCCGCTGTCGGTGCGCTGCAGAACCTGGCCAAGGCGCCCACGCCACCGAGCGACATCAACAAGATCCTCGCCGCCGCCAAGAAGATGCAGACGGAGATATCGAAGCTCGCCGATAGCACGAGCAACGGCAAGCGAAAGGAAAGCCTCAGGAACTTCAAGGCGGTCGCCAACACGTTGAAGAGCGACGTATCGCCGGGGCCGGTGGCCGCGGCAGTCGGCGCTGCGGTGCAGGGGATTCTTGCACTGGCCAAGGCGGAGGGAGTGTAGTCGCGGTCCTGACACACCTTGTCGGCCTATGCCGATTGCTGACGGCGATACCGTCATCCTCGTACCTCGTGGGAGCACGGTCGGCCCACGCGTTCGTCCGGAGCTCCTCGCAGAAACGATGTCGCACTCTAGAACGCCTCAGTGAGCGCGGTCGCGCACCAGTTCCTCGTCCGCAGGTTGCGTGTGTTCTTCGTGAGCACTATCTGCTTGATCAGGTAAGGCCGAGACACGTTGGATTCGGTTGTCGCTGCCTTGAACCATATCGGCGAACCTGGAGTGACCGGGCTCTTGGCGGTGCCTGTCTCAGATGTCAGGACGAAAGACTTGACGGTCCACCCGTTCGCCAACGGGGCAGGCCCGAGGAACGAGCCGATGATCGTTCCCGCTTGCCCCGCCGACAGAAGACCCTTTCGTAAACAGGAGTCAGCTATCGAAGCGCCGGCGGCGGGCCAGGCTCAACGACGTGGGTCGGCGGCCCTCGATTTCATGAGCGTTGCGTAAGGCTCGCGCAGAGCCGGCGCCGCCTTCATCGTCCGGTTCGTTGCGCTCGAGGGCACGACGAGTCTTGCCACGCCGCCATGCCGCTCCCAGAAGGCCCGCGCGCTCGTTCGAAGTGGTGCGGCCATCTCGGCCGGTGCACGGACTGACGTGGCCAGCGCCATGTGACAGAAGCAGCAGAACCCCAATCCTCGACCGCATCCCGTATCGCCGCCCGGCGGCTCGTTCTGAAGCCTGCCCGTGGTGTCTCCGTCCTCCTTCATGAGCGGCGGGGGCGACGTCGTTCCGGCTGGCGGACATGCCACGAACGACTTCATCTGAGCATCGACGCAGTAGCCTTGCGCACCGGCGTTCTCAGGTGCGACGACTATCGCCAGGGCGGCGGCGACTGCTGCCCACCGCACGCCTCGAGGCATCACACTCATAAGCACTCCTGCGGAATCGCCGGGAGCGGCCTCCCGGCCACGGTCATTGGTTGGCAACCAGGTTGACCAGCCGCTTGTCGATCGGGTTCACGCACTTCAGGCTTCGCATCACGGCGATCGCTTCGTCGACTGCCACCAGAATCGTCGTTGTTTGAGCCTGCAGCCCTGTGAAGTCCGCCGTCGCGTATGCGTGTGCCCCCACGCACGCAGGAATGCTCGCGGGGAGCTTCTGCTGACAGGCCGTCAGCGCCTGCTTCGCCTCCGAGATGGTTGCATTGAAGTCACTCCGAGCGGCCAGTACACTCAGCCGATATTTCTTGAGGCCGTCGTACTTTGCTTGCGCCTCTGCTGAAGGGCAGCCTGCATACGTGTCGGCCCCTCGTTGCTTCAGGTTCCTCAGTTCGGCCTTGTGAGCTTCCAGGGTCTCGATTCGCTGCTTGTCTTTCTGGGCGGATGTCATCACCGCCTCAAAGAAGGCCAGGGCAATCGCCCCGGCGCTCTGCGCCGCGACTCCGCCCTGAGACGCCGTGCCACCCCCGCTCGTTCCGCCGGGCAGGCACTTGACCTTCCTGAGCTCGATATTGCCGATGTAGTTGCCATTCGCAGGGTCGCGGTCACCCTTCTCGATCAGATGCACCCACTTGGTACCGCCGCCGACCATCGTCACCTCGACATCCACCGGCCAGTCGCGATCGTTGACGACGTAGCGCATGGCGCCCTGATTGACCGTCTTGATGGCGTTGGCCGACACCTGCGTCTGCACCACCTGCGGAACGGCGGACTGGCCGGAGCCCGAGAGGTAGACGTACGACACCTGACACTCGTTGGCCGCCTCCGCCGGCGGGGCGCTCGCACACAAAAGGGCCGCACACGACACCATCAGAAGGGCAGCGTTGAACGGCTTCGCCTGCAAATTCGCGATCATCCTCAGCTCCTCGGCCTTGACACAGACTTCGCCCGCCGTGGTCATTGATCGGCAACCAGCTCCCAAGTCGGCCCGTGTCATCGTGTCGACGATGTGCGCGCCACGAGCAGTTGGTTGTACGAGCCGGGCCGGGCCGACTGTGCCCGCATCGTGCGGTGTTCCGCTTTTCGCGGCAGCTTCCGCGCCAGCGCGTCGTGCCGCGTCCAGAACAGCGGCGCAGCGGCGAGGACCGCCGGCTGCACCGATGCTGGCGCGCCCACGTTGCCGGGAACAGTCATGTGACACCAACAGCAGAATCCGCCAAACGTTCCGCACCGGCCATCGTTGGGAGGCCTTTCCCCGCCGAAGGGATCACCGGTCGTGCCCTGCCCGCCCTTCCAGCCGTCGTAGTCCTTGCAGGGTGCAGGGTTGTAGTTCTGGTCCACACATTCATCGACCGTGACGGCCACGACGGTGGTCGGGCCGAGTGCGCCCACCACAACGAGCACAGCGGCACTCAACAGCAACGTGACGTTCCAGATCCGCATGAGAGTCCTCCTCGAATGCCAGTTACATGGCGGGGATATGGGCTATGGGTTGGCGACGAGATTGACGAGGGTCGGCTGTGTGCACATGAATGGCAGGTCCACGGTCTGAAACGACAGTTGGACCGTCGGTGGCAGCGGCAATGTGATGTCCGTACCGCCGCACGCCGCCTGGAACTCGGGCCGCGTCAGATCCACCGTGATCTGTGACGGCGTGAAGCGTCCTCCGACCAGGCGAATCGTTGCGCGCTGGAGATCGGGCACCTGGAGTCGCGCATAGCTCGGCTCGAGCCCGAACGCCGGATTCGCGCAACCGAGCGTGACCTGTTCGGTACAGCTCGCGCCGGCGGTGACGCTGAAGGCGTTCTGGCCCTGGTTGACCTGCACCATGCCGGCCGGCTTGCAGATGCGGAGCGGCGTCGCGCATCGAGCCGGACTGACACCGTTCACAACCTGGATGGTGCGCATCGGAATCTGCAGATCCACGTTCGCGACCTGCACGTCGGCCGGCACCAGACGCAGTTCCTTCAGCTTCGGCAGGAGTACGCTGATGTTCCAGCGCGTGCAGAGCGGGATGTTCTCGCGCCGCGAGCAGTGAGGCGTCTCGATGTTCGCCATCTGCGCCGTGTTGCCGGAGAGCACGGCGCTCGGGCTCACGCCAAACCCGCCGCGATCCCATTCCGTGCACACGTTGTTCGCCACGATCTGCTGGCTGACGGTGCCTCCGGGCTTCACCGACGCGTTAGGCACGGTGATCTTCGCGCTCTGTCCGCAGCCGCGGACGCACTTCATGTTGCGAAGCGCGCTCGTCGCTCCATCGATGGCCTTAATCGCTGCATCGGCCGCCGCATACTGCGCGGCGAACGGGAGAGGCGTGTGAGCCGCCGAGCACGCCGGGCTGTTGTTCGTCAGCTTCATACAGTTACCGAGTGCGAGACTCGCCTGGTTGGCTGCCTGCAAGGCGATGTTGCGCGCCTGAACGGCGTTCTCGCGTTTCTTCGTCAAACCGTCGTATTCCAACTGCGCCGCGGGCGAAGGGCACCCGGTGAACATGTCAGCGACCTTCTTCGTCGTCGCGAGCGCGTCCGTCGTCCATGCGTTCAGCTGGTTTGCGTACGGGACAGTTGTCGTCTTCACGGCGGCAAACGCCTGGTTCACGATCGACTGAAGGCTCTGCCCTGCGGCTCCGCCGGCGCCGCCACCGCTGCCGGCTTTTCCGCCCGGCAGGCATTTCACCTTCTCGAGCTCGATGTTGCCGACGTAGTTGCCATTCGCCGGGTCACGGTCCCCCTTCTCGAGCAACTGCACCCACTTCGTGCCAGCGGGCAGCGTCGTCACCTCGACCTCCACGGGCCAGTCCTTGTCGTTGACGACGTAGCGCATGGCACCCTGATTGACCGTCTTGATGGCGTTGGCCGACACCTGTGCCTGCACCACCTTCGGCACGGCGGACGGGCCGGAGCCTGAGGTGTACACGTACGACACCTGGCACTCGTTGGCCGCGTCCGCGGGCACAGCGATCGCGACCATCAGAACGGCGCCTGCAATCGGCGCAAGCGCGCCGCCCCATCGTCGAGTCGTTGACACAGGTTTCCTCTCCATCACTGCCTCCCTGGGCTCCTCATCAGTGGTGACACAGATGCCTCGTGGAACGCCGGCCACGGAGGCTACTTTCCTGGTTTCGTGTCGGTCTCCTTGGTCGGCCCACTCGCGGTCGTCTCCGTGTTCGCTGGGGGGGCGCCCGCAGTTGCCTTCGCGTCTGTTGCGGGAGCGCTCGCTTTGGGTGCAGCCGGAGCGCCGGGTTCAATCCGTGTGCGTGCCGGAGTCGAAGCGCCTCCCATCGTTTCAACCGATCCAATGGGCTCACCGATCAACGGCGGCAGCAGACCCTCGATATTCCGGACGTCTGCGTCGGGCTTGGCTTGTTGCTTCTTCGGGGCCCTGGCCGAGTCGCCCTTCTTGACGCCCCCTGTCGCATCAGCGGGTCGCGAGTCCTGCGAACGTTGAGTGTCGGCAGCTGTCTTCTGGGTGTCTGGCTCCGCGAAGCCTGCTGCGACGGTCACGGCCAGGAACGCGACGGTCAATTGCGACGTCACGACAGTGAACCTCATAGGAACCTCCGATGCAGTTGAGCCGATGTTTCAGTCCTTCAGGGCTCTGTGGTCAGTGCGCGCCACGCGCTCACGCGGATCTCGTTGCCGATCGCGTCGAGCGCAACCACACGCCACCGCACGCGTCCGTCGGGCACTTTGGCCCTGAACCACTCCGGCGCGCGATACGTGACGACGCCGCTCTCGACGAGAGCCGACAGGATGGGTACGCCGGAAGCGGACTCGATCTCCACGCGGTACGCGGCAGCCTGTGGCAGCTGGTTCCAGGTGAATTCGATTGGCTGTTCCGCCGGCGCCGCCGCGTTGTCGAGCGGCGTCACCAGGGTGAGTCCGCCCGGCGTCTGGCGCGTGCCGTCCTGGCTACGCGCGCCGCCGACGACGTAGCGCAACGGGGGCATCGGGAAGCCGGCCACGGCGCCGGCGTGCACGGTGCCCGTGCCTGCTCCGGCGGCGGCCAGGTTCGAGTCGCCTTCCTTGTCGTCGGACACTTCCACGCGAAGCAGCAGGTAGTGCGTGCCGTCCACGCTCGTCGGCAGGCGGCGTGGATCAGGCCCAGGCAGCGTGAAGTTGCGCGTGCCCGGAGACAGAAACACGTTGAAGCGGCCGACCTCGGTGTAGCGGCGCTGCCGGCCGCGCTCCTCGGGCGGCAGGCTGGCTTCGGTGAGCAGATCGCGCGCGCCCGGGATCTCCTCGCCCGGCAGCGCGACCTCCCAGCGTCCCTTGAGCCGTCCGGTCCCGTTGTAGACGATGCGCGCGGTCAGCGGGGGAGGCTGATCGCCCGTCTCGACGAACAGCACGGGCGTCTCGACGTCGAACGCGAGCCGCACGTCGACGAGCGAGAACGGCACGCGCGCGCCGCCGCCCGACATGCGGCACGTGACCGCTACGTACTGATCGGGGCCGCCGCCTGGACGCGAGAAGCGACGGACGTAGAAGAAGCCCGAGTTGTCGCCGGCCTCCGCCGCCTGATATGCGCGGCGCGTCACCGACGGGGGAATCGACATGACGTCGGTGAAGACGCTCTGCGCGCTCAGCCTGGACTGGTCGTACCGAATCGGCAGGCTCCCGAGAATGGTCGATGGGTCGCATCGCAGCCCGACGTCGGGAGCCGCCGGCACGAGCGTGCGGCACCAGAGCGCCTCGACAGGCCGGTACTCGCCGAGGCCACCAAATGTGAGCAGCACCGTGGTGGCACCCTGCGCGTTGACATTCACGCCGGTCGGATGCACGCGAATCTGCGCGGCGGCGGTCGCGGGCAAGAGCAGCGCCGCCAGGCAGATGCTGGGCAGGAGTCTGCTCATATCAGAAGACCTTGAAGGTGACGCCCGTGTTGAGCGTCCAGAACTGCTCATCGGACGGGGTTGCGTCGAGCAGCGCGAGCGTCCAGATCGTCTGACGGGCGAACCGCACGAACGCCTGGCCCTGGAGCGCATCGGGCCTCCTCGGCCAGAACGCCACGCTCTGCGACAGCTGCACGTTGAAGTCAGTGGTGCGCCGCTCGCTCGACGACGGATCGTTCCGCATGAAGGCGAAGGTGACGGTGCCGCCAAGGCTGGTGCGTGTCGCTGGTCGAGCGGTCGCGCTCACGCTGATCCGTCGCGTGAGGTCGGTGAGCAGGAACTCGCGGTTGTCGGCGCCCTCGAAGGCGACATCCAGGTTCGCGTCGAACCGATCAGACGGTGTGACGCCTACTTGCACGCCGTGCACGAGGTTGACGAGGTCCGCCAGCTCGCGTCCGACCTGCCGGTTGTCCTGGAGCGATCGATTGAGCGAGTACCCGGCGCGCCACGTCGCCGCCTGCCACGCCACACCGATCGCGTGCGTGAGGCTCACTTGATCGGGCACCTGCGAGAGTGAATCGAAGAGACCGTTCTCGGGCAAGCCGTCGCCAGCCTGATCGGTGCGGTTGAGCACGTAGCTGAGCGTCGGGAAGGCGGCGGCTCGCGGGTTCGCGCCGGCAAACCCGGACAGCGGCACGGAACTCGTCCAGGAGAACGCGCGCGTGCGCGTCGTCAGAATCGACTGTATGTCGTCCAGGTTGTCGCGCGAGCGCTGATACGACACCTGAGACGTCGCCGGACCAATGCTCGCCGAGACGTCGGCGCCATTCTGGTCGAGGTCGGATGTGATCGGTAATGCCACGCTGCGATAGAGCGGCTCCACGCGGCTGTGGTGAAACGCGGCCGTCAGGTTCGCCTGTGTCGCCTTGCCGAGGGAGCCGCCGCGAACGAACGCGTAGCTCGCGTCGAAGTACCGCGCGTTGCGGGTCGTCTCCCTGACGTCGACCGTCTCGAAACCGAGATCGAGCGTCGGGTCCGTCGGGTTCGTGAATCGGCTTCTGGCAAAGCCCGAGTCCAGCTGAAGACGGCCGGCAGGATCGGTCGCGACGATCTGCAGCCCCACGCCCCGACTCCGTTCCGCATCCTGTACTGCGGCCTGGTTGAAGCCGGCGAGCGCCAGCACGGACCCGTCGAGGATCGAGGCCGACAGTCGAAGCGCACCCGGGCGAGCAGGCACGGCCTCCACGCCAACGGTGGCGCCGACCACACGATGGCTCGAATCGGCAAGACCGAATGGATTGTCGATCCCCACGATCGACGACCCGTTCAGGGCCGCGAGAGAGAGATCGACCACTCTTCCGAGCTTGACGAGCGAGGTCGCCCCTCGCGACGCGAAGCCGCTGGCGAGCTGCCGGTGCGATCCCCACGCGGCGTGACCGAGCCCGAGCGTGACGTGGCTGTTCTCGAGGCCAACGCGGTAGTCAGCGAGATCGACGAGCGGCGCGGCCTCACCCTCCTGCGCAAACCGCAGCGCCTCGTTGCGGTAGCTCACGCCAACGACGTTCACCTGGCTCGTCGTCGTCCAGCCATTGCGCACATGAGTCGTCTGAAGCCCGGCGCGAACGGTCGTATCGTGGAAGGTGTCCCGCGGACCCGGTGGCACTTCCGGCTGCTGTCCCCGCGCCGGCTGACCGGCGACGCCGATCTCGACCGACGGCTTCGCGTCGGCCTGCTCGAAGCCGGACTCCGTCAGCACCGACAAGGCGAACTTCGCGACCTCACGCCAGACGTTACGTGGCGACACGACATAGAGGACGACATCGTGGCGGCCGCGGGGCAGGCGGATCGGCCCGGGAGTGATTTCTATCGAAGACGATGTGCTCCTCGCGACCCCGGTCCAATCAGTCGTTCCGAGCACAATCGCCAGCCGCCCTTCAGACGGGTCAAGGGGTCGACCGAGCTCGATGCGGATCGCATCGCTTGGCCTCACCCATTGCCCTGTCTCCGGCTGCATGGTCGCTGTCAGAGGAAGTGATTCCTGGGCCAGCAGCCCGCCCGAGAAGAGAGCCGTGGCGATTGCGGAGATCAGTGCTGTTCGACTCGGCGAAGGGGAGCTTGCAGCGTTGCCGTCTCGACTGCGCGTTATCGCGAGAGCCCCCGTCACGGAAACGCAACAGAGCAGGGCCTGTGCCAGTCATCGCCGCGCTGCTCGAGTCAAAGAGAACCGACGATAGGAGAAGCGCTTACGACGTGTGGGCGACAAGGGGCGTACGACTTGTACCGTGCGCGGGTCTCAGGAGCGAGACGAGCCAGTCGCCGGATTGAGACGACACACCACGAGCTCTTAAGCTAGAAGGCAGGCATCGTCGCGCTCCGGCTTCACAGGTGAGGCGTCACACTTCTTTCAGGCGGCCGGCAGCGTACTTGTGCAGCAGGCTCGAGATCAGCGTTTGATACGGCAGCCCCTCCGCGAGCGCGCGCTTCTGGATCGCCTCCAGGTCCTTGCTTGAGAGCCGGATGTTCAACCGCCGATCCTTGCGGAACGTCGCGCAACTCCTTCTCGTCGGCTTCAAGTCTCATCGTCGGACTCCTCACCGAGGTACTGCTTCAAGTCGCCTTCCGGCTCGGGATGATCGTCGTCAGGACCGTATGCTCGTCCTCGACGTCCGCCTCCGCGCGAAGCGCTACGGCGAGACCTCGCCGATGTGTGCTTGATAGGCACACATTGGCGTCGCATCCAGTGTGCCCGCCAGTGTGCCCGAACGCGGTCCGAAGACCATCAATCGGCAGCCAACGCGAACCCCCCTGCCAATGAAAAACGGGCCTGAAATCATCGATTTCAGGCCCGTTCTGTAATCGCTGGCGACCTTAGCAAACCGCCGCCTTCAGCCACTCGGCCACCTCACCGCGGCGAGAAACCTAAGTATGCGACAGGCTTCGAGTTACGGGAACGCTCCTCTTCCCCAAATGGTCCCTGAAATTGTCCCCGTCAACATTCAGAAACGGGCCGGGGACGGCGCCTCGCGGATGCTCGAAGCGCTTTCCCGAATGCGGCGGTTTTTTTCCCCGACAACCATGCCGGCAACTGCTTGACGCGCGCCGCTTTACTGGCATGAGCACGCGTCCACATATCTGGTCGGTCGTGCGTCGAGGACGCGAAGCGCGCGCAGCTCTGGCGTCCGAACGGCCCGCCGAGAGGCGGGTCTATCGAACCGCTCCCGTTTTGGAAATGCTGCCGGGTTGCAGTGGCGGGTGCATCGACGTCGGCTAAACGGATACCTGAACAGGCCGCTACGAGGCGGCCGTAGCAAGCTCTGAGCCTCAGTACGCTGGGCATTCATGGAGTCGCCTTCACTTGCGTCCAATGCGTCAATTGCGGGTTGGCTGAACCTGTCCTATGCTGGCTCTGTCCACATTTTGGTGGACGCATGACCCACTGCCGCCGAACCTCGGCCGAGACCAAGCAAGCGCGACAGCTTTTGAGAAAGAATCTCTTGTAACTGCGAGCGAGCTGACATCAGGAAGAAATGCCCTCCAGCCAGCACCTCGATCTCGAACAATCCTTCGGTCTCCTCGCCCCACGCTTCGAGCGCCTCGCGCGTCACGTCGTCGCGTCCACCAAAAACTGTGATTTGACAATTCAGCTTGGCCCTGGAGACGAACTCGTATGTATCGCAGAGCGAAAAGTCACAACGAAGTGTAGGCAAGATGAGCTTGAGAAGCTCGGGATGCTGCAGCAGCTGTGTGCTGCTGATCTTCTCCACGTGGGCAATCAAATCCGCATCCGCGAGCTGCGAAATAGCCCTTTTGTGCGGGATCCGCGGCGCCTGATGTGCCGCGGGGAAAAGTGCGACGGGACCGGGGCTTCCTCGCGAGACGAGCTCGTGCGCAAGCTCGAAGGCGATCAGCGAGCCCATGCTGTGTCCGTAGAACGCGAACGGCACATCGAATAGCGGACACAACTCGTCAGCGAGCACAGGCACGAGCTCCCGAATTCTGCGGAACGCCAGCTCTGTAAATCGATCCTCCCGGCCCGGCAGCTGAATCGGGCAGACTTCTACATCGCCCGGCAGGCCGGCTGACCAGCCTCGGTACGCGGATGCACTTCCGCCAGCGAACGGGAAGCAAAACAGCCGTAAACGCGCGACGCGGCGCGGCTCATAACAGCCGAGCCAACGGTCTACTGCCACCTTTCAGCCTCTGTCAGCGGTCACAAGTACACGCTCGCTATGCGGATTCCGCGACCAACTCCTCCAAGTATTGCAGGACGTCACGAATCCGCTCGAAGCGCCGGTAATCCAAGCTCTCGTCGGCAAATTCGATACCTAAGGCGTGTTCCAGCTGCACGACGAGCTGGACGAATCGCAACGAGTCGATTTGCAGGTCAACGAGTCGATCATCCAGAGACGCGCCGCCCTGCTGACCAATCGATGTCCCGACGCACCGCAGCAACACGTCTTCAACCATGCTCGCCCTCCGGGCGAAACGAATGCATCTCCGTCCGATCGACCCGCGCGGTCCGGTTGGGTCCGCTTACTTGCGACGGCCCTTCTTGTGGATCTCCTCCGGCCCCACCGCTCCCGTGAATTCTGGATACCGGCCACGCTCGCCTTTGTACGAGATTTTCAACCACACAGTGTCTTCCTTCAGCGCGGTGAAATCGGCACGCGTCCTCTGGGCTGGTCCCTTCACTGCGTGGTCGCCGGCCTTCAAGCTCACTCTCTCCTTCTCGCCTTGATACTGCAACACCAGGTTGCCCTTCAGCACTTGAACGAACTCGTTGCTCGGCTCCGCGGGAAACTCGCCGGGCGGTGTAATCTGGCCGCGCGCCGTGATCCGGTCGATCTTGACGTGCGTATTCTCGAAGAGCGTCTCGATGACTGGCGGCCGGTGGGTGAGATCTGTGGACTGAAACGCCATGGTCTTCCGTCCTTTCTAGGCGGCGTTGAGCGCCGTCGGTTCTGGCCTCGCCCTATTCCTTCCTCCTATTTCCGACCCTTCTTATGGATCTCCTCGGGCCCCACTGCTCCCGTGAATTCCGGATATCGGCCACTCTGGCCTTTGTACGAGACCTTCAGCCAGACGGTGTCTTCCTTCGGCGCTGTGAAATCAGCCCGGGTTCTCTGCTTGGGGCCCTTGAGTGCGTGGTTGCCCGCCTTCAGGTTCACCTTCTCTTTCTCGCCTTCATACTCCAGCACCAGGTTGCCCTTCAGCACATGAATGAACTCGTTGCTCGGCTCCGCCGGAAACTCACCAGGCGGCGTGATTTGACCGCGCGCCGTGATTCGGTCGATCTTGATATGCGTGTTCTCGAAGAGCGTCTCGATGATCGGCGGCCGATGTGCGAAACCTGCTAGCGATCGAAATGCCATAGCGATCCGTCCTTTCTCTTGAAACAGCCAGTTGCTGGTAACCCTACATGTGAGCTAATGAAGCACGGACACCGGACGCGGCGGGACTGCGTCTGCATGCCCCGTCAGAACCACGCAATCCTGCACATCCGGCAGGCCGCAAAGATCGTTGACGTAGTTCTCGATCGCGCTCAACGCCATAATCCCCGGCAACGTGAGCGCGATCGTGCCGTCAGCGAGGGTCAGCAATCCCCGCTCTTCCAAATGGCGGAGCTTCACGCCGAAGATGTCGTCCACGGTGACGCCGAAGCGATCGCTGAACAGCCATGTCGAGTATTTCTCCAGGCGCAGTCCGTAGAGAAACACGAAGGCCATGTGCTCAGCTGCGGACAATCGCGAGCTTTCCATGGTGGCCGTAACACCAGCCTTGATCTTGTCGATGTAGGAGCGGATGTTCCGGTCGTTGAAAAAGATGTCCCCGTTCAGATGACTCATCGCCGACATCCCAAAGCCGACCCAGTCTCTGCCGAGCATTTGCCAGAGACCGTAACGATGACGCGCGCCTTCCGATCGCGAATAATGGAAGGCCGTGTACCGCGAATGTCCCAGGGATGCGAGCGCCGCGCCACCGTCGAACAACTGCTCCTGCTGCACATCGCGGTCCGGCAATGCTACCTTGCCGCTGCGGACCTGCGATTCGAGCGCCGTCTGCTCGTAAATCCAGAGGGGATACAGCGCGCAGTGCTCGGCGCCCAGCGCGCAGGCCTTCTCGATGTCCGATCGGACAGTCTCGGGTGTGCTAAAGGGGAGCCCGAAGATTAGGTCGACGCCGACCGAGCCAATCTTCGAGGCCACGGCTCTCGAGATCGCCGCTTCGGCCATGGCCCCGTGCTCGCGCCCGACTGAGTTCAGGCACTCCGGGTGAAATGACTGGACGCCGATGTTGAGCTTGAGGTTCGGCACCTCCTCGAGAACCGCGATTCGGTCCTCAGTAATCGAATTCGGAAAGCCCTCGACGACAATCTCTTTCAGTCCCGAGCAATCGAACTCGTCGAAGATAAAGGCGAGTAGCTTGCCCAGCGCCCGGGCGCTAAGCGACGTCGGTGTGCCGCCCCCGAACTGAATCACGTCGATCTTGGGCTGGTGCTCGGCTGCTTCCAGAAAGCTCCGCATCTCCTCTCTCAACGCGTCGAGATAGTCGTCCACCAGAGAAGCGGTGACCGACTTGCCGGCAACGACTGCGAATTCACAGAAATAGCAGCGTTTGTCGCAGAACGGAATATGGACATAGAGAGCCAGGGTCTCGCTCGTTGCTAAACGGGGCCTCGCCGCCTTGGCACCCTTCGCGAGTAGGGGATAGTAGTGAAGTCCCGCAACGCCTTCGTTCTTGTCCATCACAGCACCTTCGCTTCGCGTGACTCGGACGTCGGACTGGTCTGTGGAGTACGAACGATCAATTGCAGGAGCTTCGCTTCGCCTGCATGGGTCGCCACCAAGCTGGGCGCGTGCCTCGCATTGTGAACAGCCATGGGAACACCGCTGGTCACCAGGCTGAGTACGTGGTCTCCCTCAGTGAAGAGAAGGCCATAGCCGTTGAGCGCGGCAAGCTCCACATCGACTTGCTCTTCCCCGGCGCCTACAGCCCTCGCCAGATCCCTGCGCCTCATTGGGCTATCCATGTGTCGCAGCATCTCGCGGCCGAGTGGAGACAACGGATGTTCGACGGCATCTCCCGACCGCGAGTCGTAAACTGCGCGACCGTCGTCGGCGAACTTAACTTCGGGCCTGAGCTTCCCGTCTCGTTGATACCAACGTGCCCGCCAACCGTCGACCGCGGTCTCGATCTTTCGCTGCCAACGAGCCACGTTGAACAGATAGCTGTTCGAGAAATTGTGGTCAGCCCAAAAGTAGGCGAGTTGTTCGAGTTCGTCGTCCGCGAACGGATACACCAGCGAATAGAAGTCGACCGGCTTCAGGTCCAGACCGAACGCCGCGGGATTCTTGTGATACGGACTGTGTCGATCGAAGCGAACGGGAAAGGTGGCGACCGGCGCGGGCAAGTGAACGATCAACGGAATGATCTTGAGATACTCCTCGTAGACCTCGCTGTCCTCGTTCGGGAATCCCGTGAGCAGGTTCCACTCGACCTCGATGCCGTACGTGAAGATCTTCTTGAGAAACGCAAGATTGTGGAACGCCGTGCTCCCTTTCTTCATGAGGCTGAGGATTCGCGTCGACAGCGACTCGATGCCCGGCTGAATCCTCGTGATCCCGGCTTGGGCGAGCAACCGTATGTGCTCGTCCTTAGTGATTACGCGCGTCTCGTAGAAGATGCTAGCGCCCTCCGGCGCCTTTGCGAACGGGAAAACACTGGAGTAATAGCTCGGGTCGAGGATGTTGTCGACCGCCACGAAACGCTGAATCGTCGGATACGCATCGAACAGTTCCGTGAACTGGGCGATTGCGTTCTCGGGCGACATGACCCGGAAGGTCATCGTCGCTCCATTGATGCCGCAAAACGTGCAGTGCGCCCGTTCTCCCCACCAGCAGCCGCGGGACGTCTCGAAAAACAGTTCTGGAATGATGCTGGAGCACTTGCTGCGAACCGAGCTCAGAAAGTCGCCGTAATCGAGCGGCAGGCGATGGTTAATGTCGTCCTCGTCGCCCAGCGCCGCGTCGGACCCTGGGATCGGTTGCTGAACATTGGCGTGGGAGTAAACGCCGCGAATCCGATGGCACTGCTCCGGCTCGTTTCGCACGAGCGATCCAACGAATTCGGGGAACGAGCGGAGCGCTGGGCCCGCGAAGACAAAGTCAATCGCGTCGACACGTTTGGCAACGACGCGCCCGACACCGGGCTCGCAACTCGCGCCCCCCATCACCGTCGTCACTCGCGGGTCGCGAGACTTCAGTCGCCGCGCCATCGCGATCGACGCAACCGTCTGGTCGAACATCGAGGTGAATCCGACGAGGTGATACTCTGCGAGGCGGTACCGATCGATAAGGTCGTCCACGTACTCGGCGAGGCGCGCGCGCTTACGAAGCACGTCGCCGAGGAGGTCCGGCTCGAGACAACATGGCACCTCGCTCGCCGACGTAGAGCAGGCACTGGGCGCCGCCGCGCACCCATCGATCTCGCGGCGACGGCCATCCTCGCACCGGCAGGCGAGCGAGTAGCTGTATCGAGCGAGATACTGCGACGTGGTGTCAACTGCCTCCGGGAAGGCGATTGGACGAAACAGCCAGTCGGTGAAGCCGGTGACGGTAGTCCGGCTGTCATCGCTGAGATAGCGATACAGATTCACGCCGAAGAACTGCGCGAAGTCGTGATTCAGGTACAGGATCTCGGCGCGCACAGCCGCGTCGAGCTCTCGCGCCAGGACCGCCTTCAATTGAGTGAGCCCCAGCGACGGAGTGTGCACCGCGCCGAAAGGCATATTGATGAGCGCCACTCTGAACGTCATACGCTCTCCAAGAAAGTGGTCACTGCCCCGGAGTATTCGAGATTGAGCAGCCGTGCTTCGTCGAGCTTCGTCTGTACCGTTTGCACCGTCCGAGCGGAGTAGTTACGCGAGACGCGCAACTTCGTCAGGAGCGCCTGAACGATCTCCAGCCGGGACAGTACGTCATCGGCGAGCCGCGTGAGCTCCGGACTCTGCAGGATACGCGCGAGCTGATAGCTGAGGAGTCGCTTCGCCAAAACGATTTCGCCGAAGGTGAATGAGAGTTGCTCGACGTGATCCATGAGCAGGCGCTCATCCACCGATGCCTCGCAGAAGTCGTCATGCATCACATCCAGGGCGGCTCGCTCTTCATCGCGCCATTCGTGTGCAAGACGGAGCGTCTCCAGAGCCGAGCGTTGGATAGCAGCCTCGTCGTGCTGATCTTGCTGACGACCCGTTTCGTCGGAGATAGTCAGGTAGCTGACCTCGCCGCCGCGAGGGTTGAACGTGCGCTGATACCCTTCGTATGCTTCGCGGAGCTCGTCGAAGCCGATCGTCGTTCGCCGATACTGCACCGCGCGCGCCGCATCGTTGTCGATGGTCTCGAAGATGCGCCGTTCGGTGTCGTACCCGCAGACCAAGATCGTGTGGTCACCATGCTTCTGGTGAAACAGCTCTCGTTGTCTCTCGACGAAATAACAGTCCACCTTCACAATCCCCAGAGAGCCTTGGGACAGGCACTCCAGGAGGTCCTCGCAGATGTCCGCGGTTCCCGACGACTCACGCAGGGAAACGCCCGCGTCCGCGAGTACCTCGTCGATCGGGCGCCGCTCCACATACCTCACGCGAGCTCGCAACGCGCGCGAGCGTTCGAGATCTCTCACGCAGATGGCCGCCGTGTTGGCGACGGCGGCGCGCAGATCGCGACCGAAATATCTGACCGCCGCCACGACCGCCTGAAGGGTGCAGTCCCTGAAGAAGACGTCATTGAATGGCTGCACGTCGAGGCTGACCTGCGGCTTTCGAAGCGTGGGCGCGTTCGCGAGTGAGCGGACGGTTTCGCGAACCGCGAACTTGAAAGCCTCGGCGAGGAACTGAAGCCGCTCGGCGTCGGCGGCTCCCGCGGCGGCCGTGCACGTCACCGCCGCGCCGCTGTTTGAGACTGCGCACTCGACGAGCAGGCAACCACGCGGGACGGCGCGCAGGTCGAGCGGTCGCCTCGCGCCTTCTGACCACGCAGCGTCGCCGTACCAGAAGACGACGCCGTTCTCAAGCGCCGTCCTGTATGTGGGGTTCGAGCTTGCCTCGTCCCACGCGATCCGGTGACCCTCCGCCCGCTGGATCGAATCGCGAACCGAGGCGACATCCTCGGTGTAGGCGGTGATGTCTTTGATGGCGAGAATAAGCGGCGCGACCGTGAGCGATGCTTCGCCGCTGGTATCGGTGTCGCCTCCGACCGAGCCTTGGAGCAACCCGATGCGGCACACCTCGGCGCCCGACCACATGCGCAACGAGACGCCGAACGACGCGAGCAAGACTTCCCGTAGTCTGACGTCACCGCCGATGGTTGCAAGCGCGGCGCGCATGTCGTCAAGCGGGATCTGCACAGCAGCGGTGACGTGGCGTTGCGAGGCCGCGCCATGCCTGTGCGTCGCCGCGAGCGGAGCCGCCACACGCGTCGTTGCTATTTCCATCCAGTAGGCGATCCGGTCGGAAACCGCCTGCGCGGTGCTCGCGCTTGCAGGGTTCTTTGCGACGATCAGACTGGCGAAGGCACGTAACTTCGGATTCTCAAATAGGTCCAGCAACTCGACGTTCAAGCCTTGGCTCGTCAGCATGCGAACGGTCAGGTTTGCCCCGATCGAATCGCCGCCGATGGCGAAGAAGCTGTCGTTCACGCCGATCTGATCGGCGGAGATTCCCACGACGTTGGCCCACGTCTGCTTGAGCAGTTGTTCGAGCGCGGTGGGCTCGGATCGCCTGACCGCGACGGGCGCGACGGCGCTCATCGAGAGCAGCTGCGCGCGATCGACTTTCCCGTTCGGCGTCACCGGAATCCGGTCGACCTGAACGAGCCTCGACGGGACCATGTAATTCGGGAGGCTCTGCTCCAGGTGACCGCGAAGCTGCGCCACATCTTCAAGGACGTCCGAGGTGAAGAATCCAATGAGCTGTGTGCTGCCCGCCTGCTCCTCGGCGACGACGACGCTCTGGCGAATCGCCGAAGACGTGGCCAAAGCAGCCTCGATCTCAGCAATCTCAACGCGGTATCCACGCACTTTCACTTGGGTGTCGGCTCTGCAGATGTATTCGAGATCGCCGTTCGCCAGCCATCGGACGAGGTCTCCCGACTGATAGAGCAGGCGGCCCGGCTCAAACGGATCGTTCACGAACCTCGCGCGCGTCAACTCCGGACTGCCGAGATAGCCGAGGCCGACGCCGAGGCCGCCAATATACAGCTCGCCCACGACGCCCACGGGACACAGGCTCGAGTCAGGCGCGAGAACGTAGACGTATGTGCCCGACAACGGACGACCGATGCTTCTCCCACGCTGGCGGATCTCTTCCTCGGTGATCACCTTAAACGTCGAGTAGACGGTTGTCTCGGTGATGCCGTAGCCGTTGACAAGCATCACCTCACCGTAGTGCGCAAACCATTCTTTGACGTTGTCCGTTTTGACCGCCTCTCCGCCCAGCACCACGCGCCGGATCGAAGTTGTTCTCCGCGCGCGCACCATCGCGTCCGCCAGCAGATAGAACGCGGACGGCGGTTGGCACACCACGGTGGCGCTGTGCTTCTCGATCAAGTTCAAGACTTGGTCGGGATCCGCGGTGATGGCCCGCGGCACGATTACCAATCGGCCGCCCGACAGCAGGGAGCCGAACATCTCCCACACCGACACGTCGAAGCAGAAACTGTGGAACAGCGTCCACACATCACGATGGTCGATCGCCAACTGAGATGTCGCGCGGCTGACGAGCGTCACCAGGTTCCGGTGCGCGACCATCACGCCCTTAGGCCCGCCAGTCGTGCCGGACGTGTACAACACGTACGCCGGACTTTCGGGTCGTGGCGAGAGTCCCGGGTTCTCGGATGAGAACCGAGACAGGTCCGTGTCGGTTCTGATCACAGTCCCGGCGAAATCCAGCGCCGAGACGTCCTGATCGGTGATCAGGACGCGAGCGCCGCTGTCCGCCAGCATCTTCCCGGTCCGCGTTGTCGGGTAGAACGGGTCGAGCGGCAAGTGGGCCGCGCACGCCTTCTGCGCCCCCATGATCGCCTGGATGGCGGCAGTCGATCGCTCGCAGAACACGGCGACGATATCGCCGTCCCCGCAGCCGAGCGCGCGCAGCTTGTGCGCCAGCCGGTTGGCCTTCGCATTCAGACTCCCGTACGTGAGCGTTTCGTCCCCAGCAACGAGTGCGATGGCGGACGCCCGCTCTCGCACCTGCCGCTCGAACAGCGCGGCAACGGATCCTTCCTCGTATGTTCCGACGTTCCTTCGTCCGCTCCTTTCGAGCAATTGCTCGCGGTCCGCAGCGCGCAGGATCTGAAGCGCCGAAAGCCGAGCGTCCGGGTTGGCGATGATCTCGTCGAGCAGCGTGACGAGGCTGTCGCTGAGGCGCTCGATCGTCGACTCGACGAACCGCTCTGTCGAAAACTCGAAGCTGAAACTGCTGTTCCCCTCGGCGAGATCGAGCTCGAGGATCAGATCGAACTTGGACGCGCCGTTGTGCAGGGGCACGTACCTGGCCCCGACACTGTCGAGCGACAACCTCGTGACGCTGGCGTCGACGACGTTCAGCATTACCGAGAAGAGAGGGTTTTCACCGAAATGTCGCTCGATTCTGAGCGCCTTCACCACATCGTCGAATTCGACCTGGCTCCTGCCTAGATCGTCGACAATCCCGGCGGCGACACTTCGGAGGTACTGCTGAAACGTCGCCGCGCTCGGGACGAACACCTTGAACGGCACCGTGTTGAGGCACAGGCCCACGAGATCGCGAGTCGCGGGCGTCGATCGGACCGATGCTGGAGCACCGATGACCATCGCCGATTGATGGGTGTGCTTGTGCAAGAGCAGGCCGAACACGGCCATGAAGAACATGAAGTCTGTGGTCTCCGAACCGGCGCAAAGCCGTCGGGCGGCCGCGATCGTGTTCCTCGAGAAGTTCCGGCGAACCACCGCGCCGTCGTGATTGCGTCTGGCTGGCGATGGACAATCGAACGGGAGCCGCAGCGGCTCGAAGTCGTGATTCCGTAGGCCGTCGGCCGCGGCTGTGACCTGTGCCTCGTATTCCGCGCACGCGCGCTGGCGCTGCTGTGCGTTCGCATGGACCGCATACGAGTGCGCCGAAACACCATCGTGGCGTTCGCCGTTGTAACACGTCGCCAGCTCCCGCAGGACCATTGCCAGCGACATCTCGTCGACGATGATGTGGTGGAAGTCGAACAGCAGGTACGCGTGCCTGCCTTCGACGGTGAAGAGGACGACTCGGAAAAGCGGGGCCGTCTCAAGATCGAATGGAGCCAGCGTCGATTGAATGGCGCGTTCGACGTCGACGTCGCTCGGAAGCGCCTGCTCGGTGATGGTCACCGCGAGCCTATCGCTGAACCGCTGCGTCCATCCGCCCTGTTCGATGTGGAACGACGCACGCAGCGCATCATGCCGGTCGACCACGGCCTGCAGAGCGGATCGGAGACGGGGCACGTCGAGGTTCGCGTCGAGCGCAAAAAGGACGGGCAGGTTGTAGGAGACGGGGTGCTCGTGTGCGAGCGCCAGCATTCGTTCCTGCGCGGGCGACAGTGCGTCGCCGGTTTCGAGAGCGGCCGGAGTCGAGCTACGCTCGTGCTGCGACTGCTGCGGGATGATCTCGGCGAGCTGTCTCACGGTATTAGCCGCGAAAACCTGATTCAGGCGGAGCTCGATGCCAAAGACTTCGTGAATGTCGGCGAGCAGTCGAACCGCTTTGAGCGAGTGTCCACCGAGCGCAAAGAAGGAGTCGTCAACGCCAATGCGATCGGTCTCGAGGATGCCGCGCCACATCTCGATCAATCGTCGCTCGATATCGTTTGACGGCAGCGCGCGGTCTGCGATTGTCGCCGCATCGCCGATGGTGGCGCGCAGCGCACGGATGTCGACCTTTCCTCCAGCCGAGAGCGGCAGCGCAGAGACGGGGATGAACCGGTTCGGAATCAGGTGAGGCGGCAGCTCCTGGCGCAGGCACGCCTCGAGACCGTCGAGCGAGCCCTCCGAACCAACGACCACGCACGCGCACAGCACGCCGTCGGTGCCGTCGCCCTCGAGCAGGACGACCGCGTCGGTTACGTCAGCAAACTTCACGATCGCTGCTCGGATCTCTTCCAGGTCGATGCGCTGGCCGCGCAGCTTGACGTAGCGCTCACGCCGGCCGCGGAACTCGATGTTGCCGTCTGGGAGCCAGCACGCCAGATCGCCGGTCTGGTAGAGTCGCTCGCCTCTAACGTCCACAAACGATTCCTGGATGATCGCGTCGCCGAGCGCATATCCTCGGGCGAGGCCACGCCCGCCGACGCAGACCTCCCCGATAGCGCCGGACGGTACGAGGTTTCGTAGGTCGTCCAGGATATACGTGGTCACGTTGTCGATCGGTTTCCCGATCACGGTGACCGAATCCGCGCTCAACTCTTCCCGATAAGTCGAGACGACCGAATTCTCCGTCGGCCCGTACTCGTTCGAAACTTGGACGTGAGGAGCGACACGCTTACTGAGAACGATCGTCTCCGGAGCGGCGGCCTCTCCGGCGAGCGTGACCCGCGCGAGGGACCGAAGCTGCTCCCCCGAGACGTGAGCGAGAACGGCGTCGTAGAGAAGCGGCGCCGCGACCACGTCGGTGACGCGTTCGTCGTCGATGCACGCCGCGACGCGTCCGGGCTGTCGCCGGTCGTCATCATCCATCAGCACGACCGTCGCTCCCGAGCATAGCGACGCGAAGACGTTCAGAACGAAGCCGTCGAACTCGTATCCGAAGAGCGGCAGTACGCGACGTCCGGTCGCGAGCGAATACTCGCGAATTTTCCAGGTGATCGCGTTCACGATGCCGCGATGCTCGACCACGACCGCCTTCGGATCGCCGGAGGTACCAGACGTGAAGATCACGTACGCCGCAGCGTCGGCGCGGCGTGAGCGGTCAGCAGATTCCGGCAGCACCGTGTCGCAAGGCGCGAGCAGTCGGGAGATCGTCGCTGTTCTGACACCCGGCGCTTCGTCCGCTCCGCTATCGTTCGTCACCAGCAATGTCGCACGACACCTGTCGAGGAGGCGCCTGAGGCGGTTGGGCGGTTCGCTCAGGCCGATCGGCGCGAACGCCGCGCCGCACCTAACCGCCGCGAGCATCGTGGCGACGCTGTCGATTGGGCGACCGAGACGGAGCCCGATCGTGTCGCCGGGCTCGACGCCTAGATCGGTCAGGTTGCGCGCGATGACATCCGCCGTCGCGTCCAGCTCGGCGTACGTCGCGGCGTGGGCGTTGTCGACGATCGCAAGCGCGCCCGGTGTTTTCCTGGCTTGCTCGACGAAGACGTCCTGCAGCGTTGTGTCCTGCGCCGCGACGACTGGCCCTCTGGCGAAAGCGGACACTCGCTCGAGCCGCTCTCCGCGCAGCCAGTCCACGGCGTCGATCGAAACGGTGTAGTCGACGCTCGCCGCCTCGATGAAGTGCTGGAGGTTCGCGCATAGCTCGGTAATCAGATCCGCGCGGAATCGCGCGGAGTCGCAGGTCACAGAGCAAATAATGTCGCGCCCCCTGCGGGTAAACCGCATCTCGAAGGGACAGCCACCGGAGATCGCACCCGGCGAGTGGATGTTGCTCGAACAGCAGAGTGGATTGTTGTGAACGATGTCTTCGGCGATCTGCGGACCGTAGATGTCAGCGAGTGTGACGCCTTGGTTGGAGTACGCGCCGACCACCGTCCTTCTCGTCTCCAGGATGTTGCTGCGAACGTCGCCGGACAGCTGAACCTCGTCCTGCAAAATCACGATATTCGGGGACGTCAGTAGGTCGTTCGGCCGGTAGCTCGGCGAGAGAATCGTGACCATCGCGTTCCCTGTGGAGCGCGCGACGACCGCCTTGAACATCGTGACCAGGAGGATATAGAGCGACAAATCGGAGTCGTTGCAGACACGCAGGATAGCGTCTGACGCAGGCTTCGAGATCGTCCATTCGGACACGGCCGGGCGCGCCGCCGCCGCTTGCAGCCAACGGCGCGACAGCAGCTCGAGAAGCGGATTACGGACGATCGGCGCCGGATCGCGATTCAGCCAATACTCGCGCTGCCTGCTGGCGCCGGCTTCGTCGGACACGATCATCATGAAGCTCCCGGCGAGCAGTCGTCGTCGAAACCGAACCCCGAGCCGCGCAGCAGCTGCCGATCCAAATACGCGCTATCGTCCGGGACCGCCGTTCCTCCGAGTCCGAGCAGCACTCTGCGGTTGAACGTGCGCACGACTTCCGTAATGCCCTGACGCGTCCACCCTCTGCTCAGCAAGCAGAATAGACTGGGAAAATCGAAATCGTTCTGCGGAAGCCAGACCGACGACTTAATGTTCCCGTGGAGGTAGTCGACCCACTCCGCCGCTTCTTCTGACTGCATAGTGTGGTGCGACCACTCGAACTGCGAATTGCGCAGCCCGTACTTCGCCGCATCGCGATGCACCGGCGTCATCGTGTCGTAGTACCAAAGCTGCGCTCTGAAGAAGTCCGGAGCCGCTTCCTCGATGAAATCAATCGTCTCGCGAACAGTGCCGGGCGTCTCTCCAGGGAAGCCGATGATGAACGAGCCGTAGGTGAGAATTCCCGCCTCGCGCAGCATCGCGACGCCGCGCCGGTAGTCGTTCGCCGTCGCGGATTTGTTCATGTTCTTGAGAACGGCGTCGCTGCCCGATTCGAGGCCCAGGAACACGCCTTCGCAGCCGCTCGCCTTCATGAGCGCAACGACTTCCGGCGTCGCGTATTGGCACCGAAAGTTGCAGTTCCAGCGGAACGAATAGCGTCGTTCGCAGAGCCCGTGAAGAATCTGCTCGAAGCGCTGAAGCGGCACGTTGAAGGTGTCGTCGATGAACGTGACGCTGTTCACGCACCCGAGGGCCTCGACTTGGTCGAGCTCGCGCCAGATATCAACCGGATCCAGATAGCGATAGGCGCCGGCGTGCGCGGGAAAGCTGCAGAACGCGCACGCAAACGGGCACGACCGTGCCGTGCGAGCCATCACCATCCGTCGCCGTGTCGGCCGGGCATCGGTGGCGAAGAGCGTCCAGTCGACGAGGTTCCTTGTGAGATCGTTGTCTTCGGGCGCAAACGTGTTGGACACGTATCCGCCGTTCTCCTTGTAGATGAGATTTGGAATGGCGCGATAGCCGGCTCCGGATCGAATCGCGGCAAGCAGGTTGACGAGCGTCTGCTCGCCCTGATCGCTGACAACGTAGAAGTCGGCCCCAATCTGCCGGAGCAGGAACTCGAACGACGCCGGCGCGTGAATCTGGTGTTGCGTTCTGACCAGAGGTCCGCCGACGACAATCTTCACGTCAGGGTCGAGGGTTCTGACGAATTCCACAACCTGCAGAAGCGGTAGCGGCGAGACGTAATACGTCGTCGTAATTGCCACGACGCCTACGTCGTGAGCTCGGAGCGTTCGCTCCAGATCCGCCTTCCCCTCCTGGAATGAGTTCACGTACCCGAACGAAAAGCCGTGCCGATGCAGGAACGTGCCGAGGTACGCGATGGTGGCGCTCAAGATGTCGTCATAGCTCATCTCGAGTGCGTGGCTGCCCTCACGCCGATTGCAGAAATCGCGGCAGGTCACGACCTCACCGCTGTCGTCACGGTAGTAGCTCAGTCGGAGGTCGCGGTAGGCGCCCGACTTGGGACCCATGGCCCGAAGTGTCGCGGCGTACTCCGGAAACTGCATCTGGTTGTTGCCGACGATGAGGCAATCGATGGTGCTCATAGCCGTGACCGCTCGCCGGCAGGAGCGTCGAACGCGAACGCCACGTCGTAATCGCTCGCGTCCATGAGCAGAACGTCCAGCGCGTCTCTCACCGTGGCCTCGGAGTGACTGGCGAAGTACCGCATGATCTGCTCGCATTTTCGGGCGACGGCAGCGTCGGCGAAGTGCCGGCGCTTGCGGTCGAAGTGGATCGTGAGCGCGATGCCCGTCGCGTCAGCCTCGACGTCCAGATAGGCATCGAAGTTCGCGGCTTGCGAGTAGCCAATGTTGGTGATCTCGAACGGCAGATGATCGGCGTTCTTGTTGCGGACCGTCGGTTCGTCGATGGTGAAGTTCACGACGCTGTGCAGGTCGCGGCGGCCGAGCCCCGCCGTCGCGAGTACGTCACTCACGGCGAGGTACGAGCGAGCGCTGGCCGCGAACACGTGACGCTGGAGCTCCGCGAACAAATCGCCAAGCAGCATCGAATCCGTGATGACGACGGGCACGGTGTTCGCGCAAACGCCCGCGACGTTTTCGATACCGCGCACGGGGATGCTCCGACCGTGCACGACGCAGCCGAGGAGGCAGTCGCGCGTCTTCTGCTGATCTAGCGCCAGGACTCCCCACGCGGCAAGGAGCACCACATTTCGCGTGACCTTGTGTCGCCGGCGCACACTTTCGACGGCGTCGCGGACCTCTGCTGGCAGCGTCACATGCAGACCGGCGACGTCCCCTGGCATTGCAGGAGAGGTCGGCTCTGTCGCTTTTCGCGGCGTCAGACGTTTGAGAAACGCGGCCCACCAACTGAGCGTCGCGTTCCTGTCCTGCGACGCGATCCAATCCGCGTACGCTGAATACGGTGAGGCTTTCGCTCCGTCTGGCGTTCCATCGAGAAGTGCCCGGTAGACGTCACAGAATTGTTCCTGCAGAAGCCGGAGCGTCCACGAGTCCGCGACTGCGTGGTGATAGGTCCATGCGAACACGTACAGGCGCTCCTCGAGCCGGTAAAGCGCGCAGCGCGACACCTGCTTCGAGAGGTCCAGCCTCGCCTCGGCGTCCGCGGTGATGCGCTGGCTCACCAGCGCGCGGGGGTCGCCTTCGGCGGAAAGATCGACCACACTGATGGGCGTCGCCGACGACTCGCGGACGCCGCAGCGCGTTTCCACACCGGGACCGCGGAAATAACAGGTACGTAGCGACTCGTGCAGCGACACCAGTCGCTGAATCGCTTCTTGGAAGAGCGGCACGTCGACCGGACCGACGAGGTCGCAGACCATCTGATCGACGTACGCGCCGTCCGCTTCGTAGAAGTAATGGAACAGCAGGCCCTCCTCGATGGGGGAGAGGGCTCTTTGAACACGGTGGGCGTTGTCGTCAGATCGCACGAGACGTCTCGGTCAGGGACGCGCGGTTGCCGTGGACTTCGTGAGACCGCATCTTTTCGAGGAATGGCCCGACGCGTTCGAATACCTGTTCGATGCGCTCCTCGAACAGCGCAACGTCGTCGGCGTTCACAGCGATTGAGCCGTAGAAACGATTCAGATTCGAAACGAGTACGCCGTGCTCCGCCATCGCCTCGCTCGTAAGCTTGACCGCAAACTGATCGGCCATCTGGCGAGTCGGTCCCTCGTCCTTCGCGACCGCGTGGTACACAGCCGCCGAGTCCACGCCTCTAATCTCGAATTCGACGCCGTGGCGTGCGGCAGCTGCGACGAACGAGGAGTGAATCTCGCGCATCGTCGCAGCCATCAGCCCGTAACAACGCCCGTCATTCTCCGACAGGATTTCCAGCGTCGCTTTGACCGCCGCCATGCCCAAGGGGAACCCATTGAAGGTGCCACCGTGCACGACCTTCCGGGCCTCGTAAAGCTTCATGATGTCTTTCTTGCCAACGATCGCCGATACAGGGAGCGCGCCGCCCGCTATCGCCTTGCCCAGCGTCGTGAGATCCGGAGTGACGCCGAAGAGGCGTTGAGCGCCGCCGAGACCAACCCGAAACCCAGTGATGACCTCGTCGAAGATCAGGACAACGCCGTGCTTGTCGCAGAGGCGTCGGACCTCATGGAGGTAGCCAGGATCGGGGACAACGCCGCCGCCGTTGATGCAGATCGGCTCCATCAGTACGGCTGCGACTTCCGCCCCATACGTCGTCAAGACGCTGTCGAGCACCTGCGCGTCGTTCCACGGCAGCAGAAACGACTCCTGCGCCGCTCCGTTCGCCTTTCCGTCGGTTGCATTGAAGTCGCCGGCGAAGTCTTCGGCGATTGGATGCGTCAAGTCGCCGACGCGTCCGCCGAGCACGTTGTCGGCGTTGCCGTGGTAGTGAGTAAAGAACCGAATGAATCTGTTCTTGCCCGTGTATGCGCGCGCGAGCCGGATTGCGTTCTGCACCGCTTCGGTCCCGCTCAATGAGAACCGCACCATTTCCGCGCTCGGCACGAACGCGCAGATCATTTCCGCGGCCTCGGTCTCGGTCGTTCCAAGGTTCATGGCAGGTGCGCCATTCAGGGCGGCCGTCAGGCTTGCGTTGTAGCGCGGGTCGTTGTGTCCGAGGATGTTGGCGCCGAACTTGGAGAAGAAGTCGAGGTACTCGTTGCCGTCAAGGTCCCAGGCTCGCGCTCCGGAGCCTCGGACGAAGTGAATGTGCTTCGACTCCCACGGCATGCGGAAGCTGTAGTGCATACCTCCCGGCACGACCTTCTTCAGTCGGTCGTTGTATGCCTTGGACCGGCGAGTCTCGTACTTTGCAAATGACATCGACGCCTATCCCGATTTGGTTCTGCCGCAATCTGAACGCTCGGAGCCCCTCCCGTGACGTAGGGCGCCTTCAGGTGTGCCGGCGATAATTCACCTGCGACCCTGCAAAGTCAAGCCAAACGCGCTGGCACTAGGTGTCGGACTCGATCGTGCTCCGAATCCCGTGCAACTTGCTGGGAACGACCGTCACGACAATCCTTGACACGTCCCGGCGCCGCGCCTAATGATGCCGCCACTGGGGGCAGCAACGAACGTCCAGGGCTGGCACTCGATGAGCCATTTGCGAAATGCTACGGCGTCAGCTGGAGGCCCACACTCCACCGAACAGGATGTGTTCCGGTCTTCCCCGTACGGCGGCGATAAGGTGTGGCGCCAGCGATACTTCCGCGAGATTCTTGCAACGCTGACGAGGCATCACTACGAGAACTGCTCGTACTACAGGAACATTCTCGTGGCGATAGGCTTCGATCCGACACTCGATGCGGATCTTTCAGACTTGCCGTTTTTGCCGGTTGGCTTGTTCAAACAGCTGGATTTGGTCAGCGTATCGGCGCCGCAAGTCTCGCGCATCCTTAGCTCATCCGGAACCAGAGGGGCTGCTCGCTCACGAGTCTTCCTCGATCGAGAAACATCGATCCTGCAGATGCGTGCACTTGCCACGATTGTCGGCAGTTTTGTCGTCGAAGGTCGACTCCCGGTTTTGATCATTGACGCCTCACGTGTACCGGATGATGAAGGCGGCTACGCGGCACGTGCGGTCGCGATCCAGGGATTCTCGCTGTTCGGTGGTGGACGAATCGCCTTCGCGTTGACGGAGAAAATGCAGCCAGATCTCGAAAAGATCGAGGAGTTCTTGAAGGACCTCGGGGCCGCGAGTTTTCTCATGTTCGGCTTTACATACGTGATCTGGCGGCACCTGTTGGAGCATCTCGCCAAGAACAACGTTCGTCTCGATTTCACCAAAGCCGTGCTGATTCATGGCGGCGGCTGGAAGCGACTCACCGATGAACACATCACAGACGATGTGTTCAAACGGCGCGCGAGAGAGCGGACCGGCTTGACGAGAATCCACAACTACTACGGAATGGTCGAACAACCAGGATCGATCTACATGCAGTGCGAACACGGCTTCATGCACTGCAGTAACTTCTCGCAGATTCTCATTCGGCGGGTTGGTGATCTTTCGGTTGCCAATTTGGGCGAGCCTGGCCTCATCCAGACCTTGTCGATCCTGCCACGGTCGTACCCCGGTCATAACCTTCTTACCGAGGACATGGGCATCTTGCACGGCGAAGACGATTGTCGCTGTGGACGAAAAGGGAAATACTTCGAGATTCTTGGAAGGCTGCCAGCCGCCGAGCCAAGGGGATGCGGCGACACGTATGTCTCTGCTCGCTGACAAATCCGCGTGCTTGATCGGGTTGCCTGAGTACTGGGACCACGTAAACGCTCTTCCGGTTCGGACGATCTTCCACTCGTCCGTCCTCGACTTCCTCGATGATTTGTCGCGATCGATCCTCTCCGACATCGAGGCGCACAAGTATCCGGATGTCGTGGCATTTGCGATTTGGTGCCGCCGCTCGGCGCTGACAAAGCAGCAGGCGCAGTACGCCGACGGAAGCATTTACCTCGGCCGAGGACTCGCCTTTCACGTCAGCCCTGCAAACGTGCCGATCATGTTCGCGTACACTCTGGCCATTGGGTTGCTAGCGGGAAACGCGAATATTGTGAGGCTTCCGTCGAGAGTCTTTCCGCAGGTCGATTACCTCTGCGGGCGCATCGTTGCGCTGCTCACGCTCCGAGCTCACATCGCACTGGCCAATCACGTCATCTGTGTTCGTTATGACCGTGAGGCGTTCGACGTCACGCGATTCTTGAGCGAATTGTGTGACGTCCGCGTGATCTGGGGCGGCGACAGCTCCGTTCGGCAGATCAGGGAAGCGCCCTTGCGGCCCGGCGCCTTCGACGTCGTCTTCCCAAATCGCTACTCCATCGCCGTCATCCAGAGCGAAGCGTGGCTGAATTGCGCCGACAAGAAGCGGCATATCCGAGACTTCTACAACGACACGTACTTGAGCGATCACGCGTCGTGTTCCAGTCCGAGACTGGTGCTGTGGGTGGGGGAACGCATCGAAGTCGCGCGCGTCAGCTTCTGGAGTCTACTTGAGGAACTCGTGGCCGAGCGGTATGAACCGGTGCCCGCTAAGGCCGTGAGCAATCTCGAGGTGTCGTATTCGATCGCGGCCCGATATTCGAACGCGACACTGTGCTCGAAAAATAGTCTGGTGACTCGGGTGTGGTGCGACGACATTGACGCCGACGTGCTGGAGCGGGACTTCGCCGGCGGTGTGTTTCTGGAGACCGGCGCCCCGACGCTCGACGCACTGGCGCGGTTCTTGCGACGTGGATGTCAAACCATTTCTTACTTCGGCGTGTCAGTCGATCGGCTGACGACACTGCTATGCGAAACAGGCGCGCGCGGCGGTGACCGCGTCGTGCCGATGGGGCGCACGCTCGACTTCTCTCTCACGTGGGATGGCTACGACACCATCCGTACGCTGTCCAGAAAGCTCGATGTCATCATGGCGCCAGGCACGACGGGTGAAGAGTCGCGTGGGGAGCTCGCTCGATGACGATCCGGACGCTTGGGCGCGCATTGGCTGCTCAGTTCGAGGCGGAGCACGCGGTGCCCGCGCTCGAGCATCGAGGGCGAACGATCGACTACACAGAGCTGGCATTCGCCGCGTACGCGATCGCCGACGAGTTGGCGCGTTTGAACGTGAAGAAAGGGGCGCACGTTGGTGTGCTCGTCGAGGACGGCAGCGTCATCGTCCCTGCGGTTATCGGCATCCTGGCGCGCGGATGTGTGTTTGCGCTCCTCGATCCCGCTCACCCGCCGAGCCATCTCCGCGAGCTCGCGGATGCTTCGGACCTGACGTGCCTGTTCGTCGAGGACACGCTGTTCTCGATTGCGGCGGAAGCACTTTCAAACCGGCCTGTCAGTATTCGGCCGATCAGCGCTCAGATTTTTGCGACGGCCGGCTCCTGCGGTTCCTTGACGACCGAGCTCGCCGATACCGCGGAACGTGCCCTTTACCTCTATTTCTCGTCGGGCACTTCTGGCAAGCAAAAGCCGATTCTCGGCAGGGCCGACTCTCTTCTGCACTTCCTAGACTGGGAAATCGCCACATTGGGTCTCGACGCAACCGTGCGCGTTTCGCAGCTGACATCGCCGAGCCACGACCCGTATTTGAGAGATGTGTTCACGCCTTTGGTCGCGGGAGGCACCGTTTGCCTTCCCGATAGCAGGCACGTGGTCCTCTCTCCCTTCGAGCTGGCCCGATGGATCGACCACGCCCAGATTGAGGTTGTCCACTGCACGCCGACGGTGTTTCGAAATCTCTGTAACGGCGGTCTCGTCGGACGGAGCTTTGAGAGGCTCACTCACGTGCTCATCGCGGGTGAGCAACTGCGAGGGAAACATCTCGTCGCGTGGTACGAGGCGATCGGGGATCGAGTGCAGTTGGTCAACTTGTATGGACCAACCGAAACGACGCTCGCCAAACTCTATTACTTCATCTCGCCAAGCGACGTCGACCGCGCCGCCATACCAATCGGGCAGCCGATCAACGGCACGCAACTCAGGATCATGGCCACATCCTCAGAGGAGTGCGTCACCGGGGAAATCGGCGAGCTCTACATCGAAACGGCCTCGGGAACCTTGGGCTACTATCGGCAACCACTGCTCAATCGCGACGTGTTCGAGCCCGACCCGGCCGAATCCCTCAACTCGCCTGTCACCTACAAGACCGGAGACCTCGTGAGGCGCCTCGACGACGGCAACATCGAGTTCGTCGGACGACGAGATCGACGGCAGAAGGTGCGAGGAAAGCATACCGATTTAGGGCAGGTCGAGGACGAGATCATCAAGCGAAGTGACGTCGCCAGTTGCGTTGTCAATGTTGTAACCGACGCCGAAGGCGGGGGGCCCGATCGGCTCGTCGCGTATTACGTAGCGAGGGATGAGCTCCGGTTGGCGTCCCTCGAGCAACAGTTGGCTCGCGATCTTCCCGCGTCGATGATTCCCGACGTCTGGATCCGCGTCGACTCGCTCCCCACGAACGTCAACGGAAAGGTAGACGACGCCGAGCTCGCCGCTCTCTTCTCAGTGAGCCAGTCGATGCGATCAGACGAAGGGGGCCAGGATGCCGCAACGGAGCGTGGCATCGAGGACCGCCTGCTGGCGCTGTGGAAGGAGCTCCTCCGAAACGATTCGATCGGTCTCGACGATCCGTTTATGGAAGTCGGAGGCGATTCGCTCAGCATCATGCTGCTCATCGCGCGACTGGACGAGGAGTTTGGCTACAACCTGGCGCTCTGGCAGGTCTTTGAGCAGCTGACGATCAGATCGCTCAGCGGGTTGATCACTGGTACGACCGTCGCTGCGCCGGGAATGGGTGCCCTGAAAGGTACGGTATCGCATGCAGACAACCGAGACGATTTCGGGCGATGACGTCGCGTATGACCGGTTCATCGCGGATGTCTACGACAGCTCTCCGTACTTCGGGCAGGGCAAAGCCCGTGAACTGGAAAAGTTCAATGCGCCCTATTTCCGGCGTCTCGCGGGACGAACCGGGCGGATTCTCGAATTCGGCTCGGGAACGGGGATGCTAACCGTTCCGCTGGCGCGCGCCGGTTACCAGATCGACAGCGTCGACATCTCACCGTTTATGCATGATGTTCTCACGCGGAAGTTGCAGAACGAAGAGCCGCGCGTCCTCAGCAATGTCAATCAGATTCTCTCAGACGCGACGACCTACATCGGCCCCGAACCGTACAATTCGATCGTGATGCCAGAAGGCATCCTCATCGCCCTTCCGAGCGTGGACCTGCAGATGTCGCTGCTTCGGAGCTGTCACCGCAATCTGGCGGCCGGCGGCAGAATCCACATCGACTTCTTCCAGCCGTACTACAAGGCGATCTACCAGGAGAATCTGAAGGAGTTCTCACGATTCCGTACGCCAACCGGCGAGACGTATCTATTGACGATTGAGATTACCAACGACAAGTACTCGCAAATACAGCACTGGAAGGGGACTTACACGAGGGTCGAGAACGGTGAGTCGCGCGATAGTACTGTCGTCGACCTCGACTTCCGCTATGTGTTTTATTCCGAGATTCAGCTGATGCTGCAGCTCACTGGTTTCCAGCTGATCGAGCTCGATACTGAATACGCGGACCGGCGGGGGTTTTTCCTGGTCGCCGAAAGAATCTGATCGTCGCGTTCAGACCAACTTCAACGGGATCTCGCGCTCCGCGATCCGATTCCCTCGAACGATACCCACGCGGGCCGAGACTAGGTCTTCCTGGACGCCGCGGACCATGAGCGTCGGCGAAGGGACCGAGCTGTTAGTTCGATCCAGTCGAAGGAAGCAGCCTGGGGGGAAGCCAAGAAAAACGAAGTCTTCCAGGCCGACGCGAACCAGCTTGCAGCGCCGTGTGTCGTTGAGAAGGAGAATCAGCTCGCCGCCGGCGCAGCGCACTTCAGCGGACGCTCCAGCGACGAGATCCTTTAGATTGCCCATCACCAATAGCGGCAACACCGTTCCAGGAACGAAGAATCGGCATTCGAAAGAAGGCAAGTCGTCCGTGCGATCCAGCGGAGGACGATGCCTGGAGATTGGCCCGAGCTGTGACTGGTCCAGCAGGTACTGCGTCGGGATGAGCGCCAACAGTTCGTCGTTGACCTCGATGTCTGCAACGGCATGGAGGCGGACCCGAGTTCCTCGGTTTGTGACATGGTGCGGCTTCGAAAAGTCGCCGTACCAGAACTCGCCAACTCGCATGTCATAGCGGCGGCCTGCAATCAGAAACTCGACGTCAGGATTCGTTTGAAGCGGTATGTGCGTTCGAATCAGCCCGAACTGGAAGGTCGTGTCGAAGTCGAAGTGCGTGCCGATGACTCCACCGGGCGGCAATCCCAAGACGCGCACGACGTGAAGCGGGAAGGGGAGCGTTCGCAGGATTTCTTTGAGGTACGGCGCGCAGTCGGCTTCGGCAGTGAATGCAAACGGGTCGAGACTCGGAAAACCCGGTGCCGCCGACTGAATGCCGCCGGCGGAATGGATGGCGATGCCGGTCCATTCGCCTTTGTGATGCGGACCGGGCTGCGGGTACCGGATCAGGCCTTCCAATCGCCGTGCATCGTCGGCGAGACGGACGGGATCGAATTCGAACGGCAGCTTGAACGCGTCCATAGAGTGAAGGCTGGCGCGAGTCCGACCAGAGGACCGGGGTATACCACGATCGCCCTACACGGTCAACGCGACCGCTCACGCGTCGCCGGCAAGCTCACGCCGTTCAAGCGCAACAGCGTGTACAGCGTGCCTCTGTGTCCGGCCTCGTGGCAGGCGACTCCCATCAGCACTCGGAAGATCGCAGGCGCGCCCCGCATTTCCATCGGCATCGTGTCCATTCCCTGTTCCTTCGCGAACGCGATCTGCCGTTTGTAGGATGTCTTCGTGCCGTCGGTCACGTCCATTATCCTGTCTGCCGGAAGGTGGGCGTACCGATCCAACAACTCGCGACCGGTTCTCAGACTCGCCAGGACTTCGTGTCGGCTCACACCTTCTCTGAACGTGCTGATGCCGTCCTGGTCGGGATTCAACGTGAAGAAGACGCGCGGATCGACGTCACCGTTCAGCATCTGCGCGTGGTAGTGGCGCTCGTCCGCGCAGTGCATGGCGATCTCTCCAAGGCTCGCCTGGAAATTGCCGTGCGGGTCGTGCGGCCGCCAATGCCACAGGGCATCGCGGATCAGCTCGCATACCTTCTCCGTATAGTCCATTGTGATGTCATACCACGGCATCAGGTCGCCGATCGTGTATTGAGCCCGTGAAGCGGTATCCGTCATCTTGTCTGACCTTGGCGAGCTTGTCCGCACTGATCCGTTCGAACACGTTGTTCCGCTGGCGGCGGCATTATCCTACTGCCGGTGCTATCCTCTGCCATGCTGGTCAGCGCGTGGTCACCGGCTCCGTCGTGCGTGCCGCCGATCGGATCAGACGTGCACGTCTGGCGCATTGAGTGCCTGACTGGCGCCCGTGCGTTCCGATGCTGCGTGGACTCCTCGCCCCAGACGAGCGGGCGCGCGCCGATCGCTTCCGGTTCGAAGCTGATGCCCACCGGCTGATCATCGGTCGGGGCGTGCTGCGGTTGCTGATGGGTCAACTCCTGCACATGCTCCCGCAACGGGTCGCTTTCACCTATTCTGACAGCGGCAAGCCATCGATCGTCGGCGTGCACTTTAATGTGGCGCATTCGGGCGAGCTCATCCTAATCGCGACCCACCAGTACCGCATCGGTGTCGATGTGGAGCGTGTCGATCGGATGATCGATGTGGCCGCAATGGGCAGTGCCTGCTTCACCGCCCGCGAGCGCGCAATGATCATCGCGAACGCCGCGACTCAGGAGACAATTTTTCGACTCTGGACGCGTAAGGAAGCGTGGCTGAAAGCGGTTGGCAGTGGGCTGTCATTTCCGCTGCGCCACGTCGATGTCGCTGATACGACCGCACCTGTGATCGCGCCGGATGCGGTTATCGATGGCGCGCCGCCGTCGCGGATTGTCGATCTGCCAGCCGAGCCCGGTTATGTGGCTGCCTGTGCCGTCTCAGGACCGGAGGAGTGTCGAACGCGCCTGTGGCTCGTGGAGAATACGTGGAGGCCCAACCTCCCCTGGTACAACTCATTCGACGATGTTTGAAGAAGCTGTTCCGGAACTGTTGACACTCTTCAAGGCACTAGCCGACGTCAATCGCCTCAAGATCGTGGGGCTGCTGGCGTCCAAGCCTCATACGGCCGAGCGGCTAGGTGAGATTCTAGGCCTCCGTCCGCCCACGGTTTCTCGCCATCTGGCCCGTCTTGCGCGTGCCGGCGTCATCAGCGTCCAGCAAGATCGTCACGGACAGGTTTGCAGGCTTGAGGGCAAGAATCTAGAAGCAAAGGCCCAGCGCCTGTTGACACGCGAATCGTTTCCGGCGATTGCCTTGAATAGCCACGTAGATGCCTTCGATGCGAAGGTGGTACGCGACTTCTCGACTCCAGATGGCCGACTCAAAGCAATACCCTCGCAACGTAAGAAGCTGAAGGCTGTTCTCCGGCACATCGTCGCCGCCTTTGAGCCGGGGGCTCGCTACAGTGAGCGTGAGGTCAACCGGATCTTGGAGCCCTTCAACGACGACACCTCCAGCTTGAGGCGAGCCTTAGTTGACTATGGCTTCATGGACCGCGACATCGACGGCGCGGCATACTGGCGCATCCACGAGTGAATCAGTCTGCGTGGGTTGGGAGACGTCCTCGTCACAACCTCGCCTGAATCACCTGAAGCGGCACGGATGAACATCTCCTGCCGCAAGCAAACCGAGACATCTTGTTGGCCGTCGAGTTCGGGCGCGTTCCGCCCCCTGGTGACCTATACCTGACCTACGGATCCGAAAAGTGGCTGGGCCTGGATTCGAATTAGAGACACTACTTCGGCCCAAGTCGTTGTCTCCGACGAGCAGGGCACGCAATGTCCCCACGATTGTCCCTGTGACGCGCCTAAACAGCCCTTCCACGGCCAACAGCAGCCAACTCGCCCGATGGTGGAAGTGAAAGAAAGGGAAGTATTTAGGGGGAACACTGAGGTTGTCCGAGAGGCGGGTTTCCGTTTAGCAAACCGCCGCCTTCAGCCTCTCGGCCACCTCACCGTGATGATTTTCCTAACGATTTCAGCGATCCGCCGATGGCCCATCCGATTGTGCAGTGCGTTGTGCAGTAGTTCGCCGAACCTTCGCTCCTCGGTTCATCTTGATGGCGGCTTCGCGGATCATCGCTTGGTCAACGATAGCATAGCGGTGATAGACCTCCTCCGTCTTCTGGCCCACGTCAGGAATCTCGAACGCGGTTCCAGCTATTAGCCGATGTTTGGGCAGTATTGGACCGCGTGTGGATTACCGCCAACGGGTCCCAGTGCCAGGTCGTCAGGCCTTCAGCACCTGCCCGTAGCGGTTCTCACGCATCCTGAAGGCGTCTTTGCCGCCCTCCATGATGCGGCAGACCGCTTCCCGAATACTGCCATCGAGCGAGCCATCACCTTCACCCGACACACCACATCCAGTTTCTGTGCGTGGCTGCCCTGGTTGGCGAGCGCCTGCTTGAGCGGGGCGTATAGCTCCTGCAGCACGCCCTTCTCTTCTTCGAGAAGTTCGAAATATGCGAGGTAGTGTTCAAGCCTGAGATTACTCGCCAGAAGGCGCTCGTCCTTGTACGATTTCTCGACCCACTCGGCGTCGGCGTCGAGACGGCGCTTCTCTTCAGTCAGCTGTTGTCGCTGTGCGCTGGGTGCCGATCTCCGTGATCTTCTTCTTCTTCTTGGCCTTGTCGATATCAAGTTCGCCTTCGAGTTTCTTGATGGCGGAGTCGAGGCTGGCGGCGGTTTCGTGGGCTGGCTGCGTTGCAGCCGCGGTTCCGGTCCCTCGGTCAATTTCCGCTGGGCCTCGAGGGTGCGTCGAAGATCCTGGGTAAAAGGAAACACCCGGGCTTGCTCATTCTTCGTAGAACGCGGGTCGTCGAGACGTACTACGATCACCGCGCGTTCGACAGACACATGAGGGTCGGGGGCACGGAAGATGCGCGCTTAGGGTTCGCTGCATGCGCTCTCCCAGTGGTGCTTTCTCACAATACGCCTAACAACTCCATTTACCTCCTGTGGGGGCCTGAGAACTCCGACTTCACGGGGCTCTTTCCGCGCGTCAGCCGCCATCGAGAATTCTGATGCCGTATCGAGCAAACCCCTTCCTGGAGCGAATGTCCGAGCGAACAACGTCGGATCAGGAGTTCGTTCGCCTTTTCTCGCCCAAGATTCTCGAACGCCTTCCTGACGATGTTTTCGAAGGCGCAGTACACATTTTTCGAAGCCCTCCTGGCGGTGGAAAGACCACGTTGTTGCGGGCCTTCACGCCCCCAGCTCTGAGAGCTTTCTGGAATGCGCGGCGCGCGCCGGAGATGAGTGAATCTCACCAGAGGTTGGTTGCCCGTGGCGTATTGGACGAGCAGCAAGGCCCCCAGTTGCTGGGCGTGCGCGCACTACGGACTTCCTCTTCAAATGGGCGGTTGGCAGGACGTGCCCGCCGAGGAGCTCGTGGACTGGATGGAACAGAGTCGCTCACCGGTTCGGCGGCGACGCCTGGAGATCGGCTGATCATGTTGTGGCAGCGCTACGTGTATCGGCGTGGAGTCGAAGTAGAGAGCCTTTGGGATCTGTTGTTTGAGGGGCGTCCCATCCGGCTTCTGTACATTACCGGCCGAGGCTTCGACACTCGCGCTCAGAGCGTCATGAGCCGCCTTGTCAGCAACATCGAGCTGTCCGGTGTGACGGTCGAGAAAGCGGAGCTGTTGCTCGTCGGCTTCAGTGGCTATCACCTCAGTGATGAACTGCGGGAACAAACGGAGCAGAACGCTGCCGCTCTCGAAGCCGCCTTCTCGCGCCTCGGAACTTCCAGTACGGTATCCGTCGGGTCATCCGCGGCAGGCGAAGATGACATCACGGCGAGCAACGCCCTGAGAATTGGAACCGCGGCGGTGTTGTCTCACGTGAGCAATCACACGGACATCATCCTCGACGTGAGTTCAATGCCTCGCGTCGCCTAGGCTCGCAAACCCAGAGCTGGCAGCGCTGCTCCTGACTGGGACAGCATACCAGTAGGCCTTATCGTGTCACCCAATGCAAGACGGGCCGGCGCAGAAAATCCTCCACAGACACGGCGTCTGCGCCGACCACCAGCTTCCGCGCCTTCGGCACCGCAGCACCGAAGGCGGCCAGGCCCGGGAACCCGTCGCGCGCGCGCCCGCTCTTTACCTCGATGGCCGTGACCGACTTGCCGGCGCGTACGACGAAGTCGACTTCGACATTGCGATCGCGCCAGTAGAAC
>DATDOE010000016.1:0-108751 GCA_035293405.1 Vicinamibacterales bacterium | reverse complement strand
TGTCCAACGCGCGATCGTCATCTGCATGCCTCCTCGGGCGGATGGCCCGCGGGCGCATCAGATCACAGACCGCATAATCTGTCGATCCCAGGACTACAAATGATCGATTTTTCGCCATCACTAAACCGATCGGCGTTCTAGGCGATTTGGGCGCCAACGGGATGGGAATCCCGGTCGGCAAACTGTCGCTCTACACCGCCTGTGCGGGCATCGACCCGGGGTGGTGCCTGCCGATTACAATCGACGTGGGAACCGAGAACGAGCAGTTGCGGCACGATCCGCTGTACATCGGATTGCCCCAACATCGCCTTCCGGCAGATCAGTATGACGCGCTGCTCGACGAGTTCATGCAGGCAGCGGGGCAGGTCTTTCCGCAGGCCCTCGTGCAGTTCGAGGACTTCGGCAGCAGGAACGCGTTCCGTCTCCTGAAGAAATACCGGCACCGCGCGTGCTGCTTCAATGATGACATCCAAGGCACGGCGGCGATGTGTCTCGCCGGTCTGTACTCGGCGATGCGGCTGCTGGCCCGCTCGGGGCTCGCGAGCCAGACGATCCTCTTCCTGGGAGCCGGTGAAGCCGGGATCGGCATCGCTGACCTTGTCGTCGCCGCCATGGTAGCCGAGGGCCTTTCACATGACCAGGCACGGCGCCGGTGCTGGTTCGTCGATTCGAAGGGGCTGGTGGTCAAGAGTCGCCACGATCTCACGGAGCACAAAGTCCCGTACGCGCACGACCACGAGCCCGCTCCTGAGCTGCTCTCAGCAGTGCAGGCCTTGAAGCCGACGGTGTTGATTGGCGTGTCCGGTCAGCCGCAGACATTCACACGCCCCGTGATCGAGACCATGACGACCACCAGCGAGCGGCCAATCGTCTTTGCTCTGTCGAATCCAACTTCGAGGGCCGAATGTACCGCGGAGCAGGCGTACGACTGGAGTAATGGCCGCGCAATCTTCGCGAGCGGAAGTCCATTTCCGCCCGTCGACCATCAGGGCACCAGATTAGTGCCCGGACAGGCGAACAACGCCTACATCTTTCCAGGCGTTGCGCTGGGCGTCATCGCCTCCGGCGCCCGTCGCGTCAGCGACGCGATGTTCTTCACTGCGGCTCGGGTGCTCGCTGCGGCGGTCTCAGACGCGGACCTGGCCCAGGGTAGCGTGTTTCCACCGCTGGACCGCGTAGGGAACATCTCCGTCTCGATCGCGACGGCCGTCGCCGATCTCGCCTTCGAGACCGGCCTTGCGAGCGAGTCCAAGCCCGATGACGTCAGAACCCTCGTCGAGAGCCAGATGTACGACCCGGCATACGAGAGCTACGTCTGACCTGCACGTGCTCCCTGTGGTGTTCATCAACCACCAAGGTCAGCTCGAGGCGCCTGACGTTAGCGCGTCACTCGCGTCCGGCGAACACGGACACCGGTAGGTGGGCGCGCGGTAGCGATCGAGCAGGTCACGGACAAGAAGCTTTGGGTCGTCGCGGTACAGAACTTCGGCGCCTGTCTCTTTGCCGAGATTTCGCTCGAGCGCGGGGAGAGCAGTCGTGATCCCGCCGCTGTTCTGCAGGACGCCGATCAACTTCCCGTGTTCGTACGCAATGGCGAATTCGCCCAGCGTGCCGGATCGTCCGCCAATCACGACGACGATGTCGCTGCTGTGGATGTTGATCAACTCGCGGCCCATCAGCCCGAGCCCTGTGTAGATCATGACGTCGTATTCCAGGTACGGCGATTCGAACACCTCGACGTGCTCGCGCAAGCTCACGGCGGGGGAGATGCCGATGACATGCCCGCCAGCGGCCTTGGCGCCGCGCACCGCCTCGTGCGGGAGTCCCGGACACGCACCGGTGAGCAGACAGCATCCGTGCGACGCGATGGCCGCTCCCAGGTCACGCGCCATCTCGGCGAGGTGCGGGGGCAGCTCGCCTCCAGCGGCACCCATCACGCCAACGCGTATGGGCGCGTGAGTGAAGGGGTCAAGCGTCGGGTGCGCGATGGTCGTCATCGGGTTGGTCTTCTCCATCTGCCCTGTGAGTTGGCAAGTGCGATGCCCAGCAGGCGGTTGGCCGTTGCCGTACATTGCGGCCAGAACTGGTGAAGTCATCGATGCAGCACGTCGTGCCACGTGCCCGTTTTCACACAGGCGCAGCGGGGACGTGTCTGAAAGCAGACAGTTCAGCGCCGCGGTGTGGCCGCCCGGGCCGCACATTTGTTCGGTCCGGCGCTGTCCCGTGATGTTGGTGCGATGTTTGCTCCCCGATGCGCCGGGTTTAATGAGCGCTATGCTTGCGGTATCGACACTCCCAACGCAGCGGCGCCCGGCGGATCTGTTCCTTGCGCCGGGCCGTCAGGCCGCGCGTAGCCTTCCACCACGTCGTGGATGGGCCTGTTTAGTCGGGTTCATGGCCCGTGCGTTGACCGTAATCGCACGGCCAGTTGTGCAGCCCATGAAGTCTGTGCGGCGCCGTCCCTCAGGCGATGACAGAGTGATCGCGGGACCGCCCTCGGTCGGCGGCCGCACCGCCGTTACTGACACGACGAAAGGTGGATTCAGATGACAACGATTCCGATTCGAGCTCTTGTTGTGGGCGTTCTCACATTCGCAGCGGTGGCGGCCGGAGCCGCGCAGCAGACAGGCACCTCTGATCTCCTCACGGCTACGCAGGTGCGGGACTTGGCCGCGAAGGGATCAACCCCCGCCGAACATGCGCAGCTGCGCGATCACTTCACGGCGCTCGCAAACCAGTACGAGGCCGAGGCCAAACGCCACGCGACAATGGCCAAGCTACCGGGGAATCCGAACCGCCGATCCGGTAGTGACTATGCAACACACTGGACTCGACTGAGCGAGTCGGTCGGGGCCATGGCCAAGACCGCACGGGAGCTGGCCACGTTCCACGGCCAGCTCGCGACAGGACAACCGGCAACGCGTCCCGCAGATCCCTCACATCTCGAGCACGGCACCGGTGCAGCCACGGTGATGTCCGACGCACAGTTGCAGCAGCTCGTGACGAGTGCGCGGACACCCGCCGATCACGGCAAGCTGGTGGAGTACTTCACGAGCCTCGTCACCAAGTATTCCAAGGATGCCGACTCGCACGCAGCGATGGCCGTCGGCTACCGCGGCAACCCGCGCGGCATGACTTCCGCCGTCGCACATTGCGATCGGCTCGTCCAGCAGGGTCGGACCGCGGCAACCGAAGCGAAGGCGTTGGCCGCCGAGCACCAGGCGATGGCGAAGTAGTCGCGCGCTCCAGGCCGGTGCCTCCGTTGGTGCCGGCCTGCTGTTGCTCCTTTTCATCGTCGTCGGCTTAGCGGCTCTCATCGCGTGCCGCTCAGCGGTGATGACGCGGACGCGAGCGAGACGTGGCTCACAGCGAATGAGCCGCCCTGCAGGGGAACCTCAGCGGGCAGCAAAGGTGCGCGCGAGTCCGATTCGTGCTACGTACGTCTCGTGAGCATCAACCGCGTCGAGGCCTCTTGCCGCACGATTGAGAATGCTCGCAACAGAAGGACGTATGAGGACATGGATAGGCGTCGGGGCGGCGCTCGTGGTGCTCACATCAAGCCCCACAATCTCTGCGCAAACACGCACCTTGACTGGCAAGATCAGCGACTCCTCGTGTGGCGCATCGCACGACGCGATGACGGAGCACGGCAAGAAAGGCAGCGACAAGCAGTGCACCGAGATGTGCGTGATGAAAGGCGCCAGGTACGTGCTGGTTGCTGACGGCAAGGTGCTCAACATCGCGAACCAGGACTTCAAGGATCTGAAAGCGTTCGCTGGCGACAGCGTCACCGTGAACGGAGACGTGAAGGCCGACACGGTCACGATCACCAAGATGGCAAAGGCGCCCGCAAGATAAACCCTCACTTCGGGTCTGTGGACGACGACGTGCCGTGGACGTCAGGCTCTCCACTGTCGTCCACCGACTCGGGGCTCTGTTCCCAGATCACACACACCTTCGGACAGGCATGCCGAATGGCGCGACATACCGTGTCGAGGATCTCGCGGCTCCCACTCCAGAAGACGGGTGGCGAGCCCTCATCGATGACGATCACCCACCGACCTCTCTGCTTGCCACCGTCCATAGTCGAAATGTGTCTGCCCGACCGCATCTCGCGATCGCCGGCGCTCAGTGACTAGGTTCGCGTTCGCGCTCTTCGAGCTCGCGTGGATGCTCCCGCTCCATCTCCTCGCGGGTGATCTCGCCGGTGAGCATCACCTTGGAGACCGGGAACACATCGGGATTCAAGATCGTGAAGTAGAAGTGCCAGACCACAATCGCCAGCGTCGCGAGCACGGCTTCGTAGAAGTGCACCACCGTGGCCAGCTCGAACCCCCAGAAGGGGAAGCGGTTCAGGAACGGCACCTCGAACCAGAGCGCCAGCCCGGTTCCAATCATGATGGCGCCGCCCCAGACCAGCGCCAGATACTCCATCTTCTCCGCGTAACTGAACCGCCCGAAGCGAGGCCGGACGGTCGTGCGTCCCAGGTTGTATCGCACGGTCTGCACGAGATCGCGCCAGTCTGCGGTGCTTGGCGGACCGAGGCGCATGCAACTGCACATCGAGCACACCACGTTGGCGACGCGGTCGAAGCGCGGCAGGATATCGCGCAGCGCCGCGCGTCCCCGGGGGGTGAAGGCCACGTATCCAACGTGGTAGACCGCAAGAATCAGGAACACCACGGCGGCGACTCGGTGCACCGCTGCGCGTAGGGTCGCGGCCGCCTGGCCGTCCACCCACGGCAGACTCCACCCTTGCGTGAGAGCAAACCCAGACACCGCGAGCGTGATGAAGCTGGCAGCCAGCACCCAGTGCTGCACGCGCTCGTTGAGCGTAAACCGCACGTACGTCTGTACCGTCTGGGCACCGGCATGCACGAGCCGCTGATGCGCGCGCCGGTCGCGCCGGCGGCGGGTGAAATCGAGCCCGTTGTGCAGCAGCATCAGCCCGATGATGCCGACGATCATCATCCGGTACATGACGCGTGCAAGATCCACGAGACGATGGCCGACGGTCCTCGGCAGGTGGTGCACGCCGCCGCGCGCGAACCCTGGCGCAGCCCCCTGGTGACAGGCGCCGCATGTGGTCGCGAGGTTGGCGGGATGAATGCGCGACTGGGGATCCCACGACGGTCTCACCTCGTGATATCCGTGACAGCTTGCACAGTTGGCGACACGACGATCGCCGAGCGCCCCGGCCAACCCGTGGAAGCTTCCCTCGACGTCCGTCACCACGCTGGCCGGTAAACGATAGGTTTCGGTGAGTCTCACGTCGCCGTGGCAGCGGACGCACGTCTGGGCTGCTACGTGCAGCACCGAGGTCGGCGAATGCGGCGCGGCGGCTGGCTGGATCCGGTGGCTGCTATGACAATCGACACAGGTCGGGGCATCCGGCGCGCCACGCCCGACTGCGATGGCGTGGACGCTGCCGCTGTACGCACGCGCCGCCTCCAGATGACACGCCGCGCAAGTCCCCGCGACTTGCGATCGCGCGACCGTCGACCACGGTGCAATGGTGGGGGCCACCGCGTGCGCGGTGTGGCAGTTCGTGCACGTGGCCGCAGGCCCGATCTCGCCGGGATGCGTCCGCAGGGCGTGAACACTCGGCCGGAACTCGGTCAGGGACGGCTCATGGCAGACGCCACACTGCGCCGGCACGTTCGCGGAGAACGAGGACGAGTCGGGATCGGTCCGCGAGCGCACGGCATGGCTGCCGTGGCAGCTCACACACGTCGGCGCCTTGGCGTTCCCTGCCGCGCGGGCCATCCAATGTGCGTCACGGCGCAGCCCTTCGGCCGCCGGCAGGTGACATCGCGCGCAGGTCGCCACGGGATCGGGACGCCTGCCGAACGCCCTCTCCATTTCTCCGTGACACGCCCGGCAAGACAGTGTGCGGTGCACGCTCTGCATCAGCTCGGGGGACTGCTGCGGGCCGACCAATTCCATCGGCTGCGCCGCCACGATGACCGTCGGCTGCGCCGCAATACCGATCGAGGTGACCCACGCCGCGGCCGCCAGCGCTATGAGCAGTCGCATCGAACGTATCGCTGAATGACTGCACGTCTCATGTGCGCGATGGCTCGGGAGTACAGCGGCGCGAAAGACATCCAGCACAATTGTCTGTGCGCTTCGGCGGCCGCCAACATGAAAAACCGTTCACAAATGCGGGGTCAGTGGTGCTTGTACCAACCGAGCTCGCGGATGTCGTTCCAGGACGTGGTCTGGTGACAGACGAAGCACTGATCGACACGTGCTTCCGGCTGTCGCGCCGCCGGCTGCGACACCATGCGGAAATGCTCCATGTAGTGACTCGGCGGCGCCCGATGGCACTGCACGCATTCGACTGATCGCGGCGACGGGTGCTGGAACCCGGCGACGGTCCAGGACGTGGTCGCGTGACAGGTGGCGCAGTCCGCTCCAAACAGCTGCTGATGACGGTCCTTCGTACCGTGGCACGTCGCACACGCGAGGCCGGCTTCGCGCGGGCTCACGAGCGGATGCAACGGATCGCCATCAGCTTGTTCGTGCGCACGAATCCAGGCCAGCACACGCCGGCTCGAAGGATTCTGCTCGTCTCGCCGAAGCAACGTCAGGCCAATCTCCGCCAGCGCGTTGTGGTCCATCGTGCTCGGGCGAATCGTCGACGCGCGGTGCTCCACGTGGCACGCGGTGCAGGTGGCAATGTCCGCATGAAACGCAGTCGGCTGCCGCGCGAGTAACGCGCTCGCCCCCGCATGGCAGCCGACACACTTCGTCTCGTCCGCGCCCTGCATCGGCGTATGACACCCGACACAGTTCTGCGCGAGCGACGCGTGGCTCGCCGACAGCGGACCCGGACTGACCTGCCGCTGCCACATGCCCGCACCGCCGCGCGGGCTCCACCACGCCACGCTGCCGAAAACCACGGCGGCCACAATCACCGCCAACCACCATCCCTGCGATCGACCGCTCACGGGAGCCACCGCAGCCCGAAATAGATGCCCGCCCAGACATGCAGCGCGAGCAGAACGTAGAACAGCAGCGACACGACGAGGTGGATACGCAGCCACCACGACGAGCGCCCCTTCAACCGCTCGTGCGTGGCGATGGCGTACTCGACATCGGCCATTGTCTCGGCGAGCCGGACGGCCCGCACCGCCACGGCCACGTTCGACTCGCCGCCGATCACCTCCGGATCCAGTACGAGACCTGTGGCGATCCCCCGGCCGACGCGTCCCTCGGCTGCGAGTCGCACCAGTGGGTCTCGGGCCCCCGCGACCTGACGGGCGGTCTCGTCGTACGCCTCACGGAGCGCGGCGAGCCAGGTTTGCTTCTCATTCAATTCCATCGACACAAACGTGAAGAAGTGGCGTCCAATATAGCCACTGATCACCGTCAGCAGCATGGTCGTGGTCAGGGCGATGCCGAGGGAACTCTCGAATTTGTGCGCGGTGTGCAGGAGCGCCAGAATCGCACCGACAGTGGCGGTATAGACATGCCAGGTCAGGAGGGTGCGCATGGCCAGGTGACGCGTGACGAACGCCCGCACGCGCCGGATCCGCTTGACGGCGGAATACACAGCCGGGACAAGCCCCATCAGGACAGCCGCGACGATCGCCAAGGTCCCGCCAGCCAGGGTGCCGGGAAAGCGCGACGACGCATGCACCGCGAACCCGAGCCAGAGCACGAGCATCAACAGCACGAGACCCGTGGCGACGTACCGCTCGCGTCCGGGCATGGGCTCAGGCCTCGACCACGACGTCGCCGACCGGCTTCGCCTGGCAGGCGAGGATCAGATGGTGCGCTTTATCCTCGGGCTCGAGCGCGTCTTCGACCTCCATCGTCACGCGCCCCGTCTGCAGCGGGACCTTGCAGGAGCCGCACGTGCCCGACCGGCACGCGCTGTCGATCTCCACGCCGACCACCTCCGCGACCTCGAGCACGGTCTTGTGGGGCATCGCCGGCGCAGCCTTCTGCGATCGTGCGAACGTGATCGTCGGCACGGTTTCCACGTGGTCCGTTGGCGCGGCCACGGCAACACGGCCGGGCAGCGCGGCCGGTGCGGCGTCGGGCGGCGGAGGCGGCACGGCCCGCGACGCGACCGCCGCCGGCGAGCGCGTCGCCGTGCCGAAGTTCTCGGTCTTGATCTGACTCGCCGGCACACCCAGCCCCGCGAGCATCTGCTTTACCGCGTCGATCATCGGTCGTGGACCGCACACGTGGACGCGCCGCGCGGTGATGCCCGGCACGAGCTCCGCGAGGAGTGCCGCCGTCACCCGGCCCGTTCGCGTGCCGGGCGCCTCCTCGCGCGTGAACGTCGTTACGACGTGAAGATTGGGGTGTCGTCGCTGGAGCGAGGTGAGCTCATCGCGAAAGATCACGTCCGCCGCGGTTTTGCACGAATAGAGAAGAAAGATGTCACCGGCCCACGCATGATCCGTGAGATAGCGGACGATGCTCATGAGCGGCGTGATGCCGATACCGCCCCCGATGAGCACCACGCTGTCCGCCTCGGCGCCCGTGAACACGAAGTACCCGTGCGGTCCCGCGACACGCAGCTCGGCATCGACGCGCGCACGATCGCGCAAATACCCCGAGACCACTCCGAACGGCTCGTGCTTGGCGGTGATCTCGATGTACTGGGTATGGCTCGGCGCCGAAGCGATCGTGTACGCGCGCTTCGTCACCTTGCCGTCGATCTCGGCGAACACATTCACGTACTGACCGGGCAGGTGCTGAAACGGGACCACGAGGCCCTGGGCTGGGGCGAGACGGAACGTCGTGACGTCAGGCGTCTCGGGAACGATCGCGGCGACCCGCAACGCGCCTTTCCATGGCTGCCCTCGCGTGTCCACGCGATCGGCCGGCGACGATGCCTGGGGCGGTTGCGGTCCTTGCGGAACGATCGTAGGTGTCGAGACACCGCCGTCTCCGGCGGGAGGCGGGCTGCTACCGCCTTCTCCCCCTCCACCGCCTTTGGCGAGCGCCGTCAGCAGCGCGTCGGCGCGCCGCATCTTGTGAAAATAGAACGACACCATCGTCACGGCGAAGGCGACCAGGATCAACATGCTGATCATGTGGAACCAGGTCAGGCCGAGTGGCCCGCGCGACGTCGCGGCGACGTCGGGCGGCAGCAGATTCATCTCGCGACGGAACCAGTCGAGCGCGATATCCCGCGGGGCGCGGCGCTCCGCAAGCGCGCGACGCGTCCCGGCGCCGCTCTCGAACTGCGCCAGCCCCTCTCTGATTTCGGTTCCCGCCTGCTGCATCGCGGTGTAGTCGGCGATCGCAGCAGCGGCGGTGAGCCGCTCGACGCCCGCGAGCATCAGCGCCGTGCCGGCCTGCATGCGCTCGTCGGCCAAACGCTCGAGTTCCGCGCGGGCCTCGGGCGTCAATTCCGGAACCGTCATGAGTGAGGGATAGAGTGCTTGAGGCGGCAGTGGTGGGAGGCGCATCATCTGGCCCATCTCGCCGCCTGTTTGGCCCGACACGCTGGCAGGCGCCGATTGATCGACCGGCGAGGAGGGAGCGGACGTCGCCGGAGGCGTCGCTGGATGATGCTGCTCGTGTTCCTCGGGTGTCTGGCCACGCGCGGGGGCGAGCACGGCCACGACAAAGAGCGAGGCGAGGACGAGCCGAAACGGCATCTGGCCCTCGCCCCGCTCGTCGTGACACCCCGAGTCGCAGTTCTGCATCATCGTAACCGTGAACGTCGGGGTCCCATTGAGACCGATCTAACGCTCGATCGGCCCGCCTGGGCCAGGCGCGTGCCCCGGCCCCATGCGCCGATGTCCGCCCATGTCCTCCCACATCCCGCCGTGCATTCGGCCGGCCTCCCAGCCGCGCCGCCACTCGAACGCCTGTCGATCTCCTATGCCTCGGCCCTGCATCCATCCTTCGCGGACGCCCTCGCCACGCGCCCAGTCCGCCTGGCCGTAGAACCGGCTGCACGTCCCCGGCGGGTCTGTGTCTGTCGGGTAGGGGGCCAACGCGACATTGTTGTCGCCACTCCCCACAGTGATAGGCTCCCGCTCGATGGGCTGCCTGGTCTTCAAATCCTCGTCGAACGTCTGAACGATCACCTCGCCCGTGTTCGCGTTCGAGACGACCTCTGCGTACGCGGTCCCGTTCTTGATCGGCACGACGTCGCCGCCGTTGGGACCCGCCGCCGCGGTTCGCGAACAGCCCGCAACGACAAACAGCCCGATGAGTATCACCCCGGCGACAAGCGTCCTCATAGCAATTCCTTTCATGACAATCCCTTCCTTTCGCGCCAGCACGTCAGAACCACATCCGGGCACCCGCCACCACCACGACGTGGGCCGGATCGCCACCTTCCTGAACCGTCAGCCGGTGCGTCGCACCGAAGCTCTCCTTCCACGTCACACCGATGTACGGTGCAAACTCACGACGCGTCTCGAAACGCAGACGGACGCCGACTTCGGCATCGTTCAGGCCCGCGCCGATCCCGATCTCCTCATCCCTCTGCACGGCCGCGTTCGTTTCGAATCGCGGCTGCAGAATCAGTCGCTGCGACAGCAGGATGTCGTAGGTGGCGGTGAGGCGCGCCGACACCTGTCCCTTCTGGCTCAGAAAGAGGGCCGGCTCAATCTCGAACCGATACGGCGCCAACCCTTGGAGACCGAACACGCCGTACACACGCACGGGTTTGGCATCGGCACGTAACCGCTGGTCGACGCGCACACCGGCTTGAACGTCGAAGAACGGCGCAATCAATTTCCCGTACAGAGCCTGCGCTTCGTACTCGCTCCCTTGTTGGCTCAACGAGCTGGTCGCTCGGCCCTCGCTCTTGAACCAGAACCGGTGCACGTCGCCGCCGCGCCAGCCGAACATGTCCCAGCGCAGCGCGTTCGGTCCCACTGCTCGCTGTAACTCCGCGTTATCGAAGAGCACAAACGTGTAGGTCGACGAGTCGGCGACTGGATCCGGCCAGCCCGGGCGCTCGGACAGATTCGGCAATGTCTTGGTGTCTGCCGCCTGCGACGGTGCATGTGCCGCGTGGTCTGGCTCCTGCGCCATCGCACGCGTGGACGTAGCCGTCAGCAGCAGGACGACGGGCATGGCGAGCATGCGGGCAGCGCTCATGACCGCACCTCCGTCGCGGGTGAGACTTCCACTACGCGAAACATGCCCATCTCCATGTGGAGCAGGAGATGGCAGTGCATGGCCCATTGGCCTGGCGCATCGGCGGTGATCGCGACCGTCAGCCGCTCGGCCGGTTTCACGGATACCGTGTGCTTGCGCGGCTGGTACGGACCCGCGCCGTTCTCCAACTCCATCCACATCCCGTGCAGATGGATGGGATGCTCCATCATCGTGTCGTTGACGAGGACCAGCCGGAGACGTTCGCCGTACCGAAACGGAATCGACGCGCGGGCCTCCGAGTATTTCTTCCCGTCGAACGACCACATGTACCGCTCCATGTTGCCGGTGATGTGCAACTCCACTTCGCGCTCGGGCGTCCGCTGATCCGGCTGCGGGGTCACGCTGCGCAGGTTGGCGTAGACGAGCACGCGTGAGGACGTCCGATCGAATCCCGAGCCCGGATCGTCCAGTCGACTGCGCGACATCATCGCGATAGACGAGTTCGCGGGTCCGTGCGTGTCAGGACCGTGCGGGGCCGGCTGGCTGCCGGGCAGCGCTGGCCCTCGGAGTGCCGCGGACGCTGCGGCTGTCTCATGCGTCGCCGCATCGTGGGCGGCTTCACGAGTCTGCTCCGCCGCTGTCGCTTCCTGCTCGATCGCGGCCAAGTTGTGCCCCTGGTGGCCCTTGAGATCGATGCCTGCCACTTCAGAGGCGTGTGCCCCTGCGGCGTGCCCTTCCATCCCCATATCGGCCATCGTGCGTAGCGGTCGCGGCCGTCGCGGCGGCACGGCGGCGGTCATCCCCGCGCGCGGCGTGAGAGTGCCTCGCGTGTAGCCGCTGCGATCCATCGCCTCGGCGAACACCGTGTACGCGCGATCCTCCGGCGTGATGATCACGTCAAGCGTTTCTCCGGGACCGATACGGAACTCGTCGATCTCGATCGGCTGCACGTTCTGGCCGTCGGCCTGCACCACGGTCATCGGCAGATCGGGAATGCGCAGGTCGAAGAACGTCATGGCCCCGGCATCGATGAACCGGAGCCGAATCCTCTCACCCGGCGTGAACACGCCGGTCCAGTTCATGTCCGCACTCAGGCCGTTGAAGAGATACGTATAGGTGTAGCCGGTGACGTCGGCAAAGTCGGTCGGGTCCATGCGCATGCCAGACCACGCCAGACGGTTCTTGATCGTCGCGGACCAGCCGTTCTCGCGCACGTCCTGCGCGAAGTCCGCCACCGTGCGCTTCTGGAAGTTGTAATAGCCCGCCTGCTTTTTGAGCTTGCTGATGATCGTCTCGGGCCGTTCGAAGCTCCAGTCCGACAGCATGACAACGTACTCGCGGTCGTAGGTGAACGGCTCCGGCTCGATCGGATCGATGATGAAGGGGAAATACACGCCGAGCAGCTCCTGGCCACCGGAATGGCTGTGTGCCCAGTACGTGCCGCTCTGACGGACAGGAAAGCGATAGGTGAACGTCTCGCCAGGCTTGATGCCGCCGAAGCTGACGCCGGGCACGCCGTCCATCTCCGGCGGGAGCAGGATGCCGTGCCAATGGATCGAGCTGACCTCCTCGAGGCGATTGGTGACGCGGAGCACGGCGGTCTCGCCCTCGCGAAAGCGGACGACTGGTCCGGGGAGCGTGCCGTTGACGGCCAGCGCGTGTGCCGTGCGGCCGTTCATCGGCACCTCGAGCGCGTCGATGACCAAATCGATGACGCGTTCGCCACCAGCGCCGGCTTGACCGGTCGCCCGCGGGGTCACCGTCCTGAGCGTCGCGTCGGTCCACCCGTACGCCGGGGCGCGCTGGGCCAGCGCGCCCCAAGCTGTCACCGCTGCGGTGCGTTGCAGCCATTCACGCCGCGTCAGTCGTGTCGCAGCCATCGGTCAGCTACTTCTTGGGCATGCCCGTGCCGAGTACGACGTTCCGTTGCTCGGCGGTCAGCACGTTCGAGGCCTCGCCCACCGCGCGAATGAAGGCCATCCGCTGAGTGGTCCGGAGCTGCTCGACCTCCTTGAGTTTGGCTTCAACTTTCGCCGCGTCAGGCTGATCCGCGCCGGTCAGCGCCCAGAGCTCCTGCTCGGCCTGCTCAGTCCTGCGCTCCGCCGTCGACCGCTCGAGCAGCGCACGCTCCTTGATGCGGTTGAGCGCCGTCTGCTGTTTGCCCGTCAAGGTAATCTGCGGCTGGTCGAGAAAGAATCCAGTCGAGCCGATGTGATAGAGATGCGAGGCGCCAGGCACGCCGGGCAACGCCGACGTACTGCGACCTGGTCGTGCGGCCGGCCCGCCCATGCGCATGCCGCTGGATCCACTGCCCGTCTGCGTGCCACCAGCCGTGTTGCCGCCCATCTGCATGCCGCCGCTCGTTGACGTACCGTTCGCCGCGGGCGAGCTCATGCCAACCGTCTCACCCATGCGCATGCCTTCCGGCATCCGCATGCCCTCGGGCGGCATGCCCATCTCACCTTTGTGCATGTCCATCATGGCCATCTCACCGCCTGGTGGCATGCTGCTCATCTCACCCATGCCCATGCGCCGGCCCATCTCGCCCATGCGCATGCCCGTCTGCCCCATGCCGCTCGTCGCCGCACCCGGCGCAGCCACTGCGGCGCCTGACGAGGGCTGCTGTTGCTGGCGCTCGAGCTCCGCCTGCAAGCTGGCGACCTGCGCCCGCAGATCCTCCAGTTGTTTCGCCAGCGTCTGATCCGGCGCCTGCGGGCCGGCGCCTTGCGCTCGTCGTGGCTGCGACGAGGCGTCTGTGCCGCTCTGCGCGCTGCCGATGGCGGCCCACGACCCGAGCGCCAGCGCAGCCACGATTCCCGTGACAATCCAGCGTCGCGGGACCCAACTCTCATTCACGCGTTTCATGATGCCCTGCTCCTTCGCTGCTCGACGCTCGACTGCCTCCTTCGCCGCTGGCGTCAACCGCTGACGCTCAGCCGTGATGTGCTGCCAGTTCGTCGGCACTCGACGAGAGGGCAACCGGAATGCCAGGCGGGACACATGGCGACAGGCCAATAAACCGTGATAACTCGTGCGGACGGGCCTCGGTGGGTGTCTGCTTTCAGGCGGCGCACTCCCGCGGCTGCGCGAGATCGCGCACTAAGGCCCCCGGGATGCGTTCAGACGACAGTCGAGTGGAGGCTGACCGTGGCACAGCTGTTGCCGCGGGTGGGTTGCGGACGTGAGCCATGAGACGGGTTCACATAGTGGCCACGTGTCTGCTCGGTGTGCTGATCATCGACGGTGGCTGGACGATGGCTAACGCGCAGACGCCGACATCGCTCTCGTCAGTGGCAATGGCATCGCGGATCGGAAGCCTGAGAGTGGATCGCGCACTCCTCGATTCCAGTGCGGAGCGGCGGCTGGGCGTGCTTGACCAAGGCCACGGTCGACTGTCGTTCGCCCCCCATCGCCACTGGTCATGGTTGTTTCCGCACGACCGCACCTGGTCCGGGACGCCGTGGCGCGCCTTGAACGATGGCAATTCCGCGTCAGGTACGTCTGTCGTGCGGACGGTGAAGCCGCTTTGACGCACGTGCTCGATCCATCTGGAACAGCATCGGCACGTCGGAGACTTGTAGACCTCGACGACCGTCGCGGTCTGCGGAGCGGCCGCCGCCCCCAGTGAGCTGACCAACACCCCGACTGCCGTCACGATCGCACCACGCTTCACTCTGGACCTCCAAGTGTAAACAGGTGCAAGTCGCCGCCGCAGCGGATGAACCGCCCGTCAGTCGTGCGAACGAGAAACCGCTCATCAATCAACACGCCCAGCAGCGCCTCGCATCGCTCGCACGGCAAGCCCCACAGTCGCTGCGCCTGGCACCCCGTTAGGCAAAGACCTGGCATCTCTCGATACTCGCCACGAATCCGGCACAACTCGAGATCGTCCGCCAGCACCGACTGCTCCGCCGTCGCCGACCCGTCATCAGCCGAGGATGTACGCATGGTGCGCATGGGGTCGCTCCTGCAGGTTGCTCAGAGCGCAACGGCCGTGCCAGCCGAACGCACGGTCTTGTCTCGCACGAACCGACTGCAATTCGTATCCTCCAGGCACGCGATGTCTGATTTCACGCACTGGGACGTACCCGCCGACGCAAAACCCACAGCTAGCACGGCCCATCGCGCAGAGGCCGGCGATTCAGCACGATCAGCGCCGCGGCGCCGCGGCACTGGCCTTGCCGTGCATGTCGATGTAAGCAAAGGCGGCGAACACGGAGCGCGACGGCTTCACGAGTGCCGCTCGACCCTGGTGAGAATTCCTATGGCGAGCCTACTGACACTCAGTGCGGTGACCTTCACCCCACCCCAGCGACGACTGCTCGGTGGCTGGCGCGACATCCTCGACGATGTTCGCCACCTGTCCCGGTGTCTGGCGGCGATGCCCGACGAGTGCCGCTGCGGCGACGCGACGGCACATGTGGGTGGCTCGTGTGCATGCTGCCAGGCGGCGGACCGCGCCGTGACGGTGTCGTGTGACGACTGCACGGCACTTCTCGCCACCTCCGGCGCCAAGGTCGACGCACTCGTCGTGGACACATTGCGATTCTTTCCGGCCTTTACGCACATTCTGGTCGGCACCCATCCGCCCGACGTCCAGAGCGCCGCTGACGAAGTGCAGCACGAGATTGGGGCGCTGGTCCGGACGTTTCAGCGAATCTGCGTCGCTGCAGAAGCGTTCAGCACGGGCTGTCGGGCCTCTCACCTGCCGATCCTGAAGCAGGGTGCGAACGATCTGCACGCACACGCGGAGCATCTCGAGCGACTGTTATGAAGCTCTCAGTGCTGGCCCTGGATTACGACGGGACGATCGCGAGCGGGGACACTCTCGACCCGTCCGTGCGCGAAGCCATCGCCGCGGCGCGTGCGCGTGGGATCCTTGTGCTGCTCGTCACCGGTCGCATCCTCGACGAGTTGCGCCGCGTGGCTGGAGACCTCCATTTCGTGGACGGCGTTGTGGCGGAGAACGGTGCACTGGTGCACTTCCCGAGCAGCGGACATACCTCGCTGCTCGCACCCAGCATTGTGCCTGCGTATGTCGAGGAACTGCAGCGCCGTGGGATCTCGTGCCACGCCGGACAGTGTCTCGTCGACGCGGATGCCGCAGACGGGGCACGGCTGCTCGACGTGATTCGCACTCTGGAGTTGCCGCTCGTGTTGCTCTTCAACCGGAGCCGCCTCATGACGCTGCCGCAAGGCGTCAGCAAGGCCACTGGCCTTCATGCGGCGCTCGACATTCTGCGTGCCTCCGCGCGAAACACCGTCGCCATTGGTGACGCGGAGAACGATCACGAGCTGCTGCGATTGGCGGAAGTCGGGATGGCGGTCGAGTGGGGAAGCGCCGCGCTCCGCGCGGCGGCCGACTTCGTGGTGCACGGCGCCAGTCCGGCCGACGTCGGGGCATCCGTTCGCCACCTCGCCGACACCGGGCGCATCCCCGTGCCAGAGCGGGCGCGCCGGCGACTCCGGCTCGGGTACCGAGAGGACGGCCGTGAGTTCTCGCTGGCCGTGCGAGGCCGAAACATCCTCGTGACCGGCGATGCCCGATCGGGCAAGTCCTGGATGGCGGGGCTGCTCTGTGAACAACTGATCCTTCACGGCTATTCGTTGTGCGTGATCGACCCCGAGGGTGACTACCGATCGCTCGAGGGGCTGCCAGGCGTCAGCGTTCTCGGCGGCCACAACCCGCCGCCCTCACCGTGCGATCTGCTCGAGGCGCTTCACTACCCCGACCGCAGCGTCGTGATCGACCTGTCCCGCCAGCGACACGACGCGAAGGTCGCGTACGTGCGTGCCATCTTGCCGGGTCTGAGCGCCATGAGGCGCCGGAGTGGGTTGCCCCATCGCATCGTGCTGGACGACGCACACCACTTCCTCCACAACGCCGATACCAGTCCCCTGATCGATCTGACGTTCAAAGGGTACGTCGTTGTGACCTACTGTGCGTCTCGGCTGCCGAAGGATCTTCTCGGCGCGACAGAAGTCGTGATTGCCACGTGCGAGTCCAATGCGCTTGAAGTCGAAGGACTCCGAACCATGTGCGGGTGCGGCGGGTGTGCCCACACCGATTGCGCGTGCTGGTGCCGGCGAATCGGGCATCTCCAGCCGGGACAGGCCGCAGCGTTGCCAATCACGACCGAGGCCGAAGGCGAGCTGCGAGTGTTCACGATGGCCCCGCGGCTGACGCCGCACGTTCGGCAGCGCGAGAAGAACGCCGATGTACCGGTGCCCGAGAGCCGCGCCTTCGTGTTCGCGGCCAACGGCCAGCTCTCCGGCCGGCGCGCGAACACGTTGCGTGACTTCGTGACAGGACTCGAACACGCTACGGCTGACATGCTCGCCGGTCACCTGCGCCGCGGCGACTTCTCACGCTGGATCCGCGATGTCTTCGGTGACCGAGCGCTCGCGGCCGTCCTTCAGGCACTGGAAGAACGCTCCCGCGTGGATCTCGACCAGGACGCGGTGCCAGATATCGTCAACGCCGTGCGGTCTCGATACGACCTGACGGATGACACCAGCGCCTGATCTAGCAGCAAGGAGCGACACCATGTCGGACCCTGAGCCACGCGCCAACGGCGAGGCTGAACGAACACAAGCGACGGCCGCGTTCATGAGAGCGGACCTGGCCTGCGCCTTCGGCCCGAGCTTCTTTCTGGGCCAACTGGGCCGCTTCGTCCGCGATCGATGCCCCGACCCCACGGAGAATCTCCCGATGGTCGAAGTCCGCCTCGTTGATGGCGAAACGCTCGACGTCTGTCACATCATCGGCGTGTCGCCCCGCTGGGTCATGTTGGCGGTTCGTGATGCCGCGAGCCATCGAGATGAAATGGCACTCACGCTCGTGCCGTACGAGACGATCCAGCGCGTTGGCATCAGCACTCGCCGCGCCGAGGGATCGTCCATCGGTTTTTCCCAGGCGCAACCGCCAGAGATCATCACGCCAGAGACGTTGCTGCAAGCGGCGATCGTGCCGCCGGGCTCGCCTGCCGCTGCCGGCCCGAAAGAGCCCTCACGGCAAATGCCTGTCATCGACCCGAATTAATTCTTGTTCATTCTCCCTTTCATGCGTTGCGTTGTCGCGTCGCGGCGATAACATGATCCTCCGCATAGACACACAATCACTGATGAACACCTCGCACGAGCGCGAACGCTCAGTCAGGGCACACTATGGAGCGCATCGTGTACACCGCGTCAGACGAACAGTTGCTGCATCGCATTCGCGGCGAATACCTCGAGATGCCTGGGCTGCGGCTCTCGCCTGAACAAGCGCGGCGGCTCTGGGCGCTCGATGCCCCGACGTGCGTGCGCCTGTTGGAGTGTCTCGTCCAGGCACGCTTTCTCCAATGCCTCGACGGCCAATACGCGCGGGTCAGCGAGAACCGCATGCACCGCCTGCCCGTGCGAATGGCCAAAGCGAACATTGACCTCGAGGAGTGGGGCCGGCAGGGCGCGCGACGAATAGTCTCCACGCGGTAGGCGCCGTGTCGTCGTGTGCTCGACGCTGACCAAGGCAATCGTTGGCGATGTCTGACAGCGGCTAACGGATCCAGAGCCCGCTCCTCGCACTCACAGGGGCTCGCAGGAGCGTCCCACACCCCACCCGCTTCGATGGCGCTGGTTACCATGCGGCTCCTGAAATCACACACCGTTCGTTCGAAATGCCCCAGTGCGGCCCGCAAACCGCTCGACATGACGCAGCCTTTGCAGGCGAAGCCCCGCAGCGCCTCTGCAGGCTCGCGATTATTCGAGCATCGCGAGAAGTGGCCCAATTGTTGATCTACTCCCGTCACGCCTCCGCCTCCGCGGCCATCACGCCCACGCCCAAGGGACGGCCGCTGGAACGGCGCGAGGCCACCACACAAGGAGTGCGCGATGACGGCGAGACGAGATGACAGTGCAGAGCATGGCAGGGATCAGCGGCAGATGCAGTGGCTGCCGCGCTTCATCGCGCTGCTAGTCGTCGCGATCGCCGCTGTGTCGTCGGCGTCCCTCGTCGAGGCGACTCCAGCGTACGGACGCCGCTACGGCGTGGCGTGCACCACGTGTCATGCGCCGCTGCCGCCGCGCTTGAACAATGTCGGCATCCTGTTTCGCAAGCTCGGGTTCCGTATGCCAGACGCGGATGACGAGGGACGGTTGATTATCAAGCCCGTGCCCGCCCACGACATCGGCGAGGCGGCCTCGATCGTCGCCGACCTCGCCGGACGGCGGGACAAAGAGGCGGAGCTCGGTGAGTCGCGCACGACCTTCGAGTTGAGCGAGGTGGAGCTCGTTGCCGGCACCGCGATCGGCGATCACGTTTCTGGGCAGGCCATGTTCGTCCCCTGGGATGACGGCGAGATCGAGCTCGAAAACGCGGAGGTCCAGTTCAATGGCGGGAGCGCGCGACATCAGTTCGTGGCGCGAGGCGGACTGATGCAGACCTATGCCTGGCAAAAGCCGACGCACGGGCGACTGACGCTGTCAACGCCGCTGCTGTTCGCATCGCGCGCGGTCGAGGGCGTCGGTCCATTCGGGGGCTTCGGCCTCGGCGTCAGCCAGGTCGGCGCGGAGCTCGGGTACGTCTTCAGCCGACTCCGTGATGGTCGCTTGAGCTCCACGATGCTGAGCGCCGCGTTGCTCAACGGCGTCGACCACGAAGGTGAGGAGGCGCTGCGCAACACGACCGAAGGCATCGACGTGTACCTGCAAGGTCTGCAGCTCTTCGGGGAACGCCAGACGATCGGCGGGTTTTACTATCGCGGACGGAGCTTCCTCGACGCCGATCCGGACGAGGGTCTGCTAGCGCCCGACAAGCAGCGGTTCGCCCGGTATGGCGTCATCGGAAACTACGTGCTGCTCAAGCGGTTCGACGTCGTGGCGGGAGGCGCGCTTGGCTGGGATCGCTCGCCGTTGCGGGCCGAAGACGTACGCTTTGGCGGCTTCTTTACCGAAGTCGACGCACAGGTCACACCGTACTTGATTGGTGTGTATCGCTTCGACCGCGTCGACCCCAACCGCGACGAGGACGGCGACGCGGCACGCGCGCACACGTTCTCGACGACAGTGCGCGCCGACGATCACTTGTATCTCACCGGTGAATACCAGCGGCGGCGGCTCGTGGATGGCGACAAGCCGTGGGCGGTGATCGTCAGCGCACGTCTCACCTACTGACACACGGCGTAATGTGTGCTAGCGGGCTCAAAGACCGCCAGGCACGGAAGGAGAAGGAGACGATGTTCGTACGAATACTCAGGTTAGCGGCTGTCACGAGCGCACTCGTCGTGCTGACCGCCGCCGGGAGCGTGGCCCAGCAGAGCGCGGCCGACGAAGCGCGACTCAAGAAACTGGACGAGGGGCCGAAGACGATCGACGTATCGCAGTATCCAGCCGACCAGCAGAAGGCTTACAGGCTGTTTCAGGCGAAGTGCGTGACCTGTCACGTCATCGCACGCGGCATCAATACCGAGATGGTGATTCCGGCGGACTGGGAGCGGTACATCAAGCGCATGATGTACAAGCCGAATTCCGGCATCTCGAACACCGAGGCGCGCACGCTCTTTCGCTTCCTGATCTACGACGTTTCGGTTCGAAAGGCCGATCCCCTGCGGAAGGCGATCGCTGGATTACCGGCAGCAGACCGGTCGCCGGCGATCTCTCGGGTGAAGGAGGTCAACCCGGGCTTCGTTGCGCCGTAAGGGAGCAACCACATGACGCAGAGCGCAGTCGACGTTATTCCACGTCCTGGTGAAAACGGCCGGCGAGCCTTCCTGGCCGATCTCGTCCTGACCATGAGCAGCGCAGTCGGCCTCGGCGGCGTGGCCGTTCGGTTCCTCCAGTACCTCTATCCGGTCGTGCCGCCGGAGCAGATCATCGAAGTCGCCGCCGGCGCACGTGATGCGGTGCCCGCCAACGGCGGGATTGTCGTGAACCTCCCGGCCGGCCACGTGGTGCTGCTCGACGCCGATGGCGAGCTCCGCGCGTTCTCGGCCGTCTGCACGCACCTCGGCTGCATCGTCAAGTGGCAACCGACGGAGCACCACGCGATCTACTGCGAATGCCACGGCGGCATGTTCACCCGCGAGGGCGACGTGGTGGGCGGTCCGCCACTGCGGCCGCTCCCGCAATATCCCGTTGAAGTGCGGGACGGACAGGTGTTCGTGAAGATGACCGTGCGTCCGCCGGTGCTGACGGCATGACGCTGGCAACACTGAAGGCGTCAGTCGCCGAAAGACTCCCGCTGCCGCCCGGATGGCGCGGCAAGGCACTCGACGAGCGCCTGCCCGTGCACCTGAAGACGTGGATCTACGCCTTGGGTGGGACGCCGGCCGTGCTCTTCGGTGTGCAAGTCATCACTGGAATCCTGCTCACCTTCTACTACGTGCCGCAACCGATGCACGCCTTCGAGAGCGTGCGGCAAATCACCTTCTCTGTGCAGTTCGGATGGCTCGTGCGCGGCCTGCACCAGGCCGCGTCGCAGCTGATGATCGTGGCGGTGCTGCTGCACATGATCCGCGTGTTCGTCACGCGGGGATACCGCCGGCCCCGAGAAGTGATTTGGGTGATTGGCGTTGCGTTGTTTCTGCTCACGCTTGGCTTCGCCTTCACCGGCTACGCCCTCGTGTACGATCAACTCTCCTACTGGGCAACCACTGTCGGGACCAACATGCTCGCCGAGGTGCCGCTCATCGGCACGCCGCTGCTGTACATGCTCCGCGGCGGCGCCGATGTGAACCCGCAGACCTTGACGCGGTTCTACAATTTCCACATCGGGGTCATTCCGACGATGTTCTTCGTGCTCCTGGTGGGCCACATCCTGCTGGTGAGACTCCACGGGGTCAGCGAGCTCGAAGAGGACGACCGCACGGACACCTATTCGTTCTTTCCGGACCACGTGCTCAGGGAAGCGGCCGTCGCGCTCGTGGTGCTCCTTGCCATCGTGGTCTATGTGATGGCGGCCCCGCCACAGCTCGGAGACAAAGCGGACCCCAATCTGACCCCGACGCACATCCGGCCCGAGTGGTACTTCTTTCCGTCGTACCGCTGGTTGAAGCTCGTGCCGCTGCAGGTCGGGCTCTGGACGTCTACGGCCTTCGTGCTCGCGATGTTTCTCTGGCCGTGGATCGATAGGGCCATCGAGCGCGTATTGCCGGGCAGGCGGATCGGCACCTTCGTGGGCGTCACGTTCTGGCTGCTCACACTCGTGCTCCTCGTGTGGGAGGCGTTTTCCTGAGGTCGCTATGACGATCACCGCGCAAAAGTATCTGGTGGCTGCGCTGAGCCTGCTGTTGCTCGTCGCGATTGTCGCGGCCGGCAGCGTCGAGTCGCGTCTTCGTCTGGAAGCCGCGCAAGCGGGAGCGGCGCGTACCGGTCCGCTCGATCCCGCCCTCGATCGCGGGCGGCAGTTGTACGAGAAGTACAGTTGCATTGCCTGTCACGGCGCCGGTGGCATCGGAGGCGTGTACAACGCAAACGCGCAGACCGGCGGCATGATCAACGGCGTCCGCTTCGTGGCGGAGACGTACACGAAGGACGATCTCACCAAGAAGATTCTGGATGGTGTTCCCGTGGTGCCGAAGGCCAATCCGAATGGGCCCAATCCTCCGCTGGCGATGCCATCGTACCGGGGTATCGTTGGCGTGGAAGAAATGCGCGAGCTCGTGGACTATCTCTTCAGCCTGCGACCACCTGGGGAATCGACACAATTCTGACATCGCGCACCGACGCTCGCCCGCGAACTACCGCACGGGCGGTCGCGTGCCCACCGTCACCTCAACCTCAACTCGCCGCTGATCGCGCCAGACGATAAGCGAGATCGTGGTCCCGGAAGCCATGTCCCGGATACGCCGCTGTATATCCGCAGCGGCGACCGGTGATGGGCTGGAGATTTCGAGCAGGACGTCTCCTGGGCGAATCCCGGCACGTGCTGCGGGGCTGTCGTCGGCCACTGCAACGACCACGACGCCCGAGTCGATCCCGAGCGCGCCCGCACCGGAGCGACCCAGGGTCCACGTCTTGACGCCGATCCACCCGTGCGTCACGGTTCCCGTGTGGAGCTGTGGAAGCACCTCTTTCACGGCATTGATGGGAATCGCGAAATTGAGGCCGATATTGTCGCCAGCCGGCGCCAATATGGCCGTCGTGATGCCGACGAGCGCGCCGTTGAGGTCGAGGAGGGCTCCTCCGCTGCTGCCGGGATTGATGGCCGCATCGGTCTGCAGGTACTCGATGCCCGAGTGATCGATCCCTCGCGCCTTTGCGCTGATGATCCCTGCGGTCACCGTGTGGTGCAAGCCGAACGGGCTGCCAATCGCGACCACCCAGTCGCCCACGTTCAGGCCATCGGAATCACCGAGCGGTGCCGCCGTAAGATCGGCGAGACCGGGCGCGCGCAGAAGCGCGAGATCCAGCTCAGGATCGGTGCCGATGACGATCGCATCGCTCTCGTGGCCGTCCGGCGTCCGAACGTGGATGGCGTCTGCCGCCTGGATCACATGAGCGTTGGTCAGGATGGAACCGGAGGCGTCGATCACCACACCAGAACCGAGCCCCTCCCGACCTGGCGTGGGTAACAACTGGGGCTGAGCCGGCAGCGCCCCGCGGGTGAGGACATGGAGGAACACGACCGACGGGGTCCGTTCCCGTGCGACTCGCGCAATCGTGTCCGTGCGTAGGACGGGTGACTGGGTCCGTGGCTGCCCTGTTCCAGACACGCCCGTGAGCGCCACGAGCGCCACCACACCAGCGCCAATCGCGGGCACCGATGTCAGCGCTCCCGGCAGGTGAACGCGTGCTCGAACGCTACTGAGGCCCACCATACGAAGTGAGACGGCAACAGGAATGCCAACCGGCTTGGTCCGTCACCACACGATCGTTGACACCTTGCGTGATCCACTGGCTGAACCCGCGTGTTCTCAGCCACCGGGTGCGGCAAAACAGCTATTCGCTTCAGTTGGGAATGGGGCCGGCGCGGGCGATGCTGACAAGATCGCGCGCGTGTCTGTCGAAGGGCGCGGCATGACCGTTGCCGCTTTCGATTCTGAAGCACGCATCAAATGCGATGACGCGTGCGGTCAAGGAGGTTCGTGCATGCGCCGTATCACTGTCACAGGATCCATCCTCGTCGCCATCCTGGCGCTTGCTGCCGGATCGGCGCTCGCTCAGGGCATCGCAGCCATCAGGGTCAGCGAACCCGACGAGATCGAGCTCACGCGCGAGACCCGCGTGGGCTCGACCATGCTCGAGCGTGGTCGCTACCAGCTTCAGCACCAGTGGATCGAGGGATCACACTATCTTATCGTCCGCGCCCATCCGACGGATCACGGGGCCGCGCAAGAGGCGACGGGCGCGAACGCCGTCGGCAATGAAGTCGCTCGCGTACGCTGCCGCGTCATCTCCACGAACCTCCGGCAGTCCGGGACCGGGATGACCACAAGGCTGGAGGTCGACGGCTCGGCGACGCTCACGGAAGTGAGAATCCGCGACGAGCGGCGCGGACACCTGCTCGTCCTTCAACCGCAGATGTGACCTCTCTGAGCTCGACAGACTGATGAAACGCCATGCGCGCTCCGACGTCGAGTCGTTCAGTCCTGCGGAACATGTGCCGATCACAGCTGCCTCGACTGCGAATGTAAGAGGTCAGTGTATGCGCCGCGGGTCGAGGCGTTAGCGTGGGTGAATGGAGGCCAGCATCGTGGCAGCAACCCGTCCGACGTTCATCCCCGCCCTGCGTTTCCATGCTCTTACGCGCGTCTACGACCGCCTGATCCGCGTAGCGCTGAGGGAGGAGGCGTTCAAGGACAAGCTCGTCCGGCAGGCGCGAGTCGAGCCGCGGCACCGCATCCTCGACCTCGGCTGTCGCTCTACCGCGCTGTGTCGCCATGAGCTCTCGCAACGAAAAACAGATGTCCGGGCAGAGCCTGGAGCCGGCCTGCAGTGCCCCGTGGACGGGGCACCCGCAGCCCCGGCCTCCGACTGCATTTCCACGACTTCGGATAGATCAGTCTTCTTGGCAGGTGTCGGCGCCGCGAGTTCACGCCCGATCGCGGGATGACAGTCACGCGCTGAGCAGCGCGGTCAGCTGGACAGGTCGACGAAGAGCGTCGAGGAACCACGGCGTGCCACGAATCGCTCCTGCCGCTCGGCGGTCTCACGTGCCTCTTCGCAGTCCTTGCAGCGGACGGCGAATGGCAGCGCGCGGAGCCGAGCCTCGGAGATCTCGTCGCCACACTCGAAGCAGTGGCCGTACGTCCCTTCATCCAGGCGGCGGAGCGCTTCATTCACCTTGTTGAGCGTCTCCGACTGCATCTGGAGGAGCGCGAGCTCGATATCCTCCTGGATGTCGGTGTCCGAGCTCTCGCCCTCGTCCAGCACGTCGCGCTCCTTCGTGCCCTCGGCTCGGACGCCGCGAATCCTGCCCTGGACGTCGTTTGTCAACTCGCGGCGGCGATCTTCGAGCATCCGTCTCAGCTCGGTATAGCGCCTCGTCAGTGCCTTGTGCTTCGTCTTCGTCGCCATGAGCCAGCGCTCCCTTTTCGGTGCTTTGAGTAAGCCTGCTGTCGGCCTTACGCAATGGCGATGCCGGCGGTATGACCAAACACCGACGCCGATCTGCAGGCGCGCTGCATGAAACCACGCACAGGCGAATGCTCCCTGTCGCTTTTCGCACAACCCAGTACAAGGCGAAGCCGAGGGAAAGGAGCTGCGCAGGTCAGGCGTAGGCACGCGCTTTGCCGATTGTGCACTCATGGCTGTCAGACTGGCGGTTACGGTCGCCGTGCTTTTGGCCTGGTCACCAGGTGTGGCGTGGGCCGACACGCGGTCGGACGCCAAAGCCCAGGTGAGCTTCGGCATCGTCGCCGCCCAACACAGCCTGTGGCAGGAGGCGCGATATCGGTTCGAGCGCGCGACAGCCATCGACCCGACATACGCGCCGGCCCACGGTAATCTGGCGGTGGCGTACGAGCAACTGGGCTTACCAGAGAAGGCGCGCGAGGCCTACGAGAAAGCGCTCGCACTCGAGCCGCGGAACACGTCGATTCGGCAGAACTACGACCTCTACGAGGAGATCCATGCACGCGCTCGCTCCACGGATCACCGTTAGCGTCGCAGCCCTGGCGTTCACGACGGCGTGCGCCAGCGTCTACGACGTCGCCATCGAGACGTCGGCTCGGCCGACGATGGACGTCTCCGCGTTTCAACGCGTGCTCGTCCCAGGGTTCATCGCTGGCGGTATCGACGGTATCGAGGCGGACGTCGAAACCACCAGGCTGCTGCGCAGCCAGCTTCGATCGCGCACGTCGCTCCGCGTGATCGATGCCGACCCCATCTCACTCATCGATGTCGCGGCGCCGGAGCCGGCCGGTGAGCGCTCCGGACCCGCGGATGACGGTTCCTCGTCGCGGCCGAAGGACGACAAGGAGCTGGGCCGCTATCGCCACGTCTTCAGCCAGCCCGCGTTCTGGAAGCGCATCGGCGAGGAGTACCAGGACCCGCTGATCGTCACGGGCACGGTGCTGCTGCGACGCGAATCGCGTAACGGATACGAGCAGAACGAACGGGAGCTCTTTGACGCGACCGGGCGGCGCGCGGTGAGCCAGACCCGCGAATGGGTGGAACGCACGGTCTACGATCTGCACGCCACGTTCTGCTTCATTGACGGCCGTACGGGACAAATCATCAGGACCGATCACTATCAACAGGCGCTGTCGTTCACTTCCGAACGCCAGATCCCCGCTCTCTCAGCCTATTTCGAGTTGATGGACCGCGTGGTCCCGGACGTCCTTCGCACTGTCAGCGTTCAGCAGGTTCGCGGGTGGCGCGTACTCCTCAAATAGCCGGCTTCCAGTCCGCACGTTGATTGCACGCTGGCGGGACGACGCCGACGGGACGTACCGGACGTGGTTTCTGTGGGAGGAGCGGCTCAAGAACTTCCGCTCGATCCGGCGCGGCCTCTCGGCCGTGGTCAAGGAAATCCAGGACGGCACGTTCGGGAACGTCTACAACGGTTCGTCACTGCAGACCGTCGTTGGATCGATTGCCGAGCAGCGGCAGATCTTCAAGGGGGCCGACCACGCATTCCTGTGGAAACCGAAGCTCCGCATTCCCGATATCTACGAATCGCCGACCAACCAACTGCACTTCGGCCGCTTCCTCGATACGTGCTGCTGCTGTTCCGATGAACGGGATGTCATCGCGGCGATTCGCACGCTCGATGAGCAGCGCATCAAAGGGCTCGGACCGGCGGCCGCCAATCTCCTCTACTTCCTGCACCCCACGCTGGTGCCGCCGTTCAACACTGCCATCGTCAAGGGCTACAACGCGCTCACCGGTGCGAACGTAAAGCTCGGACGATGGGACGAGTACCTGGCCATGCGGGACGGCATCCTCCGGCTCAATTTGCAGTACCGCCATCTGCTCTCGAACGATCTCGGCGCGTTCGGGGCCCTGCTGTTCGATGTCGGCTCGGGGCGATACGCCGCACCACCATGGAACGAAGACCAGTCGGCACGGGCCCGCTGGGAAGCCGATCTTGCGGCCGTGCGGGAACAGAGCGCGAAAGAGCACAAACAGGCCGAGGCGGGGCGCGAAAGCGATCGCACGCACACCGAGGTGCAGCGGTGGCTGCGGGACCTCGGCTCGGCCCTCGGGTTCGACGTGTACGTCGCCGCCAACGATCGCGGACGCCCCGTGGACGGCGGTCGTCTGGGCGATGGCTGTCGCGACGACCTTCCATCGGCGCTTTCCGCCGCGGGCGCTGACAGCGTGCGGTTGATCGACGTTATCTGGCTGGAGCGGAACAGCGACCGGGTCGCCGCGGCATTCGAGGTCGAGCACACGACCAGCATCTACTCGGGAATCGTGCGCCTGCTCGATCTCGCACTCGGCGCGGCCGACGGAGCCGCGCACGGCCTCTTCCTTGTGGCGCCGGATAGTCGAGAGGCCGACGTGCGCGCGCAACTCCAGCGCCCTGCCTTTCAGGGAATCGCGCGGCTGCACGTGCGGTTCCTCCCCTACAGCGAGCTCGAACGCCACCGCGAGGCGATGGCGCGCTTCGGCGCTGGACTCAAGGCGATCGAGGCGGTCGCTCGCACCCTCACGTAACCATTGACGCGCCTACAACCGGAATACCTGCTTGCTGTACGCCGGAATCTGCGGGCGTCTCACGCGCGCGGAATCCCTGTGATCAGAAATCGTGATTGAGGATGTCCTCGGCGCGCCGGCAGAGCTCGCGCCCGTACTCGACCCACGTACCTTGCCCCCAATACCGATAGCAGCTTGTCTGTGACGCCAGGAGATGAAACAACGCATTGCGGTAGCGGTGCTCCGTGGCCGGCCGTGCCGGCCGGAGCACTTTCTCGTAAAACAGGGCACTGACACGCTCCATGGGACCGAGCAGCGCGTCGTAGCCGCGGACCCAGGAGATATTGTTCGTCCAGCTTCCGCCCTCGACGTGGAATCGTGAGTCTTCCTTCCGAAGCCCGCCGATCACGGTGGCGAGCGTGTCGGGGCCGGCACCTGGCTCGAACCGGTCCCAGATTCGCTTCTGGAAGAGCGGCTGAACGACCGGGAAGTCCTCGTCACCGATGCCTGCGGCCGAGAGCTGCTCGAGGTATTCGGTCACATTCATCAGGGGCGTGTCGGAGCCTGAGGATTCGCGAACGACCTCGACGTACTTCGATGGGAACTCGTTCATCATGACGCCACCATTCTCACCGTCGGCGATCTGCGTGACCAACGGTGGGACGGACGTGCCGCCCAGATCCGAGCGCTGCACGCTCTTCGCCTCATAGTACGGCTGCATCTGGCCGACCAGTTTCGTGTCGCTTCCCTGCGTCTTGATGATCGCGCGAATCCGCACCGATTCGCCCGCCGAGTTGGTGCAGCACAGCAGATGGGGGAGGTGCTTGCGTTCGGGTGCTCCTCCATCCGGGCGTTCCACCGTGTGCTCCTGCACCAGCACCCACTGGTATCCGCAATCGAGAAGAGTCCTGACGAACTCGTACGCGACATCGGGGTGATTCGGCAGCGCCATTTCGGCTGGCGAGAATCCTTTCACCCTGCCAAGGGCGTCCAGGCCGAAGATGCCGGCGAAATGCTGCTGCCATGCCTTCACGTGCAGGCGATAGTCCTGAACGGGAGTGGAAGGCGCCACAGGGTGGCCCCACGGGCACCCCAGCCACTCCACCGCTCGCTGGTAGCGCGGGTCGCACGTAATTCTGCGGAGACTGTCGAATACATCGTCGAGCCCCATCTGTCGCAGGCCGTGGAGCAGCGTCCCGGAGTACTCGAGCATGACGCGTGGCTCGTGGCCTTCATCGACGAGTTGCGGCACGAGCTCGCCCATCCGCTTGTAGCACCAGTGAAACACCGGCGCGTTGTGATTGTCGCCAACGCCCTGGTGTTCCATCATGTACTGCAGGTTGCCGATGATCGCTGCCGTGCGCACGTCGTCGCCACCGGCCGGAATCAGCGGCTGGTGCATGTGCAGGGCGATGGCGGCGGCGCTCCGGATGCGGCCGACGTCGATCGGGCTTTCACCGAGGAACACCGGGTGTCCGGCGGTCCGCCGCATCGTCTCCTCGACGGCCGCCTCGGAACCGGAGATATTCGGCAGGCCGTCAACGTATTCAGCAACACCGTTCATGGCTACCCCTCCTGAAGCCGTGTGAGGTCTCGCAGATATCTGAGAAAGAGCATTCACTTGTGCCGGATGTGGTCGTAGATGTTCACGTAGTCCTGCCCCGGGTGGTTCCAGGAGTAGTCGTAGCGCATCCCGTTCAGCATCAGATACCGGAATTCCTGAGGGTAGTCGTACCACAAACCGAGCGCGCGTCGCATCGCCGACTCGATGCCGGTGCGATCCGACTGATGGAACACGTATCCGTTTCGTTGCTCCGGTGGCCGGGTCGAGAAGTCCCGATCGAAGACGGTCTCGCTGAGCCCACCCACGGCGCGAACGATCGGAATCGTTCCGTATCTGAGCGCGATCATTTGGACCAATCCGCAGGGCTCGAAGTTGCTGGGAAGGACGACCATATCGGCGCCCGCATAGACGAGATGCGCCAATTCATGGTCGAACCTCAACTCGAGGTGACAGTCTGGATGGTCATTGAGCTCGTGCTTCAGGCGCGAGAACTCCTGACCAATGGCCGGGTCCGATGTCGGCCCGAGCAGCACGAACTGGGCACCGCGGGCCAGCGAGTAGAAGAGCGCATGCCGCACCAGGTGGACGCCCTTCTGCGAATCGAGCCGGCCGATGTAGGCGATGAGCGGCTTGAAATCCTTGCGCAGCCACAGCCGATCTCGAAGAACGTCCTTGTTCCAATACTTCCGCTCGAGGCTTTCGAGGTTGTAGCGATGCGGAATCATCGGATCCGTCTCCGGGTTCCACATGTCGTAGTCAACCCCGTTGCGCACACCGCCGATCTTGTGGGCGTGACGATGAAGGGTGTGCCCCAATCCGTAGCCCTGATCGGTGTGGGTGGCCTCCCACGCATGGCCGCGTGAAACGGTCGTGACGAAATTCGAGTAGACGATCCCGCCCTTCGTAAAGTTGATCGCCGCGGGATTGAAGTTGTCCCGCAAGCGGTCGTCGTGGACGTAGTGCCAGGGACGCCCCAGCCCGGTCGCCCAGAGGACGCGCTCACCATCGATCCCCTGATGCTTGAAGTTGTGGATCGTGAAGCAGACCCGCTGGTGCGGCATGCCGTGCTTGTAGATCTCGAACAGCAGTACCGGCACCAGGCCCGTCGGCCAATCGTGGCAGTGGATGATGTCGGGCCGCTTGTTGGCCTTGAGCATGAACTCGAGCGCGGCCCTGCTGAAGAACGCGAACCGCATCGTGTCGTCCGGGCAGCCGTAGATCACGCCGCGGTTGAAGAAGTTGTCGCGGGAGTGCGGCTCGATGAAGAAACACTTGCGCCCGTGGAGAAAGCCGAACCAGACGGAGCAATGGATGGCGCCGTTGTACCACGGCACCCAGAGGTCCGCGTAGTCGAGGGTCCACCCCCAAATCTGGTCCATGTGCAGCGAATCGTACCGGGGCAGGATGATCTCGACCGCGTGGCCGCGGACCTCGAGCTCCCGACTCAGGCCGAAGACGACGTCACCCAAGCCGCCCGCGTGCGCCGCGGGCGCGCACTCGGGAGCCACCATCACGATGTACATCGCGCGCCGGCCATCGACAGCGGAGTTGTCCTCGGGAACACTTCAGCGCAGTTGATGCACATCGCACGCGCCTCAAACGCCTGGTGAGCACTGACCGTCCACGGACGAGCGCGCGTGCGTCTGTGAAGAAAAACGGATGGTACTTGGGCCTTGCGCAGCAGTTGGTTAATTCTTGTTCATCGTCAGCGTCGCGTCAGCCCTTCTTTTCCGGTGGATACTTCTTGAACAGCTTCCCCAGCGCCTTCAGCACCTTCTTGTCGTTCTTCTCCGGGTCGTCGCTCACACTGTCGCTCGCCGTGCCGCGCCACACGAGCTGCTTCGTCCGCGCGTCCCAGATATCAACGACCAAGGTTCCCCGCGTGTACTTTCGGATCGTGGTCGTCGTGCTGATCGGGCCACCGCCATATCCATACCCACCGTAGCCATACCCGCCATGACCCCATTGCCAGCCCGGGCCGTATCCATAGCCCCACGTGGTCGTGTCAATCGCGATGTCTTCGGTCGTAGAACTGTGGTACGTGATGTTCACGTCCGCGTCCCCTTCGGCCCTGGTGAAACCCGCCCGCCCGAGGGTATTCTCCAGGGCTGTGACGATCCGTTTGTCGACAAGCGGATTCTCGATCCGCATGCACACCTTGTAGGCGAATGTCTTGTACTTACCGAAGTCCGCGTCCCGGTCGAAGTCGTAGTTGACCTGCTGCGCGAGTGCCGTCGCGGGCAACACGGTCGCCGCGAGCAGGAGCCCGACACGCGCGATGTTCATGTGAACTGAATGGGCTGACATGGTGGCTCTCCCATACACGTGAGGTACTGTTAGTTCCCGCCCGAAACCGCCGGCATCGACGTTCCCGAACTGCGGATCGCGAATCGATCATTCCCACATCCAACAGGGCAACCGATGTGCCATGCGTCGGGCCACTCAATACCCTTGGAATTGCCGCCGTGACGGCTCCGCCAGCCTGCACTGGAGCTTTTCAGACGGGCCGCCGCTCGAATCCAGACAACCCTGCGGACCTTATGCGGGACCGTTGTCCAGACCCGAAGGAGAACCTGCCCGTCGTCCACGCGTATCCAACTCGTTGACGAAAAGACCCTCGATGTGTGCAGCACGTTCCGCAACCGCACACAGTCGGTTATCAAGCAGTCCAACGGGCCGACTCACGGCCCCAGCGAGACCTACGCGATCTGCAGGTTCTCGAACACCTCGCGCGCGGGGCTGTGCCAGAAGACACAGCGGCGCGCCTGGCCGCGGTCGATCACTCAATGCCTGCGGCAACCCATGTGGCACGCGCCTTGCCGTCCGACCGAGCGGAGGTGCAAGAATGAAGAAGACATTCGTTGCGGCGCTCGTGTTCGCAGCGCTCGGCCTTGTGGCGCTCCCGCAAGGAGGATGGGCGCAAACCATCGTGCAGCACCGGGATCACACCATCACATTCGATGAGCCGGTCGCATTGGTCAATGGCGTCACCTTGCCGGCGGGTACCTATCTCTTCGTGTTCCCGTTGCCCCCGCAGCTTAACGTGACGCGCGTGCTCAGCCAGGATCGATCGAAGGTGTATGCCACGCTGCAGACGATCTCGACGCAGCGGAGCAGCTCCAACGGGTTCGACGTGGTGCTCGTTACGGAAGGGAGCCCGAATACGCCGCGCACGTTGAAGGCCTGGTTTTGTGACGGAAACAAGATCGGGCACGAGTTCATTGCAGAGAAGCGCAAGGGGTAAGGGTGATACGTACGAGCCACGGGCGCGGTACGCGGCGCCTCCGCTAACTGCGGAGCGCCGCACCGCTGCGGAGCCCGTGACTGTCCGGAACATGAAGGAATCTAGGATGGTTCGCGTGGCGCCCGGTAGCCGCTGCGCGCGCGCACCGTCAGGCCGGGCCGCGTGGTCTCGAGCTTGAGACGACGGAACTTACCGTCCTTCCGGGCATTTGTCGGGTAGTACCCGATCGTTTACTGCACGCGCAGCTCTCGGGCAATTTCGATGATAGCGTTGTCAATCTGATCGACGCCGCCTCGGTGCGCCTCGTCGAGCTCGTACGCTCGCCCGCCCGCCGCTCGGTTCTGCCAACCGGCGCAGCGTGCGAATGTCGACCTCGTCCGGGTGCCCGAACCGCCCGCTAAACAGATCGTGTCCAAACGAACCGCGCTCGCCGTGGCCGATCCCCAGGGCATAGACGAGCACCTCCGACCGTCGCACCGCGTCAATCGCATCGTCTTCGTCCCTCGTGCTGGAGGTGTCGTTGCCGTCGGTGACGACGATGAGCGCCTTCTTCCGGTGGCGACCGCGGCGCGCGTGGTCGAGTCCCTCGACCATCGCGTCGTAAAGTGCAGTGCCGCCTGACGCGACCAGCCGCCCGATCTGTCGCCGCAACTGATCGCGGCCCTCGTCAGCCGTGGCGACGACGTCCACGAAGTTGCTGAAGTGCAGCATCGTCAGTTCGTCATCGGTCCGCGCCGAGCCGAGGAAATGTCGTAACGCATCCTCGACATCGTCGAGCTTGTCGACCATGCTGCCACTCGTGTCGACCACGAGGACGGCGCTCAAGGGCGTCTCCGCATCGGTGTGGAACTGCGCGATCTCTTGCGGCGCATTGTCCTCGAGGAGGCGCAACTCCTCGCGGCGGAGATCGGTGACCGCGCGCCCAGCACGGTCGACGATGGTTGCCGTGACCAGGACCGCCTCGGTCTCGGCGCGAAAGACCGGAGGCGTTTGCTGGGCGGTGAGGGTCGCGCCGATGACCAGGAGAGAGAGGACAGCCGGCGGGATGGCGGATCGCATATATACCTACTCCCCGAACGGCAGGTGTCGCGCGTGTCGCGTGCTGCACGATCCGAGGCGAGGCAGGCGCGGCGTTCGCGCATCGGATCGACACCAATGCTTGTACTACGATGGCATCGCGATCGGCAACAGCATCTCCATAAGGAATGCACCGGCGGCCGCCGAGCTTGCGGGCACAGACTGGAACGATCCTGTGATCTGGCGAGCGTCACGCATGCCATGATGAGTGACGCTCGCTAGAGAAGGAACTGGGTTATCGACTTCCGAAGCCGAGCACCATGCCTGCCAGAAACCGGAACTCGTTGCCGTCGCTGTCCTCGCTGAAGATGCGCCTGTAGTCGGCGCCAAAACGCGCCGCCAGCCGCTCCGTCAGCCGCACGTCCACACCGCCGCCAGGCTGAATCGCAAAGTCGGTGACCGAATCGCTGATCTGAACGCCCAGGAAATCCACGCCCCCGTCGGCGCGCGCGACGCCTGCAAGCACCTGCGCAAACGCCGTGAGGCGATCCATGCGTCGAAAGAACCGCGCTCCACCCATGAACGTGTGCACGTTGGCGTCGACAGCCGCGCCGAAAAGCTGAATCGTCGCATAGCTGCCCGACACCTCCCCGACGACCGCGATCATGTCCGTGAGGTTGAAGGCTGCTGACGCGAACCATCCCGCGGGAAGGCTTTCGTCGATTTCGAAGTCTCTGAGAAATACATAACCTCCGGCCACCTCCGCCATCGGCGCAGCCTGTGCCGCTTGCGCCGACGCCGGTCGTGGCGCGAGCACCGCCGTGCTGACCAAGAAAACAAGAACGAGCATCGTGTGTCTCATGTGCTTCCTCCCTGAACGACTCGGCACGGCTCATCCGGACCGAGCGACGTCGGCAGGTCCGAGCAACGACGCGGCCAGAGAGCGGCGCTCGCTCATGAAATGTGATTCATGAAACGGAATTCACGCACGGCAACTTCGCGAGGTTGGTAATAGAGAACGACTGCAGCACTGGCGGTTCGGGGGGACGCCACCTCAGCGCGTGCCATCGGGACACACGCATTTCCGACAGCGGTTGTTTGAAATCACGCAGCCGCTGCCGCATATACGGCGTGCGGAGCCAGTGCTCTGTCGTGGCGAGACTGCGCGGTCAGGGCGCGCTACTCCTGATCCAAGTCGTGCGACCTGGGTCGTGGTCTCGGCCCAAACCGGAGGAGCAGGAAGACGAGAATCGCCGTCGCTGCTGACATGGCCAGCATCCCTACGCCCACGGCAAGGCCGATCGCCGCCGTGACCCACAGGCTGGCTGCCGTGGTCAGCCCCTGCACGCCGCGGCGTAGGTGCAGGATCGCGCCGGCGCCGACGAAGCCGATGCCGGTGACGATCTGAGCGGCAACCCGTGCCGGGTCGTGACCGGTGAAGCCATAGACAGACACGAGGGTGAAAAGCGTGGCGCCAAGAGCCACCATCCCGTGTGTCCGCACGCCGGCCGGCTTTCCCATGCGCTCTCGCTCATACCCGACCAGCGCGCCAAGCGCCGCGGCGATGATGAGCCGAACGAGCATGTCAACGTGTAATAGCGTCAGCCCTGGCATGAAATGCGCCTCCTTTACGGTCTCGCGAATCGATTGTCGTGTGGAACACGGTCCAACACTTGCACCGTCTCCAAATGAACAAACTCAGGACCGAGAGGACAATGGCACGAGCGCCCATAATCGTCGTCGCGATCGCGCTCGCGGCATCTGCCGGGCTGACGGGCGGAGCAGCCGGGCCCGCGCAGGTGACCGAGAAGGCCGGCGAACGCCTTGTGACCGTTCCGGTCACCGTCCATCCGCACAACGATCGCGCCAGACAGATGGCGAGCGACTTGCGCGCGGATGCCTTCGCTGTGCGCGAGGACGACCGCGAGCAGCTGGTCATCAGTGTAGACGGGCCAGACAAGACACCGGTCATACTCGCGCTGCTGATTCAGGACGATCTCATTTCTCAAGTGAACCTCGAGCTTGACCGCCTGAGGAGGTTCATTCGAAGTCTCCCGCAAGGTTCGCGGGTGATGACGGGCTACCTTACCGTGGGGGACGTCACAGTCACGCAGGCGTTTACCCCGGATCTTGCCGCAGCCGCCGCGTCTCTGCGCATCCTTCGCGGCCGCTCTGCAGCGCCGTTCAACCCTTACGTGGGCGTCGTCAATATCCTGCGACGCTTTGGGGAGCAGCCGGCAGGCCGCCGAGTCGTTTTGATGGTCTCTGATGGCCTGGACATCTCACGTGGCTTCTCGCCGGAAAGTGTGCTCCGATCGATTGATTTGGAGCGCGCCATTAGTGAGGCACAGCGACTGGGCGTCGCCGTGTTCGGGGTCTACGCGCCGTCCACAGGTCTGACGAGCGTCAGCCGCTTCGCGGCCAATTACGGTCAGGCAGCGCTCAACCGGTTGGCCGACGAGACCGGCGGACTTGGGTTCCAATCGGGCTTCACATTCGTGACCTTCGATCCCTACCTGAGAGAGTTTCGGACATTGCTCGGGCGAATGTGGCTTCTGAGCTACCGAACAACGAGTACGTCATCTGGTTTTCGCAAGATCAAGGTGACGACGCCACTCGACTTGCACATCCACTATCCCGCTGGGTACCGGGCACAGCGATAGGACCTCGCGACAGCGTCCAGCCGAATGTCGGGAACGATTCGTGCTAGGGCACGGCTGGCAGCAGAGCCCTTCGAGTCGAACCGGCGGGACGCCACTGCTGCGCGCGGAAAAGCTCACAGCGACCGGAGAGAATCATGACGACTTGGAGCCTGGACGATCTGACGGCACACCTTCTCGCTCTCAGGGTCCGAGGCGAATTCATGGAAATGCCCGGGCTCCAGCTGAATCTCCCGCAAGCGCAACGGCTGTGGGGGCTGGAGTCGACGCGCTGTGAGGCGATTCTCAACGCCCTCGTCGACACCGGATTCCTGAGGCGGACGCGAGACCAGGCTTTCGCCCTCCGGCGCAATCAGCCCTAGTTTGGGCGCGCTCGGTCGCTGCGCGATCTCACGCAGCAAGCCGTCGACACTGCTCGAAATCAGACAGCACTGCCGGCCATCGAGCCGCATGCGGAGGGATTCGTCGTGCACGGACACTGGCACTTTCGTTGCGGTGCACACGCCATGTATGCGCGAGGATCCTCAACGAACGCCTGCAGTTGCCGGTTCTCCAACCATCTGCCTCTTGCGCGGGGAGGTCGCCGCGGTCCGAGGCACCGTCGTCGACGTGGTGTTCTCGAGCGCGCTGCCCCCACTCTTCGCCTCGCTCCGGTGCAAGATGGCACCCGATCGATGGATCACCGTGGTCGTCCATGGGCACCTCGACCGATCGAGCGTTCGCACGATTGCGATTGAGGCGACCCGCGGACTGCGACGAGGCAGCGCGGTCGAATCGGACGGACGGACGCTGAGCGTACCGCGCCCGGCGCGCGATTCTTCGTTGGCCTCGCGGCGATGACGACTCTCGAGTTGACCGATCACAGGGTGCGTGAGCTCGCCGCTCGGCCGGTCCCGGTGACGCGACCCGTGGCACGGACGTTGCCCTGTCGAAGTGCGGAGGGACCAGAGCCATGAGACATCGAATGTGGCTCGCTGCCGCGCTGTTGGCGGTGACGCCGGTCGCCGCCGACCAGCCCTTGACGCTGCGTCTGTCGCAACCAGCCACAACGGCACCGGCGAATTTGATCGTTCAGATTAGCGTCGCGACCGCCGCCGACAACCGGTCGCTCACGGTGAGCATCGACTCGGATCAGTACTATCGCAGCAGCGAAGTGGCGCTCGACGGTGACGAAGCCCGGCGCACGCACACCTTCGAGTTCCGCAACCTGCCCAGCGGCAGTTACGAGATTCGGGCCATGCTCCGCGGCAGCGGCAAGAAGCCGAAGGCGTTTGCGGATGGCAGGACGGTCGTGTACTGAAGTCGCATCGCCACACGGCGTGTCGCCGAGTGGGAGGTTGGCGTGCACTCAGCGCAATTGCAGGCGACGGATACGACTGGATCGTACCGGCAACGTGAAGGGAGAGCGGTCATGCATCGCATTATTCGGATCGGCTTCGTCAGTTTCGCCGCCACCATGCTCACCGCCGCGCTGGCGATCGCGCAGGACGCTGTCGCCGTCGGCAAGAACGGAGAGGTGCAGTTCAGCACCGATACGCGCGTGGGATCGATGCTGCTGAAGCCCGGCCACTATCAATTTCAGCACCGCTCAATTGATGGGCAGAACTATCTCATCGTTCGCGAGCGGTTTCCCGTTCCAAGCGGCGGGGGCACGCATGTCGTCGGCGCTGGGACCGGTCGCGAAATCGCGCGTGTGCCGTGCCGAATTGTCCAGACCGGTACTGGCGAGAAGGTCCCGGCAACCGCCTTCTATTGGAGGAAAGACGCCGACGGTATCCGGAGAGTCACACGCGTCGATATCCGCGGCGAGAAGGAGGGCCACGTCATCGCTCTCGAGCCGCAATCGTGAGAAGGAGGTCAATCATGTATCGCATCACTCGGATTGGATTCGTGGTCTTCGCTGCCTTGGCGTTCGTCGTTCCACTGGCATTTGCGCAGACTCCGATCGCGATGGGCAAGAACGAGAGCGTCGAGCTCACACGCGAGACTCGCGTGGGCACGGCCGTACTGAAGCCCGGTCATTACCGGTTCCACTATGAAGCCGTCGACGGCCAGCATTACCTCGTGGTGCGGAGCCAGACGACCCATGGGGGTCCAACGCTCGGCGCGCACCACGCTGGAAAGACAGGGGATGAAATCGCGCGCGTCCCATGCCGTCTCGTCGCCTCGGACGCCAAACAGCGGGGCACATCCGTGTACCTCACCGACAATGCGGATGGGACATCGACACTCACTCGCATCAGCATCCGTGGCGAGAGGGGCGGGCATGTGCTCGTCCCCGAGCCGCAATCGTGAACGTACGGGCTGGAGCCATCGCTCCTCGCCCCGACAATGCCTGAACCGGGCCGCGTGACTCACCCTCGACACACGCCGCCGGTTCGGGAGGTTCTTCGTGCATTGCAGCATCCGAACGGCGTCCCTCATCTCCGCCACCTTGGCCCTGCTTGCGCCCGCTGCGCTGGCGCAGGACACGTATCGATGATGCACGCCCGTTCATGAAGTCTCGTTCATGAAGACGCCTCGTCGCACTTCGCCCTCGAACTTGCCCTCGTCTTTGTCCAATCAATGCGCATACGAATTCTCTCGGCGCTGCGTGCTTTGCGCTATTCCGCCGCCGCACTGACTGAACACGCACAGCGCGCTGGAAGGCCGCATACAAAACCCGCTCGGTTTTGGGCACCGAGATGGCATGGTGGTTGCCCTGGTCCCGCTCGTGAGAAGGGCCACAGTCTCGGCTCGGCGGGAGAGACCCCATGATTACTCGCCCCCACCTCCGGGTGCTGCTTCGAGCGGGCATCACGGCGATCATGCTGATCGCGCCGCAGGCACTTGCGGCGCAAACGCCAGCCACACCGTTCGTCCCGTACTTCGGCAAGAACCAGATCCGGTACACGGATTTCAGTTGGCACATCTACACCACCGATCACTTCGAGATCTACTACTACCCTCAGATCGAGGACCACCTCGAGCGCGTCGCCGGCTATGCGGAAAGCGCGTATCAGCACATCAGCGCCGAGCTGAAACACGACCTGTCTCACAGGGTCCCGCTGATCCTCTTCAAGACGAGCAGCGAGTTCCAGCAGCAGAACGTCGTGCCGGGCGCCGCGCAGGAAGGCGTCGGCGCCTTCGCCGAGCCGTCGCGGGATCGGATCGTCATGCCGATCGACGACCCGCCAGACTTGCTGTACCGGCTCGTCGTCCACGAGCTCACACACGTCTTCCAGTTCGACATCGTGCCGCCCCAGTTGATCCGGCGAGGCATGCCGCTGTGGGTGAATGAAGGCCACGCCGACTACATGACGGGCGTGTGGCGGCCCATCGACCTGATGACGGTGCGCGACGCCGCCGTGGCGGACATTGTCCCGAAGATGAGCCACCTCGAAGGCTACGGGCAGTTTACGAACCCGCGCCTCATCTACAACCTCGGACATGCCGTGTTCGAATTCATCGAATCGCGCTGGGACAAGCAGGGGATTCGCGACTATCTCTTCGCACTGCGGAAGTCCGTCATCGGCGGGACCGAGGACGCCTTCGAGGACGCCTTCAAGCTGACCGATGACGAGTTCGACCAGCAGTTCGAGCGGTATGTGAAGGACCGCTTCAAGCCGTTTCGGGACAAGGAGCGCCCGGCCGATTACGGGAAGAATCTCGCACCCAATCCGGAGAAGACGAAGTTCACCAACGCGTTGTCAGTGGAACCCTCGCCGTCGGGCGACCTGCTCGCCGTGATGACTGGCAACCGCAACGACCGCGAGTACGACATCGTGCTGCTCTCGGCCAAGGACGGCACCGTCATCCGCAACCTGACCAAGGGGTTCGACAAGGACAAGGGATTCGAGTTCATCACCCTGCCGGGCGGCCGTTGGAATACCGTGCCGTGGATGTCGTGGTCGCCTTCAGGCGATCGGCTGGCCTATTTCGCCCGCCACGAGAAGAATCGTATGCTCGTGCTGCAGAACGTCGTGGATGGCCGCATTGAGCGGCGAATCGAAATGCGCACGGCGGACGATCCCGAGTCGCCCGACATCTCGCCGGATGGGCGGAAAGTTGCCTTCGCGGCGCTGCAACACGGTGTCGGCGACATCTTCGTCGCGGATCTCGACACGAGTCAGATCACGAACGTCACGAACGATGCGTTCGCCGACTCGGCCCCGACCTGGTCGCCAGACGGCTCGTCTCTCGTCTACCTGGCTCGCGTGAGCGGGAGCGAGAAGCTCTTTCGCGTGGATGCAGCGACCGGCCAGAAGACACAGCTCACGTTCGGCATCCACGACGATGGCGCGGCCCAGTTCCTCGATGCCACCACGCTCGTGTTCGCCTCGACCGCCACGGATCCGGCGCAGCCGATCGAGCCCGACGTCGCGCGGAACGGGAGCATCTACAACATCTGGACGCTCGACCTGCGAACCGGCGAGCTGCGTCAATACACGGATACGGTCGGCGGCAACACGTCGCCGGTCGTGCTGAATGGGGACAAAACGGATGGGCAGGTCGCGTTCATCAGCTACTACAAGGGCGAGTACGAGCTGCACGCGATCGACCGGAAGGCGCCGATCGTCACGGCCGCCTCCGCCGATTTCGGCTCGCCTGGGCCCATCATCGATTTCCAGGCGCCAATCTCACACACGCTGATTGCAGGGAACACGCGGCGCAAGAAGACATTCGAGAAGCTAGTCCCCGAGGGGCGCCCACCGATCAACTTCGGCGTCTCGAGCGGCGGCACCGTGTTCGGCGGATCGCAGATGACCTTCACCGATGCGGTCGGCGACAAGCAGATCAGCCTCTACGTGGCGTCAGTCTCGCAGTACCGGACGCTGTCGCTCGGCTATGTCGACCTCGAGCGGCGGTTCCAGTACGCGCTGCAGGGGTACTCGCAGACCCAGTTCTTCTACGGAAACCTCGGTGGGGCCTTCTACAGTCCGATCTACAGCGGCCTCATCGACCGCAGGTTTTCGATCGCGACCCGCACGGTGCAGGGTGGCAGCGCGTTCGGCATCTGGCCGATCGATCGCTATCGACGCGTGGAGCTGTTCGGTGGGCTGCAGCAGTACCGGGAGCAGTACGCCGACCCGGAGCTCGAGCTCTACTCCCGCGACTACCAGCAGCAGCAATTCGGCCGCGCGCTGTTCCGCAACGGGACGATAGTGCCGTTCGGCGTGAGCTACGTCCAGGAGACCACGGTCTTCCGTGAGTTCGGGCCGCTGGCAGGCAACACGATGCGCCTGACGTACGGGGTGGCGCCCAAGATTGGCAACACGCTCTCGCGGCAGACGGCCGACCTGGACGCGCGCTATTACCTGCGGCTTGGCGGCTCGGGCCTCCTCGCGCTGCGTGGCCGCGGGTTCAAGAGCTGGGGCGACTATCCCGACTTTACCCATTTCGGCGGCAACTCGGAGATGCGTGGGTACCAGTACCTCGAATTCATCGGGCAGGACGCGTTCTTTCTGAACGCGGAGCTGCGGTTTCCGCTGATCGAGGCGATGCTGACGCCGATCGGGATTCTCGGCGGCGTCCGCGGCGTGTTTTTTGCCAACATGGGCGGCAGCGGGTTCGCGGGGCAGCCGTTCACGCTGTGGGCGCGCGGATCTGAAATCGTGAGACCGATCACCGGCTACGCGGCTGCGGCGGACGGGAGTGCGACGCCCATCGAGGGGCCGCCGACCTTCGTCGGCGGCTTGCGGCTGGTCGATGGCCGCGCGTCGTACGGCATCGGCCTCGAGACGTTCATGCTCGGCTTCCCGGTGCACTTCGACTGGGCGTGGCGGACGCTGCTCAACAAGCCATGGGAGGACGTCGTCTTTGCGGCCCAGGGGGGAAGTGCAGCGTTCCGGAAAGCGCGCTTCGCCGTGTGGATCGGGTACGACTTCTGAGGGAGGGCGTCATGACGCGAATCGGACGGCGGGCGGTATGTCTGCGGATCGGTGCCATGGCCACCGCGCCCCTCTGGCCGTTCTGGGACGCGTCCGCAAGTCAGGAACAGCCGATCGATCGGCGCGCGCTGCCGTTTCGAACGCGCATCGACCTCGTGCATCTCAGCGTCACGGCTCGTGATGCGGCATCTGGGCTCGTCCATAACCTTGACATCGCGGAGTTCGAGATCTACGAGGACGGCGTGCGTCAGGACGTCGGGCATTTCGGCCATCATGAGACGCCGATCAGCGTGGTGCTCCTCCTGGACAAGAGTGGCAGCATGGCCGGCGACAAGATGATGCACGCCAAGGATGGCGTCATCGAGTTCGTCAAAGCCCTCAAGAAGGATGATGAGGTGCTGGTCGTCGCGTTCAGCGACTCGGTCGACGCGCTCGGCGGATTCGGCCTTGGCGTGCGAACGATCGAGCAGGCAGTCAAGCAGGTCGAGGTGGAGAGCCAGACCCGGTTGTATGACGCCGTCATCGAGGGCGCCCGCGAAATCGCGGCGCCAGGCCGGAAGGACAAACGTGCGCTCGTCATCCTCAGTGACGGCGAGGACAACGCGAGCCGGGCCACGCTCGACGATGCGGTCGATGGCGTTCGCGTGGCGGAAGTGCCGGTCTATGCCATTGCGGTCGAGTACGAAGACAGGGGGGCCTGGTACGCGCGGCGCCCAACCGCGAACTGGCGTCAGCTCCGGGGTGCAGGAGAGGTCGCGCCGCTACGCCGGCTGACCGACGGTACCGGCGGCTGGACCTATTCAATCCCGGCCGCCAAGCGCTGCAAGGAGGTCTGCCTGCGCATTGCCGACGAGCTGCGGAACCAATATCTGCTGGGCTATTACCCGACCAATCAGGATCGCGACGGCCGCTGGCGAGCCATCGAAGTCCGGACCAGCCGCCCCGGCGTGATCCTCGCGACGCGCGCAGGGTATTACGCGCCACGCTCGGTGTAGTCGAGACGCGCCGATTGCTCAGGAGTTGCTGTTATCGGACAGGCCCATGGGGCAAATCAGTCGAGCCTACTCTCGAGTCGCCGAATCTCCACACGAATTGATGCACATTTGAGCCCCCGTATGGGTGGCAGGATCATTGATCTCTCCACTAATGGAGGGTGTCATGAATCCCACCAAGCTGATAATCGCCATCGTCGCGCTCGCCGTCGTGAGCCTCGGAGCACCGGCACAGGTGGCCGCCCAGCGACACGGGGCCGGCGCCTCAGGGGGCCACGGCGCGTCCGGACATGCGGTGTCGCGGCCTGGCGGCGGCGCGCGGTGCCGCGGTCGGGCGTCGGGGCCGGTCACGCGGTTCCGCGAGGCAGCGTCTCAGGGCGACCGCATGTCACGGCGCCGTATCGTTCGTACGGGTACTATGCGTACGACTCGTACTACTACTCTCGCTATCCGGGCTACTACGCTCACTATCCGGGCGTCAGTCTCGGCTTCCACTACGGGTACCCTGGATATTACGGCCACTCGCTCGGCTATCCCTGGTACGGCTACCGAGCGTACAGCTACGGCTACGGCTATCCCGGATCCATCACCGCGGCGCCCGGTCAGGCATTCGGTCGCCTCCGCATTGACGATGCGCCGGCCGACGCGCAGGTGTTTGTGGACGGCTACTATGCCGGGATTGTCGACGACTTCGACGGCGTGCGCCAGTATCTGACGCTCGAGGCGGGCCCACATCAGATCGAGATCCGTGCGCCCGAGCTCGAGCCGCTGGTGTTCGACGTGAACGTGCAGCCAGGACAGACCATCACCTACCGTGCGCAAAGGCAACCGCTGCGGCCGTAATCATCACACGGCCGCGCGGCCACACAGCAAGGCCCGCCGGCTGGAGCCGAGGGCGTATCAGGGGATCGTCGCAGCGGCTTTGCCCGCAGGATGTTGAGCGAACACCTTCTGTTCCGCGGCCAGCCAATCGTCGCGGTCACCCCCAGGCGTACAGCCTCGCTCGCAGTACCGATAGTACGCGCGCAGCGCGATCTCCTGTCGAACCTGCTCATCGCCTTGAACGATCGACGGTGCCGGAGCCGCTGAACCTCCGTTTTGCTGTTTGCCATGTCGTCTGTGACTCATCGTGTCGCCTCCTTTGATTCATCGGATTGAGCAACCAACATGCCGCTCAGCCGCGAACCTGTATGGCCGTGAACGGGCTCGAATGAGCCTCAACCTGTGTGCTTTCAGACACATCGCCGCTCGCGCGTGGCAAATCACACAGCGTCTGACAACGACCGTCCCAGACAACGCCGCACGTGCGCACCGGACACTGTGCCTTGGCCTGGCATGGCTTGTGGGTGAGCCACACCCTAGTGGTTCCGGCTACCGGAGCGTCAGTTCAGAGAGGTGGCATGCATATGATTCGCTCGACTTCGTGGGTGGCGGCCATGATTCTCCTCGGCGCAAGTGCGGCGTACGCGCAGCCATCCTCAGTGCCACGCGCATCGCGTCCAGCGGTGGCGGGTGTCCTCGGCGGGTTCTCAGGCGGAGCGGGAGACACGGGCGGCAGCACCGGCGGCACGCTCTCCTTCGACATTACGGACCGCGTCGGCCTGGAAGGTCGCGGCATTTACATGCAGCGCGGGGGCGGTTCCACCGGGCTCGAGGTGACGGGAACGATGCTGCTGACCCTTGCGCGCAGCGAGAGAGCCGCGCCGTACGTGGCCATTGGTGGAGGCTTCTACCGGGCGCGCTTCGATATGGGCGACAACCGGTTTTTCGGCCAGATGGGATCAGCGTTCGCGGCCGGCACGCGGTTCGTCCCCATCCGCGGGATGACCGGCTTCGGCATGATGAACTCGGGAATGACGTTCAACGGCGACCTGTGGACGGACGCGTGGACTGGGGCCACCTTCACGGACAGCCAGATGCCGATGTTCTACGCCAATCGCATCGGACAGATGGCGATTCCCACAGACGGCCGCTGGGGCATGCGATCGTTCACCGATCCGGCGCTGACCCTGGGCGGCGGGATACGCCTCGACGTCACCGATCGCGTGTCGATCCGACCGGACGTGCGGGCGCTGGTGGCGTTCGCGAATAGCGATCGTCTTCTTCTGACGACGATGACCGTGGGGGTCGGATACCGGTTCTGAGCCGGACTCCTGAGTGGCGAGCGATGATCTACTGGGCACCCGTCCTTCACTTCTACCAGCCGCCCACGCAGTTTCCGGCCGTGCTGAAGCGTGTGTGCCAGGAGTCGTACCGGCCGCTGATCGATCTGCTGGGAGAATTCACGCGGGCGCGCGCCACGGTCAACATCAATGGCGCGCTAACGGAGATGTTGCTGGATTCCGGGCATGAGGACGTGATCGACGGCCTCCGACGTCTTGCCGAGGCCGGCCGAATCGAGCTGCTCGGGTCAGCGATGTATCACCCGATCCTGCCTCTCCTGCCGGAGTGCGAGATCAGGCGTCAAATTGCCCTGAACCAGGCCACGAATCATCGGGCGTTTGGAGACGCGTACCGGCCGAGTGGATTCTTCGCGCCGGAGCTGGCGTACGGGTCGGCCCTGCTCGAGCCCGTGGCCGATAGCGGCCATCGCTGGATCCTGGCATCTGGCATCGCCTGCCCTGCCGCGTGGCCGGTGAGCATCATCCACCGGATCGCCGACGAGCCGCGGCTCGCCGTGGTCTTCCGTGACGACATCATCAGTAACCGAATCAGTTTCCAATCGATCGACGGCTTCGGGTTCATCGATCATCTGCGCTCGCTGGGCCGCACGCAGAACTCGATGTACGTTGTCACCGCCATGGACGCCGAAACGTTCGGCCACCACATTCGAGAATGGGAGCGGCTCTTTCTGGCCCATGTCTACGCGCAACTCGACACCGAACCCGCGATCGAGGAACACGTCGAGATCGAGCAACACATCAGCCTGGCACAACAACATCGAGCCGTCCTGGCGTCGACTGCCGAAGGGCTCGGCACGAATCTCCAGGTCGTGACAGTCAGCGACCTGCTCGAGCACTTTCCCTTCGGCGCGCCGGTGACGCCGAAGGCGTCCTCGTGGAGCACGAGCGGCGAAGACCTCGCGCGCGGCGTTCCCTATCCACTCTGGAATGAGCCCGCCAACGACATCCACCAGTTGCTGTGGCGTCATCTGCGCCTCTGCTTGAATCTCGTGGATGCGGCGGCGCACGTGGCCGTGCGTGCTGAAGCGAAGCGGCACGCCGACATCGCACGCGGGCTGCTCGATCGCGCGCTGCACAGTTGCCAGTTCTGGTGGGCCAGCCGCCGGCCGATGTGGGACATCAACATGATCGAGCGCGGGCTCGCAGAGCAGCGGGCCGTCGTGCTCAACGCGGCCAAAGCCATCAGGGTCACGAGGCCGGATGCGGCGACGCTCACGAACGCTGAGAACGATCTGATGCTGTCCGAGGGTATCGCGCATCGACTGACGGAGCGGTTATTGGCATGAGGCAGAAGAAAGGGCTCAGCACGTGACCACGTTCATGCACCGCGCGTTCGGCGGGACTCGTCGCGCTCAGCGGCTGCGGAAAGGCTGGCATGACGTCCAACAGGACATTGTGATGTTGAGCACACGCCTGGCGCTGATCCCCGAGCAGTGCACGTGTCGCGATGCGACCGCGCATCTCAAAGGAATATGTGCTTGCTGCGAGTCGCGAGACCGCGAGTCAGGCGTGCACTGTGCAGACTGCGACGCGTTGTTGCACACGATCGAGCCGCAGATTCATGCGTTGATCGTAGACACGCTGCGTTTTCTGCCCCCGGTGTCTCCATCCACGTCGACTGGAAGCGAACACGCGCGTACGGATGATATGCGCCGGCAGGTTGAAACTGTGGCAGGAGTCGTGGGCCGACTACGAACGGCTGCCGCGGAATACCGAAATACGTGCAGTGCCTCGCGCCTCGACACCCTCAGACAGCGCACGCAAGAACTCTTCAGGGCGGGTCGGCGACTCAACGAGACCCTCGAAAACGGTATCGGCGAGAGTTATGACACAGATCCTCGATCGTCCAGATGACGTGAGCGTGCGGCGCCGATCTCGCTGGTGGTTCGTCGCGATCGCCGTCAGCGTGTGCATGATCTCCGCGCTTCACTATGTCACCAGCTATCACTCGGTGCCGCTCCACGAGGTGTTTCAGCGGCTCTACTACCTGCCGATCGTCGTCGCTGCGGTGATCTATGGCGCCAGAGGCGGACTCGCCGTGGCCGGGCTTTCGGCAGTCCTGTTCCTGCCGCACGTCATCTTCAACTGGCACGCGTGGCCGGCCATGCAGACCGGTCAGTACGCCGAGATCGTCGTCTTCGTGCTGGTCGGCAGCGTGACCGGGCTTCTGGCCGATCGCCTGCGCGCCCAACGCGATCGATGCCAGAGAACAGCGGTACAGCTCGATGACACATGCCGTCGCCTCGAAGCGAGCATCGAGGAACGGTTGCGCGCGGATCGTCTCGTCACGATCGGTCGGGTCGCGTCGGGGATCGCCCACGAGATCCGGAACCCGTTGGGCGGCCTTCTGGGCAGCCTCGAGATTCTTGGCGCAGATGTCCCGCAGGGTCATCCCAAGACCGAGTTCCTTGCCATTGCCAAGCATCAGATCGAACGCCTGAATCGCGTCGTGACGGACTTCCTGGACTTCGCCCGTCCGCCGCTGCCGGCGACGCGGCCAGCCGATCTCGGCACGGTCGTGGAAGCGGTCGTGCGGTTGGCGGAGCCGGCCCTCGCGTTGCGGGGCGCGACGCTCCATATGGACACGGCGAAGGCAACGCCGGCAGCGGCGGTCGACGTCGACCAGGTGGAGCGCGCGCTCTTGAACCTGCTTCTCGACGAGACGGCCGTCCCCCACGACGCATGCTTCGAAATCGCCGTCGATCACTCTGACCGATCGGCCCTCGTCGTCGTCTCGCGTCCCACGTCGGCGTCCGGCCCCGGCCGCAGCGTTACCGAGCTGTTCGAGCCGTTCCATGAATCCGGACAGAGCGCAGGGCTCGCACTCGCGACGGCTCGCCGTCTCATTGAGAACCAGCGCGGGACGATCCGTGCGGAACTCGCGCCTGGCTGCCTTCGGTACGTCATCGAGCTGCCGCTCGCGAGCGCCAACAGCGCCGCCACCAATGCGGTCGAGGATGTTGACACCAGCCCGACAGCGCAGGCCCCTCTCGACGAGCGCGTCTGACGGTTCTCAGCCTTCCGCCTGTCTGAAAACAGGCAGGGCCCTGTGCACCGTACGTGCAAGGCCGTGAGATGCGGGAGACGGCAGCAGCAATGACGTGGCATTCGTCTTGCGGTTTCCATCCGCGACATGCTGTGGCGATTGACGCGTGGTCGTGAATGGTCACTGAGCCTGGTGCGGGGACTACCAAGCCGCAGGAGTCACGTAGTTGCCAGCGCGACGGCCAATCCACTGCGCCTTGTCGAGTACCCGCCGATTCAGGTGGAATCACGCGTCGGCGCCACCTCACCTGGCCTGGTGTCGAGCGCGCCTCGGCGCTGGTCTAGTGCCTCAGCTCGCATGCCTGACCGGTGCACGCTGGGTCTGTTCGAATACCCGCCAGTAGCGGCCGGTGCGGCAACGCACGCCATCTCGGCTGACGAAGATGTGTCGTCTGACGCGCGCTCGCTCCTATGTCTCGCGCTGGCGGCGCCGCGACTGCCGCAACGGTCACGCTCTGCGGGCAGAGGCGGGGCGCTCTCGATTCTGTTTCATGCAGCCATAGTGACGACGGTGATCGCGGCGGCAGCCTGGTCGGGATCAGGGCCCACTCCCTCGCCGACCGCGACGCCAAGTCACCAGCCGCTGCAGCTTCCCCGCATGGTGTTCCTCCAACTGCCTGGACCCGGCGGCGGTGGCGGTGGTGGCGGTAACCGACAACCAAAGCCGCCTTCGCGCGCACAAGCCATCGGACGCGATCGGCTCACGATACCGGTCGCCAAGCCCGTCGTCGTGTCGGAACGGCCGAAGGATGTGACGCCTCCGCCGCAACAGGTGGTGCTCGACGCGAAGCCGCTGGCCTCAGGCACGGCGTTGCTGACCGGGCTGCCCGATGCCTCCCCCTCGCTCCCATTCTCGCAAGGACCGGGCGTCGGCGGAGGCGTGGGAGACGGGACGGGCTCGGGCATCGGATCCGGAATCGGACCCGGCGTCGGGCCGGGATCCGGCGGCGGATTCGGCGGCGGCGCCCATCGCCTGGGTAGCGGCGTCGTCCCTCCCACGCTCCTGCAGCAGGTCAAGCCAAAGTACACGGCCGAAGCGCTGCGACAGCGGATTCAAGGGACCGTGGCACTCGAGGTCGTCGTCAGCCGCGACGGCATTCCGCTTGCGATTCGTGTCACGCGCTCACTCGATCCGGGAGGACTGGATCAGGAGGCCATCGCGGCGGCGCGTGAGTGGCGGTTTACGCCAGGCCGCATCGGAGACGTGCCGGTCGACGTGCTCGTGACCATCTTGCTGGACTTCAGTGTCCGTTGATCCATGTGGTGACGCTATGACGCGAACGACAGCCATACGCGCAGGACTGACAGTGACGTTACTCGTCGGCGCTCTCGTGGGTGTGCCCTTTGGCCAATCACGCACACCGTCCATTGCGACATTCAAAGGCGGCGTCGACCTCGTGCCGCTCGACGTCTGTGTGCGAGACGCGAACGGCCACTTCGTGCCCGATCTCGCTGCCGAGGACTTTCTCATCCTGGAAAACGGCAAACCGCAGCAGGTCTCCTTCCTCGTGCCGTCGAGCGCCGTGCCTCTCAACGCGGTCCTGCTGATCGACATGAGCCACAGCATGTACGGCCCGAAGCTGAATCGCGCCCTCGACGCCGCGCGGAAGTTTGCCGCCTTACTCGATCCCGGCGACCGTCTCGAGATCATCACGTTCAATCACCGCGCGATGCGTCTGCACGGGTTCGACGACGACCCCGCGCAGGTGCGGAGCACGCTGACGTCAGCGATGGGGGCAGCACTCGCGTCGATTGGATCGACCGGATCGACGGCGTTGTATGACGCGCTGCTGGTGGCAACCAACGATCTCATCCGGGCACGCGGCGGGACAGCGCCCGAGACACGTGACGTCATCATCGTGCTGTCGGATGGCGAGGACACATCGAGCCGTATCGGGTTCGAGGAGGTCCTGCCCGTCGTGCGCCGCAGCGGCGTGCTGGTCTATAGCGTATCGCTGCGCGCCAGCGAGCGCGGGGAATGGCTTGGGGCCACCTGGCCGATGTTGCAGCTCGCCCGCGATACGGGAGCACGCGCGCTCGGCGTCCCTCGCCTGGAGGCGTTGCCGGAGCTGTATCGCGAAATCGGCGCCGAAGTGCGTCATCTGTACCGAATCGCCTACGTATCAAATGACACGCGGCGAGACGGGCAATGGCGCACCATCTCTGTGCGCGTGCCTGCACATGCCGGGCGCGTCACTTCGCGAGCCGGATACTATGCGCCGCGCGCGGTCGCGTCGCCACACTGAGGCTGCCTGTCATGACGCGCTCTCATCGCCCATCTCTCGCCACAGTCGCGACGGCGCTGATCCTCTCGGTGGCATCACTGAGCGGGGCGCAGTCCACTCGCGCCACAGCTCCAGCACCGCCACTGCGCACCGACACCATCGCCCGTGTCGCGCGCTTACGCACGAGCGCCGTTGTCGCCATACATACGGTGACTCCAGGGGCCGTATCACCGGGTCTTACGGTCATCCAGCCGAAGGAGGAAGGGCTCGGGTCTGGCGTCGTGATCGACACGAATGACCTGATCCTGACGAACGCGCATGTGATTGACGGCGCAGACGTAATCCACATCCGCACGCCTGACGGAGACGACGTCACGGCGACTGTCATCGGCACCGATCCTGACGTAGACCTGGCGCTGCTGCGCGCGTCAGATGCACGCGGCCTGAGGCCCGCGCCGTTGGGCGATTCGGATCGTCTCCAAGTCGGGGACTGGGTGGTCGCCATCGGCAACCCATTAGGACTGCACCATACTGTGACCGCCGGTATCGTGAGCGCGAAAGCGCGCACGCTGGATGATTCCGGCCTCGAGTACCTCCAGACCGACGCCGCCGTCAGCCCCGGGAGCAGCGGCGGCCCCCTGCTCGATCTCTCGGGCCGCGTCGTCGGGATCAACGTGGGCATCTTGTCCACAGGCGGACAAAACGTGGGCTTGAACGTCGCCATCCCGGTCGCCGTCGTGAAGGAGGTCCTGCCCCGACTCCGCAGCGGTGCCGCCGTACATGGATGGATCGGCGTGACCACGGCACCGTTGAGCGCCCGCGGTGCCACCGCGCGAGGCCTCTCAGGCGGGCTCGTCCTGACCGGCATCACCGGCGATGGCCCGGCGCATCGCGCCGGCCTCAACCCAGGCGATGTCGTGATTGGGGTCGTGGGCGATCCCGCATTGACACTGCACGACTTCTACCGGCATATCCGAAGCCGCGCACCCGGCACCGTTCTTCGCTTGAGCGTGTGGCGAAATCGCGAGCGGCTGATTGTGCCGGTCGCAATCGACCGCCGGCCGCTGCCAGACGATCGTGAACTGCCTTCCATCCCGTAGCGACATGATGCAGACCCTCCGAGACCGGCTGACCCAACTCGCGCGCAATCTCTGGTGGACGTGGCACCCGGAGATTGGCGAGATCTTTCGAGATCTGGACCTCGAGGCATGGCGCGACACCAACCACAATCCCATCGCCGTCCTACAGCGGGTGTCCGACGACACGCTGGCGACACGCGTGGCCGAGCTCGCGCTCGAGAGCCGCATCAACTTTCAGTACCGCCGGCTCCAGGATTACCTGACGGACGATCGCACGTGGTGCGCCGAACACGCCGCGCGGCTCCGCGTGGGGCCGATTGCGTACTTCTCCGCGGAGTTTGGACTCCACGAATCGTTGCCCCTCTATTCGGGAGGCCTTGGGATTCTGGCGGGCGATCACGTGAAGAGTGCATCGGATCTCGGCGTACCCGTCGTGGGAGTCGGGCTGTTCTACACGAACGGCTACTTCCGACAGCGCGTGGACGACACCGGTTGGCAGCGCGAGGAGTACGGCAAGACCGATCTGACGACGCTTCCGCTCGAGCACGCGGCCGCACCGGATGGCAGCGCGCTCACGGTAGACGTCCCATGCGGAGAGGGCCCCCTGCGTGCGGCGGTGTGGATTGCGCACGTCGGACGGGCCATGCTCGTCCTGCTCGACACCGACGTGCCCACGAACTCGCCCGCGCTGCGCGCCTTGACCGCGCGCTTGTATGGGGGCGACGACATGACACGCATCCGGCAGGAGATGCTTCTCGGCATCGCCGGGCTGCGTGCGCTGCGCGCACTCGGTATTCGTCCTCATGTGCTGCATCTGAACGAGGGCCACAGCGCGTTTGCCATTTACGAACGCGTCCGCGAGCGCGTCGAAGAAGACGGAATGACCTTCGACCAGGCGCTCCAGGACACGACGATTCAGGTTGGCTTCACCACGCACACGCCAGTTGATGCGGGCCACGACCGATTCAGTCCGGCACTCATCGAGCAGGAGCTCGGCTGGTTACGGCGCAGCCTGGGTATCGACGCGCACCGATTCCTCGGCCTGGGACGGATCAATCCGGCTGACGACGCGGAGCCCTTTTGTCTGACCGTGCTGGCGCTGAACGGGTCGCGCTACCGCAACGGTGTGTCGAGTCTGCACGGTCACACGGCGCGCCGCATGTGGCACAAGGTGTGGCCGGCACGTGGCGAAGAGAATGTGCCGATCGGACACGTGACCAACGGCGTGCACGTCGGCTCTTGGCTGGCGCCGCCGATGCGGGCGCTCTACGACCGGTATCTGGGGCCCGACTGGCCGCTGCGGCAGACGGATCGCCAGACGTGGCTGCCCCTCGCCGATCTGGACGATGGGGAGCTCTGGGAGGTGCACGCGCTGTTGCGGCGGACTCTCGTGAACTTTGCTCGTCGTCGCGCGAGCGCACCCGGCGCGCTCGATCCCAACGCCTTGACCGTCGGGTTTGCGCGCCGGTTCGCCACCTACAAACGCGCCACGCTCGTCTTGACCGACATGGAGCGGTTTGCTCGTCTCTGCGGCGACGCGACGCGACCCGTCCAGCTCATCTTCACCGGCAAGGCGCACCCACGCGACGAGGGCGGCAAGGCCTTGATCCAACAGATCGTGCAGCTCACGCGCGATCCACGATTCGCCGGCCGGGTCGTGTTCCTCGACGACTACGACATGAACGTCGCGCGCCATCTCGTTCAAGGCGTCGACGTGTGGCTGAACACGCCACAGCGCCCACTGGAAGCCTCCGGCACGAGCGGCGAGAAGACGGTCCTCAACGGCGGGCTCAACCTGTCAATTCTCGACGGGTGGTGGGCCGAAGGCTACGATGGCGAGAACGGCTTTGCCATCGGCGATGGTGTGATCCACGCGAACGCCAACGTACAATGGCAACGCGATGCCGCCGCGCTGTACGACACGCTGGAACGAGAGGTTGTGCCTCTGTTCTTCGATCGCGACGAGATCGGCCTCCCACGGCGCTGGATTCGGCGCATGAAGCACTCGATCGTCAGCCTCGGCTGGCGCTTCAATGCCGATCGGATGGTGATGGACTACGTCCGTCGCTGCTATCTGCCAGCTGCCGGCGGAGTGTCCAGCGACGTCTAGCCTAACTGGATTACATCCAACGGCGGACACTCGCCTTGTAGGTTGCGTAAGTGCTAGAGAACTTGCGCTCAAGGTAACGCTCTTCGGGCTTGATAGCGGTGATGCACAGCATGCTCCCGAGGGGCCAAGTGAGCGCCAGTATCCACAGCGAGTTCAGGATGGCTCCGATTCCCAATTGGAGCAATACCATCGACAAATAGACGGGATTGCGACTTAGCCGGTACGGGCCGGAGACCACGACTGCTGTTGTCGACCTGCGCACGTCAAAGGCGGTGCGTGCATTGGCAAGCTCGCTCGCGGCCCACAAGGCAAGTGCGATTGCGAGTCCGACAAAAACGACACCGAGTGGCACGGCAACGCCAACGGGAAGGGCGGCAATCGGGTACGCCCATGCGAGAGCGACACCGCTGACGATCGCCCCCAAAAGAATGACTGGCGGTAGGACCGCCACGCTGGCGCGATCGCCCATACACTCTCCCTTGATGAGCATCTGACATCCGCTCGCTCGATAGACGATCTTAATCGGGTTGTGACTAGAACATCGTGTACGACATCATCCGTCCTGCCAGAATCACGATAGCCCAGACGACAATCGAGGACAGTCCAGCGAGCCGCGCCCGAAGCGGCGGGCGCGCGGCCTCGTCCCATCTTGCGATCGCTCGTTCAGTCGTGAAGTGGTAGATCAGCGCATTCACGCCGGCGAGCACCAGAGCGGCCGCCTTGATCCGGAAGTACAGGTTTCCGTAGGCGGATGTTGCAAACGCTGCAAGCAGCACAGCGCCACTGATGAACATGATCGCGAAGCCGGTGAGTAGCCAGGGCGCGAGACGTCGATACACGTCCGACACTCGGCACTGCCGCATGCTCACGCCAAGCAGGCGCAGGTCGAACCAGACCAGCGTGCCGACGGACAGGGTCAGGCCGAGAATGTGAATCGCGACGACGATCGGAAAGCCGTACTGGGATTCGCGAATCAGCACGCTCAAGGACGTGGCCTCGAGCCACTCGCAAATCTGGAGGACTGTCATTGGTACTGTCGCGTTCGAGCCGAGCGTCCGCTATTCAAGCAGAATAAACGCACTGCCGGCCAGCGCTACGCCAAGCCAGAGCGCCAATCCGACTGCCCCGGTCGCCCGCAGCATGCGCCTCGCAGAAGGAGCGCGCTGAACGACCCGCCGATGCAGCGTAGCGTGAAAGACGGCCGCGGCAACCAGCAGCAGCATCTTCAGTTGAAACGTCCCGTTGGCGCTCGCCGCCAACGCCCTGGGGGCACATAGCAGGAGCCCCGTCGCGACGCTCAGGGCCAGACCCACCGCAATACCGCGCCCGGCTGGAATGGTGACTTCGACGACCGGCCGCTGTGGAAACAGCACGCCCAGCAGTCGCAGGTTCGCCACGAGCGCGCCTCCGGTCACCAGGGTGAAACCGAGAAGGTGCACCGCACTGAGACCGCCGGTGAGGAGCAGTGATTCCCGGACGGTCGTCGCAATTCGGGTGGTTTCGACCCACGCGAGAAAAGGGCTCATCCGATTCCTGAGTTACCGGCCTCGACATACGCCGCGCAGGCAGTCAGCGACCGGAGCCCCTCGGACGGTAGGAGGCGCGTCCGAGAAAGCCCCTGCAACGTATGACGCTCGGAGACGAGGCAGTTAATGGGCGTGTGTCGCCGCTGGCTCCGCAGCCGGACTGGTCGTTGCCGCCATCTGCACCGTCTTCGCGGTCATGACGGTCGCACCCTGTGCCTGCTCGGCTTCGACGACGACCCGCTCGCCGACCTTGAGCATCTTGGCGTCTGCTTTGGCTTTGCCGTGCCGATACACTGTCTTGGCATCGAGCGCGATGGTGACGGTCTTGCCATCAGTCGTCTTGACTTCGAACTGCTTCTCACTCAACGTGGAAACCGTCCCCATCACCTTGTGGGCGTGGCCCTCGTGCGCACGGCTTACCGCGGGTATGGCGAGCGCCGCCATCAACGCAACGCCCACAATCCATGTTTTGCTCATCGATGCCTCCACCCTTGAGCGTACCCGACGCTCGGTTAACGATCTCCTGAAGAGTTGATTAAAACCGCGTGATGATCCGATCGCTGTTACTGTCCCACCGTCGATTTCGTGATCGACGCAGGCCGGCGATCTCCTCCGATGCCAACCCAGTCCGTCACCGTCCCGTCGGCAAACCGCTGGTGAGCCTTCCAGGTGATCCGGTCAGATCGGGGGTTGCGCACCAGGAAGACGAATTCCGCCACGTCGCGAGGCTTGATCTCCTGCGTCCATGTGATCGCGACAATCCGCCCGTTCTCGCGACGCGTCTGGTGCTTGTAGGCCTCGCCCGCAGGAACATCAAGGACGGTGACATCCGCCGGCACCTCCAGCTCCACTGAGGTGGTGCTCACCTGTCCCTCGGTCGGCACTCGGACGGTGTAGCGCTGTTCGACACCTGCCGGCGATTCGCGCGGCGAGACTGTTACATGTGCGCTCGCGACGACAGTCGCCAGCACGAACACGAGACCGACCAGCATCTTTCGCATGTATTGCGCCCTCCTCTACGGGCGGCTACTTCTTCAGCGCGCCGAGATCGATCTGAAGCGCCACCAATCTCGTCGAGTTGTCTTTGGTGTGTTCGCTGCTGACGACGGCGACGATGCGCTCACCTTCTGCTGGTTGAGCCGATTCGGCGTCCATGCGCTTCTTCGCCCGTCGATACTGGGTCTTCGCATCCGTGATGACCCAAATCCGCTTGAGCTGCAACAGACTCTGATCAAAGGTTTCGATCTCGATCCGTCCGGCAAGGACCGTTTTGATCGTTCCCGACATGACCACTGTCTCTCCATGGCCGTCATGGGCCTCGAGACGCGCCAGCGAGCCTGCACCAAGAACCGACAGGACCAGAACGAATATCTTCAGCCTCACGCGTCCCCTCTCAGTGTCCGTGCGGTTGCGGTTCTTCAACAGCAGCTGAATCGCCGCCTTGCAGAAACCGCTCCGCTTCGATCTCCTGTCGGATCTCCTCCGGCAACCGCGGATTCATCGCCTCCATCTGCTCGATCTCCTCCGGCGTGATCCGCGGCAGATGGCGGATGAAGTGCACGAGACGCCAGCTCGACTCTTCCCCTGCCTTCGTATCCGTGCCCCAAGCTGGCATGCCCGTCAGCCGGATGCCGTTCTCGATGATGTAGAACAGCTCGCCGTCGGAAAGGTTCTGCGTCGCCGGCAACCGTATGTCCGGCGCCTTCGGGTAGAGCCCTCGCCCCATCTCGGTATCGCCGCTCCCATCGTTCGCGTGACACGAAGCGCAGTGATCCGCGAAGTGTGCCCGGCCATCCACGATCGCCTCGTAACTCACCGGCACCGGGTTCACGTGGTTTCGAGCGTGCCACCCGATGACGAGCTTGCGAGTCGTTCTGGCGGCAAACGTCTCGATCGCGCCCGGTTCCGGACGGGCCTTCAGGCCGGTGCCGAGAAGATACACGAACACGATCAGGCCGCCCACCACGACGAAGGCGGCAAGAAGCGCCACCACTTTGAGCACGGACTTCATCGCTGTGTTCCTCAGTCGAGTGCGTGCGGCCTCGCTACTTGGCCGTCATCGTCACCTTCTGCTGGCCAATCTCCTTGCCGTTCTGCTTGACGCTCACGGTCACGGTCCACGCGCCCGCCATCATGACCTGTCCTGCGCCGACGTATCTGCCGTTGCCAGTGCCTTTGAGCTTCACCTCATTCCGCATTTCCGGCATCTTCATCGCGGGCATCGCGGGCATGTACAGCGCGACTGATACCTCCGCGCCATCCACCGGCTTCCCCTGGCGATCCTTCACTGTGACCTCGAACTGGTTGGCCGCCGCGGCACGAGGTGCGGCGGGCACAGTGCGGAACGTGATGTCGAGGTTACCGGCGTTGCGGGCCGGGGCTGGCTGTGACTGCGTCGCCGACGGCGCGGTGGACGCGGTGTGCCCAGCGTGCGGATCGGCCGCAGTCGGAGCGGCCGGGCTCGATTGTGTGGCGGGCTGCGCGACGCTTGGTGCCGCGTGCCCTGCGTGCGGGTCGGTGGCAGGCATCGCCGCGGCGAGTTCCACGCACGATCCCAGCTGGGTCCGGACCGCCGAGAGCGTTGCCTGGAAATCATCGACGGCGGTGCGCAGCGCGACCGGATCGTTCGTCTGCCGGGCCATTTCGAGCCGGCGGTTCCCCGCCTCGACAAGCGTCATCACCTGTTGCTGGCTCTGCACGCACGCAGCGACCTGTTGCTGGTTTACGGTCGCAACCGGCGCCGCTGGCGTCGTATGGCCTTCGTGCTGGGCCCACGCTGGCAGCGCAGACACAACCAGCGACACTGTCAGCGCGCACGTAAGTTGAGACATGCTCATAACCAACGCCCTCCCCTGAATCCGATGGACTGTCATCGTCCGCCCGCCTCCGCTACACGTATTGAGGCATCCATTTCCATCTCACCCGGGCGCATCGGAATCCCCAGGCCATCCTCGTCGAGCAGGAACCCGCGAATCCGCAAGGCGGCTCGCCATGCCGTCTCGAGGCTACGGAAGTACTGCTCCGTCATTTGAAACAACGTGCGCTGCGCGACGAGCACCTGCGGATACGCTGCTCCCATCTCCCGGTAGCGTGCCAGATACAACTGGTAGCTCTCTTGCGCACGCGGGAGCACGCGATCGCGATAAATCTCGGTCGCGCGCAACGCGGTGAGGTACTCGTCGAACACAGAAGCTAGGCGGGCCTCTATCGCCAGCTCGAGCCGACGCGCCTCGGTTTCGGCCTGCAACTGATCGGCACCTGCGGCTGCGATCGCACCCGTGTTCTTATTGAACAGCGGCACCGTCACACCGGCCTCGAGCGCGCCAAGCTCCCACCCAATCGGCCGGAGGCCTCCACCCGGGCCGATCTCCAATCGTTCCCGGTTGTAGGCGGGTGTGACGCGCACGAACAGATCGGGAAACGGCTCGCGCCGCGCGCGCGTCACGATCGCGCGGGTCCGCTCGATCTCGGCACGCGCCGCACGCACCTGAGGGCTGCGCTTGAGCACGTCGCCCAACGCACCCTCGCGTGTGATTTCGGGTAGCGACTCCGCCGATCCCACGAGTGGCCGGGGCGCGAGCGACCGATCCCCCACCGTGACCGCGAGACGACGCCAGAGGGCAAACCGCCGATTCCGCGCCGCCAGCAGCTCCAGTTGAATGCGATCGACCTCGATTTCAGAATCGAGGACATCGGGACGATCCGCCGCGCCCACGTTATAGAGCTGACGAGAAATCCCAACGGCCTCCTGTCCAAGTTGAAAGAGGCGATCCAGCACCTCAACCCGCCGTTCGGTCGTAAGAATCTCGTAAAACAGCGTGCGCACGGCGCCCAGCACGCGCTCGCGCTGGAGATCCACGAACGAGCCGGCCTGTTCCGCTTCGCGCTCGAACACCTGACGACTCAGACGCAGCTTGCCACCGAGCGGAATCTGCTGGTCGAAGAACACCCCGTGCTCGCCAAGCTGGATGATCTCGCCGGGCTTGATCTCCTCGCCCGCGTATCCGATCGTCGGGTTGAACCACGTGCCCGCCTGCCGGGCGCGACCCTGGGCGGCCGTAACACCGGTCATAGCCTGGCGCAACGTCGGGTTGCTGGCCAGCGCGATCTCCTCGAGCTGTGGCAACGTCAAGGGAGGGCCCGCTGAGACATCCGGTTGCTGCGCGTGCGCCGGTCCCGTGGACCACACGATGGCGAGAAGGAAGAATATCATCCGACTCATCGCGCACCTGCCTTCGCTTGCTCGGCTTTGAGCTCCTGGATCTTGTCGAACAGCGCGGGCTCGAGCACACGAACGACAGTCATCATCCCCATCGTCCCACCACTCCAACCGCGCCGCATCCCGAAGGTCTCAGGCTTCGCGACCATCTCGTCCATGGCCATGAACATGTCCTGTGGATAGCCGGGAACCATGCCTTCATTGGGAGGCGTTGTGCGACCGGGCTGCATGAATGTCGGTAGTGGCGTCGGCGGGAGGGGCATATTCGCCACCGGGCGTTCCGGCTCGGCGCCTAGGTTGATCGTTCGGCCGAACGACGGTGACGCCGCATCCCCAAGCGTGCGCCCTTCGATGATGCCCATGCCCGCGGTCATCGATCCGGGCCGTGGTGCATTGGCGTGCGACATCATCAAGGGCCCAACCATCGATGCCATCTGGTTCATCATGTGGTGCGGCAGGTGGCAGTGGAAATGCCAGTCGCCCGGGTTGTTCGCAACGAACTCGATGTCGCGCGCCTGCGCCACGCCGACTAACACCGTGTTCGCCGGCTCGACTGCCGTCGTCCGAATGCGTCCGCCCTCGGATCCAGTGACATAGAACTGATGGCCATGCAAGTGAATCGGATGATGGTCCATCCCGAGATTGACCAGGCGAATGCGAACGCGCTCGCCGATCTTGCACAACATGGGCGTGATGGCCGGACCGGCCTTGCCGTTGAACGTGAGCCAGTTGAACTCCATTGCCAAGGAGTTCGGGATCGTGTTGTTCGGTAAGATCGCCCACTCCTGCATGACAATCCCGAAGTCGCGATCGACGCGGGGTGCGTACGCGGGACGATCCGTCTCGGGTTGCTGTGCCGGCGTCTCATGGACGTGCTGGGCCGACACTCGGCCGGCAGACACGGATCCAGCCACCGTCGCTATTCCACGCAGGAAGTTTCGTCTGCTCCGTTCCATACGATCTGACACTCCCCAACAAATGCGATGCCCGGCTGGCGGGCGCACAATCACTCACACCACGGCGAGACGCCGTGTCGACAACGAGAGTGACTCGATCAGATTCGTAGGGATACGGGAACAGACCAGACGAATGGCAGCGACGAGCCGGGCGGACTAGCCGCGATCGGCACTCCATGGCGGAGAAGCGCGGATGAGTGCACGCCCGCCGCTATCGCGGTCGACGCACTCGACGCGCCTGCCGGCCGCGGCGAAACGAGCTCGCCGGTTCGCGGGACGACCACCGCGTGGTCGCAGTGGTGCTGCAGATGACCGACTGTTGTGCGAGAGGTACCGGACGCGTCGTGGCAACCTTTGTCAGCTGACGGGCGGTGACCTGTCTGCGCGACGGCATGCGAGGAGCGACAGGACAACTCACACGCAACACCTGACATGGGCGCGAGCGCCAAGACCGCCACCGTGACGAGCGTCAGAAGACGAACTCGCATCTCCGGGCCAGTATACTCGTCTCGCCGGCGACTCACGATTAACGAATTTTCATCATGCAGCTTCTTCTCGTTGAGGACGACCTGAAGCTCTCTCGCTTCATCAAAAAGGGACTTACTGAAGAGTCGTTTACGGTTGACGTCGTAGGCGCCGGAGAGGAGGCGCTCGATCGCGTGCGCGCCACGGCCTACGATCTCATCATTCTCGACATCATGTTGCCCCGCATGAATGGCTTCGCCGTGTGCGAGAAGATACGCGCGCTTGGACTCGACGTGCCGATTTTGATGCTCTCAGCACGCGGCGTCGTTGAGGACCGCGTCAAGGGACTCGAGACAGGAGCCGACGACTACTTGTCGAAACCGTTCTCGTTTGCAGAGCTCAGCGCACGCGTGCGAGCGTTGCTCCGACGTCAGAAGCCCTCCGCGCTGCGGCCGTTGCACGTCTCAGACCTGACGCTCGACCCGGTGAGCCGGGTGGTCAAACGCGGCCAACAGCGAATCGATCTGACCGCGAAGGAATATGCGCTGCTCGAGTATTTGATGAGGAACGCGGGCCAGGTCTTGACCCGAGCGATGATCGCGGAGCATGTCTGGAACTTCAATTGGGAACGCCTGACGAACGTCATCGATGTGTATGTGAATCATCTGAGACGGAAACTCGAGCCTCACGGCACGTCTCGGCTCATTCACGCCGTTCGTGGTGTCGGCTACGTCCTCGGCGAGCCCGATCGCGGTGATCACGTTTGAGAAGCCTTCGCGGCTGGCTGATCGGTTGGCATCTCGGCATCCTGGCCCTGAGTCTCGTGCTGTTTTCGGTCTTGCTGCATCAGTCTCTCTCGCGGAGTCTCTATCGACATCACGACGCTGATCTCGCGATTGAAGCGGACAAACTGTCGCAGGCACTCGTCGGCGCGGACTTCAGCCAAGGCGCGCTCGCACTGGCACCGGACCTCTCGCAGCTGCCGGAGGAGTTCGTGATGGTTCGGAACCCGCAGGGCGAGCTGCTCTATCGCTCACCCTTCCTGCAAGTGAGTGAGCCGAACATTGGCCAGCACGAGGCGCTCGTACACTCCGCAACCGTCGGCACGACGAACCCGCTCTTCTTCACCGCGCAGCTCGAGCGGGCCGGCCCGGTCCGCTTTATCTGCGTGCCCATCGACATGCCTCCTCGCGCGTATTTGCAGCTTGGACGGCCGCTCGGGGATGTTCCCGACACATTGCGCGCCGTGGCGACGGCCTGCGCCCTGCTAGTCCCGGTTGTTCTACTGATCATGAGCTTCGGCGGGTGGATCGTCGCCCGTCGAGCGCTCGCGCCGATGAAATCCATTGATGACACGCTTCAGGCGATCCAGGCGACCGATCTGTCGCGCCGAATCGACGTGCCCGCCGACACCGAATTGGGAAAACTCGTCTCGACCCTTAATCGGTTGCTGGACCGTCTCGAAAAAGCGTTTGCGTCGTTGAAGCAGTTCACGGCAGATGTATCGCACCAGCTTCAAACACCGCTCACCGTGATGAAAGGTACCGCGGAAGTTGCTCTGGCCACCCCGCGCAGTCCGTCCGAGTATCAACGTACGCTTGCTGAATTCGCAGAGGAGGTCGACGACATGGCGCGCGTGCTCGCGGATCTCAGAGCACTGACCTTGGCCGACGCAGGACCGGAGACCGGCGAACGTGGTCTGGTGAACCTCGCTGACGTGGCCCAGGAGGCGACTGAAATTGTCGAAGCGCTCGGTGAGTCGAAAGACCTGTCAGTTGACACTGCCATCACGCCTGACGTGACCGTGTGGGGAAGCCGGGTCGGTCTGAAGCAGGTGTTTCTGAATCTCGGGGATAACGCTGTCAAGTACACGCCCGCGGGCGGCCGCATCTCGCTCACGCTGGAACCTCACGGGAGCGAAGCCATGCTGACGATCTCTGATACCGGAGTCGGTATCCCGGCCGAGGATCTCCCGCACGTGTTCGACCGTTTCTACCGGGCGCGAGGCGCGGGTCCACCGTCCACCGGCACTGGACTCGGGTTGGCGATCGTCAAGCGAATCGTGGAAGTGCATGGCGGTTCGATCACCGTCGAAAGCACGCTCGGACGAGGTTCAACCTTCACGGTACGGCTTCCGTTGAAAGCTCAGTCGTAGCTCGATAACGCCTGCGTTGTCCGCCTCGTGGCTTCGGCATTGCACCCGGTCGAAGGAGACGAGCGACACCGATGCTGAGCGTTCGCCTCGCGCTCGCGCTGCTTGCGTCCGATTGAACCGCGGTGACACAACCGCGATTACGACATCCTGTTCGTCGTGGGACGCGCGGTGCGCGGCCGCCGATGTGGTTCAGTCTTCTTGATGAACCTCGTCGCAGAATAGAAAGCAAGCGGCGGCAGTAACGACATCTGCAGAATCGGCCAGAGTCCGACGTTTACCACCGGCAGGATGGGCATCAGGTCGTTGTACGTCCAGCGGCCCGTCTCGACGGCTACTCGTTCCACGATCACCGCACTGACCGCTCCAGCGGTGGCCGAGATGATCCACATCGCAGGTCGAAGTCCCAGGGCAATCGAAGCTGCATAGCCTGCCAACACGACTGCGCCGCTCCACGCCGTGTCCACGATCGCCATCGGCAGACAGTGCCAGAACCGTTCGACAAGAGGCGCGTCGGTATTGACATACGCGACGGCGTGAGCCGTTTCCCAGGTCCAATGCAGCACAAGCGCGATCGTCACAAACGCGATCGTGGGACGCCTCGGCCCAGGCACGTCGACCTCTCAGCTCTTCTCAAGTGACACGAGCGCCCGACGCAGGCGCTGGTCCGCGTCGCGGGCTACGGATTGCAGTTCAGGATTCTCCGAATTTCAAGGCGTCAACGCAGCACGGCTACAAGACCGTACTGAACGTGCACGTGTTGCCCGCTTGGCGGACGTGGAGGCTCCGCGACATCGAGCGGCTGGCAATTCAATCATGGGTGTCGGACAAGTTCCGAAAAGGGACAGGCTGGCAGGTCGTTCGCAATGCGTGGACGCTGCTCTCGAGCATCCTCGAATCGGCGGTCGAATACGGGTATCTGCAAACGACTCCGGCGCGGGGCGTCAAGTTCCCGCAGCAGGCGCTCAAGCAGAAGCCCGCGATGATCGCAGGCGACGACTTCGTCAAGCTGCTCAAGCAGCTGGGTGAGCCGTACCGGACGATGGTGAGTCTCATCGCCGCGACGGGCTTGCGGGTGGGGGAACTGCTGGCGTTACGCTGGGGCGCGCTCGATCTCGCTGTCGGCACGTTGGCCGTACGCGAGTCGGTGTTCGAGGGCAAGTTCCAAGCGCCGAAAACGCTACGGGCCATGCGGACGATTCCGTTGGGGCCGCGCGCGGTCAAGGTGCTGACGAACCATCGAGAGCGCGTCAGTCGCCACGAGCCCGGCGATCTCGTGTTCGGCAACCGGAAGGGCAAGCCGTTCCGCGAGTCGAAGCTGTTGACGCGGGTGCTGCAACCGGCGGCGGTCGAGGCTGGACTAGGGCATGTGACGTGGCATCAGTTTCGCCATATCCACAGCTCGCTCATGTCCGATCTCAAAGTGCCGGTGAAGATCGCGCAAGAACAACTCGGGCACGCCAGCATCAGCACCACGCTCAATGTGTACACGCACGTCGTTGATGCGTCACACCGGCAGGCAGTGAAGGACGTTGAGGATCGGCTGTTCGTCGAATCTGTCTCGAACTGTCTCGAATCAGCGGATGAGTTCAAAAACAAGACGCCGGTAAGTGACAGTGTTAACTAGATTTAGGATTGGAGGCGCCGCCCGGATTTGAACCGGGGATGGAGGTTTTGCAGACCTCTGCCTTACCACTTGGCGACGGCGCCGGCTGGAACTCTGTTCGTGAAGGAAGATCCGGCCGCAGCTAGATGCTGCGACAACAGCGAGCGTGCGCGGGACCGCGCGGGTCCGCCTGCCGCCTTCGCAGCGGCGCTGCTTCGGCGGGCCAAGGAAGCCGGACACTACGTACGATCGTGGGCAGGAATATCATCATCATCAGTCCACCTTCGCGCAACGCGCTACGGTGGACAACCTTCGCTTGGCTCGCCAACCGTAGCTCACGCTCCCGTTGCCGGAGTTGAGCGAAGGTTGGAGCGGGAAACGGGATTCGAACCCGCGACTTCGACCTTGGCAAGGTCGCACTCTACCACTGAGTTATTCCCGCCCGCGTGACGAAATCCTAGCGTACCACAGCGATCTGGGTCGGGCAAGGTCGAGGCGGCTCCACTTACAATTCCCGCCTCCACCATCGCGTCACGACCGGGCGTCGCGCAGGACCTGCGCGGCTTCCTCGGGCGAGGTCGGGTTCACATAGAACCCAGTGGCCCATTCGAAGCCGGCCACCTTCGTCAGCTTGGGGATGATCTCGACGTGCCAGTGATAGAAGTCCCCGACCGGCTCGGCCAGCGGCGCGGAATGAATCAGCAAGTTGTAGGGTGGGTCCTTCAGCATCCTGTTCATCCGGCGAAGGATGTCGCCGAGGAGCTGCGCGAGCGAGGCGTACTCGTGACGCGGCGCGTCCTCGAAGAGCGACTGGTGCCGCTTCGGCAGAATCCACGTCTCGAAGGGGAACCGGGGCGCATAGGGAGCCAGCGCCACCATGTCGGCGTTGTCGGCGATGAGGCGACGCCCCTCGCGCGAGTCCTGCGAGACGATGTCGCAGAAGACACAGCGCTCTTTGTTCGCATAGTGGGCGCGTGCGCCGTCCATCTCGTCGCGTACTTCCCTGGGGATGATCGGCAGCGCGATGAGCTGCGAGTGCGTGTGGTCGATCGAAGACCCCGCGGCGGTGCCGTGATTCTTGAAGACGATGATGTAGCGAAAGCGCCGGTCGCGCTTGAGGTCGTGTATCCGGTCGCGGAATGCGCCCAGCACCTGCTCCACGGCCGACTCGCTCATCGTCGCCAGCGTGTCCTCGTGCTTCGGCGATTCGATGATCACTTCATGCGCGCCGATCCCGTTCATCCGATCGAAGAGCCCCTCGCCCTGACGGTCGAGGGTGCCCTCGACCCGTAGCACGGGAAACTGGTTCGGCACGACGCGCAGGTCCCAGCCGGTGCCGTCCGGCGGGCCGCCATTCCGGCGCCGGGCCAGCAGTTCGTGCGGGGTCATCTGCTCATGCCCTTCGCAGAACGGACAACTGCTGTCGGGAACGATGGAGACCGACTCGGGGGAGAAATCGGAGAGGCGCTTGCTGCGGTCGGTGGAGATGATGACCCAGCGGCCGGTGACGGGATCTTTTCTCAGTTCGGACACAGAGGTTCCTGGGTTACCGGCCGGTCCGACAGGACCCGGCCCTACGTCGCAGAGAGATCGAAGGCGTGAGCATATACCTGAATGCGGGGTCGGCCGCCGGTCAGTTGGACGGTCACCACGTCGAACCGGCATGGCCGGTCGTGAAGCCGGCGCCTGGCCAGGTAATCCACCGCCATCTGCGCGATCCGGCGCTGCTTCCAGCGTGTCACCGCCTCGGCGCCTCCGCCGAACTGCTCCCCGGCTCGCGCCTTCACCTCCACGAACACCGTCACGCCGCCGATGCTGGCGACGATGTCAATTTCTCCAAACCTGGTGCGGTACCGGCGATCGAGAATTGCGTACCCCAGACGCTCCAACTCGACGCACGCGAGCTCTTCGCCCATTTTTCCGAATGATTGACGGGCATCCTCTGCCATGCCCGTTCCCTTTCGCACGTCTTGGGCCACATTGGGGTCAGAGTCGGGGTCAGAGTCGGGGTCTGACCCCAGTCAGGGCCTGGTCCAGGATCTCGAGCGCGGTGTCGGCCTGTTGGGTGGTCAGCACGAGCGGCGGCGAGATGCGGATCGCATTCTGGCCGGCACCGAGGACGAGCAGGCCTCGGGTGAAGCATCCGCGGACGACGGCGTCGCGCTCAGTGGTGGCGCGCTCCTTCGTCTGCCGGTCGCGCACGAGCTCGATGCCGATCATCAGCCCACGGCCGCGGACGTCGCCGATGAGCGCGTGCTTGTCCATGAGCGCTTTCGCCCCGGCCATCATGTGGGCCCCGACGATCTCGGCATTCGTCATGAGACCGTCGCGCAGCAGCTTGAGCGTGGCCAGCGACGCAGCGCACGACACCGGGTTGCCGCCGAACGTGCTCGCGTGCGTACCAGGCGGCCAGGACAGGACCTCGGACCTCGCGGTCACGACGCCGAGCGGCAGGCCCGACGCGATCCCCTTCGCCATCGTCACGACGTCAGGCTGCACCCCGGTGTGCTCGATCGCGAACATGCGCCCGGTGCGGCCCATACCAGACTGCACTTCGTCCACGATGAACAACATGCCGTGCTTGGTCGTGATCTCGCGCAGCCGCTGATGGAAGACGTCGGGCGGCACGACGTATCCGCCCTCTCCCTGAATCGGCTCGACGATGATGGCGGCGACCTCGTCGGGTGAGACGAGGTGCACCAGCAGCTGATCCTCGATGAAGCGCAGACACTCTGCCGCGCAGGTCTCCGGCTGGTTGCCGACCGGGCAGCGATAGCAATTGGCAAACGGCGCATGGTACACACCGGGCATGAGCGGGCTGAAGCCACGGCGCTGTGTCAGCTTGCTGGCCGTGAGGGACAGCGATCCCATCGATCGGCCATGGAACGCACCGAGAAACGCGATGACGTTCTGCCGCTTGGTGTAGTACCGGGCCAGCTTCAGCGCGGCCTCATTGGCCTCGGTGCCCGAGTTCCCGAAGAAGGATCGATGCGGGCCCGGCATCGGCGCAATCGCCGACAGCACTTCTGCTAGCCGCACCTGCGGCTCGTAGTAGAAGTCGGTGCCGGACATGTGCAGGAACTTGCCGGCCTGTTCGACGATCGCCTGCACGACGGCGGGATGCGAATGCCCGGTCGCGGTGACGGCGATGCCGGCCGTACAGTCGAGGAAGACGTTGCCGTCCACGTCCTCGACCAGCGCGCCCTCTCCGCGCGCCATGACCAGCGGATAGTCACGCGTGTAGGACGTGGAGACCACACGGGCATCGCGCTCGATGATCGCCTTCGCCTGCGGACCCGGGAGCGCGGTCTTCAGCGATGGGCCATTCATTTTCTTTTCCAGCGTGTACCGGCCGGGTTGTCCTCGAGCAGGACGCCTCGCTCGGCCAGCGAGTTGCGAATCTGATCCGCCGCCGCAAATTCCCGCCGCTGACGCGCCGCCTTCCGCTCTTCGATCAGTCGTTCGATCTCCTCGATGGGCACCGGCGGCTTGGCATCTTCCGCGCGACGCAGCGAGACGATACCGAGCACGCGGTCGAAGTCCTCGAGCGCCTGACGCACGATGGCCGCGTCGGCGGCGCTCATGCGGCGTGCGACGATCGCCGCATTGCCCTCGTGCACCAGATCGAAGATCGCGGCAAGGCCGGCGGCCGTATTGAGATCGCTGGTGAGCGCGGCGCCGAAGGCGTCGCGCGCGCGGCTCACCGCGGCCTCGAGATCCGGGTTCCGCTCGTCGCCGGTCATTTCGTCGAGCTTGGCGAGAAAGTCGACGATGCGGCGGAGCGACTCCTCTGCCTGCTCAATGCCGGTCCACGTGAAGTTGAGCTGCTTGCGGTAGTGCGAGGACAACAGGCAGTACCGCAGCGCGGAAGGCCGATACCCGCGCGACACGACGTCCGGCACGGTGTAGACGTTGCCGACCGACTTCGACATCTTCGCGTTCTCGACGAAGAGATGCTCGACGTGTACCCAGAATCGCGAGAACGTCTGCCTGGTCGCGCCCTCGGCCTGCGCAATCTCGTTCTCGTGATGCGGGAAGATCAGATCGATTCCGCCGGCATGAATGTCGATGGGCGCCTCGCCGAGCAGCCGCAGCGCCATCGCCGAACACTCGATGTGCCAGCCCGGACGGCCCGGGCCCGTGCCGTTCACGTCCCACGCCGGCTCGTCCGGCTTGGCCGCCTTCCACAACACGAAGTCGCGCGCATCCTCCTTGGCGTATTCATCGGCGTCAACGCTGGCGCCGGTGTGCAGGCCTTCGTGATCGAGGCGCGCGAGCCGCCCGTAGGTCGGCAGCGACGCGATCTTGAAATAGATCGAGCCGTCCCGTCGGTAGGAATGTCCGTTCGCCTCGAGCGCCGAGATCATCGCGCTCATGGCCTCCAGGTTCGACGGGTCGGTGGCGCGGGGCGTTTCTTCCGGCGTTTCGATCCCCAGCTGTTCGGCGTCTTCTCGAAAGGCGTCGATCCATTGATCCGTGTACTCGCGCAGAGGCATGCCGGCCCGGTGCGCGCCGGCAATGGTCTTGTCGTCCACGTCCGTGTAGTTGATGACTTCCTGTACCCGAAAGCCGCAGAGGTACTTCAACGTCCGGCGCAGCACGTCGAGACAGACGTAGGTTCGGAAGTTGCCGATGTGCCCGCGCGCGTAGACCGTGAGCCCGCACGCGTACATCCGCACCGTGTTGTCGCGCAGCGGCGCGAACGGCTCTTCCTGTCGTGTAAGCGTGTTGTAAAGACGAAGCATCTGCAGTGGTCAGAGATCGAGTGCCACGGTCCTCGAACCCACCAGGACCTCGAGCGGACCGGTGGAACGCCTGACCACGACGGGGATGGTTCCCGGCGACGGAGCGCCGTTCACGTGGGCGCGAACGGCCTCTTCGACCTGGCCGCCAAACACCTCGGCGCTGTGATCGGGGCACCCCGCGTAGCGGGCGGCCTGCACGGCCACCTTGCGAACGAGCGCCGCCACGTCCGCGTCGCGCGGCACCGAGAGCTGGAATTCGAAGGAGTGGGCGTCCACGGCTATACGGAAAGGCGACTGAAGAGACGCTCGGCACGGCGCTGGTCAGCCTCGATCTGCGCGCGCAACGCGTCGACGTCCTCGAACCGGCGCTCGTCGCGCAACCGCAGCACGAATCCCAGCCGCACCCGGCGGCCGTACAGATCGCCGGAATAGTTGAGCAGATGGGTTTCGACCGTCACGTCGGTCTCGCCGAAGGTTGGGCGGACACCGATGTTGGTCACGCCGGCGTGCACAATCCCGTCGATGGTCGTCGTGGTCGCATATACCCCGTGTGGCGGAACCAGCTCGTTGTCGGTCGCCAGGTTCGCGGTTGGAAAGCCGATCATCCTGCCTCGCTTCTTCCCCTCGACGATCGTGCCGTCCACGTAATACGGGTGCCCGAGCAGCGCGCCGGCCTCATCCATGCGGGCCTCGGCAACCAGCCTTCGGATCCGCGTGCTGCTCACCACGAAGTCCTTGTAGCGCACCGGATCGATCTTGTCCGCCCGGAACCCGAGTCGTTGACCGAGCGAGCGCAGCAGGCTGAAGTTTCCGCTGCGGCCGTGCCCGAACAGAAAGTTCGCACCGACCCACACTTCAGACACGCGCAGCCAGTCGACGAGCACCGTACGCACGAACGTTTCCGGGTCCCACGCCGAGATCTCGTGTGTGAACCGGACCACCGCCACGCAACTGATGCCTGCCCCGTGCAGCGCTTCGAGCCGCTGCGCCTTGGTCATGAGCAGGGGCGGCGCCTTGTCCGGCCGTACGATTCGCGGCGGATGCGGATCGAACGTCATCGCCATGGGCGTGCCGCCATGCTCGGCGGCCCCGCGCCGGACCCGCTCGATGATCTTGAGATGGCCGCGGTGCAGGCCGTCGAAATTCCCGAGGGCCAGGACCGGGTGCACCAGCCACGGCGGCCGGGGGTCGTCCGGGAAGTGGATGGTCTCCATTCACTCCACGTCGACGCGCACGTCGAGCACGAGCCCATCATATGCCAGTTCAACGCCCGCGGGCAGACGCGCATTGGTCGCGGCATGCGCGATTGCATGGGTCATGTGCGTGGTGTAGGCGCGGCGCGGCTTCACGCGCGCGACCACGTCGAGCGCCTGGTCCAGGCTGAAGTGGGTGACATGCGGCTTGTCGCGAAGCGCATCGATCACCAGCGTGTCGACGCCGTCGATCACATCCCAGGCCTCATCGGCGAGACGGTTGCAATCGGTCAGATAGGCGAAGTCGCCGAAGCGGAATCCCAGCACCGGCATCTCACCGTGCCATACCGGCACCGGCCGCACGCGCACGCCCTGGATCGTCAGCGGGCCATCGATCTCGTGTACTTCCAATTCCGGAATGCCGCCGCCGAGGCGTTGGACGCCGTCGAACATGTAATGGAAGGTACGGCGGAGCGTCTCCCAGGTGGGGCCGCTCGCGTAGCACGGAATCGGCCCGCCTTGCATGACGTTGAAGCGCCGGACTTCGTCCAGCCCGAGCACGTGATCGGCGTGGCCGTGCGTGAACAGCACCGCGTCGACGCGAGTCAGGCGATGCGTGAGCGCCTGCTGCCGAAGATCGGGGCTGGTGTCCACGAGGATCTTCGCCCGGCCGGGCACGTCCACGTAGATCGACGGCCGGAGCCGCGTATCACGTGGATCGGTCGATCGGCACACCTCGCACGTGCAGCCGATCATCGGCACGCCGTGCGACGTTCCCGTTCCGAGAAAGAGGATGCGGGCTGGAACGTGACCCTGAGCGGTCACCCCTCGACTCGCACGCCCCTCGACACGCTCGGGACGACGGTGAGCCACGTCGACGGGTCGGGGTGATGCGCGCGTCGAGGCATCAAGGGATGATGATGCGCGAGGGTTCCGGCGAACCGCTCGTGCTCGCTTCGACGAATCGCAGACGGAGCTCGTAGACGATCTGCTCCATCAGCTGACGCTCCTCGGCAGTCAGATTGCCGCGCGTCTTTTCCTCGAGCAGCGCCAGGATGTCGATCAGCTGCTGCGCCGCCAGCAGGTTCATCGTCCCCGGCTGCCCCGTCGCGGGATCGGGAACGTCACCGAAATGAAACGCCGCGGTATGCGCGAGCGACAACACGAAGCCCACGAACGTCACTGCCCGCTCATCGTCCGACTGTGCGCCCGCCGGGTCCCGTTGTCCGTCTGTCATGGCTCAACCTGCACGATCTCGAATGGTAGCATGTCACCATGATCGACCGCGTCGGCGAGCGCTTCGAGCGGCTGGTGGACATCATGCGCACACTGCGCGCGACGGACGGCTGTCCGTGGGACCGGGAACAGACGCACGCCTCGCTGCGCCCGTTCGTCCTCGAGGAAACCTACGAGGTCCTCGAAGCGATCGAGCGCGGCATACCGGCCGACCTCTGCGAAGAGCTCGGCGATTTTCTCTTCGAGGCGGTCTTCCTGGCGCGCATCAGCGAGGAAGCCGGCGACTTCGCGATCGGGGACGCCATCGATGCGATCTGCGACAAGCTGGTGCGTCGCCATCCGCACGTCTTTGCACGCGAGACCGGCGACCCGGCGCTCACCAGCGGGCAGGTCATCGACAAATGGGAGACGCTGAAAGCCCGCGAGCGCGCGGCCGCCGGCGCCGCGCCACGGTCGAAGACAACGCTCAGCGGTGTGCCGAACACACTGCCGTCGCTGCTCCGCGCGTATGAGATCAGCGCCCGGGCCGCCGCGGTCGGATTCGACTGGGCGCGGCCCGACGATGTGCTGGACAAGATCGAAGAGGAAGTCGCGGAGGTCCGGCGCGAGGTCGAGTCCGGAGCCACGGGGGATCTGTCACGGGCCGAGGAAGAAATGGGCGACCTGCTGTTCGCAATCGCCAACCTCTCGCGCAAGCTCGGCATCGAGCCCGAGGCGGCACTCCGTCGGGCCACCGAAAAATTCACCACCCGCTTCGAGGCCGTCGAGCATGCGTTCACAGAACGCGGACGAACGCTCGGTGAGGCCACACTGGAGGAGATGGAAGCCGAGTGGCAGCGGGTGAAGAAGGACGCCGGTTAGCCACGAGGGCACAAAGATAACCACGAAGGCACGAAGATCACGAAGGCCGCGAAGGTCGGTCATTCGGAAGTCGATCGCAACACCACTCGACGCAACCCTTGCCGGAGTGCTGCTACGCGAAAGTTGATCAGAAGCCCCCCTCGCAATCCCGTGGTTCTGAGATACGAGATTAGTTGAGCCCGATGGACCTCGTCGAGGCGCACGACGGCCTTCAACTCCACGACAATGAGACCTTCGACGATCAAGTCGACGCGCTGGCCTGTGATCTCCACGCCGCGATAGTTCACGCGCACGGGACGTTCCTGCTCGAAGGCCAGGTCCCGCGATTCCAGCTCAATGCACATGGCCTTCCGATAGATCGATTCCAAGAACCCTGGGCCAAGCGCGCGATGGACAGCAATCGCGCACCCGATCGTTTGAGTCATCACAACGTCCGCCTCCGGCGTCAACGGCGACGGAAGTCGCATGCCGAGCCCGGCCGAGAGATGGTCAGCGTAGTGTCGATGATGTGAATGACTTTCGAGCTCTTCGCGATCTTCGCGCCCTTCGCGGTTTCGTCTCATTGTCTACCTCCCGTGAATGTCGTTGTACTGAGAGAAGTACCATCCGTCTCAATCGTGATCTGCCCATCTCGATCCGTCCGTAGCACCGTGGCGCCGGTCGTCTCGAGGCGATGCACGACGTCGCGAGCGGGGTGACCGAAGCGGTTGCCGCGCCCGCAGCTGATCACTGCGATCTGTGGCCGCCAGGCGTCGAGCAGGGCCTGCGACGTGGATGTGCGGCTGCCGTGATGTGCCACCTTCAGGATGCGGACGCGCGCCCGGGTCAGGAGCGGCACGATCGACTGCTCCACCTCGGCGCCAATGTCGCCGGTCAGCAGGAAGGCGACGTCGCCGTAGGTCACCTCGACCACGACCGAGTCGTCATTGCGCACGCGCCGGCGTTCCCAGTCGGGCTCGGGCGGGTGGAGCACCCGAACCTGCACGCCATCGACACTCAGATCGCGACCTGCCCGAAGCGCGTCCAGACCACTTCCCTGGCGTGTCGCCGACGCGATCAGCGCCTCGCTCGGCGGGTGATGCGGCACTCGCACTCCTTCCCAGAGTCGCAACGGCGCGAAGTCCTCGAGCATCGCCATGGCGCCGCCGATATGGTCGGGATCGCCGTGCGTCAGGAGAAGCGCATCAAGTGATCTGACGCCGCGAGCCCAGAGCGCTGGCGCCAGCACACGCTGGCCGATATCGAGACCTCCTCCTCCGAAGAGTGCGCCGCCGGTATCGATCAGAATCGCGCGGCGAGCCGGCGTCTCCAGCAGCATCGACTCACCCTGGCCGACATCGAAGACCGTCAACCGGAACACGCGTTGGGTGACCGGTGGATGAATCAGGTTCGCGAGATCGACTCCCCCGCCGATGGCGACCAGAGCGCAGGCAAACACAACGCCCGCCGCGACGCGCAGACGTCCACGCGCGACCACCAGAACTGTCAGCGCCACGTAGTACGTGAGCACCAGGGCTGCACCCGGCGGCGGCACGCGAGCGGTGAGCCACGGTGCCTTCGTCACGAGCTGCGCGCTCGCGACCAGCGTCACCGACGCGGCGTGAACCGCCCACGCCGCGGGTGACGCCAGCATCGGAAGCGAGTCACCGGCGGCGACGATGAGAGCGGCTACTTGCACGACGCCCATCGCTGGAACGGCGAGCAGGTTCAAGACCAGCCCGGCACTCGTCACCCGCGAGAAGGCCGACGCCGACACCGGCAACAGGGCGGTCTCCACGGCCAGCGATGCGGTGACCGACGCCACGACCCACGACCAGACTCGGGAGCGCGGAAGCAGTAATGCCCCGCGTCGCGCGCCTTCGAGCAGGGCCGCGGTGGCGCCGAACGACAGAATGAATCCGGGGTCATTGATGTCCAGCGGCCGGACGAGGGCGATGAGGGCCGCGGCAACGGCAGCGGCCTGCCAGACGGGGGTGCGGTGATCGATCGCGCGTGCGGTGAAGTACACGATGGCCATGAGGGTCGCCCGCCACACTGAGGGTCCTGCGGTGACGACCAGCGCGTATGCCGCGAGGACCGCGATCGCCAGCACCGATGCACGGCGCCCACGGATGCCACAGAGCGCGAACAGGCCAGCCGCGACCCCGGCCAGGATGGCGATGTTGCCGCCCGAGATGGCAATGACATGGTAGGTCCCAGCCGCCTGCAGCACATTCCGCGTCTCGTCCGGCAGACCAGTGCGATCGCCAATCAGCACTGCGGCGGCAATCGCCGCGGAGAGCGCATCGTGGGGCTCGACCCAGCGACCCAGCGCCCGCCTCACGTGGGCCCGGACATCGGCGGCACGCTCATCGACCCAGCTGCCACGCTCGATGATCTCGATGAGCCGTCCGCTCTTGATGGTGGCCAGCAGCGTGACCCCGTCGAGTGCCAGATCGCGCTCGAAGTCGGCCACGCCGTCGTTGAGATAGCGCGCCGGCCGGCGGAATGTCATCGGCGCCTCGATCACTCGCCGGGCGCGCCAGGTGCGCAGACGATCCGCCGGCACCGCCCCGCCAACGCTGATCGTCACGCCGCCGTCCACGGCGTGCCATCCGTGCCGGAGTCGTATCGCCGTCACCCGCGCGCGCAGGGAGACGAAGTCGTCTCGTGGTGAGGCGTCTTCCGTCAGCACCACACGAGCGAGGATCGGATCGTGTTCGCCTGCCGGCCCCAGCTCCTCGAGGGCAAAGCCACCAACCTCGCGATCAAGCGTCGTCCGAAGAGTGGAACTGAGGGCGTGCCGAGTGGCGTCGGCCGCCAGGATGGCCCCACACGCGAAGAATCCGAACGCGAGTGCCGCCGATGTCAGCGCCGGCGCGCGCCGCCGCCAGGCGATGAGGGCGAGCCCCCAGCATGCCGCCGGCAGCCACACCAGCGCGATTGGACTTCCGACGAGTACCGGCGCAGATGCGGCGCCCGCGATGAGAGCAATGCCAGGAAGCAGACCGACCGATGGCATCCCCGGGCACATGCAAGACGCCGCACGGGCGTGCCTGCGCGCGCGTCAATCACTTACAGGGACGGGTGGCAGTTCGTGACGATTGGCGGGAGCACGAAGGGCGCGGAATCCTCAACCCGAGCGAGATCGCGCATCCACGCAAACGCGGCAGTCACCGTCTCGAAGGTCGCGGCGGGTCCGCCGAACGGCGCGTATCCGCCCAGATCCAGCATCAGCGCCACGCTGGCGCGGACGGCGTCATCTGGAATCACCCACGCGGCGCTTCGGCAGAGCGCGGCCGGCGCTGGCTGACGCGTCAGCCAGCGCCTCAACGCCGCATGCGCGGTCAACGCGCACTGGCCGAAGCCGGGAACCACGAAGAGCGCCCGTCGCGGCTCGGGCGATCGCCACCGCGCACGCGCCCTGTCCAGAATGGCCTCGTCCAGACGCGGTCCACGGCACACGCCGATCACGACGAGCGGCCAGTGCGTGTCTTCGATCAGAATCATTGGACGTCTATACGTCCGCCCAGCGCCGGAGAAGGTTGTGATAGACCGACGTCAACTGGACGGCGGCCGGGTGATCGGGCAGATCCACCGTGAGCCTCTGAATGGCCGTGTCGAGATCGAACAGCAGCGTCCGCTCGCCGTCGTCCCGCAGCATGCTCTGAACCCAGAAGAAGGAAGCGATACGCGCGCCGCGAGTCACAGGCGTGACGTTGTGCAGGCTCGACGCGGGGTACAGGACCATGTGGCCGGGCGGCAGCTTCACTGCGTGCACACCATAGGTGTCCTCGACCATCAGCTCGCCACCGTCGTAGTCCTCCGGATCGGCGAGGAAGAGCGTGGCCGAGAGATCGGTGCGAACGGTGGCACCTGTGCCGCGGACCTGCCGGATCGCGTTGTCCACGTGGTTGCCGAACGACTGCCCGCCCTGATAGCAGTTGAACAGTGGTGGAAACACGCGCAACGGCAGCGCCGCCGATACGAACAACGAGTTGCGGCTGAGCGCGGTGAGAATCATCTCCCCGAGCTGGCGCGCGACTGGATGGTCCTCGGGCAACTGCAGGTTGTCCTTGGTCCGCGCCGACTGCGACCCGGCGGTCACTCGACCGTCGACCCAGTCGGCGGTGTCGAGCAGACGGCGCGCATGCGCCACCTGCTCGGCCGTCAGCACATCGGGAATCTGGATCACCATCGGGCTGACGCCCTCAGAACCTGATGTTCGAGGTCAACATGGCCGACCGCGGGTTGCCGGGGTTGTAGCGGCCGCCATTGCTGTTCACGTTCCGGATGTAGGTCTCGTTGGTGAGGTTGTAAATGTTGAGACGAAGGCTGAGATGCGTGTTGACGGCGTACTCGGCGAGCGCGTCGACGAGGTGATAGCCCGGCGACTGAATGGTATTGCCGGCGTTGATCCACACGGCATTGGTGTGACGAACGCCGCCACCGAGCGAGATCCCAAGCGGGAACCGGTAGGTTGTCCAGAAGCTGCTCGCCCAGTCAGGAGTCAGCGTCAAGCGTCGACCGTTGTTGATGGAGTTCTGTGTCTGCAGCTCGCTATCGAGGTAGCCGACGTTGGCGAGCACCTCCCACCGATCGGTGATCCGTCCCATGGCACCGAGGCTGACGCCCTGCACGCGCTGGGCGTCATCCTGGTTGTAGATCGGAGGAACGGCGGTGGCATCCACGGTGAAGATGACGTTCTTGTTCTCCGTCCGGAACACCGCGCCGTTCACCGAGAGACGTCCGCCGGCGAAGTCCCACTTGCTGCCCACTTCATAGTTGGTGGATTCCTGTGGCTTCACGTTCGGATTGTTCTGGTTGTTCTGCTGCGCGCTCAACGTGAAGTTGGCGTTGCCTGGCGGCGTCACCGTTGTCCCATAGGAGACGTAGGCGTTGCCAGAGGCGCTGATGCGGTACAGCAGCCCCACTTTGCCGCTGACGAGGCTGTCGGCGCCCTCCAACGCGGTGGTCACGACACCAGCCGCGTTTTGGGCGCGGAACTCGGTGTCGTAGTGTTCCCAGCGCAGGCCGCCACTCAGTTGCCACCGGTTACTCAGCTCGACCGAGTCGAATCCGTACAAGGCGATCGTGTTCGAGCGCCCTGTGCTGAATGCGTTGGTGCGCGCGGGCGCGTATCCCGTCACCGGATCGAGCGGATTGGGTCTGAAGATGTCGACCGGCGCTCGCGTGCCAAGACCAGTCAACGTCGGAGCGAACTGCTCTTCGCGAGTGACTTCGAGGCCGAGGTTCGAGGCGTGACGCAGTCGGCCCGTGGAGAACCGTGTCGCAAGGCTGGTCTGGTTCGAGGTCACCTTGTTCTCGCGCTCGTTCCCCTGCCGCGCGACGGTGACCAGGTTGGTCTCAGCGTTGTACGCGGCGACATTCTGCACCGTCGAGATCACCGCTTCCCGGTGCGTCTGGTTGTAGCGCGTCTGATTGCGGAGCGTCATGCTCCGGTTGACGTCGTGCTCGATGCGCGCGGTGTAGCTGTCCTGTCTGGCGCGGTCGTAGTCGTACCCGACACTGCCATAGAAATTGCTCTGGTCGACGGGCGCCGGCGCGCGCACGGTGGTCGGCGCCAGCTGCACATCCTGCCAGGCGGCCCCGGGAATGCCGTAGTCCGGCACGTTGTCCTGACGGACGATCTGCGCGCCGAGGGTGACGCGCGTCGGACTCTCGAGACCGAGTGTGATCGTTGGAGCGACGGCCTTGCTCTCGAGCGCGACGACGTCTCGACCAGGTACGCCGCTGTCCTGCCACAAGACATTCAGACGGAAGGCGCTCTTCTCGAGCCAGCTGTTCGCCTGGCCCATCGGCCGCGCCCAGTTCGCGTCGGCGGACAGCCGCTGCTGTTCGGCATTGCCGAAGCCGAAGAGCGCCGAGTACGACGTCCCCGCGTGGGGCGTTTTCGTCTGCATGTTCACGTAGCCGGCAGCCGTGCCGCGTCCCACGTCGGAACCGGTCGGCCCCAGGAACACTTCGACCTGCTCGAGGTTGAACACGTCTCTGGAGATCAGCCCGTCATCACGAACGCCGTCGACAAACAGACTGTTCGAGGCGTTGAAGCCGCGCATGTTGAACATGTCCCCGGACGTGTTCGACGAGCCACCACCCTCGCCGGCCTGTAGTGTGATGCCCGGCACGTTGCGAAGCGCTTCGCTCAACGTCGTCGCGCCCTGCTCCTCCATGACGGCGCGCGGAATCACGGCGATCGTCTGGGCAATGTCGCGCAACGGCGCTGCGTACTTTGGCGATTGCACCCCTGGAAGCCGACCAGTGACTTCGACCGACTCTGACTGGGCCCGAACGTCGAGCACGACCTCCCCCGGCGAGGTAAACCGGAATGACGCGCCGGTGCCCACCACGATCTGCTGGAGCGCCTGCTCCGCCGTCAACAGCCCGAACACTCCGGGTGACTGGATCGATCCCAGTGATTCGAGGGCCAGCACGGCCTTCACGCCGGCGATGCGTTGAAACGCCGCGAGGACGTCGCCAAGCGGGCCGGCCGCGATCGCGAACTGCTTCTTCGCGTCCTGCGGCGACGCCGCGCCCTGAGTTGCCTGCTGGACTCGTCCACGCAGGCCCGTGACCGATGTCCGAGTGCGCATGCCGGCATCCACGGGTTGCGCCAGGGCGGCGCTTCCAGACGTCGACGCCATGAACGCTGCACCCAGCACGAACAGGCGGGCCGTGCCGCGTCGTCTCCGCCGAGTGTTCTTGCCCGCCTGACCAATCGTTCTGTTCTTCATCGTCCGGACTCCGAAATGGGTTGAATCACGCTGCTGAACTCTGTTGAGAGGCCGACTCGGTCCTGTCCAATCGGCGCCGCTTCATCCAGGCGCGCAGGCGTCGCCATGCGAGGGCAATGCCGGTCCACACGAGGACGGCTCCCCCGGCGGTCGCAAGACCGGCGATCGTCTGTCCTGGAATGCCCAACACCTCACCGGTATGGGCGAATCGAGAGATGCTGCGCAAGCGGCGGCCGAGGCTTTGATCTTCGAATGCCTCGTACGTGACCACGCGACCGGTGGCACGTTCGAGCGTCAGGTTGGAACGGAGATGGGGCTGTCCACCGTCACCCTTGTCAATCGCGAACACCACCGGTGCGCGGCTGGATTCCGGGATGCGCATGTTGATCGTCCGCCAGCCTTCAACCTGTTGCTCGGCGCGGGACCACAGCGCATTCAGCCCGTCGAACGAGCCAGCAGCAGCCTCGGCGTTTTCACCGGTCGCACGACGTTCGCGATTACCGCCGCCCTCTCGCCCCCCACGCGCTGGGACCTCTTCGCCAACCATGCGGTAGACGAGCGCGTTGGCCCAGGGAAACGAGATCGGCAGGCCGGCAAGCACGACGATGAAGAGCGGGATCGCGGACCAGACACCAATGACGTTGTGCCAATTGAAGTCGCGTGCCTTGCCCGTCGCCTTCGCGTTGAACAGGACGACGGCCCGGATCTGCGGCCACTTCCACTTGCGGGGAAACCAGAGATAGAAGCCCGAGGCAATGATGAAGAGAAAGATCAGGCTGGACCATCCGGTGATGGCTCGCGCGATCGGTCGTCCGTCGTCCTCGACGGCCAGCCACCGATGCCAGGCGCGGGTGCCGCTCATGAATCGACGCAGCGTCTGCGATCCGTCCCCCAGCAGCCGAGCGGAATACGCATCGACATAGAGCGTGCGCTGCGGCACCGCGAGCGTCACCGGGGCGTCGGCCGCCGAGGCCTGGGTGACGGCGGTTGGCGCGATCTCGGGATGCTCCCGTTTCAGGGTCTCGAGGATGGCCTCGACCGGCAGGCGCGAAGCCCCCGGGCTGGGAGGTACGGATCGGAACTCCCTGTCGGACCAGGCCACCAGTTGCCGCTCGTAGGTCAGGACGGCACCGGTCGCCGACATCACGAGAATGACGAGGCCCGCCGCGACGCCAGCGACGAGGTGGGGCCAGAAGATCAGAGTCCGCAGTTTCATCGACGCCACCTACGCGAGATCACCCGGGTACGGGAGAGATTGGAGTTCGAGACTGAGACTGAGTCTCACAATCAGAGAAGTGTATGTCCGACCAATTCAGTCGTCAAGGGTCAAAATGCAGGCGGGAGAAAAACGGGAGGGCGGCGAACGTTCAGCGGGCCGGCTGGGCGAAATAGCCGCGACGGGCGCGCACGAAGTACTCGCCCTTCCGAACCCGGACCCGCAACGGCCGCCATGACCGATCGGGCGGCTTGGCGGAGCTGAAACCGAGGGTGTACTGCTTGTTCAACTCGTCAGCGATGCGTGCGGTCGCAGGGCCCAGGTCCGCCGCGGTGCGGACCACTTCGGTGTAGCCCCCGGTCAGCGCGGTGATGTCGCGGAGGGCTTCCGGGTTGACCCGAGTGCTCTCTCGCGCTTCGGCCGAATCAATCGCAATCGCGTACACGAAGGCGTCGCTCCGCCGGATCACATCGGTCGCCTGAAGCAGCGACCGGTCGCTGGCGGTATCCGCGCCATCGGACACCACCACCATCGCCGCCCGGAGATTGATACGCTGCTCGAAGAGCTGTGCCGTGTCAGAGAGCGCGTCGTAAATCGCCGTCCCACCGGACGGCTTCAGGCCGGCAAGCGATCCCCGCAAGGTTGATGGTGGCTTGGTCCACTTGGCAACGAGCCGTGGCAGATGACTGAACGTCGCCACGAACACCTCGTCCTCGTTCAGCAGCAGGTCGCCCACGAATCGATCGAGGGCCTCGCGGGCGTCCACCACCGGCTGACCGCGCATGCTGTCGCTGGCATCGAGCAGAATCCCGAGGCTGACGGGGACGCGCTGGTCAGTGAATTGCGTGATGCGTTGCTCGACGCCGTCTTCGAAGATCTGAAAGTCCTCTTTGGTGAGGCCGGTGATCAGACGGCCGCTCGCATCCGTCACCGAGACGGTGACTTGGACGATGTCAACGCGGGCGCGGAAGGGGGCGGTCTGAGCGGCGAGCAGCAAGCAACTCAAAATGCAAAACGCAAAACTCAAACAAAGCACGCTCAGCTGGTGCTTGGTCTCGGACGTCGAGCGTCGAGTGTTGCGGTCCACGTTCTGGCGTTGTTTGAGTTTTGCGTTTTGAGTCTTGCGTTACGACATCACCGGTTGACCCGCGCGCCCGCTTCGACCCCTGCGTAGTAGTCCTGCAGCGATCGGACGGTCAGCACCTGCTGCCGGAGTGCCCGAATCGCGCTGACCGCCGCCGACGCGCCGGTCAACGTCGTGATGCACGGCACCTGCGCCATCGTCGCCGCGCGGCGAACCGCACGGTCGTCGAAGAACGACTCGCGGCCGAGCGGGGTGTTGATCACCATGTCGATGCTGCGGTTGACCAAGTGGTCCGCGACGTTCGGCCGGCCCTCGTTGACCTTGAACATGACCTCGACCTCGAGGCCGTGGGCGCGCAGAAACGCCGCCGTGCCGCGCGTGGCCGACAACGTGAATCCCAGCTGCGACAGGTCACGCGCAATCGGCAGCACCGTCTGCTTGTCGCTGTTGTTCACGCTGATGAACACACAGCCTTTCTCCGGCAGACGCTGCCCGGCGCCCATCATCGCCTTGCCGAACGCCGCACCGAAGTTGTCGGAACCACCCATGACCTCGCCGGTCGACTTCATCTCCGGCCCGAGAATCGTGTCCACGCCGGGGAATCGGACGAAGGGGAACACCGGGCTCTTGACGAACACACCCGCCGCCTCGAGGTCGTCCACCAGTCCCAGCTCCGCCAGCGTTCGGCCGGCGGCCACGCGCGCCGCGATCTTCGCCATCGGCACGCCCGTCGCCTTGGCGATGTACGGCACGGTGCGCGAGGAGCGGGGGTTCACTTCGAGCACGTAGACCACGTCGGCCTTGATCGCGTACTGAATGTTCATCAGGCCGACGACCTTCAGCGCACGCGCGATGCGGCGTGTGTACTCGCGAATCGTGGCCAGGTGCCGCTCGGCAACCATGAACGGCGGCACCACGCAGGAGCTGTCCCCCGAGTGGATGCCGGCTTCCTCGATGTGTTCCATGATGCCGCCGATGACCACCGCGCCAGTCGCGTCGGCCACCGCGTCGACGTCGAACTCGAACGCATCTTCGAGGAACCGGTCGATGAGCACCGGACGGTCGTGGGAGACATCGACGGCGCCGGTCATGTAGCGATCCAGGGCGCCCCCATCGAACACGATCGCCATGCCGCGTCCACCCAGCACATACGATGGGCGGACCACGACCGGATAGCCAATCCGCTCGGCCACCTCCCGCGCTTCCTCTCGGGACACGGCCGTTCCGCTCGCCGGCTGCGGCACGCCCAGATCCCAGAGCAGCTGCGAGAAGCGCCGCCGATCCTCGGCCAGGTCGATCGAGTCCGGTGAGGTGCCGAGGATCGTGACGCCGGCCTCGAGCAGCGGCAGCGCCAGCTTGAGCGGCGTCTGGCCGCCGAACTGCACGACGCACGAGACGTCGCCGCCGGCACTTCGCTCCCGTTCGATCACCGCCATGACGTCTTCAAAGGTCAGCGGCTCGAAGTACAGGCGATCCGCGGTGTCGTAGTCGGTCGACACCGTCTCGGGATTGCAGTTGACCATCACCGTCTCGAAGCCTTCCTCCCGGAAGCCGAAGACGGCGTGACAGCAGCAGTAGTCGAATTCAATGCCCTGCCCGATGCGGTTCGGGCCGCTGCCGAGGATGACCACCTTCTTCTTCGGCGTCGGCTCCGACTCGTCGGCCTTCTCGTAGGTCCCGTACATATACGGCGTGAACGACTCGAACTCCGCGGCGCAGGTGTCGATCCGCTTGTACGCGGGAACGAGCCCTTCCTCCAGCCGGCGCTGCCGCACGGTGTCCTCGTCGATCCCGTACACACCGGCGATGTCCTCATCGCTGAACCCGCTGCGTTTCAGCGTCCGCAGCAGATCCGTGGAGGCCTCCCGGAACTCGCCGAGGTCCGCCATCTTCCGCAGCTCGACGATGTCGGAGAACTGCTGGAGGAACCAGCGATCGATCTTCGTCAGATCGTGAATCGTCTCGACGCTCCAGCCGCGACGCAGCGCCCGGAACAGCGCCCACATGCGGCGATCGCTCGGCACCACCAGACGTTTGCGCAAGGCGCTCTCGTCTTCCTCCTCGAGCTGCGCCGACGTGCCCGAGAAGAGGCTCCCGCTCTTGCCGAGCTCGAGCGAACGCACGGACTTGAGGAAGGCTTCCTTGAACGTCCGGCCAATCGCCATCGCCTCGCCCACCGACTTCATCTGGGTGGTCAGCGTGCGGTCCGCCTGCGGGAACTTCTCGAAGTTCCAGCGCGGGAACTTCACCACGATGTAGTCGATGGTCGGCTCGAACGACGCCGGCGTCAGACGCGTGATGTCGTTGGGGATCTCGTCGAGGTGGTACCCGAGGGCGAGCTTGGCGGCAATCTTCGCGATCGGAAAGCCCGTGGCCTTCGACGCCAGCGCCGAGGACCGCGACACGCGCGGGTTCATCTCGATGACGACGATGCGGCCGTCGTCGGGGTTGATCGCGAACTGGATGTTCGAGCCGCCGGTCTCGACGCCGACCCGGCGGATGATGCGCCGCCCCATGTCGCGCATCCGCTGGTATTCCTTGTCGGTCAACGTCAACGCCGGCGCTACGGTAATCGAGTCGCCAGTGTGCACCCCCATGGGGTCGATGTTTTCAATCGAGCAGATGACCACGAAGTTGTCGGCCACATCCCGCATCACCTCGAGCTCGAATTCCTTCCAGCCGATGACCGACTCCTCGACCAGGATTTCGTGGACCGGGCTCAGATCGAGCCCGCGCCCCGCCAGCTCGCGGAACTCTTCGACGTTGTAGGCGATGCCGCCGCCCACGCCGCCGAGCGTGAACGAGGGACGGATGATCGCCGGGAACCCCACATCGTCAACGAGCATCAGCGCCTCGTCGAGCGTCCGGGCTACTCCGCTCTGCGGCACCTCGAGGCCGATCTCACCCATCGCGTTGCGGAACAGCAGGCGGTCTTCGGCAACTTTGATCGCCTCAATCGACGCGCCAATGAGCTTGACGTTGTATTTCTCCAGAATGCCGCGCTCGTGGAGCGCCACGGCGAGGTTGAGGGCCGTCTGCCCGCCGACGGTGGGCAGCACGGCATCCGGGCGCTCCTTGGCGATGATCGCCTCCATCGTCTCCGGCGTGAGCGGCTCGATATAGGTGGCGTCGGCCAGCTCCGGGTCGGTCATGATCGTGGCCGGGTTGCTGTTGACCAGCACCACTTCCAGACCCTCGGCCCGCAGCGCCTTGCACGCCTGCGTGCCCGAGTAGTCGAACTCGGCCGCCTGGCCGATGACGATCGGCCCGGAACCGATCACGAGCACGCGTTTAATATCGGTGCGCTTGGGCATCTAAGTGCGCTTCCCGTGTAATGGGCTCACCGCTTCTCCATCGACTCGAGAAACTGTTGAAACAGGTAGTCGGCGTCGTGCGGTCCCGGCGAGGCCTCGGGATGATACTGCACAGAAAAGATCGGTTTCGTCGTATGCCGGAAGCCCTCCACGGTGCCGTCGTAGAGGTTCAGATGCGTGACCGTCGTTTCTGAGGGCAGCGACTCCGGCTTGACGGCGAAGCCGTGGTTTTGGGAAGTGATCTCCACCTTCCCCGTTCGCAATTCCTTGACCGGGTGATTCGCGCCGCGATGTCCGAACTTCAGCTTGAACGTCTCGCCGCCGACAGCCAGGCCGAGGATCTGGTGGCCGAGACAGATCCCGAACATCGGGACATCCGTCGTGGTCAGCTGGCGGACGTTGTCGATGGCGTACGGAAGCGCGGCGGGATCACCGGGACCATTGCTCAAGAACACGCCGTCCGGCTCGATGGCCAGCAGATCCGAGGCCGGAGCTTTCGCGGGGAACACGTGGACGTCGCAGCCATAGGCCGACAACCGCCGGAGAATGTTGTGCTTCACACCGAAGTCGTAGGCCGCCACTCGCAACCGGCGTGAAGCGCGGCTTTGGGGCGCGAGTCCGAATTCCGTGTGCTCGGCATCACCGACTGACGACCCACGGTTGCTCCATTCGTACGCAGCATCGCACGTGACACCCTGGACCAGGTCGGCGCCCTCCATCTGTGGCAGCGCGCGGGCCTTCTCCACCAGCTCCATGGGGTCCACTGGTCCGGTCCCGATCACGCCGCGCATGACGCCGGCCGACCGGAGCACGCGGGTCAGCTCCCGTGTATCGATGTCCGCGATGGCGACAATGCCGTGCCGGACCAAATAGTCGCGAAGCGTCCCGTCCGAGCGCCAATTGCTCGCCACCGGCGAGGCTTCCCGCATCACGAAGCCCGCCACGCGGGGCTTGTCCGATTCGGCATCGCCGGGCGCCACGCCGTAGTTGCCGATCTGAGGCGCGGTCATGGTGACGATTTGGCCGGCGTAGGACGGATCAGTCAGTACTTCCTGATACCCGGTCATGCTCGTGTTGAACACGACTTCCCCGCGCGCTTCGCCCGGCGCACCGGCCGCGACGCCGCGATACCAGGTGCCATCTTCCAGAGCCAGGAGTGCATTCATAAGGATCCGAGCGATCGTAACACCCGGTGCGCAGTTTCTTGACACTACGCGAGGCGCTCTGCAACAGTACCAACAGGTGCAGTCCCAATCAGGCCTGTCCGCCAAGGCGCCCCACGACGCACACACCCGTGGCGGAGATGCCGCCGGTGGTGCCCGGCTCCCCATTGATATCCGTCGGTTTCCCTGGATCAGGCGTCTGGCGGCGGACTACGCGTTCGACTACAAACGCGTGGCGGACTTCTTCGCGGGCAACCCCGCCGATCCCGCAGCCTGGCGGGACGCGATCGCGCGCACTCAGCGGCACTCGCGCCAGCGTGACGCCGTGGCGGATCTGCTGACGGTTCAGCAGCGCAGACGAGGCGCTCCAGCCGAAGCGATTACGGCGACTGCCCAACTCCGCGACCCGCGAGCCGTCGCCGTGGTTACCGGACAGCAGGCCGGCCTCTTCGGCGGACCGCTCTTCACGCTCCTCAAGGCCATCACGACGATCCGTCTGGCGGAGCGCATTCGGGCCGAACACCAGATACCGGCCGTCGCCCTGTTCTGGATCGACGCCGAGGACCACGACTGGGATGAAGTCAAGGCGTGCAGCGTGCTCGACGCCGACCTGAAGCTGCTCGCGATCGCCGCGGGGGATCCTCCACGCGCGCACGACGGTCCCATCGCCCGCGTGCAGCTGGACGAGTCGGTCGCGGCCGCGCTGGGTGCGCTCGAAGCGGCCCTGCCCGCCACCGAGTTCACGCCCGCCCTGCTCGAAGGCCTCCGCAAAGCCTACGGTCCCGGAACCGGGATGGCCGACGCGTTTGGCCGATGGCTCGAACAGGTACTCGGCGACCGCGGGCTGGTGCTCTTCGACGCCGCCGACCCGGCCGCCAAGCCTCTCGTGTCGCATCTCTTTGCTCACGAGATCGAGCGCGCCGGCGAAACCTCCCGATTGGCGGCCGCAGCCGGGGCCGCGCTCGAAGCGCGCGAATACCACGTGCAGGCCACGCCGCAGGAAGACAGCCTGGCGCTGTTTCATCTCAACGCGGGGCGCCAGCCCATTCGACGACAGGGCGACGGCTTTCTCGTCGGCGATCGATCGGAATCGAGAGCTGCGCTGCTCGACCGCGTCCGCCGGGCGCCGGAGGAATTCAGTCCGAACGTGCTGCTGCGACCACTGGTGCAGGACACGCTGTTTCCCACAGTCTGTTATGTGGCGGGTCCGAACGAGCTGGCGTATCTGGGTCAGCTTCGCCGCGTCTACGATGCGTTCACCATCCCGATGCCGCTGATTCAGCAGCGCACCACCGCCACCATCGTCGACTCCAACGCCATGAAGTTCCTGACCCGCTACAACGTCGCGTTGGAATCGTTGCGCGCGGAGGATGAGTCGGTCCTGAACAGCGTGCTCGAAGCCCAGCTGCCGCCGTCGGTCGACGCGTCGCTCGACGATGCCTTTCGCACTGTCGAGCAGCGGATGGACCGCATCGCGCAGGAAGTGACGCAGATCGATCCGACGCTCGAGGGCGCTGCGCGTTCGACGCTCACGCGCATGCAGGACGACCTCAAGAAGCTGCACGGCAAGATCATTCAAGCCGCCAAGCGCAAGGATGACACGCTGCGCCGGCAGTTCCGCCACGCGAAGTCGCAGGCGTTTCCCGGCGGAGAGCCGCAGGAACGCGCGGTCGGGTTCATCTACTTTCTGAACAAGTACGGTCCGGCGCTCGTCGATCGATTGGGTGATCAGATACCGCTCGAGTCGGGGACCCACTGGGTGTTGACCATTTAGCAGGCTCACCACAGAAGATTTTGCCAGGACTTCCGAAGCAACCCACGAAAGGCGGCAGACGCAACCGTCCGCGATTGCGGATCCTTGTTCAGCGCAAGCGCTGGGTGCGCTATCTGCTGTACGGCGTCGGCGCCGTAGCGCTCGTCAGCGTCATCGCCGTGACTTACGCGTACTTCTCGTTCTCGGGCATGATCGACGCGCGGCTGCACGGTGAGCGCGAGCGGACGTTGCCGCGTGTCTATGCGCGACCGGCGGAGTTCCGGCGGGGACAATCGCTGTCGCAGCAGGATCTGGTCGTCCGGTTGAACGACCTCGGCTATGCCGAACGCCCTGCCGTGCAGCTGCCCGGCGAGTTCGCGGCGATGCGCAACACCATCACGCTGATGCCGCGCGGTGGGGAGCTCGCCGGCACGGCGCTCAAGTTCACGTTCCCGCTGAGGTCCGCTGGACGTCAGAACGCGGCCGCAACCGGCGGACGCGGCATCCAGTCGATCGAAATCGTCGGCAAGGGCCGGACGAATGCGGTCCGCCTCGATCCTCCGCTGCTGACGGCGCTCATGACCTCCGGCGCGCGCGAGAAGCGCCGGCACGTGCCCCTCTCGACGATTCCGGAGCGCATGCAGCAAGCCGTCCTGGCCACCGAGGATCAGAGCTTCTACTCGCACCCGGGCGTGAATCCGTTTCGCACCGTCCTCGCGGCCATCGCCAACCTCTTTGGCGGCGGGGGACGGTCGAGCGGCGCCAGCACCATCACACAGCAACTGTCGCGCATGTTCTTCCTCGCCGACGAGTTCAACGAGGAGCTGCAGACCGGCACCATCTCCTACGCTCGCAAGGCGCGAGAGATCATGATGTCGCTCGTCCTGGAGACGCGCGCATCGAAGGAAGAGATCCTCGAGCTCTACCTGAACGACGTCTACCTCGGTCAGCGTGGCTCGTTCGCGATCCACGGCGTGGCGGAGGCCTCACGCATCTTCTTCGGCAAGGACGTGGCGAACCTCGGGCTGAGCGAGGCTGCGCTCATTGCCGGCGTGATTCAGAGCCCGGCCTCGCGTTCGCCGTTCGCGAATCCCAAGCGTGCCGTTGAACGCCGCAACATCGTGCTGCGCGCCATGGCTGGTGAGGACTTCATCACCGACGACGAGGCGTTGCGCGCCAGCCGTGAGCCACTCCAGGTCGTCGCTCGCAGCGTGGACAACGAGGCCCCCTACTTCGTCGACATGGTTGGCGGGCAGATGGCGGAGTTGTTCCCGGGAGTGACCGCCCAGCCAGGCACCGTGGACGTCTACACAACGCTCGATCTCAACCTTCAGCGCAGCGCGCTCGACGCCGTGCGCACGGGGTTGAACCGTGTCGACGAGCTGCTCTCGCGACGCCGCCGGAAGGCGAAGGAGCCGGCACAGGCGGTGCTGCTGGCCATTGACCCGCAAACCGGAGAGATCCTCGCCCTGGTCGGCGGCCGCTCGTACAACCAGTCGCAATACAATCGCGCGACCGAGTCACGGCGGCAGCCGGGCTCGGTGTTCAAGCCGTTCGTGTTCCTCGCCGCTTTCGAGCATGCGGTCGCTGAAGGCCTCACCGACCTGACGCCGGCATCGATCACCTCGGACGAGCCCGCCGTCTTCACGTTCGACGACATGGTCTGGGAGCCGAAGAACTACGACGATTACGAGGGGGACATCACGCTGCGGCGCGCGCTCGCCATGTCCCGCAACCTCGGCACGATCCGCGTCGGTGAGCGGATCGGCTTCGACAAGATCGCGACGCTCTGGCGCCGCGTCGGCGTTGGCCAGGCGCCGCACGGGTTCCCCTCGATCACTCTCGGTGTCTTCGAGCTGACACCGATCGAAGTGGCTCAGGCCTATACCCTGTTCACCAACCGCGGCAACGTGCGTCCGCTTCAGGCGATCGATCATGTCCAGGCCGGGTTGAACACGCTCAAGCCATCGCCGGGCAAGGTGAAGTCGGTCGCGAGCGCCGACACGACGTTCCTCGTGACCAACATGATGCGAAGCGTCCTCGACGAGGGGACGGGAGCGAGCGCCAGGGCCGCCGGGTTTTCCCTGGATGCCGCAGGCAAGACCGGCACGACGAACGATCTCCGGGATGCCTGGTTCGTCGGCTTCACGCCGGAGCTGCTCACGGTCGTCTGGGTCGGCTTCGACGACAATCAGCCGCTCGGGTTGAGCGGGGGGCAGGCGGCGCTTCCGATCTGGACCGAGTTCATGAAGTCGGCGCTCGCGGGGCGGCCGAACATCCAGTTCGAGGTCCCTGAGGGCATTACGTTCGTCGAGATCGACCACGACACCGGGAAGCTCGCGACGCCAAACTGCCCGCGTACTCTGACGGAATCCTTCATCATCGGCACCGAGCCGGTCGAGTTATGCGCGCTGCACAATAGCCCGGCCCAGTGAACTTCACCCTCCTCCGACTCGTCGATGACGGAGGATGTTCCGACATAGGCAACGCCGGCCATCGCCCTTTTCCGACTTCATCAACTGGACGGACTATCGGTGGGACGCGAGTCCCTCCCTGGGGGCCACCCCCTCCCGGCCTTCGACGCAGCCCGGCGGAGAGCGACGATACCGCTTCTCTCAGCTCCTGCTTGCCGGTCTGGCAGTCGTCATCGGGCTCAAACTGGTGTCGTCGGTGCGTGGGAGCCGGTCATGGCTCGGGAAGGCCCTCCTCGCGATGCTGTTCGTGGCCATCGCCTCGGCCGTCTCGAATCGCCGCCGCCGTGGGCGCTGGTAGCGCCCCGCCCCCGCCGCACGCTCTATAATCCTCCTGTGAATCAGGAGGTCTTCGCCGCCCTCGCGCAGGCGCTCGAGCGAGGCGAAGAAGTCGCGCTCGTCACGATCGTGGCCGCAACCGGCTCCACGCCTCAGCGCGTGGGGGCCAAGATGCTGGTGTTCCCGGACGGTCGTACGGTCGGGACCATCGGTGGCGGCTGCTACGAGAACGACGCCTTCTGGAAAGCGCGCGAAGCCATCACCGCGCGCCGTCCACTCAACGTGAAGTACGAGCTGAACGACGACTTCGCGCAGGAAACCGGACTGGTGTGCGGTGGCCAGATGGAGGTCTTCATCGAGCCGGTCGAAGCCTCTCCCGATGTGTACGTCTTCGGCGCCGGTCACGTGGGCTACTTCGTCGCCAAGATGGCCCGCGACGTGGGGTTCCGTGTGCATGTCGTCGATGATCGCGAGAAGTTCGCCAATGCCGAGCGTTTCGGCGAAGGCATCGACGTCGTGGTCGAGAACATCCCCAACTGGCTGCAGACCCACACGTTGCCGCCCACCGCGTATGCGGTCATCGTCACCCGCGGCCACACACACGACCTCGATGCACTCCGCGCCCTCACCGCGCATCCGCTGCGATATCTCGGGTTGATTGGCAGCAAGGCGAAGGTCAAACGCATCTTCGATGAGCTCCGCGGCGAGGGCACCACCGACGATGCCCTGCGAGGGGTGCACGCGCCGATCGGCCTCGATATTGGCGCCATCACCCCGCAGGAAATCGCCGTCAGCATCGTCGCCGAGCTGATTGCCGCCAAACACGGCAAGATTGCCGAGCCCGGCATCGCGGCCGTGAGCATGCGCTGGGAAGGGGCCCTGCGGAAATAGACGCTATAATCGTGGGCAGGAGCAGCGTCATCAGGCTTCTCTAAGCATCTGTCTGGCAATGGGTTCCTACGAACTATCCGAACGATCGAGCCGACTGCTGGCGACTCTTGTGCGCGAGTACATCGAGACGGGTGAACCCGTCCCGTCGCAGGTGCTCGCCCGCCAGAGCGGCCTCGGGCTGTCATCGGCGACGGTGCGCAACGTCCTCGCCCAGCTCGAGGAGCGTGGGTATCTCCACCAGCCGCACACCTCGGCGGGACGGGTGCCGACCGATCGCGGCTACCGGGCATTCGTGGACCTGCTGCTCGAAAGCCGCCGGCCCGCGCGCGGCTCCGCCGACGTCGAGTACCAGTTGCGCCAGCATGCGGGTCCTTCGCCGCTGATGGACGATCTGCTGGCCAGTGTCTCGCACATCGTGTCCCGTGCCGCCCGGCACGTGGGTTTCGTGCTGGCGGACAGTCAGTCCGCCGTGCTGCAGCGCATCGAGTTCGTGCCGCTCGGCGGGTCACGTGTGCTGGTCGTCGTGGTTGCGCGCGGCAGCCAGGTCACGCAGAAAGTCGTCGACGCCCACGAGACGCTGCTGTCAGACGATCTCGTCCACGCCGCCAACTACCTCAACACAGAGTTCGCTGGCCTGCCGCTGCTCGACGTGCGCGAGGCCGTGATCGCCCGGCTCCAACAGGAGCGGACGCTCTACGACGAGCTGCTGGCGCGAGCGCTCCGTCTTGCGCGCTCGACGCTCGAGGAATTACCGCAGCAGACGTTCCACGTCGAAGGCGCCGCCTCGCTCCTCGACGGAGGGGCCTACGAGAACGTGTCCATGGCCACGCTCCGGGCGCTCCTCGACATGATGGGAGAGAAGGAGCGGATGGTGCATCTGCTCAACGAATACATCGATGGTCCCGGACTGACGGTCGTCATCGGCACGGAGCACGCCGAGCCCGATCTGAAGCGGTTCAGCCTGATTGCGTGCACGGCGGTCGACGGCACGACCGCGCGCACGGTCGGGGTGATCGGGCCCACCCGCATGCACTACTCCCGCGCCATCTCACTCGTGGACGGGACGACGCAAGCGGTGTCCCGCGTCCTTCGCGACGCCTCGTAGCTTCATGGCTGAAACACTCAACGATCAAGATCCGCCGCCGGCGGACACGCCGCCCGATCCTCTCGAGGATCTCCGCCGCGAGCGTGACTCCTTGCAGGACCGGCTGCTTCGTACCGCCGCCGAGTTCGACAACTACCGCAAGCGCATGGATCGCGAGCGGCGCGATCTCGCCGACTACACGGCTGCCGACGTGGTCACTGAACTGCTTCCGATCGTCGATAACCTCGAGCGCGCGCTGCAGGCGGCCGCCGATGACGATCCGCTGCGCAAAGGCGTCGAGTTGATCCACAAGCAGATGCTCGACATGCTGCGCAAGCGCGGCGTCAAACCCATCGACACGCTCGGGACCGACTTCGATCCCAATTTCCATCAGGCCGTCATCCACGAAGAGAGCGAGCAGCACCGGGAAGGTGAGGTCATGCAGGAGCTCCAGCGTGGATACCTGCTCGGCGATCGCCTGCTGCGGCCGGCGATGGTGAAGGTGGCGAAGAGCGCGTGAGCAAACGAGACTATTACGAAATCCTGGGTGTAGTACGTACGGCGACCGAACCGGAGATCAAGAGCTCGTACCGCAAGCTCGCGCTCCAGTACCATCCCGATCGGAATCCCGGCGACAAGGCCTCTGAAGACAAGTTCAAGGAAGCGGCCGAAGCGTACGCCGTGCTCATCGACACCGACAAGCGGCACATGTACGACCGCTTCGGTCACGCCGGGCTTGGCGGGGCGGCGACCGGCGGCTTCGATCCCAACACCTTCACCGGCTTCGAGGACATCCTCGGCGGACTCGGCGACATCTTCGGCTTCGGCGACGTGTTCGGAGGCGGACGACGTCGGGGCGGCCCTCAACGCGGCGCCGATCTGCGATACGACCTCGAGATCTCGTTTCAAGAAGCCGCGAAGGGCACCGAGGCCGCGATTCAGATTCCCCGGCAGGATACCTGCGAGACCTGCGGCGGCAGCGGTGCGGCGCCAGGCTCGCAGCCAACCGCGTGTCCGCAATGTCAGGGGCGAGGGCAACTGCGCTACCAGCAGGGCTTCTTCACCGTCGCGCGTACTTGCGGCCAGTGTCGCGGCTCAGGATCGATCGTCACCAAGCCCTGTCAGGCGTGTCGCGGTGCGGGACGCATCCAACAGGAAAAGAAGCTGAGTGTCCGCATCCCGGCCGGCATTGCCACGGGCCAGCGGCTGCGGCTGACATCTGAGGGCGAGGCGGGTCCGGCGGGCGGACCGTCCGGTGACCTGTACGTGGTGGTTCACGTGCAGGACCATCCGTTTTTCCAGCGCGATGGCAACGACCTCTACTGCGAAGTGCCGCTGAACTTCCCGACGCTGGCCCTGGGCGGAGAGATCAGGATTCCCACGCTCGACGGCCATGAGCCGTTCACGATTCCCGCAGGCACGCCGACGGGTTCCACCTTCCGTATTCGCGGCCGCGGCATGCCCGACGTGAGCGGCCGTGGGCAGGGCGACCTGCTCGTCACCGTGAAGGTCAGCACGCCAAAGAAACTGAGCAAAGAGCAGAAGAAGCTGCTCGAGCAGTTGGCCGCGACGCTGCCGAAGGAAGAGTTCGAGCCGACACCGCTCGTCGAACAGGGCGACAAGGGCTTGTTCGATCGCGTGAAAGACATCTTCGGCTAGTGATACGCACCTGGCCGGCGCTCGAAGTGGACGGCCTTGCGGAATCCGACGATCTCTTTCAAGCCGCCCTCACTGACTTCGACATCACCGCCATTGACGACCGCGCCGACTGCTGGCGGGTCTTCTTCCACACCGCCTCCGAACGTGACCGCGCCGCGGCGGCGCTGCGCGCGGAATTCCAGGCGCTCTCTATAACCGCCGTCGACGTACCGGACGAAGACTGGGCCGCTCGCTCCCAGGCCAAGCTTCGCGCGATCCAGGTCGGCAACATCATCGTCGCGCCTCCCTGGGACACTCCCATCACGATCGTCGTCCAGCCATCGATGGGATTTGGCACAGGCCATCACGCCACGACGCGGCTGTGCCTCGCCGCGCTGCAGCGTCTCACGCTGCGCGGCCTCTCGGTGATCGACGCCGGCACGGGCTCCGGCGTCCTGGCGATGGCCGCCAGCCTTCTCGGGGCGACACACGTTATCGGAATCGACGAGGATGCAGATGCAATTGGCGCGGCGCGTGAGAACCTCGAGCTGAACCCGCGGGCACGTGTCACGATGACGGTCGGCGACCTGCGCGCAGCCGCCCCCTCCAAAGCGGATGTCGTGCTGGCCAACCTGACCGGGGGGCTGCTCGTGTCGGCCGCGGCGCAACTGCGGGAGTTGACGAATTCGGGGGGCCGGCTGATCCTGAGCGGGTTCGTGACGAACGAGGAGCGCGACGTGCTCAACGCGTTCGCGCCGCTCACGGTCGAGCACCAGGCACAGGAAGAGGAATGGCTATGCGTGACGCTTCGATGACTCGAGTCCGGGTGGTGCTCGCCGTGGTCGCGACGATGCTGTGCGCGGCGATGCCGGCCGCCGAACGCATGGGGTACTCGCCCGGGGAGTTCACCGAGCGCCGGCAGCAACTGGCCAAGACGCTTCAGCGTGGCACGCTCGTGATGTTCGGCGCCACCGCTCCGGTTCCTGGCCTCCGCTTCCGGCAGGATCACGACTTCTACTACCTGACCGGCAACGAGTCGCTGAACGGCGTGCTGGTGATGGACGTCCCTACGGGGGCGGCCCACCTGTTTCTACCGAAGCTGAGCGCCACCGAGATTCGCTATGAGGGCGGTAACTGGCTCGAGGAGGCCGACGCGGCGAAGAAGTACGGCTTCGCATCGATCCAGCCGCTGACCGGGCTGCACGAATTCCTCGCGCGCCGCCGCTCCACTGCCGGAAGCGAGATGCTCTGGTCCCGGTTGTCCGAGCGGGACCAGGTGAATCATGGCCGGCTGGACGTCGCCATCGGCGCCGCGCGGCGGCTGACCAATCCATTCGCGCAGCAGCCCACCGAGGACGCCGCCCGCGTGACCGCACTGCGCGAGCAGTTCCCGTACTACGAGATGAAGGACGTCACCCCGCAGCTCGATCGCCTGCGTCTCATCAAGTCGCCTCGCGAGATCGAGATCCTCAAGTACAACGGGCGCATCAGCGCCGAAGCCGTCAAACGCGCGATGCAGGCGACGGCGCCGGGGAAATACGAATACGAGCTCGAGGCTGAAGCCACGTACTGGATGTTCAAGCACGGCATCCAGGCCGCGGCCTACCCCGCCATCGTCGGATCAGGGCCGATGGGGAACCAGTGGCACTACGAGGACAACAGCCGGCAGATGCAGGCCGGTGAGCTCGTGGTGATGGACTACGCGGGCTCGCTCGATTACCTGACGATGGACATCACGCGGACGTGGCCGGTGTCAGGCCGGTTTACCGACGCGCAGCTGCGCGCGTATGAGTGCGTGCTCGAGGCGCAGAAGGCCATCATCGCCGCGATCAAGCCCGGCGTGGCCCGCAGCGTCGTCCAGAGGATCGCGGAGGACATCTACAAGAAGCACGGCTTCGACTCCCGCTATGCGTACGTCGGACACTACGTCGGTATGTCGGTGCACGACGTCGGCGACTGGAACCTGCCGTTCGAAGCCGGGATGGTGCTGGCGATCGAGCCGATCATCGACGTGCCGGAGCAGCAGCTCCACATTCGGGTCGAGGACAGCGTGCTCGTCACGCCCACGGGCGTAGAGATCCTCAGCACCGGGCTGCCGAAAGAAGCCGAGGAGATCATGGCGCTCCTGCGTCAGGCGGGGCGGCCGAACTAGCTCTCATCGGTGCGAGTCTCCTGACGATTGTCGGTGCGATCACTCTGACGCGGGTCGGTGCGAACCCCTCGCATATCGGTGCGAATCCTCTGACGCCGGTCGGTGCGAGCCAGCTCTCGCGTCCGTGCGAGTTTCCTCTCGCTCGTCGGTGCGAGCCTCCTTACGGTCGTCAGTGCGAGTCTCCTCACGTTGATCGGTGCGAGTCTTCTGACGCTGGTCGGTGCGCCCCCCTCGCAACGGGCGCGACCCGCCGCAGAGACCGCGATATGCCGATCTGTCGTTGTCGGATTAGGCTGACCGGTCATACGCGGTTGGCAGCGCTCGTCGCGATGTGGGGCCGCGCATAAGGCCGGATCAGGCGGCGGTGTGCGAGGAGACCTGGGATGCGGCGCAGAACCGATTCTGGGAGCGACAGGAGGTCGTTAGGGGAATACACTGGTCGGCTGACAACTTGTTATGCCGACAAGAGATCTATTGAAGACGACTACGCCAATGGCGTATCATGAGATCCGATGCGGTTCGTCGAGACGTCAGTATTCACGGCTGCGCTCCGACAGCATCTCGACGATGAGCCGTATCGTCAGCTTCAGATCGCGCTGATGCTGCGGCCGGAGCAAGGCCCCGTCATTCGCGGCTCTGGCGGCCTCCGAAAAGTGCGCTGGGCGAAGGCCGGCGGCGGCAAACGAGGCGGGTTGCGGGTCATCTACTACTGGGCGCCTGGCGAGCAAGCGTTCTACATGCTGTACGCGTACACGAAATCGGAGCAAGGCGACCTCACCGCCGCCCAGACCCCGCCAGCTCAGTCGAGTCGTTCGGGAGGAATTCAAATGAAGGACGCCGCATTCCAAGAGCTGCTGACGAGTGTCCGACAGGCCGGACAGATTCGGCGGGGGAAACGGCGGCCATCGCGTACGACGACATTTCGCCCCACCGATGTGCAGGCCGTGCGCGCCAAGCTGGGGGTTTCGCAGGCGGAGTTCGCGCTCATGATCGGTGTGAGCGTGGCCACGTTGCGGAATTGGGAGCAGGGTCGGCGTACGCCAGACGGGCCGGCTCTCGCCCTACTCCGCGTGGCTGCACGGAATCCAAAGGCCGTCATTCAAGCTCTGCACACAGAGCCCAAACGAGGGGCGGCATAACATCCGGCTGCACCCGACGCCCCCGCGTCGCTCTCGCGCCGCTTGCCGGCGCGGGTGAGCCGGACCGTTAGACCGTCAAACCGAGAAGGACGACATCTTGATGGCCGCCAAGCGAGTGAAGCCTCCTCAACTCGAACTAACGGTGGTGCTTGATACGAACGCCCTCTACACGGGGTCGGCGAGCTACTTCGTCCGAAAGGAAGTTGCCGATCTCATCGAGCAACATTCAACACAACCTGACCTGCGAATTAGGTGGGTCGTGCCCGAAGCCGTACGTCACGAACGCCAGTTCCAAATGCTCCAGGAGGCGGCCCAAATGCTTCCTAACAATTGAGCGCCTGGAGCGGCTGCTCGGGCACAATCTGAATATCACGTCGGATATCCTGGAAACGCGCGTTCAGGCAGCCGTCGACAAGCAAGTGCAGAAGTACGCCATCACGGTTCATCCCTTGAACGCCGCAGAAGTCGATTGGCAGCGCCTGATGCTGGATGCGGCCTACCGTAAGGCGCCGTTTCAGTTGGGCGAGAAGGAGAAGGGTTTCAGGGACGCACTGATCCTTGAGACGTTTCTGCAGGTCGTGGGTTCGACTCCAACAAGCCGCTCTATCGCTCGCGTCGCGCTTGTCTCTGGTGACCAGTTGCTGCGAGATGCTGTAGCCGCGCGCGTTGGCACGTCTGGCAACATCCACGTACTTGAATCGATCGATGCGTTGAAAGGGCTCATAAATACGCTTGGTTCGTCGGTCGATGAGCAGTTCATTACCGCTATTCGGGACCGCGCTGCCGAGGCGTTCTTCAAAGCAAAGGACGAAACCACTCTGTACTACAAGGCGTCGGCCGGTGCATCCTTGAACGACATCCTAACGCAAGCGAGCGTGAAGCTGCCAGACGGTGCCGACAAATACAATGCGGAGAAGTGGACGATTAACCCTCCACGGTTCGTGAAGAAGCAGGGTCAGCGCATTTATTGGACGACTCGTTTCGAGGCTCGCCTCAAGGCGCTGAAGTCAACCCCGCCGCCGCAGTGGCAGACACCACCTTCGTACATGTTGAGCTCCACGTCCGAGCGGGACGTTTTGAAACCAGCGGCTTGGTCCACGGGACTGTCTCTTAGTTCTCTCATGACTCTGCCGTCTTCCGGTGTCGTTCAGCCGTCCACAGGGGCGTGGTCTTCGAGTCCGATATTGCTTGGTAGCATCGACGATCAATTCGTTGCCTTCGGAACCGCGAGCCTCGATGTGTCTTGGAGTGTGGCCGTGACAACAGCCGGCGTGCTCACCAAACTTCAACTTGAGTCGATTGAGTTTGTGGAAGTGGTCTGGGGATGACGCGGTCTAACACGCGTTGCACCAGGCGGCGGCTGGCGCGATCCTGAGCCGCCGCTGGTGAACGCTAACCGTTGTGCGGACGACATCACGCGCACAACCTGAGCTTGGTTTGTAGAAGGGCCTCAATCGCCTCGCGTGACCTCGAACGACGAGCGCCAGCTCGGTCGCACCGACTAGCGTGAGTGGGTTCGCACCGACACGCGTCCGTCGATCGCACCGACCCGCGTCAGTTCGATCGCACCGGCAGCGTCAGTGTGATCGCACGACGAGCGTCAGCTCTATCGGACCGATGCGGTCGCCCAGCGCTCCGACAGTGCACGGATCCGATTGAGCGCTTCCTGGATGTTCTCGAGTGAATTGGCGTAGCTGAATCGCAGGTAGCCATCGCCATAGCTGCCGAACGCGGTTCCGCTCAGGCAGGCGACGCCGGCGTCGTTGAGGAGCATGTCGGCCAGCTGGCGACTTGGCACTCCGGTGTCGCTGACGTTGGGAAACACGTAGAACGCGCCCGCGGGTACCGAACACCGGAATCCGGGAATCTCGTTCAGACCTTTCACGATCGCGTCCCGTCGTCTGCGGAACTCAGCGACCATCGTATCCACAGCGTCCTGCGGGCCCTGCAGCGCCGCGAGCCCCGCGCGCTGCGTGAAGCTGGCGGTGCAGGAATTCGAGTTGACCATCAGCTTGTCAACGGCGTCCACCATCCACAGCGGCATCACGCCGTAGCCGAGACGCCAGCCGGTCATCGAGTAGGTCTTCGAGAACCCGTCCAGGATGATCGTCTTCTCCAGCATGCCGTCGAACTGCGTGATCGACGAGGGCTCCTCCTCGTAGCAGATCCGCGAATAGATTTCGTCGCTGAGGATCAGCACGTCCCGGTTGCGCAGCAGGTCGGCGATGCGCTTCAAATCCTCTTTCGGAATCACGCCGCCGGTCGGGTTCGCCGGCGAGTTCAACACCACCATCTTGGTCCGCGGCGAGAGCTTCTTCTCGAAGGTGTCCAGGTCGAACGAAAAGCCGCGGCTCTCGACGAGCGGAATCGGAACCGGCGTCGCGCCGAGGAAGTTGATCACCGACTCGTAGATGGGAAACCCGGGGTTCGGATAGATCACTTCGTCGCCCGGCTCGACCACGGCCAGCATCGAGAAGAACATGATCGGCTTCCCGCCAGGGACGACGACGACGTTTTGTCCACTGACGGTGATGCCACGGGACTTCGAGATATAGGCGGCGATGGCGTCGCGGAAGTCCGGAAACCCGGGCGTCGGGCCGTAGCCGGTCCAGCCCTCGTCCAGGGCACGCTTGGCCGCCTCTTTCACGTGGGCGGGCGTCGGAAAGTCGGGCTGCCCGATTTCCAGGTGAATGATGTGCTTGCCCTGCGCTTCGAGCGCCCGGGCACGTTGGAGGACTTCGAATGCGGACTCGATTCCGATCCGCGTCATCCGTTCGGCAATGTGCATGTCTTTTTGGTTCTTGGTTCGTGGTTCGTGGTTCTTGGGTGTTACAGCTTGGTGGCTCGCGGTTCAGGTGTGCGTTCCATATCTACCATGAACCACCAACCAAGAACCACCAACCGGCTAATATTCAGGGATGCCGCCAGACACGACCGCAAGGGTCGTTCGACGACCGCCGCGGGCCGCGCCGGCAACGATTACTGCGGACATCTGTGTCGTGGGCGCCGGGATTGCCGGTGTCTCGGCCGCGCTCGAAGCCGCACGCTGTGGACGGAAGGTTGTGCTCGTCGACGCCGCGCCAGCCCTTGGTGGCCAGGCGATCGGCTCGATCATCGGCACGATCATCGGCCTGTACACGCACGGACCGCAGCCGTACCAGATCACGCACGGCATCGCCGACGATCTCATTGCCGACCTCACCGCTGAAGGCTCGCTGAATCGGCGCGTCTCGATGACCGGCACGATTACGTTTCAGTACGACGAAGTGCGTCTGGCCCGATGGATCGAGCGTCAGGTGGAAGCGGCCGGCATCCAGACCTTGCTGGGCGCGGTCATGACTGCGGTGTCGTTCGAGGACCGGCGTGTGCGGCACATCGAGTTCGCGACCCGGTTCGGCGCCGTGCGTGTGGCGGCACACGGATTCGTCGATGCGTCGGGTGATGCGAGCCTGAGCTACGAGGCCGGGCTCGAGGTCCGCGAACCGGATGCCGCGGTCTACGGCTCGCTGAACTTTCTCATCGAGGGCTACGACACCGACACCGTCAAGGACCTGGTCATCAAAGACGTGCACGATCGGCTCGCCGAGCGAGGCCACCGGTACGGGCTCGTGCGGCACGACGGCTTCCTCATGCACTTCCCCGGCAAGAACATCATGCTGGCCAACGTCACGCACTTCGAGACGCCGCTCGATCCGCTGGGGAGCGCGAAGATGGTTTTCGAGGGACGGCGCCAGGCGGACAACGTGATCCGGTTTCTGCAGGCCGAGTTCCCGCAGATCTTTCGCCATGCGCAGGTCCGCGTGTATGGCAACCCCGGCCTCCGGCAGACGCGCTGGATCGTGGGCCGCGGTCAGTTGACGCTCGACGAGATCCGCGCCGGCCATCGCCCCACCGATGCCGCCGCCCGGTGTGCGTGGTGGGTGGAGCTGCACAACGCGCCCGATCTGGTGCACTGGGAGAAGTTCGCGCCCGACCACGTGTATTACATTCCGCTCTCCTGCATGATCCCCAAGGACGCGGACAACATCGTCGCCGCCGGCCGCTGCATCGACGCGGACGTCAGCGCGCTCTCAGCCGTCCGCGTGATGGGGCCGTGTATCGCGATGGGCGCCGCTGCCGCGCATGCGCTCGACCTCGCGGGTACCGGCGCTGTGCACGCGATCGACTACGCAGCGCTGCGGCAGCGCCTTGCGGACAATCTGGATCGCGCGGACTAGACGCTGCGGTGTAATGCAGAATTCAGAATGCAGAATGCAGACATAGAGGATCGACGGGGTCTTGTTTCTGCATTCTGAATTCTGAATTCTGAATTAGTTCACGCCGCCTTCGGCCGCCTCGTGAGGCCGGCAGCAATCATGCCCCGCCACAGCACGCTCGGGAGCATCGCGTGCATGGCCAGCAGCACCCGTCCTTTGACCGGGTACCGCAGGCGTGCCGATCGATCCGTCGCGGCCCGATAGATCGCCTCGGCCACCGGTTCCGCGCTGGGCGCGCGGCGATCGCTGTGCTCGACCCAGGCGCGCATGTTGCTCGTCTGCGGCTCGTAGGCCTCGTGCGTCGCCCACTGCAGTGATCGGTCGATGAAACGCGTCTTGAAGTGCGCCGGCTCGACGAGCTTCACGCGGATGCCGTGCGCCTTCAGCTCGTAGGCCAGCGAATCGGAGAGCCCTTCGACCGCAAATTTCGAGGCGTAGTAGGCCGATGCGAGGGGCCCCGTCACGCGGCCGCCGATCGACGAGACGTTGACTACCGTGCCACTCTGCTGGCGGCGCATCACCGGCAGGACGTGGCGCGTGACCGCGGCCAGACCGAGCACGTTGACACCGAATACACGCGCGAGGTCGGCGCCGCTGATCGCTTCGAGCGGGCCGAAGTGGCCGTACCCCGCGTTGTTGACGAGCACGTCGATCCGGCCGAACCGGGCAACCGCGGCGCTGACGGCCGCGGCAACGGATGTCTCGTCCGTCACGTCGAGCTGGAGGAGGGCGACGTTCGGCGCTGCCAGATCCGACAACACTTCCGGCTGCCTGGCCGTGGCCACGACGTTCCATCCTCGTCCCGCAAAGAGACCGGTGGCCATCCTGCCTATGCCGGAGGAGCATCCTGTGATGAGTACGGTGTTCACGGCTGATTCCTTCTGCGCTATTCGCAGGTGATGCGAACCTGTTCGCCGCTTCCGTTGACGTCGATATTCACTTCGCCGAGGTCGGCAAGTATCGACTCGATCGCCGCCGGATCGAGCTTCGAGAGGTCGACGTCCATGCCCCGCTCTCGGAGCCGGGCGTTCATGCGGTCCTGCAGGCCAGGGATCAAGGTACCGAGGCGCATGCCGCCGCGCACAACGGCCATCGGCACGCGGATGTTCACGTCCTTCGCCTCGCGTCCTTCCCGTGCGGGCTTGTGGACGTGGATGCGGATGAAGCGAGGCTTCGCGGTTCCACCGGCGTCCACCTTCGGCGCCGCGTCGGTGCGTGAGGGCTGATCGGTCAACGCGCGAAGCAGCTGGTCGGCCTCTTCGACGGTGATCTTCCCCTGAGCCAGCAGTTCAAGTACCCGCCTGGAGTCGTCACTCATGACTTGTCCCCTTCTGAAGATGATTTGAGCTTCGAGAGCACGTCCTGCGCCGTCATCTCGCCGCTCTCCAGCCGGGAGAGCAACTCGCTCGCGGACGCGCGCCTCGCTTCGGGGTCCGGCGCAGGCTCCACTTCCATGAATGGCAGCTGCGCGCCGATCTTGTTCAGGCGGTTCTTGATGGTCGGATAGCTGACGCCAAAGAACTTCTCCATCTGCTTGATGGAGCCGTGGCACCGCACGAAGGCCGCCACGAAGACCTGGTCGTCTGCCGACAGCTGCGCGAGTGGAGGCAGTTCAAACGGCCCCTCAATCGCCACGTCCTGCTGAATCAGGCGCACCCGTTCGATTTCGATGGGCGAGCCTCCGGTCAGCCGAGTTAGTGTGTGCCAGTCCTTTGTTGCCATGAACTTGATCAACACTATCAGCTACGATAGTTAATATAGTCAAGTTCAATATTTATAAAATTAAGACTATGGCCTCTTTTTGATGATCTCGACGATCCCGCGGTCGGCATCCACGGTGACCCAGTCGCCGGTTTCAATGACATCCAGCGGATCCCGATCGAGATCCGTGATGCTCGGAATCCGCATGACGACGGCACCCAGAGCAACCTTCGTCGTCATCTCGTTGAAGATCAGCGCCTTCGGTGCGGTGCCGGCGAGGCGGGCGGTGTGGTACATCGCCGACCAGCCCGACGATCCCTTGGCGCCTCGAAACACCAGCACCCTGTCCGTGAAGCTCTGACCGCGAAGCTCGTGCTGCGTCTCGGTAATGATCCCTTTCACCGGGTTCACGCCTCCCCAGCCGGGGATCGTCTGGCGCGTGACGAGCGCTTCGCCTTCCGCGCGCCCGCCATACACGCTTCGCCCTCGCAGCACGATCTTCGTCGAGACCGTCACGGCCGCTCTCCAGACCACCGGCCCGTGAGCGCAGCGCTGATGCAGTCCGTCGTCGATCCGAACCATGCCTGGACCCCGAGGATGGCCGGCAGGTAGTGGACCTGCTTCGCCGAATCCAGAGCAGCAACCTTGGTGCCTGGCGGCAACGCCTGCGCAAACGCCGCGCACGTGTCGGTGAGAAGTACGGCGCCGGCATCGCTGAGCGGTTTGAGAAGACCCGCTTCCTGCGCCTGGCTCTTCACCGCCCGAGACGTGAAGATCCAGAGGTTGCAGTTCGCGCTGACCTTCTTCCCGTCGAGCAACCTCGCCGCTTCCCTGATCTGCTCGAGCGCGGCATGCGGACATCCCAGCATCACGAAGTCCACATTCGGGTCGCTCGCATTGGCGTTCAGCCGATCGTAGACACGACGCTGCTCCGCTTTGCCGTAGGTGAACGTCTCGACTGGCGTCCTGGGACCGAAGGCCATCTCGAGAGAGTCTGCTTCCGGCGTGACGCCGACGATGTGGTACATCTCGACGCCACCGGAGCTCGAGGCCGCGGCGCCAAAATGCTTCAGGCGGACGATCTCCGGCCGGCCGAACGTTCCGACGACGACGGGAATCCGCTCCTGAACGACGTCGCCGACGTAGTAGCCGAGCATGCCCCAGTCCATCACCGAGTCGACAGCGACCTCAACGTCGATGCGGTGCGTGCCGAATCGATGCTCGGCCTGGTGCAGACCCCAGTCGGGGATCTTCCCGGTCAGCATCGCGGCGCTGGTACTCTCCCGTCCTTCGGTGTTGGTACGCGCACCCAGCACTGAGTTGGCGTAGATGACGGCGGACGATTCCATCCACGCGAGGTGTTCGCCCTTGGCCGGCACGTTCCCCGCCAGATACGGCGTGCACGTCTTGAGGATGCCCACGTCGTGCTTGGCGGCAAAGCTCTCGCGCTCCTGGTAGTTGCGGAAGACCTCGACCTTCACGCCCAGTGTCTGCCAGCCGGTCGGATCGGCGCCGCCCTGAAGATGGAACGTCGGCACGAGGGCCTGCGGAACCTCGACCAGCTCGTCGGAGTCGAGATCGAAGTGCGAGAAGATCGCATCGAGGCCGTCCGCGCCCTTGTCCTTGTAGTAGTTCTGCAGGAACGGACTGGCGGAGCCGGGCACACCGGCCACATTGCGGGTGTCGACGAAGGCCTCTGCCCCGAGCGCCTCTGCGTAGCGCACGAGCAATTCCATCGCCTTCTGCCGCGCTTTCCCCTCGCGGCCGTCGAGCATCCGCTTCTCGTGGTCAGTGAGTCTCATTACGCGGTGGCGAGCTTCTCACTCACTTCGAGATCGTGGCGCAGCGTCCGCGCCCCGAGCAGGTAGTGCACCGCCGCCCAGAGGTTGACCACGCCGATGATGACCAGCGCGTAACGGAGCGAATCCGTCTGATACGCCGGTCGCAGCCAGTCGCTGATGAAGCCGGTCATTGACGGTCCGAGGCCATTGCCAATCAGCGTTTGAATGAACAGCAGCACCGACGTCGCCACCGAGCGCATCCGCAGCGTCGCCAGCGACTGCGTCATCGCAAACGACGGCCCGAAGAACACCGCCGCCATCAACATCAGGCCTACGAACGAGGGCAGCGTCACCGACAAGCTGGGCGACAGATAGGCGAGGAACTGAAACGGTACACAGAGCAGCGTGGCCACGCCCGGAACCCACATGTACCAGCGCCGATCGTTTCGTCGCGTGCTGAGCCGATCGGCCGCATACCCGCCGAGGAACGTACCAATCCCGGCGATCGCCGCAAGAATGGAGATCCAGTATCCGGCCTGCGACACTGACATCTCGTGCGACCGCTGGAGAAACGCGTTGTTGAACGCCCCGCTCGCGTACCAAACGACCGAGTGCAGCGCGGCGGCCAGGCTCAGGTGGCGAAACGATGGACGACGCCACAGGAAGCCCAGCACTTCGAGCATGCCTGGTGCTTTGGCGTTGGCGGCCGCGTAGCTGACACCGTCGGCCATTCCCCGCGGCGGTTCCTTGACCGTGAGCCACACGAGGACCGCGATCAGAATGCCTGGCAGTCCGGCAGCCACGAACGTCATCCGCCATCCGAGATACTGGTTCCCCCACCCGCCGAATGCCGCGCCGAGCGATGTGCCAATGGGTACGGCCAGGGCGAAGACGGAAAAGGCCGTTCCGCGACGCATCTTGGGAAAATAGTCGGAGATGAGCGAGTGCGACGGCGGACTCCCGCCGGCCTCGCCAATCGCCGTGCCGACGCGCGCGGCGAACAGCATGGGAAAATTCAGCGCCATCCCGAACAGCGCGGTCATCGCGCTCCACGTCGCGACCGACAGCGCCAGCACATTGCGCCGGCTGGACCGATCGGCCCACGCGGCAATCGGGATGCCCATCATCGAATAGAACAGGGCGAACGGAATCCCGCTCAGCATGCCCATCGCGAAATCGCTGGCGCCGAACTCCTTCTTGATCGCCTGCACCGATGCCGCCAGGATCTGCGAGCGATCCATGACGTTGACGACGTAGCAGAGAGTCAGCACGCCAAGTACGTAGTTGCAGTACCAGGTCTTCCTGAGCAGACTGTCTGCGCCCGGCGCGGAGCGAGCCGCCGCGGCTTCTGTGTAGGCCATTGGTGGGATAGATTACGACGCAATGACAAAAGTCCTGAGAAGTAATTTCGAGCCCGGCTCACCGCGCGAGGCCGTCCGCCGCGCGCAGTGGAAGGCGCTCGGGCTCACCAACGAAGACATGCTGAAGCCCAAGATTGCGGTTGTGAACAGCTCGTCGGAGCTGGCCATCTGCTTCAGCCATCTCGACGGCATCGCGAAGGTCGTCAAGGAGACAGTGCGCGACGCCGGCGGGCTCCCCTTCGAGATCCGTACGGCCGCGCCGAGCGACTTCATCATCAGCGCCGGCTCGGGCGGCGGCTACATGCTGGCCAGCCGCGACCTGATCGTCAACGACATGGAGATTGCGATCGAAGGCGCACAGCTCGACGGCATGATCTGCCTGTCGTCCTGCGACAAGACGCCTCCCGCACACCTGATGGCCGCCGGCCGCTTCAACATCCCGACCATCCTCGTGATCTGCGGCTACCAGCCGAGCGGCCACTACGAAGGCAAGCACGTCGACATCGAAGAAGTCTTCATCGGCTCGGTCCAGGCGATGTTCGGCAAGCTTTCAAAGGAGACGCTCGCCGGCATGTGTGACAACGCCATCACCGGCCCCGGTGTCTGCGCCGGCATGGGCACCGCCAACTCGATGCACATCGTCTGCGAGGCGCTCGGCATGAGTCTGCCCGGGAGCGCGCCGGTGCTGGCCAACAGCGAGAGGATGTTCGACCTGGCGCGCCGATCGGCGCGGCGCATCGTGGACATGGTCTGGGAGGACCTGTTGCCCCGGCAGGTGATGACGCCCGGCGCGTTTCGCAACGCCGCCGCGGCGGTGCTCGCCGTCAGCGGGTCGATCAACTGCGTCAAGCACTTGCAGGCGACGGCCGTCGAAGCCGGTGTGAACATCGATGTGTTCTCGCTCTTCAACGAAATGGGTGAGAAGGTGCCTGTGCTGAGCGCCGTTGCGCCAAACGGTCCGGACACAATCGATGCGTTCGAAGCCGCCGGCGGTGCGCAGGGACTCCTCACCCAACTCGCACCACTCCTCGACCTCGAGGCGCTCACCGCAACCGGGCACACGCTCCGCCACAATCTGGCGGGTGCGTCCGTGCACAACGCCGAGGTGATTCGGCCACTCGATCGGCCGTTCTCACGACACGCGTCGATCGTCGTCCTCCGCGGTTCCCTTGCGCCCGAGAGCGCCATCGCCCGGCCTGGTATCAGGCAGCCTGGGCAGAGCGGCCGCTTCGAGGGCACCGCGCGTGTGTTCGACGGGGTGCCGGAAGCCATCGCCGCCGTCCAGAAGGGCGAGCTCACACCCGGACACGTGCTCGTGCTCCGTGGATGCGGGCCCAAGGGCGGACCCGGTATGGCCGGTTCGGCATCACGCGTCGTCTTCGCGATCTACGCCGCCGGGCTCGAGAACGATGTCGCTTTCGTGTCCGACGGACAGCTGTCGGGCCTCTGCAACAAGGGGATGACGATCGCAGAAGTGTCGCCGGAATCGGCCGTGGGAGGACCTCTCGCGCTCGTCGAGAGTGGTGACGGGATCCTCATCGACGTGGACGCGCGCACGCTCGATCTCGACGTCACACAGGCGGAGCTCGACGTGCGTCGCGCACGGCGAGGCGATGTTCCCTTGCCCGTCTCGTCAGGGT
>DATDOE010000015.1:0-2746 GCA_035293405.1 Vicinamibacterales bacterium | reverse complement strand
AAGCTCGCCATCGTGACCGGCGCCTCGCGCGGCATCGGGCGCGCGGTCGCCGAGGTGCTGGCAGAGGAGGGGTGCGACCTGCTGATCGCGGCGCGCAACGGCGCCATGCTGGCCGAGCTCGCCGGCACGCTCACCGGCAAGTTCGGCGTCGAGGTGCGGCCGCACCAGGCCGATCTCTCCAACAGCGCGGAGCAGATGACGCTGGTGGAGGCGGCGGGCGAGGTCGACATCTGGATCAACAACGCCGGCGACATTCCCGGCGGCAGCATCACCGCCATCGACGAGAAGACATGGCGCGAAGGATGGGAGCTGAAGGTCTTCGGCTATATCAACATCTGCCGAGTCGTCTATGCCAAGATGGTGAAGCGCGGGGAAGGCGTCATCATCAACGTGATCGGCGATGCGGGGAACAACCCGTTCGCCGAATACATCGCGGGCTGCTCCGGCAATGCCGCGCTCATCGCGATGAGCGAGGCCTTGGGGCGCGAAAGCTTCAAGCACGGGGTACGCGTGGTGTCCGTCAATCCCGCCGCGACCTTGACCGATCGGGTGGAGAAGCTGTGGCGCAAACGCGCGCAAAGCCAGTTCGGCGACGCCGGGAAATGGCGCGAGTTCGCCAAGACCCATCCGTGGGGCCGGCCCGCCGAGGCACGCGAGGTCGCGGACGTGGTCGCCTTCATGGCATCGGACAGGGCGTCCTACGTGAGCGGGACCGGCATCACCTTGGGGGTTACGCCCGTCTACAGGGTTTCGGACTGAGCGCGCTCAGGGGCGCGGCTTCAAGACGTCCTTGAGCTCGCCGTAGAGGAAATCGGCGATCTTGGCCGAGCCCGAGGGCGTGGTGTGGATGGCATCGTAGAAGTCGCCGTCGGCGAATTCGATCTGGGCTGCGAGGTCGACGCAAACGAGAGACAGTTTCCGGCATGTCGCCAAAATAACTTCGTTGAACAGCGCGAGCGTCTTCACCTGGGCGTCGATCGATTTGGGCGGCACCGTTCCCCGCAGGGCGTAGCTCGCGCCGTCGACCGTCTTGTGATTGTCGCTTTTCTGCGTGACGAGGATCGGTTGCGCGCCCATGGACTGCAGAGCGGATGCGAGGGTTCTCAGACGTGCCTCGTAGGAGCTCAGACGGGTGGCAAGAGCTGTGCGCAGGCTGTTTACATCCTCGGGCGTTTCCACCCGTATCCAACTGCCTTGGGATGCCCTCGTATCGCCGTGCACCAGATGCGCTTCGCGCGCCGCCCACGATCCGCGTATCGTGCGAAACAGATTATAGAGCGCGCTGTGATTCATGATGTATTGCCGGAACCGACGCGACGGCTCCGGCGACATCATCAGATCGAATTGGTGCATCTGCGCTTCGTCCACGACGACGTCGTTGATGCCGATGTAGACGAGTGCATGGCTCGGCCTGAAATCCGGAATCTTTTTGAGCCATTGTTCGACGGCAGCGACATGACCGATCGAGGTCTGGCCATCCACGCTGGCATTGGCGATTGCAAGGGGAACGCCGGAGCGCCGGAAGTTTTCCTGAAGCCGGGCGACCCAGGTTGCCGCGTCATCGACGTAGCGCTCGTTCGTGGTCGATCCGCCAAGCACGACGACATCGACTTCGGCGGGTGCCCTTTCGGCATTCGCACGGAAGCCGAAACTGTCGCGCGTATAGGTGATCGTGCCGCCGCCGGGATACAGGCTAGAGCATTTTCACTGAACCGAGAATCGGGAGGGATTCCCGAGCGACGCGAACCGTGATTCAACTTCGGCAGGTTGGGCGGAAGGAGGATCACATGGGTCGGCCCTATTCGAACGATCTTCGGGAACGAATCGTCAGGACGGTGGAGTCGGGCGTATCGCGCCGCGCGGCGGCCAGGCAGTTCGACGTGAGCACGAGCAGTGTGATCAAGCTGCTGCGGCGGTGGCATGAGACGGGCAGCGTCAGCCCAGGCCAGGTCGGCGCGCCGTCGGGATCGAAGCTCGATGCCCATGGCGAGTGGCTGTTGCGCCTGATCGAGGATCAGCCGGACCTGACGCTCGAGGAGATCCGGACGCGCCTGGCGGAACGCGAGGTGTCTGCCTGCGTCAGCTCGATCTGGTACTTCTTCGACGATCGCGGCATCAGCTTCAAAAAAAACGGTTCACGCCAGCGAACAGGAGCGCGCCGACGTGGCCGCGGCCCGCGCAAACTGGAAAGAGGCTCAACCGTCGCTTGATCCCGCGCACCTCGTCTTCCTCGACGAGACCGGAACGGCGACCAACATGGCGCGGCCGCGTGGCCGCTGCCTGCAAGGCGCGCGGTTGATCGGCCGCGTGCCGCACGGGCACTGGAAGACGACCACCTTCGTGTGCGGCTTGCGCCTCGACGGCATCATCGCCCCCTTCGTGATCGACCACGCGATGAACGGCGACATCTTCAAATCCTATGTCGAGCAGTGCCTGGTACCGAGCTTGGGTCCCGGCGACATCGTTATCATGGACAACTTGCCGGCTCACAAAGTGAGCGGTGTGCGTGCCGCGATCGAGCGCACCGGTGCCTCCCTTCTCTACCTGCCGCCCTACTCGCCCGACCTCAACCCGATCGAGATGGCCTTCGCCAAATTGAAGGCGCTGCTGCGCGCCGCTCCTCCCCGCTCCATCCCAACCCTGTGGGATCGAATTGGCGAGCTCCTCGACACCTTCTCGCCAGTCGAATGCGTCAACTACTTCAGGCACGCCGGATATGGGTCCACGTAAGGTGAAAATGCTCTAG
>DATDOE010000014.1:0-8201 GCA_035293405.1 Vicinamibacterales bacterium | reverse complement strand
GCACGCCGCGCAGCCCGGGGCCGGCGGCCACACCCCGTCGGACCTGCCCCTGGTCGCGCTCACGCAGGTTGAACTTGAACAGATCGAGCACGCCTATCAACAGATGTTCCAAGGCAAGAGCTAACTGTCCTATACGCGTCCGTCACTGTGCGCCCCAACGCACGGCGCCGCCCTCGAGATACCGCATCAGTCACCTTCAATCGCATCCGTGCGCGGTAGCAATTCGCCGCTCGTAATGCACAACCCTGAAGCGTCTCATACGACCGTTGCAGGTGAGGTCCATGGCTATTGAACGCCAGGTACTCGACGACATTCTCCCGCTGGCTCCTCTTCAGGAGGGGCTGCTGTTTCATGCCCTCTACGATCCGTCCTCTGACGACGTCTATACCGTTCAGATCGTCCTCGATCTCGCGGGAACGGTACACGCCGGCCGGCTGCGTGCGGCCATTCAGGCGCTGCAGGATCGTCATGCGAACTTGCGCGCTGGCTTCTGGCACGAAGGACTTCAGCGTCCCGTCCAGGTGCTCGCGCAGCGAGTCCCGGTTCTCTGGGTCGAACTGGACTTCTCGGGAGAGGAAACTGAAACGCGGTTCGCCGCCTGGCTAGCCGAAGACCGCGAGCGACGATTCGATCTGGTGCAGCCTCCGTTGTTGCGTTGGGTCCTCGTCAAGATCGCCACGAACACACATCGTCTCGTCCTCACGAACCATCACCTGCTGATGGACGGCTGGTCCGTGCCGGTACTCATTCACGAGCTCCTGGCGCTCTATGCCGCGAATGGTGCTCGAGACGCTCTGCCCGCGGTCACCCCCTATAAGCGCTACCTGGCGTGGGTCCTCGCTCAGGATCGGGACGCGGCACGCGCAGCATGGTTGCAAGCACTCGATGGGCTCGATGGGGGCACACACGTCGCACCCGGCGCCAGCCCGGCCTCACACGCGCCGGGACGTGTCGACGTCTCGCTCGACGAGAAGCGGACAACCGCACTCGTGGCGCAGGCAAAGGTCATCGGCGTCACGCTGAACACGCTCGTGCAGGCAGCGTGGGCGCTCGCGCTCTCGCAGTTGACCGGACGCATGGACGTCGTCTTCGGAGCCACAGTGGCATGCCGCCCGGCGGACCTTGCGGGAGTCGAGAGTCTCGTTGGGCTGCTGATCAACACCGTGCCCGTGCGCGTGCAGATCGCGCCCGGGGAGCCTGCCCAGGACCTGACACGGCGTCTTCAGTCGGCGCAGGCGTCGCTGCTTCCGCACCATCACTTGCCGCTGCGCGAGATCCAAGAAGCCGTCAACGTCGGCGCGCTGTTCGACACGCTGGTGGCATTCGAGAACTATCCCGTCTCGCCCGTGCTGGCGCTTCCCGCCGGCGAGCTTGCGGTTCGCAGCCTGGAAGGACGAGACGCGACGCACTATCCGCTCACCCTCGTCGTGATGCCCACGTCGTCGCTTCGCGTGCGGTGCGATTACCGTCCCGATCTCTTCCAGCGGGACACCGTCGAGCGTTTGACGCGCCGAGTGATGCACGTTCTCGAGTCGCTCGCCAGCACGCCGACGTGCACCGTGTCGGCGCTCTCGTTGCTGACGCCAGACGAGGAGCGTCACGTCCTCCTCGACTGGAACGCGACGGCGAGAGATGTGCCAGAGACGACGCTTCCCTCTCTGTTCGAAGCGCAGGCGACACGGACCCCGGATGCCATCGCGCTCGTGGCCAACGATGCGTTGGTGACCTATTCACAACTGAACGCCCGCGCGAACCAACTCGCCCACGTATTGATCGACTGCGGAATCGGTCCAGAGAGAGTCGTCGGTATCGCGCTCGAACGATCGGTCGAGATGGTGATCGCGGTGCTCGGGGTCTTGAAGGCTGGCGGAGCGTATCTTGCGCTCGATCCCGAGTATCCCGCCGCTCGTCTCTCGCTGATGCTCGACGACGGCCACCCAGTCACGGTGCTCAGCACGACGGCTGCCAGATCGCGGTTGCCTGGAGCCGTCGACATCATGGCGCTCGACGAGCCAGCAACTCGCGTGTCGATCGAGGGCGCGCCAACACACAACCCCGGCGATCTCGAGCGTACCCACGTTCTACGAGCCACGCACCCTGCCTACGTGATCTACACGTCAGGCTCGACCGGCAAACCGAAAGGCGTCATCGGCCTGCATGGAGGCGCCGTCAATCGCTTGCTGTGGTTCGCCGCGCTGGAAGCAGGACAGCCGATTCGTCCCGTGCTGGCGAAGACGTCACTCAGTTTTCTCGACGGCTCAACCGAAATCCTCGGGACCTTCGTTCGTGGTGGCACCCTCGTCATGGCCGATGACGCAGCGGCGAAGAGCGCGGCCGCGTTGACCGCGTTGATCGCACGACACGGAGTCGGCCAGATCACCGTTGTCCCGGCCTTCCTCTCGGCGTTGCTGGACGAAGCGACACCCGGGCTGACCAGCTGCCGCGAGTGGATCACGAGCGGCGATCGTCTCATGAGGTCTCACGCCGAGCGCTTTCACCAGGTATGGCCTGACGCGCATCTGCTGAACTTCTACGGGACCTCCGAAGCGAGCGCCGACAGCTCGTACGCGCGTTGCCAACCCGACGACGTGAACATCGGCGCCCCCATCTGGAATACCCAGCTCTACGTGCTGGACTCGCGCTTGGCACCGGTTCCGGCGGGTATTCCCGGCGAACTGTATCTGGCGGGGATGGGACTGGCGCGAGGCTATCTCGATCAAGCGGCGTTGACGGCGGAACGGTTCGTGGCGAACCCGTACGGGCTGCCGGGGACGCGCATGTATCGGACCGGTGATCTGGTCAAGTGGCGTGACGATGGCCGGTTGACCTTCGTCGGTCGCGTCGACCAGCAAGCAAAGATTCGCGGGTTCCGAGTGGAGCCGGGAGAAATCGAAGCAGCGCTGCGCGATGTGTCCGGGACCAGCGACGTTGTCGTCGTGACGCGCGACGACGAGCGAGGCCAGCCGAGGCTCGTCGGCTACGTTCTTCGTCGGGGCGCCGCTGCTGTCGATGGACGGGGGCTGCGCGTCGCGCTTGCCGACCGGCTGCCTTCGTATCTCGTCCCGGCAGCGGTCGTCGCTCTCGATGCGTGGCCGCTGACAGTCACCGGCAAGCTTGATCGTCAGGCGTTGCCGGCACCTGAGTACGAGCCGGTCATGTGGGAGGCGCCGGCGACGCCGCACCAGGAGTTGCTGTGCGGTGCCGTTGCCACCGTGCTCGGCGTCGAGCGGGTCGGGCTCGACGACGATTTCTTCGAGCTCGGCGGACATTCGCTGCTCGCCATGCAGCTCATGAGCCTCGTGCGGAGGACCTGCGGCGTGGCGCTGTCGATTCGTGACCTCTTCACGACGCCAACCGTCCGCGGGCTCTCGACGCGGCTGGCGACCGGTGGAAGCCCGATCCGGCCGTTGACGGCCTTGCCGCGACCATCGCCGCTGCCGCTCTCGTTCGGGCAGCGCCGAATCTGGTTCCTGCAGCAGTTCGGGTCCGGCGAGAGCAGCTACAACATTCCGCTCGCGCTGCGAGTCGAAGGCGAGCTGGAGATCGCGGCACTCGAAGCCGCGTGGAGCGATGTCGTCGGACGACACGAAAGCCTGCGTACGCGCTTCCCGGCGTCGGACGGTGTGGCCCAGCAAGAGATCCTTCCGATCGCGGATGCGTCCGTGAGCCTGCCGATGGTTCAGACGACCGTGACCGGGCTCGCCTCGGAGTTGGAGGCCGCCGCGAAGCACGTATTCGATCTGAGTGTCGAGACGCCGGTAAGGGTGCGGCTGTGGAGGCTGACCAGCACGGACCATATCCTGCTCGTGCTGCTACATCACGTGGCCGGCGACGCATGGTCGGTCGGACCGCTGCTGCGCGATCTCGGCGAGGCGTACGCGGCTCGCCTCGCGGGCGCGGCACCGTCGTGGACGCCCCTGCCCGTGCAATACGCCGACTACGCGCTGTGGCAGCAGGCGGCACTCGGCAACGAAAACGATCCGCACAGCGAGCTGTCGCGTCAGGTGGCGTTCTGGCAGCAGACGCTCGACGGCATCCCCGAGGTGCTCTCCCTCCCGACCGACTACCCCAGGCCGGCGGTCGCCTCGTCGCTGGGCGACGTCGTGCCCGTGCACGTCGACGCCCGGCTGCACGCAGGCTTGCTCCGGATCGCGCGCGAATCGCACTCGACGCTGTTCATGGTCCTCGAGACGGCATTGGCCGCCTTGCTCACACGCATGGGCGCGGGCACTGATCTGCCGATCGGCGCGCCGTTTGCCGGCCGACCCGATCGTGCGCTCGAAGATCTCGTCGGATTCTTCGTGAACACACTGGTCGTGCGTACCGACAGCTCCGGCAACCCGTCGATGCGTACGCTGCTCGTTCGCGTCCGCCAGGCCGCGCTCGATGCGTATGCGCATCAGGACCTTCCTTTCGAGCGTCTGGTCGAGGTCCTCAATCCACGTCGTTCCGAGGGACATCACCCGTTGTTCCAGGTCGTCATGGCGATCCAGAACGCGCCGGTGTCACCGCCGAACTGGCCTGGGCTTCGGATGCATGCGCATTCGATTGAGACCCGTACGGCCAGGTTCGATCTCGGGTTCAGTGTTCACGAGGTTCGCGGCGGCGACGGCACACCCGGAGGGATCTCGGGTCTCCTGGAGTACCGCACGGATTTGTTCACGCAAGGGACCGCCTCCAGCCTGGTCGCGCGACTCATTCGCGTGCTCGGGGCGATGGTCACCGATCTGGGCCAGCCGCTCAGCACGATCGAGATCTTGTCCTCGGAGGAAAGACAGCAGCTGCTCGAAACGTGGAGTACGACGACTCGGCCGGTCACGCCGTCGACCATGTCCGCGCTCTTCCACGGTTACGTGACGCGGCAGCCGGACGCAACGGCGGTCGTCTGTGGACCGGCGCATCTGAGTTATCACGCACTCGACGCCCGAGCGAACCAGCTCGCGCAGCTGCTCGTGGCTCGTGGCGTCCGGCCGGAGTTGATTGTCGCGGTGGCTGTGCCACGGTCGGTCGAGTTGATTGTGGCGGTGCTCGCGATAGCGAAAGCGGGCGCCGCGTATCTGCCGCTCGATGTCACGTACCCGGTCGACCGGCTGCACTGGATGGTCGCGGACGCCCAACCCGCGTGTGTCGTCACCGTCGCTGCGAGCGCGTCAGCGTTACCAGCGGATGTGCCGTTGATGGTCATCGACTCGGACGACACGCGCGCGGCGCTCGCGGCGTCGGCGAGTGGAACAGTTGCCGGCGCGTTCCATTCAATCGCACAGCGACCCGACCACCCGGCTTATGTCATTTACACCTCGGGATCGACTGGCATTCCGAAGGGCGTCGTCGTCACACATGTCGGTTTGAACAGTTTGGTCGAGACCGAGCGAGAGCGCTTCGCACTCGGGCCGGCGACACGCGCGCTGCAGTTTGCGTCGCCGAGCTTCGACGCGCTCGTGCTGGAGCTGGCGATGAGCGTCCTGGCGGGAGGTACGCTCGTCGTGCTTGCGGACGACGAGCGGCGTGGTTCGGTCATTGGCGCGGCGCTGCGGCGCGACGCGGTCACGCATGCGTTGCTGCCGCCGGCACTGCTGACCAGTCATGGGCCTGAGCTGGCAGCGTCACTTGCCACGCTGATCGTCGGCGGAGATGTGTGTCCGACCGAAGCGGTGACACGGCGCCCGGCGGATCAACGGCTGATCAACGCCTACGGACCGACGGAGACGACCGTCTGCGCGACGATTAGCGGGCCAGTCGAGTCGCTGCCTGCTCCCATCGGAACGCCCGTCATCAACACGCGCGTGTACGTACTCGACGCGGCACTCCAGCCGGTTCCAGTGGGCGTGGTGGGGGAGCTGTACGCAGCAGGTGATGGGATGGCGCGCGGATACCTGCGGCGCGCCGGCCTTACCGCGACGCGCTTTGTGGCGGACACGTTTGGCCCGCCAGGAGCGCGGATGTACCGGACGGGCGATCTCGTTCGCTGGCGAGCGGACGGGCAGTTGATGTTCATTGACCGCGCGGATGACCAGGTGAAGATCCGCGGGCATCGTATCGAGCTCGGCGAGGTCGCGGCGGCGCTTACGACAGCGGCCGGCGGCGAAGCCGTAGTGGTGACGCAACCGGATCCATCGGGACAGAAACAGCTGGTGGGATACGTGCTCATCCCGGCGGAGACGCCGTTCGACGAGCGCGCCGTGCGGGCCGCACTCGCACAGCAGATCCCCGCATACATGGTGCCCTCCGCGATCGTGGCCCTCTCGGCCTGGCCGCTCGCCTCGAGCGGCAAGATCGACCGGCAGCGGCTGGAGAGCACACCAGCGGCGGCGTGGCGGGCTGCCTCGCCCCGCAGCGATGAGATTGCCGAGGCGTTGCCCGGTGCGGCTGATGACAAGCATCCAGCCGCGTCATTTGCCATCGAGCGCGTGACGCAGAAACTGCGCGCTCCTCGGACACCCCAGGAAGAATTGCTGTGCGACTGTTGGGCCGAGCTGCTCGATCTCGATCGTGTCGGGATCGATGATGACTTCTTCAAGCTGGGCGGTCATTCGCTGCTGGCGATGCAGCTTGTGAGTCGCGTGCGCTCCATCTGCGGCGTTGAGCTGACGGTGCGAGACATCTTCAATGCATCGACGGTCGCACGGTTGACCGCACGGTTGTCGAAGGCCAGTTCGCCGCGTCCACCTGTCACCCCTTCGTTACGACCCGATTTCATCCCGCTATCGTGGGCACAGCGACGCTTGTGGGTCCTTCAGCAGATTGAGGGTGCAAGCGCCACCTATCACATCCCTCTGGCCTGGCGCATTCGCGGCCCTTTGGATCGCGCGGCGCTCGAGGCGGCGTGGCGAGATGTCGTGGAGCGTCACGAGACGCTGCGAACACGTTTCCCGGCTGAAGACGGCGAGCCTCGCCAGGTGATCGTCGAGGGTGCGGACACTGCGCAGGTGTTTGCGGTGGCGTCCGCCAGTGCCGACAGCATTTCCGACACCGTGAGGGCAGCCGCGCACCAGCCTTTCGATTTGACTGTGGACGTCCCAGTGCGGGCGCATCTCTGGATGCTCGGCGCGGCGGATCACGTGTTTCTGATCGTGCTGCATCACATCGCCGGCGATGGTTGGTCGATGGGGCCGCTTCTCGAAGACCTGGCAGTTGCGTACTCAGCGCGGTGTTCGGGCGGTGCCCCGGAGTGGGCTCCGTTGCCAGTTCAGTACGCGGACTACACGCTGTGGCAGCATCGCGTGTTCGGAAACGAAGACGATCCTGGTAGTGAGGCGGCACGACAGCTTGCATTCTGGAAGCAGGCGTTGGGCGAGAGTCCGGAGGCGTTGGTGTTGCCGACGGATTGGCCGCGTCCCTCCGTCGCGAGCACCCAGGGTGACATCGTGTCGTTGTATCTATCCGCGGAACTCCATCGTGGCCTGATGCACCTGGCGCGAGCGGAACGCGCGACGTTGTTCATCGTTCTGAACGCTGCGCTCGCGGCCCTCCTCACACGACTTGGTGCCGGCACGGACATTCCGATCGGGTCACCGATTGCGGGCCGCATTGACGCCGCGCTCGAACGGCTCGTCGGCTTCTTCGTCAACATGCTGGTCATCCGGACGGATACGTCAGGGAACCCGTCCGCGCAGGAGCTCATTGAGCGTGTGCGACAGAGCGCGCTCGACGCGTTCGCGCACGCGGATGTCTCGTTCGAGCGGCTCGTCGAGGTTCTGCATCCGAGTCGCTCTCTGGCTCATCACCCGCTGTTCCAAGTGATGCTCGCGGTCCAGAACACTCCGCCAGTGTCCGGGGGACTCGCTGGAGTCGACGTCGAATCGCAGCCGTTCGAGATGGGAACGGCGAAGTTCGACCTGTCCATCACCGTTCAGGAGAGATACGACTCGAGGGGGAATGCAGCGGGCATTGCCGGTGCGCTCGAGTATCGGACCGACTTGTTCACCCGCGCCACCGCCGAACGCATCGTCGCCGCCTTCGTGCGGATGGTCGAGGCGGTGGTCGCCGATCCGCAGCAGCGGGTGGGAGCGGTGGCGCTGCTGTCGGCGGCGGAGCGGACGGCGGTACTGGAGGCGTGGCAGGGGCCGTGGCCGGGGGACGCGGGCCTGACGACGATCCCGGCGCTGGTGGCGGCGCAGGTGGCGGCCCGACCCGAGGCAGTGGCGGTCCAGGACGGGGCGGTGCACCTGAGTTACGCGGGGCTGGCCCGGGCCGCGGGCCAG